>CAIPMW010000024.1 GCA_903866255.1 uncultured Chlorobiaceae bacterium | reverse complement strand
CAATAACATTTGATGACCTTGACTGAGTTCCCGTTCCATTATAACTTTCTCCTTGTAGACCTTGTTGTGAACCTCTAGTGCTACTCGGGAAACCGAATGCACGATACCATCAACCACCGTGATGGCAGGTTGGTCGTTGGTGCCCGTGATGGTTACCGTTACATCCTGCGTCCGACTCGCATTGGCCGCACCGGAATCATCCGTCAGCGTTATGCGCCAGGTCGCCGTGACCGTCTCGTCTTTGGCAAGGTACTGCACCAGACTGTTGTCCAGCGCAAAGCTCCAGGCAATGGTGCCGTCGTTGGTGCCTGTCTGGCTGATCTTCAGCGTACCGGCTTCGGTCAGTGCTGTGGCCAACGCACCTGATACCGTCGCGCCCGTGCTCGCGACCGGCGTACCATAGAGCGCGACCACTGAACTCAGAATATCCGTGTCATCCACTTCGGCAAACGTCACGCTGCCGCTGTCGACAAGCCAGGCTCCCGTTGTTTCAACGACTACCGTGTTCGGGTTGTCGGCCACAGTGATATCTTCCGTTACAGCGCCGGTACCATCAACCACCGTGATGGTCGGTTGGTCGTTGACACCCGTAACAGTAACCATAAGGGTAACACTTAATGAGGTATCCGTTGCAATGATTCCACTATTATCCTTATTGGTATACAAAACACTTGTGGTCTGCACTTCGCCCGCCGCCAGGTAATCAAATGCAGTTCCGGGATTGAATGTCCAGGAGCCATCAGCCGCAAGAGTGAATGCCCCCCCATTGTTACCATTCACGGCCACGGCCACGTTACTCGTCTGGCCAGCAACCGTGCTGACTGTATGCGTGTCAAGAGGGTCCAGATCAGTGTCATTTGCAAGAACACCATTACTGGCATCAATCGTCAGGTTGACGTTTTCAGTTGTGGCATTGGCATCCGCCATGGCAACCGGTCGATCATTCACATTGATGACAGCAATGGTCGATGCACTTGTCACCTGCTCGGTTGTACCGCCATCATCGGTGTAGGTTGCCTCAACAGTCATCACGTTCCCTACATCATCCTGAGTCAGCATATAGGTTGATGCGGTGGAGCCCGAAACTGCAGAGCCAGCCCGTTTCCACTGGTATGTTACTGTCGAGGGTGTCATACCGTCCGGGTCACCGAGGGTGTTGGTGACGCTGAGTTGGTCACCCTGCTGCAAGAGATTCAACGCACGATCGGAATTAGCAATGGTAACTACTCCGGTTGGCGCATCATTGACACGGACCGGAGTGATTGTTGTTGTAGCTCCAACACCCGCATGGTCTTGCATGTCGACGGAACTCACCGTGACCAGACGAGGAGTCAGATTAGGGTTCTGCGATGTATTCGTATACTGAATCATACGCAATCCCAATTGGAAATAGGTACCGTCAAGGCCTGTGTCAGAAACTCCAGAAGCGAGTCCAAGCGTAATGGCATGCGAGTTATTACCTGACACAGCAAGACCAATAGAGTTCAAGGCTGTAATTTGCAAGTCTGTAATGAACAGCTTCTCAATCACACCACCAGTTTCATCCTGTGGATTGGTCAGCGTCACCATCACGCTTTTAATATTACCATCCTCGTCGGTCAAAGAGGCAGCAGAGGCGGCAATCGCTGCACCAGAAGTATTTTCGGTGTATGAAACCGTGTAATCCCGACCTGCAACCTCCACCACACCGTCGTTCAAATCGGCCACGGGGGCCCAGTCAACACTGACCTTTACTGTTGCGGCAATGGAATCGGTCGCTCCGGCACCGGAAGTGATTAAAGCTGCATCATGCACCGTCAGCGTTATCGGCCGGAGGCCGGCATAAGCATTGGGGTTGGTGTTATTGTATTGCACCGTCTGCAATGCTGCCTTGTAGTCGGCTGCTGTACCATGGCCAGTCAAGGTCAGGCTGGTAGCATTGATCAACAATCCCGCACCACTGCCATTACCGGTGAATGTTATATCGCCCATGGTGCCATGGTAGACTCCACCTGCAAGTGTGGTCGAGAGTGTCTCGTTAGTAGTGCCAAAGTCGTTGTCGAGTGTGGCATTCAGATCCATCACCAATGTGGCAGAAACCAAATAGTCGCCATTATCAACATCATTAAGCACCAACGAGCTATTGCTCGCTGAAGCATCAGCAAAAAGCGCTGCAGCAAAACCGCGTGGATTAAATATTGTTTTTCCGGTAATAGCAACTGTTGGCGCGTCATTAACATCAGTAACAACGATACTGACTGTGCCACTGGCGGTTGAGAGTGAGGTAATACCACCACGTGCGCTCTCAATCGAACTGACCTCATCGCCAGCGGTGCCTGTGGCCTGATCCCACAGATAGTAGTCAAGGGTTGGCAGTGTCAAACTCCCGGAAGTTGTGCCGCCAATGGTATCAGGGACAAAACGAATCAGATCTGTGCTGCGAAGCAATAAAGCGAAGTCAGTGGCTGACGCAATGCGAGCCCAGTTTGAACCGCCATTGATACTGAATTCCCAATGGCCACCGATCTGCCCTCCATTGCTTGCGGAATAGACAGCCATACCAGTCAGCGTCCCGTTATTGGCCCCATGTGCCCCACTGTCAACGTCAGAGTGCGTTCCAAGCAGAGTGGAGACCGCCTGGCCACTGTTTGTGGTCGCATTCTCGTCAATTGTTGTCGCCGAGCTGGTCAAACCAGTCAGCACTGGCGCATCGTTCACTGGCGTGATGTTGATGGTCATGGTGGCAGGTGTCGGATCCAGATCGACACCGCTATTGACCGTACCACCATTATCCTGTACCTGGAAGGTAAACGTCGTTGTGGGAATACCACTGCTATCCCCTGCCGGGACATAGGCAAGCTTGTTGCCCGCTATATCTGCCACCGCTATTGTCTGGCCTGCAGTTACCGCTACGCCCTTGAATTGAAGGGTACCGATTCCTGGCAGAGCCGTAATTGTAACGGCCATCAACGTATTCGCCGAACCGTCACTGGCATCCAGCGGATCACTGAAGCCAAAATCAGAGACTGTAAAGGTATAGAGGCTACTGTCTTCCGTCGTAAGCACGGCAGAGTCAATTCCTTCAGGAGCATCATTAATGGCCACTACCGATATAGCAGTCGCAGCGCTCACACCTGTATTACCGTCAACACCAAGGGTGGTCACTGTTAACAAACGATCGCTTGTGACCGGGTTTTGTGAACTGTTGCTGTACTGAACACCACGCAGGGCAATCTGGAAGTTGGAGGCATCAGCACCTGCACCGGCCGCCGTAAAGGTAATCGTGTGGCTGCTCTCACTGAATACTGTACTTATACCCTTGCTGGCCAAAGTAGTTTGCAATGCTGACGAAATTAACAGAGACTCCTGCGATGCAGGTGTTCCCTGATTGTCCATATCCACCATTCCGGTCAGCGTCGCCGTGATTGAGCGGATCATCCCGCCCTGGGCGGTAAGACTGGCATCATTTGTGGCAAGGGCAATGGGCAAGGCACCCTCTTTCCAGGTGACAGCCCAGTCGCGCCCGGCAACAGAGTTACCGTTCATGTCTACAACCGGCGTCCACGGCACCTGCATGGTGACGGTTGCCACAAGCGGGCCTGCCTGGATGGCGGTTGTTGTTGCTGTCCCAACCGGCTGATGAGCTGCATCATAGAAACTGAGTCCACTGCCATTTGACAAGCTTGTCAGCGGACCGCTGGCCACAAAATGCTGAGTGTCCAGCACAGTTGCTACCGTCTCTCCACTGTCAACACCGTCAATAAATATGCGCTGACCAACAGCAATCAGTAAATTGGCTGAAGCGATAGCAACAGAGGCTGCATTGGACACCTGATTACTGCTGTCGGTGAGAGCAATGGTCACCGTACGATCGCCGGCAATGGCGTTCTGGTTGGCGTTATTGTACAGTATTTCGCGTAAAACCGCCTGATAGAGAGTGGCTGAAGCCGTACCAGAAATCGTCAACAGTGCTCCGGTCGCATCTTGTGTTGCTGTGGCAGTCAAACCAGCCGCTGCCAACGCAGACTGACCTGCCGATGAAAGAATCAGGGTTTCAGAGAGGGTACCAAACAGATTGTCCCTGGCACCGGCAGCAAGGGTGACTGTTGCCGACGAAAGTTCAGTACTGTCAATATCCGAAATGGTCAAGTTCGGAGCGAGCGTCACCGCCGCTCCACGCGGACGGAACAAGGTGATAAAATCGTTGCCCGCAGTAGCGGCGCCCCCGGCATCAACAATCGGTGCATCATTGACAGCCGTCGCAGTGATGACCGTCGTGCCAGGGGCTGTAACAAAACCGGCTCCATCACTGACAGCATAACTCAGTGTAGCAACTGCACCCATGGCATTCGGCCCGGTCACATAGAGTACAGGATGTTCAAGCAGCCAGGCAGACAACGTCCCGGCATCACTCTCAGTCAGTGTCATTGTGGCAGAGTCACTGCCAGCGATTGTCACACCACCGGAGGTGATTGCCCGCAATGTTCCATGATCAACGGTCAATCGCAGAATGATGGTTGCGCTGTCCCAATCTGCAAGTTGAAGAAATGCTACCGGCAAAGCTGTGGCAAGGTCTTCGGACACCGTAGCCGCCGCCTCAATACCGCTCGCAACGAAAGCAAAATCGTTGGCGCCATTAATGGTGATCGTTAACACAGCAGTATCAGATAACAAGCTACTGTCAGTCACCATGTAGTTAAAGCTCTCGGTTAACGGCGTACTCCCGGTATTGAGCCGCTGCACATCAGCAGAATTCTGGTCAAGGGTATAGGTGTAAGTGCCAGTTGCCTTGTTCACCACAAGGGTACCATAAAGACCCTGTCGTGTCAGTGTTGTACCATTATCAATGGCTGGCAAACCGATACCTTCCAGTTCCCCCTGGCGTAAACCAGTTACAGTCTGAGAATCACCACTATTTCCGTCAGTATCGTTGGCTACCAGGTTGCCGGTAATCGGGCTGGCAAAAGAGGATGGCACCGTCGTATTGTCTGTGCCTGAATTCTCGGTAACGGTTGCAGTATCATCGCCGGCCACCGGTGCGATAGCTCCCAATGCTATCATCGTTGTGGCGGCTGATGTAACGTTGGTTTCAGCATAGCCACCATCGTCGGTGTAACCGGTCACCACTCGAACATACTTGCCTCCGTCAGCATTGGCAAGAGTATAGGCGCTGTAAGTCGCACCAATGATATCACTCCACCCGTTAGAACCATTATCCGACACCTGCCATTTGTAGGTTGGTGCTGCGTTCACAAGACCATCCGGGTCGCTAATCGTGGCACTCAAGGCGTAGCCAGGAGCTGTAGAACCCATGATCGTAACCGTACCAGCATCGGGCATATTGGCTACAGAAACACCGCTTGAAACCGGCGCTTCAGCAACACCACCGTTGTCAACGTAGAACGCTTGCACGCGCACATACTTGCCCGACTCGCTCTGTGCCAGCGTCAGAGTACTGGCCTGACCACGAGACCCTGCAATATCAAGCCAGGCAGAATTGTCGGAGGAGACCTGCCACTGGCAAGTCTGGCTGCTGGCGGTATAGCCATCGGCATCGACCGGAGCATTTGCCGTTAACGCCTGCCCTTGTGTGGGCGTACCACCAAAAGCAACGGTGCCAGGGTTGTTGGCACCCAATGCACCACCAAAGGTACCAGACTGACCGCCAACCGATGCCGACCCGCCGCCCAGATCAATCTTGAACGATGTCGTGGCTGTCGTGCCACCATTGGTTTCAGTACCAGTAACGATAAGATCAAGAGAGGGTACACCCGCAGGAGCATTACCATCAATCAGCACTTGACCAGCATGTCCGGAAGGATCAGCCGTGATGGCAAGAGCGTAATCGGAAAGAGGATGACCATTGGCTGTTGCCGTATAAGTGATACCAGCCGTTGTCGCCGTGCCAGTAACGCTGCCATCAGGGTCAGTGAATGGTTTGTTAAAATAGTAGCTGATGCTGCCACCTGACGAAGCGGTTTGATCGGAGGCTGGTGTCGTCAGAACAATCGGATCATTCGGAGAGGAGATGGCAAGAGTGAATGCGGCTGAGGTGGCCGTGTGCGAACCACTGTCAGTAGCAGTTACTTTTACACCAATACTGGTAACACCGTTTGGTGGATTGCCTGTGAAAGCGCCAGTGATCGTGTTGAAGCTCAACCAGCCTGGCAGCGCACCGCCATTCGATAATGTTGCGCTGTAAGTAATTGATGTACCTGGGGTATCCTGAATGTTGAATGCTCCGGCGGGCACCGTGCAAGCCCCTGCACCCGAGCCGGTGACAAAGCTGACCGTACTCGGGATTGCCCCCATCACCGCAGAGACTGCGACAGTGATGCTGTCGTTGTACACGACCAACTGGAACTGGCTGGAGGCTGTGCCTGCAGAACCGGCGGCATCGGTCGCACGGATTTCGATGATAGTATTGCCGGGTGCCGTACCGTTGCCGGAAAGGATGTGGGTTACAGGGTCGAAAGAGAGTGCCCCACCGGCATTGCCAATCGGAGTTGCTCTCTGGACACCGCTGCCATTAGTCGTAACCGTATAAGCGCTATACGTCAGCGTATCATTTTCAGGATCGGTGAATGTGCCAGCAGGGATGGTATAGCTCCAGCCAGCTCCCTGGGTATTAACCGTCGGAGTTGCCGTACCCGTATAGGTGCCGGTAAAGTTACCGGATGTCAGGTCCGTCTTGTCACCCGGGGTGGTTGCCGTAAAGGTCACCGCACCATTGCCATTGTCGACACCGGTATAGCCAGCATAAGAGCTGCCAGCCACCCTGGCTGCCACCTCGGCTGCGGTCAGGGTTGTTGCCGGCACGGTCACCGTGGCGCCGTCAAACGTCAGTGTCGATCCAGAAGCACCGGCACCAAAGGTAGCATCGAAAATCTCGGATTTCCCGACAACTGTAGCTGTGCCATCAACCACACTGCCCACTGAGGGGTGTCCGTCAATGGATAGATAGGTACCCGACACATCGGGAGTGCTGACAACCCCGCCAGTCTGTGTCCCGATCGCTGTGGAATTTTGCAGGTCGATAACAAAATTATCCATTGCCGACATTCGGCTCCCCTCTCCAGAAAAGAATACACGCAAACTTTCAGCAGCAGCGACAGTTGCGTTGGTTACCGTCGTCGTAATTTCAGAGAACATGGCACCCAGCGTTCCATTATCAGCAGCATTATAGATTTTTAAATTCAGGCCATAACTGCCGCCACCCTTGGCTGTAAGCGTAAAAACAAACTTGTACCAATGGCCTGGCGCAACAGGGTCGCCCGACCATAATGGGTTCGTACTCCAGTTTACGCTGCTTATAACACCATTGTTCAGAAACCCACCGCCTCCACCATGGAAATATGCCCCCATGTTCGTTCCCGCAGGCGCTCCAGAACCACCTGCATTTGAATCCTGGCTTGCTAAAGAAAAACCGATCGCTCCATAACCAGAATTCAGGACACTTTTAAAAAAAGCAGAAACAGTATAGACTCCATTGGAGGTAACCGTGTAGGATTGCCTGGTGGTCCAAACCTGATCTGAACCATCAGATATGCTGACACCTGCACCAGCACCAAGCCCTGCATTGCTGCCCCAGGTAAATGTTCCTGTCGCGGGACTACTCTGGGTAAAATTGTCGGTAAACGCCGCTGCGGTATCAAAGGTTTGTGATATCAGCGTATTGGTGGTGGCAGGTACCGCAGTCACATCCGTATCCGTGAAACGAACCTGTGTGCTGTTCACAACGACAGCGGTATTCCATTTTCCGAATGCACCGTGGGCAGCAATCTGTGCAGCCACCTGTGCTGCCGTTTGATTCGCAGTAATGGTCATACTTGCGCCATCCAGCACAAAGGTACGCGCTACGCTGTCGATTGCCACCACCTGAAACAGGAAGTTACTGACACTGGATTCAAGCACGGTGGGCGAAGCAACCATCGGCATGTAGCTGCCGGTAAAATCGGCAGTGGTAATGTTGGTCTGGTTACCATCGGCAGTGTTGGTAAAGGTCACCTGACCCGCAACCGTCCGGGCAGCAGTCCAATTGCCAAAAACGTCACCGTTTAAAGCCGTTGCAATCGCATCCGCCGTAGCCGATGCCGCAATCGCATGGGTTACACCTTGAAAGATCAGCGTCCGTGCCTGGGCATCGTTGTCGGCAAGAGTCAGGACAAAGCTTTCATGAGCTCCGGTAACACCGGCACCACCGTCCTGCACCTTTGCAATTGTCACACCACCGGAAAATGAGCCTCCCCAGTTTGCCGCAACGACATCTGTTTTGTTGCCGGTCGCCTTCGCCGTAAATCGTACCGTATCAGCATCAACTGAAGTATCAGACCAATTTGAAAACGATGAGCTGAGTACTGCGGCAGTCACTTCATTGGCAGGGGTCGTCTTGTTCAACGTCACCGTGGTGCCTGCAAAGGTGATGGTCTGGCCGCTGGTGCCCTGGGTAAAACTGACCGTAGTCACTTCACTCGGCGCATTGAACGCCTTCCAGGTCAGCGGATTGGCGACCACCGGCGATTGGTTGGCCGTGCCGCTGAGGGTCAGGGTAAAGGTGTCGCTGGCAGTTGCTCCTTCAGCATCGGTGACGGTCACCTTGAGGTTAAGGGAGGCATCGTTCCACACCGCAGTCGGATTACCGCTGAAGGTTCGGCTGGCTTCATCAAAGCTCAACCATGAAGCATTGGTCGCCAGCGTTCCGTTGCCCACCAGCGCACCTACACCATTCACCACCTGCACTGTGTAGGTCAAACCAGTACCCTCGGCATCTGTAAAACTGCCAGCCGGAATCTGATAACTCCAACTGCCACTGCCGCTGAAGCTTTGGTCGGCAATGGTTACTGCAATCAGCGGAGTGTCGTTAGCGCCGTTGATGGTGATATCCAGCGCCTGTATGCTGAAGGCACCGAGTGAATCAACCACTTTGAAGTCAAACCTGTCGAACACCGTTGTACCAGCCGCAAGTGCGTTGATCGCCACCAGATTGCCGGGCACATAGCTCCAGATGCCAGTGCGACTGTCGAGAGTCAGGGTGCCGTAGAGACCAACTTTGGTAACAGTATTGCCACTGACGCTACCGCCGCGCACACCAAACGCTGCGGTGCCGGTCAACGTGCTGTCAACATCAGCGGCAGTCAGCGTGCCGGTCAGCGAACCACTTGATGCCCTCAGAGCGCTATCGTAAGCTGAAGTTTCGGTCATCGTCGGAGCTCCCGCAGTACTCGTAAACGCGGGCGCATTATTGACGGCATTCACAGTGATCAAAACAGTTTTTGTTGCAACCGAAATGCCGGATGAGGCACTGGCAGTTGACGCATTGAACGTCACGCGACTCCCTTCGAGTGCAGCATCTGTTCCATTAACGGCGGTATAACCAGTGAAGGCACTGTCTGTCGCATGAAAAGTCAGGGCTGGTGGCACACCATTCCAGTTCAGGGCTGGAGCAAAATGCAGTTTGGTTGTCGCCGAAAGAGCAAGCCCCCCGCTCTCGCTGACCGAAGTGCCAACATCGAACCAATGGGTACCATCGACAGAGTATTCCCATTTACCCTCCGTAGTGGCACTATTCCCGGTAATAACAATACCGCCAGGTGTGTTGCCGGTGTCAACATCAGAAAAAACAGGGGTAACAAGGGCTCCAACCGTGCTGCCACCGTTGATGGCTGGATCTTCACTGATGCAGGAAATGATAACACTGTCCGATAAAATCGGATTGTCGTTGACCGGAGTTACGGCAACAGGTACCTCTACCTGTGTTGCAGAGACAAGTCCTGTATTGTCACGGGCAACCACCGTAAAGGCATTCAGTGCTCCATTGACGTTGGCCGCAGGTGTCCAGTAAGCATTGATGGTGCCGGTAATGACATCATTGCTTCCTGGAACCCAGTCACTGGCAGATCCCGAAGAGGTACCCAAAAGCAAGGTACCGGAGGTGACGGCTTTGATGACAAAAGCATCAACAGAAACATCATCGAATTCGTCAGCCTTAGCCTTGAGATCAGCCAGGGTCAACTCCACTGCATTGTCCTCGGCCACACTGTCAACCGCTGCTGAAAAACTGGTCAGCATTGGTGCGGTATTGACTATCGGCTCTACTGGCGGAGGCTGGCCACCGGCAGCAATAGTATCGACCATACCGGCAGAGTCGGCGGCCAGGTTGTGCAGAAAGGTTTTGTTGCCAGCCACCGAGCTCCAGTACGGGTAATCAAGCCAATTATTATCAGCCACAACCGTCACCCTGCCTTTCAGCAACGCCTGATCGGCAATGACCACGTTACTGAAGTCGTCCACCACAACCGCTTTTGAAATAGCCGTATCGATAGATAATGGAGAAAAATATACCGTTTTAAAACTGGTCACGCCAGACATGAGCGGCGAGTTGCTCAACTCCTTAATACCATCGCTCCCATTATCATGCAAAACGTCCAGAGAAACATCGGAGTGGACAACAGATATATTACCCCCAAGAGCGCGGATAACCTCAGAGATGCTATCATCAACACTAAAAGAGGTATATTTGTTGTATTCGTTACCGATAAAGAAAATACGACCGCCAGCCGTCAGTAAAGTGCGGAACATCTCTGTCTGTGCCGAAGTGAACGCAAAGTTTTGCATATAGACCAACAGCAGATCGATCCCGATCATATCCCTATCCACAGACACCTGTCGTGTTACATAGTGGGTATAATCATCGGCGAAATAAGCTATTGCGTTCTGGATGCCGAAATCGATTAAAGAGTTCATAAAGCCAACATTGACCTTCCTCTCCGCGAAAGGCAGTTGAGCAGCGCTTGGCCCGGTTGTTACCGTAACGGTTGAGGTTACGGCAAGAACCTCCGAATAGGCGCTCATCATCATGGAAGTAGCCTCAACCGCCCCACTCTGCGCCTCCAGCACCCAGTCACCGCCCAGGCTCGCCGCACCAGTAAGATCATCGCTCGCCGCCACATCAGCGCCGGTTATCGTGGACAACTCGCCAATGAACCCGTGGCCCGTATTGCCTGCCGCCACATCGCAGCCGTACAATAAAAGATCGCCATTGACGGCCAGAGAAGAGCCAATCCGGGTAAGGGTTGCCGAGTAATCGTGCAGGTTGTCGCTGGTCAGCGTGGTTGTTCCAAGCAGAAGCTGCCCTTCGCTGCCATGGCTCAGTATATGAATGGCATCAAAGCCTGTACGCCCGGCGAGAAGTTTCTCCATCTGCGAGAGCTCGTCGGAGCGCCCGTCGAGCATATATACTTCGGAACCCGCTTTGACACCGTCAAGCAGCGATTGAAGGTCGGGCAGATCGCCGGAAATAAAAACGACAACAACAGCGTTTTCGTTAATAGAAGACATGGGAAAATTATAATGGATGTGTTACAATCTTGTGCCCGGATATAAATCGCTATTGATAATCCAGCGCCTTGATATAAACGCACTGACGTATTGTACCGATGATGGATTCAGCCATTGCCCGGTCATCACGAAATGGCGAAATAAATGATGTCATAACAACCAGCCCGGCATCCATCATCAGTCGGGCAACTTCAGCGACACGGCTGATATTCTCATTTCGATCAAGGGGTGAAAAGCCAAGATCTCGATTCAACCCATGACGAACATTATCCCCGTCCAAAACATAACAGGCAACTCCCCTACTGATCAATCGTCGTTCCAGAGCAAACGCCAAGGTTGACTTGCCTGAACCCGACAATCCTGTAAACCAGAGAACAGAAGGGGAATTTTCAAGCCCAAGCAACCTTCGGTGCTCGGCAGAGGTCACTTGCCCATCATGCAAGACAATTTCGACTTTTTCAGTCGTGGAACGATCACTTTTCAGAAGAGCATCATAACCGATTCTGTCCAAAATGGCAGCTTCTGCCTCAAGTTCGTCAAGCACAGAAAGAGAGAGAGAGAGAAACATTTCTATTCATGACCTCCACCTATTTATTCGATACACAATACGTCATCACTCACAACTGATGCGCTCTCTTTAAACAGACAACATAGACAAAGAAAGGTAGTGACAATTCGTCTGGAAACATACAACAATCCCCCCAAAAACAGGGTGTAATTTTATTTCAAAATATTTATTGGTCTCACCTGCGGCAACATTCAGTGTGCCACTGGTGGCAGTGCAGTTCGTTCCAACAGAGGCGCTATTGCTGCTGGTGGTCGCATAGTTGACCGCCAAAGCCTGAACCCATTTTTCCATCAGCACTCTTTTCTCCTGATTATATATATTACCCCCGTAAGTTTCATTGACTCCTAATCGCACGAAACCATGATAGCCAGAATCCAAAACCTCTACCTCCTCCTCGTCGGCCTGCTTGCTGTGACGAGTATGTTTTTCCCCTTCTGGAGCTTCAACACTGGCCAAATCTATCTCATCGCCGATTTTGCCGTACCAGAGATTACTACCGCAGGGTATGCGATACTCTGCTACGCTGAACGCCTTTTTTCCCCGCTGACCGCCATCGTTGCAGTGACAGCCATTTTTCTCTTTAAAAACAGGGTCATCCAGAGCAAATTAATTACACTTGCACTGATTTTCTTTGTCGGGGATCTTTTTGCAGGGCTTACAGCAGCACATTTTATGAACCTCCATTTTGAAACTATCGGCGCGGCTGTAACACACAAACCTGAAGCAGGGTTTTTCATGCTTCTGCCGGAGCCTGTGCTGCTTATGCTTGCCATGAAAGGTGTCCAAAAAGATGAAAAAATTGCCAACGCCTACAAACGACTTTGAAGATGCGTATTGTCTGGTCAATGGGTGACCCGCACGGAATAGGTCCGGAAATTATTCTGAAAAGTTTTCTGACGTTTGGGGGCTCAACTCACTCTTTTTTAGTTGCAGGCTCATACGCGGTATTGGATTATTATCGGAAAGCGCTGGATCTGCCGGTAAAACTCAAACTGGTGGCCAGCGCTGAGGAGATGACTCCGGTACGTGCCGGTATATTGGCGGTGCTGAGCATTGCGGAACCTGACGACATAAGGCCTGGCACCATATCGTCCGAAGCTGGCTTGCTCGCCATGAAGTCAATTGCGGCTGCCGCTCAGCTCTGCCACAGCGGAGTATGCGACGGGTTAGTCACCGCACCAATCCATAAGGAAGCTGTAGCATTGGCTGGTTACACAGAGACGGGCCACACCAGTTTTCTCGGCAGAATCCTGGGGGTACCCTCGCCAACCATGATGTTTTTTGATCCACTTTCAGAACTCAGGGTTGCCCTGGCCACCATCCACGAACCGATTGAGAAGGTGCCTGGTCTCATTCGCACCATGAACCTCCAAGCCTTTCTCTCCAATCTCGCAGAATCACTGAAAAGCGATTTCGATCTTTCTGCTCCCAGAATTGCCGTACTCGGACTCAATCCGCATGCTTCGGATGGTGGTGTCATGGGAAATGAAGAGCAGGAGATCATCCGTCCCTGTATCGAACGCCTCTCATCACACCTCAGGGTGGAGGGTCCATTTCCTGCCGACGGCTTTTTTGGGGCGGGGATGTATCGGCACTACGATATCGTGGTCGCCATGTACCACGACCAGGGGCTGCTCCCCTTCAAGGTGCTCGCCTTCGACACCGGTGTTAATATTACCCTTGGCCTGCCAATTGTGCGCACCTCCCCCGACCACGGCACTGGCTTTGACATTGCAGGAAAAGGGAAAGCCTCACCAAGAAGCTTTCGTGAATCGGCACTGGTTGCCATAACAATTGCACAGAACAGAATCAAAAAAACAGTACACAAATTATGATCTCATTTACTGACGTTGACCTTGAGCTTGATAAAAAACCGATATTCACCAATCTGAACCTTACCATTCAGCCGGGAGAGCTTGTCTATATTGTCGGCAAAAGCGGCACGGGCAAATCGACGTTGCTCAAGTCGCTCTACATGGATGTTCGTCCAAAAAAAGGGGAAATACGGATTGCCGGATACAGCTCCCGTACCATCAAAAAACGGCAGATCCCACTTTTGCGACGGAAGCTCGGCATTATCTTCCAGGATTTCCGACTGCTTGAAGATCGTAACGTCTATGATAATCTGGCGTTTGTGCTGAAGGTGACCGGAACGAAGGAGAAGCTTGTCAAGGATCTGGTAATGCACGCCCTCGAAAGCGTTGGGCTGGAACATGCGGCCAAAGTGATGCCCCTGCGCCTCTCGGGAGGGGAGCAGCAGAGAATATCCATCGCCCGTGCACTGGTGCGCGAGCCACTCGTCATCCTCGCCGACGAACCAACCGGCAACCTTGACCCCGATACGTCACTGGAAATTCTTGACTACCTGAAGCGAATCAACCAGAAGGGCATCATCGTGGTAATTGGAACCCACGACTATGAGCTGGTGCGCCACTCCCCCTTCCGTACTCTGCAAATTGCCGGGCTGAACCTTGTGGAGAGCACCATGGAGCAGTCGGCAACAGGGTTTCGTCCAGCAGCAGCATCTTGAACCTTGATTCGCCTGATTTGCTCGATTTCTTGATTCCCTTCGGTAGCACTCAGTCGCCACCGGTCGCCGAGTAGCGCGAAGCGCGTATCGAGGCGCACGCTACCCGGCGACCGAATTCGAGGCCATTTGTGATCGGGAAATAAGGAATCGTATCCCGGTAGGGACGAGGGTTTCCCCTCACCCCCCGGACAGATCCGGACAGGCGGAATTCCCGCATCCGGCTCCTAACTCGAGTATTTGACGCGAAACTGCTTCGCGTATGCGGGCCTGCGCTTGGGACACGGCATCCCGACTCTGTGTTCGGACCGTGTTTTGCTCTTCCGCATTCCTCTTGTTCCCACCGCTTCCCTCCACAGACTCCTCAGCGAGAACTCCCGCTTTGTT
>CAIPMW010000023.1 GCA_903866255.1 uncultured Chlorobiaceae bacterium | reverse complement strand
GCCGAGCTGGAGCTCGGCGTTCCCGGGTATAAGCTCAAAGATTGCAATACATCCTTACCGAATAACCTATAATTCATGGAATTAGAAACATTGCTGTGCTGTTTGGCGCTTCCTCGTTATAATATTATCGGGAAATCAGGGGGTAAGCCAGGGGGGGATGAACGAGAATTATTGATGACACAAGTTCTGGTATTTGACACATCGGAGGAAAATGAGGGGTTGGTGCAGGTTGATACAATCCCTGTTTTGTATCTTGGCCTTGATCGAAAAAATGCTGTTTTGGAATTCAGACGTGTTCCATAGTTCTTATTAATCTTAAATGCAACTGCAATGGCTGAAGTTTATGATCCGTTCAAAGGACAGACTATTATCATAAGGGAGGGGATGGTGAAAAAAAATATGAATCCACCTCAACCAACCACCGAACGTCCTCCAGCCCCGAACTCCCAGGTGGCACCATCTTCAAAGCTTCGGGAGCAGAAAAAAAAGGGAAATGAGGCATCATCACAGGGATAAGACTTAAAGTCATTATTCACGAAGCCGAAGAGGGTGGTTATTGGGCAGAAGTTCCTGCAATTTCAGGCTGCGCCACTCAAGGCGATACAGTTGAGGAACTCCTGGCGAATGTAACTGAAGCTGTGGCAGCATGGTTATCAGTTGGACGTAACCCGAGTGTGTCGTGAATCTGCTGCTTGATACTCATATTCTGCTTTGGGCAGCCGGGCAACCTGACCGACTGTGAAGTGAAAAACCCTTGATGACTTCACCCCGCTCACCCAACCACCGGGGCAATCTGCTCCGCAAGGCTCAGCCCTTGGGCATTCCTCTTTTCACCCATAACAAAGAGCCCCTTGCCCTTGCTCTTGGCGGCCCAGAGTTCGCCGATGTTGCGTTTCTCTTTGGTGTCGTCGGTAGTAACGCGATCGGCTCCTTTGTATTCGACCACAAGAATCCGCCCGTCGTTGAGTTGGGCGACAAAGTCGGGGTAGAAGCGGTCGGTTGAGGTTGGCAGCCAGAAGGATGATTTCGGGCGACCGGCGAGGTTCCGAATCCAGAAGTGTATCTGCGGCAGGTGGTCGAGCAGTTGGGCGCAGTCGAACTCTTCACCCTCGCTTTTCAGCTCGCCGACGGTGCTGAAAAAGTGTTTCTTGAACTGGTAGCGACCAGTGTAGTCCCATGCGGCAGGATAGGGAAGAGTGTCGAAGGAAAATCCGTCAGCGAAACTGGTTTCAATGGAGAGATCGGCAGTGTCAGGCGCGAACAGCAGGCTCTGGTAGCCACGGGAGTATGCTTGCTGGCGGCAGTCTGTGATTTTTTGTGCGGTCACTTTGGCGAGCTGGAATTTGAAGCGCAGCAAATCGTGTAACGGTATGTTGCGTTGTTCAACAAGCGAGGCTACCACTTTGCGGCAAAACTCCAGCAGCACGGGCTGGGTGATGTCGATCTTGCGGCACTCTTTTTCGAGCCAGCGCGAGAGGGTCAGCTCTGTCCAGTCGAGCTTGAGGGTGCCGATTTCAAGTTGTCGGCTTTGATCGAGATGTTTGTACACCACCTGCTCGCCCTGCACGTCAACCTCCCAGCGTTCAGCCGTCTCCTTGACTGAAAACTCCGCCGGTGTCAGCTCTGCCGGATAATCGGTCAGTCGCCAGCCGCCAAGTTCAAGAATCAGCTTCTCTTCGGGGAACTCCAGTTCGCCCTGAATGTTGAGCAGAAGGCGCGGTACGGCAAATTTTTCCCCCCGCTCAACGGGCGCCAGGCTGTTGCGGTGCGTGATGCGGTGGCGATTCACCGAAACCCGATAAGCCTCACGCTGTTCGGGGTGCGCAGCGGCAAGCAGACGCTCTTCAACCTCTTGTGAAATATCGCCTTGCAGGCTGACGGTTATGCTTCCATCCGCTTGTGTTGCAACCTGAATGCGCTCGGCCACAAGGAGTGGCAGGCCGGTCAAGTCGGGCGAACTCTCCATCGTCATCAGCAACACCGGTTCGCTGTTGTAGCCCTTGATTGTGCTCTCCAGACCCGGCAACGGCAGTTGTCGCGATATCACCAGTGTGGCCGCTTCATCCGGCTCAAAGCCCATCTTCTGCACCAGCGTGTCGGTCAGGGCGCGGGCTCCTTCGCCAAATCGGGGGCTGGAGACGTGCGTATAGGCGCGGTTCAGCGCTTCGTTGGGGCGGCTTTTGGCGTAGGGCATCCGCAGGATTCGGCCCAGCAGTTGCTCAATATCGGTTGCACTGCCGATGTTTGCCACGGAGCAGAGCACGTAGGCGAAGGAGCAATCCCACCCCTCCTTGAGCGCTTCGATGGTGATGATGCACTCAACCGGGCAGAGTGGATCGAAGAGGTTGATGGCGTCAAGCTCGCGCTGCTCGCCGGTGGCCACGGCAATTTTTTCCGGCAGGATATTTTCATTCTCGATCAGGTACTGTTTCAGCACCTCAACCGTTACCTCCTGCCCTTTGTCCTGCGCCTGAAAAAGCACCAGCGGGCGGATATAGCTCGGGTCGCTTTTTGCTGTTTCTGCCAGTTGGCAGCGTGTTTCGAGGGCATCATGCACGGCAGCCCGCCAGTCGGGGTGCTCTGTGAGGATGATGGGCAGCTTGATCATCTCCGCCGCTTTCACCTCGGCGGCAGAGGCGCGGAAGAGGATATTGCTGCCGTTTTTCGGATCACTGTTCGGCGTGGCGGTAAACTCGACAATGCAGGAGGGGCGCAGGGAGGCCAGCATCTCGAACGAAAGATTGGTGCCAGCCTTGTGCGCTTCGTCCACCAGCACCAGCGGACGGTGAAAGGCCATCAGATTGACAAAGGAGAATTTCAGTTTCCCCTCTTCGTTGTGTTCAAGCTCCGGCGCGTTGGCGGGAATATGGGTGAAGTGCGGCTCGAAGTGTTCCGAATGAGCATAAGCGCGGCGACCATCGGGGTTGCTGGTGCGCAGGCTCTGGATGGTGACCACAATAATGCAGACGCGCTCGGTCAAATCCTGTGGCCTGATCTGCTCAATGTCGCTGATGTCGAAGACGGAGACTCGCCCGTCAAACGCGTCGTCGATGGCGGCGCGGTAAGGGTGCGACGGCTTTTTCAGCGCTTCGGCAGTTTGTTTGCGGATGGTGCTGGTCGGCACCAGCCAGAGCACAACGGGATAATCGCGCTCAAGGTAGTTGTGTCCGGCAACGGTGATGGTGTGGGCGGCCAGCAGCGTTTTGCCCGCACCGGTCGGCAGGCGCAGGCAGAGGTTGGGCACTCCTGCAAGTTGTGGAATGGTGCGATAAGGGCGCGGATTTTCTGTCCGCAAGCTCTCACGAAATGCCTGCTCAGGGTTTCCGGTGATGCGGGTGCGGTTGAGATAGGCGGCAAGAGTGTCGAGGGCGCTCTTTTGAAAGTCTTTGAGTTCCATAAATTGATGCTCTTATCGCGCTTTAATATCGTAGGGAATCTGGCGGAAAATTATCTCTCTGTTCTTCAGTCGCTCGTCGCTCAAGAGGCACCCTTCACCGAAGATCACTTTTGGTCCGTCGTGAGGCGGCAGGCAGGCAAGCACCTTTGTGCTCAGCACATTGCCCCCCTCTGGCCGGTTGTCGCCCAAAATGCCGTTATAGAGCAGATAGTAGCCGATGCCCTCATGGCTTCCCAAAAGAGGGGAGTCGGCGCTACCGGAATAGGGAATGCCTGTTTCGAGAAACCAGATATGGGCAGCGAGAGGGGCAAAGCGGATTTCCGGAGCAACATGGCCGCTTTCGTCAAAGACCGGCACCCCCAGACGATAGAAGCGAAAGCCGCCGCCGCCCTTCCAGCCAACAGCTTCAGAGATGCCGCCCTGCTCGCCTTCGATAACCTTCTGCAAGCGCGGGGCGCAATGCGTCATGGCGTGATCGCCCATCTCAATGCCGATATATCGCCGTCCCATTTTATGCGCAACAGCAGCAGTGGTACCGGAGCCGAGGAAGGAGTCGAGGACGAGGTCGTTTTCATTCGTAGCAATTTGCAGTATCCGCTGGATCAGGCGCTCGGGTTTGGGTGTATCGAAGCTTATATCACCACCAAATATTTCATTAGATTCTTTTTTCGATTCATCAGTATGCCCAACTTCTTCATGCGGCCACCAAGTCCAAGGGACAAGTCCTTTTGCAGTGCTCAA
Organism: uncultured Chlorobiaceae bacterium; assembly: GCA_903866255.1. Lineage (GTDB taxonomy): Bacteria > Bacteroidota > Chlorobiia > Chlorobiales > Chlorobiaceae > Chlorobium. The sequence goes on along the minus strand of CAIPMW010000023.1, from coordinate 12,973 downwards.
AAATTCCATGCGACGCGGCACACCGGTTCCATTTTTACCGAAATAAACACGGTTATCAGCCAATAGTTTGTCGTATTCAGACCGGATAATTTTCCAACAATTACCTGGAGGGGGGAGGAGCTTCTTGCCTGTAGGGCCAATAATTTCATACATTTGATTGGGTCTATAGCCTTGAGCTAAAAGAGATACGCTCTGCCATAAACCGCGCGGATCATTATTTGGATTTTTATAAAGTTTTTTTTGCTTATCCCCTAAAGGCAGCAGATTTCTTTGAACTTTAAACTTTTCCGGGGATTTTACATAAAGCAGGATGTGGTCATGCACATCACCAATGGCTTCACGATTTTCTCTTGAATAGCGTTTCTGCCAAACCACATTCGCCACAAAATTCTTCCTCCCAAAAATCTCATCCATAATCACCTTCAGATAATGCGCTTCATTATCGTCAATCGTCACCCAAATGCTCCCATCCTCCGACAGCAACTCACGCAAGAGTTCAAGACGCGGATAGATCATCGCCAGCCACCTGGTATGCTCCAGATTGTCGTCGTAATGCTCAAAAGCGCTGCGGGTGTTGTAGGGCGGGTCAATAAAAATGCACTTCACCTTTCCGGCATAGTAGGGCAGTAACGCCTTCAACGCATCAAGGTTGTCACCCTGAATCAGCATATTGGCCGTATCGCGCTCCCCGCAGGAAAGCTCCCGCACCTCCTCCAGCAGCCGGTATGGCGTCTCTGATGCTGCATGAATATCCATGTCGCGGGTAAGCCAGTGCAAAAGTGGCATAGTCTTCGGTCCTCCTGACGTCAAACACATAGTTTTTCCAAAATCAGCTCGCCATCCCTGCCTGTTGGTTGCAGAGCAGAGGGTGATGGCCGATAAAGATAAGCAACGATTTCTATTATACGTGCAGTTTTTGAATTGAGCCTGTTGATCTTTTCATGGTTCCGGTCTGGTTCCTTTTTTCTTCCTTCAGTTGTAACGTGAGGTCGTATGACTGCCATAGCGAAAAGTATAACAACTTGTTAAAGAGCTTGGTGTCAAATGTTCTTTTCTGTACATTTACACCAATAACACCTGCCATGCTTCCCGTTAGAACAGCGCACCCGGGCAGATTTTCGCTTTTAAGGTGTTTTCAGGTGGTAACATTGCTGAATTATTTGTTCATAAGTGAGGATATGTAGTATGAGTAATCAAGAGATTCTTGACTTGGCGATGACTCTCAAACCAGTAGAGAGGCTTCTGATTATTGATGGATTGTTGCGAAGCCTTGACGAGCCAGACCACAAGATTGATGAGCTTTGGGCTGTGGAAGCAGAGAAACGTCTCAGCGCCTACCGGGAGGGGCGTGTTGAGGGTATTCCCATGGAAGAGCTCTTCAAAGAGTAGATGAAGGTCGTTTTTTTGAAATATGCCAAGCAAGAACTGGATGATGCCACCCAGTTCTATGAATTGGAGTTCAGCGGTCTTGGTCGGCGCTTCAGGGAAGAGGTAAAGAATGCGGTATCAAGAATTGTCGAATATCCCGAAGCATGGCCTCTGGAACGAGGGGATTTCAGAAAATGTATGCTTCATAAATTCCCCTATGTACTTGCTCTATTCTCTTGATAAGACGCATGTCGTTATCATTGCAGTTGCGCATAAGCACAGAAAACCTGAATACTGGATTGATCGGGAAATAACGTAACACTCAGCAATTCGAGATTTGACCTCCTGGAGCAATTGTTCACGATTGAAAGAGTTCCTCCTGTTCGGCAAGTGCCATCAGAGCCGTGCTGATGGCTTTTACCACAGTTGGCGATGATGTTGAAAATCGTTGAGGATTACTGATTGACAGTGATGGCGGTATGCTGAGTGGCAGCGGGGGAAGCGATGTTTCACCAGCGATCAGCAACATCATTGCCCTGTCCGCCCTTGTTCCCGTTACTTGTAGTGCTGTTGTTTGGCAGATCGGGTTCTCCATAAGCTCTCGCATGGTGAAATATTCAGCCTCTTCCCGGTTTTTTACGTGGTGGAAAGAGAGCTTTTCAATGACTCCATTGCGCGATATGGTCAGCAGTACGGAGTTGTTTTCTAGCTCAAGAATAACCTGCGGTACCTCTGTGAATTTTGACAGATAGACAAGAGGGAGTTGCGCCGTGCCAGTAAAGAGCATCTGGTGATTATCTGAAAAATTTGCTGTAACTTTTCTGCATGGTTCGGCAGGGTAGAAGAGCAGAAGTCTGTTATTGCCTCTTGTTTGATCGTTTGCATAACTGGCGATGTCGCAGCCATACTCTTCGGGGTTGTTCAAAAAGTATCCCGCTTCAATTCTGCAATACTCTTGTGACTCATCAGCGCTTGCATCAACAGGAAAGCAGGTGGGCAGGGGGAGCAAGCTCTCTGCGCTGATAGAGAACGCCAGCATCTCTTCTTTCCATGCACCGCAGTAGCCCTTCAGTTTGGACAGAAGGCGTTTATCGTTGCCTGAAGCCAGGCTGTCAAGGCCATGAGAGAGAGTTTTACAGTCACAGAGCGTGTACCCGCTGATGCCCGAGGTTTTAAGCCGGACAAGAGCTGATTCTTTATAGTCGATGGTGCAGGCAATAATGCTCTTGCTCACTCTTTGAACCATTTATTCGAGAGTGAAATATTTTTTGAGGAATTCAAGTTTTTTTTCGCCAACACCCTTAACCTCAAGCAACTCCTTAAAATCATGCACTTTTCCTCCTTTTGAGGTTCTGAACGTCATCAGGCGTTCGGCCATGACCGGCCCGACACCGGGAATTTTCTGCAACTGCACCAGTGTTGCTTTATTGAAGGAGATCGTACCATTAAAGACCTTTTTTTCGGACGAGTGTTGTGGTGCTCTCTTTGGAGCTCCAGAGGTGCCTTTTTCTGAGGCAATGCCCTGAAGAACATCCTCCTTAACCGAAGCCTGGTCTGCCGAAGCAAGGCTGATAAGGCTGTCAACCTCTACCTCACGATAACGTGCAGTTTCAACTTTTTTGACAAGCGTGTCAGCTTTTTCAATCGAGCGAATATTTTTAAGAATGCCTCCAAGCACCAGAAAACTGAGAAGTGCAGAGACCAGAGTGATTTCAGCTTTGGTCAAGCTAAGTTTGACAGCCAGTTTTTCAAGGAGTTTCATCACTATTCCCCATTATTTGTGGCGTGTCGCAGGTAAACGTTTAGATAAGCTCAATAATCCCTTCAACCATAAACCATACCAAAATCGCAATAAGCGCCGCTATTACGGTTCTATTTCCTCTTTTTCCTGTCAGCAACTATCGAAAAGTGAAGAAAAAAGGGCAACCAGGGCTGACTACCTGAAAATATGATTGTCCTGTCCACCAAATCCAGACAAGCGCCCCATTCTTTACTGTTGCGTACCATCAGAGTAAAATACAAAATAGTAACTCACAGAAAAAAAACAAGAAACCGGTTATGACGGTTTCAATCTTAATAAGGTCAGATAAAAATACGTTTAACTCTTGAGGAGACTGAGCAGAGTGTTTCATAGCTGATGGTGCCTGCCAGATCGGCAAGTTCTTCGGCTGATTGTCCTCTCCATCCAAAGAGAGTGGCTCTGTCTCCAATATGGACATGGTGTTCCGTGCCGAGGTCGACCATAATTTGATCCATGGTGACCGTGCCAATCTGTGGATAAGCGTTACCATGGATCATGACCGTTGCCCGGCCTGAGAGGGCTCTTGCATAGCCATCGGCATATCCGGCGGCTATGGTGGCAATGAAGCGTTGACCAGGCGCACTCCATGTTCGATTATAGCTGACGGTGTCTCCTGCAGAGAGCTGTTTGATAAAGATGACTCTTGACTCAACCTGCATGACTGGTTGTACGTCCAGACGGCAAGGTGTCTGTTTCGCGGGATGATAACCGTAGAGCAGGATACCGGGTCGAACCATATCCATCCACGACTCTTTATGTGAAAGAATGGCACCGCTGTTGGCTGCATGTTTACAAACCGTTCTGCCCGATGCATGTTCGTATTCTGCCGTCAGGCTCTTGAATGCTGCAAGCTGTTGAGAGGTAAAACCGCCAGGTATTACGCTTTCAGCAAAGTGGGTGTAGATACCTTTCAGTTCAAGGTGTGGAGAGCGATCAATCTCCTGGAGAAGCTCCATTGACATCGCCGGCGAGATTCCGAGACGTCCCATTCCTGTGTCAATCTTTACCTGAACGGCAAGAGTTTTGCCATGAGCAGCGGCAATCTCCTTTGCGGCATTGAGAGTGGCAAGGTCACAGAGTGTCATGTCAATCCCATAGCGCAGAAAATATTCAATATGGGAGAGAAGTGGTGAGGAGAAGGCAAGAATTGTGGCCGATTTTGTTAACGCGGCGCCTGCTCTCAGTTCAATAGCTTCATGGATGTTTGCTACACCAAAATCCCCGATCCCACAAGTTTCAAGCGCGGCGGCAACCCTTAAAGCACCATGTCCATAAGCATTTGCCTTGACAATGCCCATAATGCGCACCTTCCCGCTAACACTTTCACGGATAAGCCGCACATTTCGGGTCAGGCGCTCTATCGAAACAAGAGCTTCAGTCATATTTTCAGCAGGAATCTCTTGTAGCGAGAAGCCTGCTTTTAGATTATCCATTGCAGTGTCAGCCGTTTAGCGGTTCCAGGGTTATTCTTTGCCTGCAGCAGGTGGCTACGTATCCCGTGCAGTCGAAATGTCCACATCAAAAAATATATTTTGTCCCTGATTTTCAAACTATCAAAGGTGCTTATTGTCGATGTATCAAGAATTAATCAATTAATGTATATTTTCAATCGAACGTGACAGGAACTTTCTGGCACTTTAACTCATTTTTCAGTTACTACCATGCCTAACCACGATATATTCGGGCTTGCAGCAGAAACGCCACTGATCCTTGTCAAGCAGATGACCCGCCACATCAAGCCAAAGGTTATGGCAAAGCTTGAGTACATGAATCCGGCATGGTCGCACTATTACCGGGTGGCGCGTGCTATTGTGGAGGATGCTGAAAAGCGCAAGCTTATTCATCCGGGCATGACGCTGGTGGACTGGAGTTTTGGCAGCAGTGGTATTGCTCTTGCCATGGCGTGTGTCAGCCGAGGCTACAAGCTGCTTCTGGCAGCTCCCGACAAAATATCGCAGGAAAAACAGGATCTGCTCAGGGCTATTGGTGCTGAATTGGTTATCACACCGTCGGATGCACTTCCCGGAGAGCCACGCAGTTGTATGAATGTGGCTGAAAGTTTGGTAAAGAGCATCCCAAACTCCTTTTTTACCGGGATGCACGAAAATCCGCTGAGTCTGAAGGTTCACAGCGAGGCAACTGGCAGCGAGATTTATTGCCAGACAGAGGGGCAGGTTACCCACGTTTTTGTGCCGATGGCTTCAGGCGCCACAGTGTTCGGGATTGGCCGTTTTCTGAAGGCCAAAAATCCATCTATCCGCATTATTGGTGTTGAGCCACAGGGCTCTGTCTATGCAGCTCTTTTCAGGGATGGAAAACCGGGGATTTCAGCATTGTCGGAACTTGAAGAGATTGGCTCCCGGCAACCCTCAGCGTTTTGGGACCCTTCAGTTATTGATGATGTCGTTCAGGTGAGCGATTATGATGCCTTCAACTGTGCCAGAGAGCTTCTTCGGAGTGAGGCGCTCTTTACGGGTGGAGCATCGGGTGCCACTATGGCAGCAGCACTTCAGGCAGGAGCCGGGTATGGTGAGAACGATACCGTTGTTGCGGTGATGAGTGATTTTGGTGGATACTACCTGAGCAAAATGTATCGAGATGAGTGGATGCGTAAACGGGGTTTTTATCGCAAGGCCAAATCCACCATTGAGCAGATTACTGCCGAGGATATTCTTCACCTGAAAGCGCGGAGGGATCTGATTTTCGCCTGCCCGGAACAGACCCTTTCTGAAGTTTTTGAGATGATGAAGCAGAGCGATGTTTCCCAGATGCCTATTGTCTCCTATAACGCTCCAATTGGCAGTATCAGTGAAAACAAGATCCTTTCGATACTGATTGAGAACGACGATGCCATGACCTCAAAGGTTGTCGGTTATATGGAGCAACCGTTTCCCGTCTGCCCGCTTGATGCCACTATTTCTGAACTTTCCGCAAAATTGCAGCAAAATGCCTCCGGAGTGCTGGTTATTCTTTCTGACGGAAGATTACAATTGCTTACAAAATCAGATCTTATTGACGCATTGACCCATAAGTAAGTGGTCTTGATTATTTGGTTGTTTTTTTTAAGGGATTTACTTATTTAAGCAAATCTTAAACATTCCTCTTTTTTCTCTTTTTTCTCAGGCGCCATGCACTATATTGCGCGATAAAGCTGGAAAAATGCACCTAACAACCAGCACAATGATATGAAGGTAGAATCCAGAAAAAGGCAGTTCATTTTGGAGGGCAAGATCAAGGCTTGCTTTTGTGAAGGGTGTGGCAAGATTACTGATAAGGTGTTTGTCGGTGAGTGGATGCCGAGTGACAAACCGAAATCCGACGATTTATTGATTCCGGCTCCGGTTAAAAAGCAGAAAGAGGGTAAAAATGGGGTGGTTAATCTCCCGCCTGCTGCTGAAAACCAGTACTGGATTCGATGTTCCGAGTGTAATCAGGTGCATCTGCTTAAAGAGTGGCAGATACAGATTGACCGGGAAGTCAGCCCGGACGAGCTCAAGCATGAAGAGTGTCAGCTCTATTCTCCACATGGAATTTATGCCAAGGGTGATGCTCTTTATCACCAGACGCTTGATGAAGTTGGTGTGGTACGGGAAAAACAGGCGACAGGGAGCGGAGCCTTCGTCATTATTGTAGAATTTAGCAAAAGTGGCAGAAAACAGCTTCTTGAAAATGTTCAGGTTAATACTCCAGATGGAAAGAATGCAGAAAGCGTAACCGATATTATTAAACTTAAACTAAGACGTTGAGTCTGAAGATTGTTGATCTTTTAAAAGGGGGTGAATTTACATTGGTTAGTGTGCAGATAAATGATAATGAATCAATCGATAAAATGCTGAAACGCTTCAAAAAGAAGTATGAGCGGGCAGGTGTTTTAAAGGAGTTTCGTGCTAACGCATACTTTGTCAAACCTTCTGTGGATGGTCGTTTAAAACGCTCAAGGAGCAAAAGAAGGGCTCAGAGGGCAAACGAAGAGCGAAATTCATGATTGTTTGGATCGAAAACGTTACACCGGGCAGCTCCTTCAGGGGAGTTGCCTTTTTTTTGTCACCACCAATCTACTGACTCATGAGAGTTTTTAAAGGTGAAGTAACCACTTTGCCACCAGACAAATCAATTTCCCATCGTGCCGCCCTCATCGGCGCCCTGTCGGAAGGGACAACCGAGATAACCAACTTTTCGGGGGGATTTGATAACCAGTCAACCCTTGGATTGCTGAAAGATGCGGGCATTGCTCTTCGGCAGGAGGAGGTTGGTGGCGCTTATGGCTGTCGCATCCGCCGGGTGGTGATAGAGTCGAAAGGGTTATGGAGTTTTCAGCCTCCTTCAGCTCCTCTGATGTGTAACAATTCAGGAAGTACCATGCGCATGTTTGCCGGTATTCTGGCCGCTCAGCCTTTTGCGAGTGAATTAATCGGCGACAACTCACTGATGAAGCGACCCATGAAGAGGGTTGCCGATCCTTTGCGTCTGATGGGTTCCGAGGTTGAACTCTCGGCATCAGGTACGGCGCCAATCAAGATCAAGGGGGCAAAGGAGCTTCAGGCGATTGAATATCGTCTTCCCGTGCCTTCAGCTCAGGTCAAGTCGCTGGTTGCGTTTGCGGCCCTCCATGCTGATGGTGAAACCAGAATTATTGAGTCCGTGCGCTCCCGTGACCATACGGAGGTGATGCTTGGTCTTGAGACCCTTGAGCGGAGAGGCGAGAGGATTATTGTGGTGCCGGGGAGAAAACGGATTGAAGCAAAACCATTTTTTGTTCCAGCCGATCCATCAGCCGCCTGTTTTATTGTGGCGCTTGCGCTTCTGGCTCCCGGCTCCGAGATCATCATCAGGGATGTCTGCCTCAATCCGACCCGTTCGGCATTTCTCGACATTCTTGCTGAAGCGAGAGCAGGAATCTGGGTGGAAAATCAGAGAGTGATCGGTGGAGAGATTATCGGCGACATTGTTGTTGACAACCTCTCCGGTATTGAGCCACTGCGTATCAGCGATCCGCAGCTTGTTGCCTTTATTATTGATGAAATACCGATGCTTGCGGTGCTCTCGGCCTTTGCCTCAGGAGAGTTTGAACTGCATAACGCCGGAGAGCTGAGAACCAAGGAGAGCGACAGGATTGAGGCGATTGTGGTCAATCTGCAGCGGCTTGGTTTTGAGTGTGAGCAGTATGCTGATGGTTTTGTGGTGAAAGGGCGCAGGGTGACACCAACCCAGAGTGTTGTGGTTGACAGCTTTGACGATCACCGGATTGCCATGAGTTTTGCTATTGCCAGCAAGGCGACAGGCGAAGCTCTCGACATCACGGATATCGATGTGGTGGGTGTCTCCTTCCCCAATTTCTTTACACTGCTGGAATCGCTTGAGGTGTAAAGAGTAGCCTGCCGGTGGAGGAGGTCAGGTGCGCCTGACCTCTTCGATATGTTCCAGAAGGGCGCGGTTAAACGCTTCGGGTTGCTCCATGTTCGATATATGCCCGGCTCCGGCCAGTATCCTGATTGTTGAGCCTGGGATACTGGCATGAATACCTGCCGCAGTCTCTTTGGTGGTCAGTTTGTCCTCCTCTCCATTCAGCACCAGCACGGGGCAGTTGACAGAGGCAAGTGATGGCGAAGCATCGCGGCGCATCATGATGGCGCGCATCGCGTCGTTGATGACGGCAGCAGATTGCTTGTTGATGATGGCTTCGACTTGCGCAACCAGTTCAGCTCTTTCGGTGTACGTCGTGGAGGCAAAGTAATTGGGGATCATGCGGGTGGCAGCCTCCGGCGCACCATTGTTCTCAACAGCAAGGATAAACTCCTCCCTGTTTGACCGGGCAGCCGGAGCATCCCCTTCAGCCCGGGTATCGCACAGCACCAGCGAGGCGATTTTTTCGGGATAGAGGCGGTAGAGCTCAAACGCCTGGTATCCCCCCATCGACAGCCCGACAACGGTTGCCTTTTTCACCTTCAGCGAATTCAGAAGCGCAGCAAGTTCATGAGCATAATCGGTAAATGTCCACCCCTCTTTTTCCGGTGATCCATCAATGCCGAAAGAGTTCGGCGCTATAACGGTATAGCCCGCCGCACTAAACATCTTTATCTGTGGAAGCCACATAGCGGCCGAGAGAGGAAAGGCATGCAAAAACAATATGGCAGATTGGTCACTACCACTTTTTGGCGTGTTTGCGCCAAGGTAAGTCAGTGCCATTTAGCTCTCTTTGGGTTTAGGGTATCCCTTGATATCGCGGATAATACTGTTGGCTTCGGTCAGAATTTTTTTTGCCTCATCGCGGGCATTGTCGATAATCTGCTGCGAACGTGTTTTCGCCTCATTGTTGTATATGCCATCGAGTTCATTGCTCTCATACATATCTGTTGCTTTGTCGAGCATACTCTTCACTTTTCCAGAAATAATCTGTTGCGTTTCGCGTCCCTTGTACGGAGCAAAAAGCAACCCCATAACCGTACCCACTGCTGCGCCGATAGCTGCGCCGAAAAAAAGACCCTTGTAAAACTTGTCCTGTTGTTCCATAGTGCTTTGCCTGTTTTGTTTTTTGTGCAATATAAAGATAAAGTGGCGAATGCTCTTTGACTTTTCCTGACTTTTTTGACAAATACGCAATCGGAATTCAGGATCCATCCACACATAGTTGGGAGCGCCGAGCCCCGGCTCGGCAGAAAAAGTCCTTCCCGGTAGGGTGTTACGAATAACCTTTTGCTGTCGTTGGAGGAGGGTGTTTTTTTCAAAACAGATAATGATTTTTGTTTGAATGGCTTTACATTGCGCAGGATAGTCCCGCCTTATTACTTTTTGGGAAAGATATGAATACCATTTGGGTTAGAAACGTAGCACTCATTGTCTGATTTCGGAAATAATAATATTTCACATCAATCGTCATTTGGTTTTGTCACATGAAAAAAATGTTGTTTCTCTGTTTTCTCCTGCTTGCAGGATGTACCGGTATCCCTGAGGGGATCACGGTTGTCGATGATTTTTCACTTGATCGTTATCTCGGCACCTGGCATGAAATTGTTCGCCTCGATAACCGGTTTGAAAAGGAGCTTGATCCGGTAGTCGCCACCTACTCGCTGGCCCCGGATGGGAGTGTCAAGGTGGAGAATAAAGGGTATGATCTGAAAAAACAGGAGTGGAAGAGCGTAACGGGGCGCGGTGTGTTTGTTGATGACAAGATGACCAGCAAAGGCGCGTTGAAAGTCTCCTTCTTCGGCCCGTTTTATGCAAGCTACAATGTGATTGATCTTGACAAAGCGGGGTACCGGTGGGCGATGGTGTGCGGTCGCAACAAATCATATTTCTGGATTTTGTCGAAAGATTCGGTCATGGCTCCGGGGAAAATCGGTGAGCTTGTGGCCAAAGCTTCAACTCTCGGGTTTGATACTACCAGGCTGCGCTATATGGGCAAGGGCAAGCAACAAGCAGAAAAATAGTTGTCATCGTTGCTTTTTTCTTCTCTTTCGTTTTTTAAGCAACGTTTAGGAGTTCATTTATAATCTTTTAAGGATGCCTGAGGTACCTTGTACACAGTCAGTTGAATAAGGTAAGCAGGCATTCTCATAATTTATAATCGAACTGAGACGATGAACACAACCCCAAAATTCCGACCAACTCCGTTTGCAATTGGAGCATTTATCCTTTCTGCTGTAGCAGCTCTTTTGATAACCCTGAATGTTGTCGTGGGGATGACCCAGTCGCTCCCTTTGTGGCTGAGCTGCATATTTGTTATTGCCGTCGTGTTCCACACGGTCATTAACTGGAAACAGTTTACCTGATTGTTCCCGAAATTCCAGCGTCAAGCTCCGGTTCGGCATGTTAGCCTCTTTTTTGCCGAGCCGGGGTTTGGTGTTTCCGGTAGAAGGACTGAACTCATTCGGGCGGGAAGTCGTTTTTTCAGTTCCAGACTTTTAACGAGATTTGCAGGAACGCCGGAAAGTTCCAATGAGCCCTCCATCCCTGTCGAGTTTTAACGCATCATCAAGACTGATATACGGAGTACGGCATAGATGTAGTCGAGGATGTCGATTGGGGCAAAGGTGTCTGCCGTCTCTTCTTTTTCCGGGGTGAAGGTCAGGGCGATTGATGCGGCTATCTCATCGACAATTGCTCTGTTCAGGTTTTGGATTCTCTGTTGCTGGCCATCGTTTGTCATCTGATTGCCTGATTCGGGATAGAGGTAGAGGGGGAAGTTAAGCTTGAACAAGCAGGTGTTTGGCGATCATGGGGGCGCTAAGGTTTTATGGGGTGGGCAAATTGTGGCAGGGAGTTTTGGAGTATGGTGTATTTTATAGTATGATTAAATGTTGATGTAATATTACAAAGGGAACACCAATGCCAACGATCTCAATGTTTTTCGGTATTCTCATTTCCATTTTTTATAAAGATGACGAACAGCACCATATTCCTCATATTCATGCGCGCTATCAAGGGAAAAAAGTTTCGGTAGCTCTTGATGACGGTCGTCTTCTTACCGGAGATTTTCCGCCACGGCAGCTTCGGATGGTACAGGTGTGGGTAGATATTCACCGTGATGAACTTATGGCAGACTGGGAACTTGCTGTTGCCGGTGAGGAGCCATTTCGTATTGCACCGCTTCAATAAAATGAGAAGATGATGGAGATGTTACTTGATGTTATCAGCGTCATAACGCATGACGACTATACCCTGGAGCTTGTCTTTGAAAATGGCGATAAGCGTCTTTTTGACATGAAACCATTGTTTGATAAAAAGCCCTTTATCAAACTTTTTAACTCTCCGCTTTTCTTCAAAGCATCGGTGCAGTATGGCACGGTAGTGTGGCCTGGTAATATTGATATTGCGCCAGAGACCCTTTGGTGCAGATCTGTCCCTGCTTGAGGATGGTGCGGAAAGATGTATAAAAAAGTGATGCGAGTGAGGAAAAGTTGAAATTGAGCGGTTGTATGGCTCTATGATAAATCGGTAAAAAAAGCGAGCGAGAAAGCCTGCCGATTTCGTAGTGTCAGTGCAGAGTGAGTTTTTCCTAAACTGAGCGATGTGCGCTGTAGATAAGCAGTGCAAGAGATGAGGGTCGGCCCCTCGCATTCGGCTTGCAGGAGCAGGATGCAAACCACCGTAAGCGGCGTTTGTCAAAAGCTCTCGTCGTGAGCATTACGGAAAAGGCATCGTAAAGATGTCAGGTATGAACCAAGAAAGACGAACACAAGTAAATTACCGTAAACGTGTCGAAAATTAAAGATGACATCAGAACTGAATGGATCGCTTGATTCAGGAAAAGTTTGGCGGAAACCTGTTTACTGGCCAAGCGGTGTCCGGCATAAAGGTAGCGTGATTCTGGTTCGGGCTCTTGCATTGAACTACAGGAACCTTCGTTGGCGATGCAAAGGGAAAGGCGCAAGTGTAAAAAGCGAGGCCGATAGTACCAAGGCGCCATCAAGGGGCGGAACGACTCGTATGAGCAGAGAAGGTCTTGTAATGAGGCTGGAGCAAAGGGGTCGTGTCATCTGGTCATACCGTTATATCAACTGTGCAAACAGAAGGAGTGTTTTGGTATGACAAAGCCATATCAAATTTCCAAACAGCTTGTCTGGAAAGCGTATCAACAAGTGAAAGCTAATGGAGGTGCAGGCGGTGTAGACCGTGAATCGTTACAGGCATTTGAAGCAAAGCTGAAAGACAACCTGTACAAAGTATGGAACAGGCTCAGTTCCGGCAGTTATTTTCCGCCGCCGGTAAGAGGTGTGGGCATTCCGAAGAAATCTGGAGGGGTGCGTATGCTTGGGGTTCCAACCGTAGCAGACAGGGTGGCTCAAAGCGTTGTAAAGATGGTGC
>CAIPMW010000022.1 GCA_903866255.1 uncultured Chlorobiaceae bacterium | reverse complement strand
TACCGAGAGCTCTGCGGACGATCGGGCCGGGAAACCCTGCCGGGATAAATCGTGTTTTGGAATCAATTTCGGCCAGATAGATTTTATCGACAATTCTGCCAAAGAGGAACTGCGGTTGTTTCTGCTGAATCTCATCACGGATCAGGGTGTTGTCGGCCTCTGCCGAGTCGTGGCTGAACATGCAGAGCATTCCCATCTCCCCGGCAAGAAAGGTGTTCAATCCGAGTGCGTAGGTTTTTGCGGCTGTTACTCCGAATCGTATAGTTGGAAACCACTCAGCCTGTGGGCCGCGCCAGAGATCCCATATTGGTTTCAGTGTGGTGCGTTTTTCTTTTTTCAAAAAAGCTTCAGCCTCTTCATTTTTATTCAGCAGCCTTCCAAGCTCGAGAATAAAATTCTTAGTTTCATCAATGCCGAAAGGAGCCTGCAGCACAGGTCTTTTCAGTAACCCGGCAAGGCTGCTCCCGAATTCATGATACATCTGCACAATGACATCGGAGTTTTTCAGCTTCGCAACATCATGCAGTGAGCTTTCAAAGGGATAAACATGACGGAGGCGGCCTCCAACGCCCTCAACCAGGCGCTTGATTTCGGCAAGATCTGATGGACTGTTGAAGCAGCCGTAAGTTGGTCCGATAATGCTTACGGTACCCGGTTCAACCGCAGCGGGCTGATGATCATCAAATTGTTCATGGAGCCATTTTAGCGCTCGTTCCCGGCCCTTCCATTCATTTTCACCGAGTGAGTTCGATGGAAAAAATCGGACATCAGGGTATTTCATCTGCAGCATTCGTTGATGGTCGCTGCCGATCATTTCGCTCTCCGCACTCGATACCAGAATCAGTTGCCGTCCAGGCGCCTGCAGTTTTTCAATTGTCTCTCTGACAATCTCAGAACTGCCTGAAGAGGCGATTTCCTTTTCGGTAAGGCTTGACGGGGTAAGATTTTCAAGGTAGGGAACGGCATCGGTATAGTCAATGACAGCGACACCGACAAGATTGTAGCAGCCGACCGGTGCATCAGCAATGACATGAACGTCCTTCAGCGAACAAAAGGTATTGACTGCCGCCCAGTAGGCGCTTGCGGTTGATTCGTCCCGAATGGTTTTTCCCATGATGATAGTGCTATGTTGTTCAGCGGGAGTGCCCCTGCAGCGACACTGGCAGAACTCCCCGTGGTTTCAGTTCTCCCCGCAACACCTCAACCGCCAACTCCTCACAATCTTCAGTGGGCGAGTAGGTGCAGAGGTAGCTGCTTATTTCAGGAAAATAGTTGATGATATACGGAGTACCAAGCGACAGGAGTATCAGCGGGCTCTCTTTCGGCACAATCCCGACGAGAGAGTGAATGAACTGCTGCTGTTGGGCGGAAAGTTTCAGGGCACCGGAGCTGCTCAGTGACTGGCTGTAGGAGGCGACGATCACCGCTTTTGCCGTTTTCGCCAGTTCGGTGGCATTCGCATAAGTAAGCGAATCGGTGCCAGGGTTGATTCTGATATGGTTGACCGTATAAAACTTGTCGAGCTGCCGGATATACTTCTTGCCGGTCTCATTGTTTATTCTGTCCTGCACGATAATATTCACCATCCCCTCGGTTGGTTTGAGAGGCAGGAGGTGGTTGGTGTCGCTCACCAGCGTGATGGCGCGTGATGCAACTCTTCTTGCAAGATGCTGATGGGTGGGAGGGCTCACCTCTCTCATGACCTGCTTCAGATTGGCCGGTTTCCGCTTCTCCATCTCCAGCCATGCTTTGGCCTGAAGGATTCTGCGCACGGAGTTGTCAATCTGCTCCATCGCAATCTCCCCCTTTTCAACCGACTTGACCACAGCGCTGTGGGTCAGCTCAGGATCGGGAGAGAAGAGCAGCAGATCATTGCCCGCCTGCACCGCCTTGACCGAGATCTCGGCAACGTTCTGGCCGTTGTAGAGCGCCTTCATGTTGAGGGCATCGGTAATAATCAACCCCTGAAAAGACAGCTCTTTGCGGAGCAGATCGGTCACAATGAGCTTGGAAAGGGAGGCTGGCTCCATGCTGCCGGTCAGTTTCGGAACGGCGAGGTGACCCACCATGACGCTGATGACCCCCCGTTCAATAGCCGCCCTGAAGGGTATCAGCTCATACGCATCAAGCTGCATCCGGTCAGCCTGGAGCACCGGCAGTAAAAAATGGCTGTCAACCGAAACATCGCCGTGGCCAGGGAAGTGCTTCGCCGTCGCCATGATGCCGTTCGACTGCAGCCCCTTGATGATGGCGTTCGACATGGCAATGGTCTGCGGCACGCTGTCGCCAAACGATCGGGTGTTGATAACGGGGTTGAGCGGGTTGATGTTCAAGTCAACCGTCGGAGCATAGTTCTGCTGCATCCCGATCATGGTCGCCTCTTCGGCAATAGCCTCCGCCATCTCCTCGGCAAGTTCAGGATCCTTCGTGGCCGCTACCGCCATATTCGGCGGGAACTCAGTAGCTCCGCTGAGGCGCATGGCCACCCCTCTCTCCATATCCGAGCTTATCAGCAGGGGATGGGGCGCAATCGACTGAAAATGGTTGATATACGTCGCGGCGGTAAGCGCGTCGCCCTTGAGCAGCATGATGCCTCCCACCTTCCCCTCCTGCACCAGTCTGCTCAGAAGATGGTACTCCTTGTGCTGCTGGTGGATCGTGTGAGGCTCAATTTGTGCGATCAGCATCTGCCCCACCTTTTCCGGCAGGCTCATGGTCTGCAGTTGCTCTTCAATGCCCGAATCCTTGCGGCTGAAGATCTGCTGCGCGCACCACTTCTCGGTACCCGGCTTTGCATGAGCCAATCCGGGCAGAGAGAGCAGGAGAAGAGAGAGCGAGAGGAGCAGCAGCCGGGCTCTGCCCCCCATCATGAACAGCAGATGTTGAGCTGCCTTGAGGCCATCGCTTCATCGAGTCGCTTCACCGGCGTTGTTACCGGAGCGGCCAGCACAACCTCCGGCGTTGTTGCCGCTTCCCGGGCAATGCTGAGCAGCGCTTCTGCGAACAGATCAAGCGTCTCCTTGGACTCGGTTTCGGTCGGTTCAATCATCAGCGCTTCGCTGACAATGAGCGGGAAGTAGATGGTTGGAGCATGAAAGCCGTAGTCGAGCAGCCGTTTTGCAATATCGAGCGTTCTGACACCGTGCGCTTTTTTCTGCCGGTCTCCCGAAAGGCAGAACTCGTGCATGACCGGTTTCGGGTAGGGCAGGTCATAGCTTTCGAGCAGCAGGCTGAGCAGGTAGTTGGCGTTGATGATGGCATTTTCCGAGACCCGGCGCAGACCGTCGGGGCCAAGCATCCTGATGTAGGTGTAGGCCCTCACCAGCACGGCAAAGTTGCCGTAGAAGTTCATCATCCGGCCGATGCTCTCCGGGCGGTCATACGTGAGTTTATAGGTTGTTCCCTCCTTCTCGATAATCGGAACCGGCAGGTAAGGCACCAGCTTTTCGCTGACGCCGACCGGGCCGCTGCCTGGGCCGCCGCCGCCGTGCGGCGCTGAAAACGTTTTGTGGAGGTTGTAGTGCATCACATCAAAGCCCATGTCGCCGGGGCGGGTGATGCCGAGAAGGGCGTTCATGTTGGCGCCATCCATGTAGAGCAGGCTGCCGTTGTCGTGCACCATCTTGGCCATCTGCTGAATATCCTTTTCAAAGAGGCCGATGGTATTGGGGTTGGTCAGCATCAGCGCGGCCACATCGCTATCCAGTTTTTGGCGAAGATCCTCCAGATCAGTGCGTCCGTCGGCATTGCCCTTGACGGAGATAATCTCGTAGCCCGCCAGTGCGGCGGAGGCGGGGTTGGTGCCGTGCGCCGAGTCAACCACCAGCAGCTTGTGCCGTTTCGACCCGTGTGCCTCGTGATATTTCTTGATCAATAGAATGCCGGTCAGCTCTCCATGCGCACCTGCGGCAGGTTGCAGCGTGACGGCTGCCATTCCGGCAATTTCGCGAAGCATCTCCGCGAGTTCATACATAAGCTGCAACGCTCCCTGTGTGGTTGCTGCGGGCTGCAAGGGGTGAAGAGCGCTGAATCCCGGCAGGTCGCAGGTGTAGTCGTTTATCTTGGGATTGTACTTCATGGTACAGCTTCCCAGAGGATACATATTCTTGTCAACGTGGTGGTTCAAGTTCGAGAGCCGTACAAAGTGGCGCACCACCTCGCTCTCCGGCACCTCCGGCAGATCGGCCGGTGCCTTGCGCAAAAACTTGGAGGGGATGATACTCTCAAGAGGCAGTTCAGGACAATCGTTTCCGGAGAGGCTGTATCCCTTGCGTCCCTCGCGGGAAAGATCAAAAATCAGTTTTTCTCTCATGACCTTTGGTATAAATCTCGTTATATTGTTGTTTGTAAAATTTTTGAGTAAGTCTTTCCTATACAGGAACTTGACAGACATTTCAATAATCCCGTTATCGAGATCTCGTTATATCTCAGGGAAGTACAGAAAGTTAAGATAAAGAAAGTATAATATTCTGAAGTTTGAATTTTTTTCTCTGCTGAAAGGGCATACTCTTGGTAGAAAAGATAAATTATTGATTGGTTTCTCTCCTGAAGATGGGGTTCAGCTCAAATTTCAATAGAAAACAATGGAGCGATTTGAGGTGACTTATGCTAAAAGCTGCCTTATTTGAAGTCGTCTCGAATGGTGAGAATTCCGGGGTGGAATCTAAACGGGATGATATCCGGCCTGGACTTGCGTCACGGGAACAGCAACTGCCCCAGCTTGAAAGCGGCAGACTGCTTCATGTTGAGGTACTGTCGGTTGCAGAAACCTCATTATCCACTCTTGACAAAAGCAGACTTTCTTATTATCTGCAAGATATTATCAAGGATCCTGAGATCCCACAAACCGATGGCGAATGGATAGAACGCCTGCTTGGTCTTGGGTTGATGGCCGATGATGGTATGGGAAACACGGTATGCCCAATAGCCGGATTGATTTGCTTTGGGAATAAAGCCCCGCCGTTTTCTTCGTCAGGCCGGATTCTGGGTGACAAATTACTCTGATCGGCTGGAGGTCATCGATTATTCTGGAGTTTGTCCATCAGACACCGGTTCAGAGAACACCATATTGAAAAGTGATTTTTCCTGCAACTGTTGGAGGAAGATAAACTCTGAACCGAAATGATTTCAAATCAGGAGATAACCAGTATGTTTGTGGCTGCAAGCGCAGGATGTGTTGTTATTCCGATGAGAACAACCAGCACCGCAGCGCCAGCGCCATTGCCATCAGCATCGTAATAAAGATTACCTGTTGTTGTGTCGTAGACAATTCGGTCACTGGTGTCATGCCCGGCAATTACTCCGGCACCCGACCAGAACTCTGCGATGCTCAACACCTTACCCGCCGCACTGGTAAATTTGGCAAATCCTGCTTTACTGAACTGAAGGAAATCAACACCAGGCTGAAAGTCGGTAATCACATCACTGTTCGCAGGTGAGACTGGAATGTTTTTGAAAACAAACAGATCTGCTCCGGCGCCACCAGTCAATGTATCGCCATAAACGGTTCCGTTCAGTGTGTTTGCGCCAGCATTGCCGATAATATTGAGCCCGTTCAACACCCCTGAAGCATTGATGTTCAGCGCGGTCGTGCCGCTTGTTACGGCCGTTGGTCCGGTACCCGTGCCAATAACGACAGTTTCAACTCCTGTATCTCCAGCATAGAGAGTCAGGGTCTCCTTTGCCGTAGTCGAAGCAAATCGTACCTCATCAATGCCAGCTGTTCCTTTATCAGCAATTTCTGCAGCAGTATGCTCAGTTGAAGCATTGATCAGGTATATATCGGACCCCTCCCCTCCATTCATCTTGTCAATCCCGGCACCTCCCGTTACCGTATCATTGTAGGCCGTTCCAGTCAGGCTGTTCACTCCGGCATTGCCGGTTATCGCAAGCGCGTTGGCAAGAGCAGATGCGTCAATATTCAGGGCTGTTTGGCCGGTAGTGGCCGCAGTCACCCCGGTTCCTGTACCGATAACGGCGAAGTCGATGCCCGTATCAGCCGCATTAAATATCAGGGTATCATTCGTCGTCGTTGAGGCAAATCTCACCTCATCAACTCCCAATGAGCCGGTATCAGCAATTATTTCACCTGCAGGATGCTCTGTGGCTGCGTAAATCATGTAAAGATCAGTCCCATTGCCACCATCCAGATGGTCGGCGCCAACTCCACCAGTGATAATATTGCTTCCATCATTGCCGACAATGGTATCCGCTCCCTTTCCGCCAACGGCCGCTTCAATCCAGCAGTTAAAGGCAATGGCAACATTTTCAACCATGCCATCGACTGATGAGTAGGCACCAGGAGTCAGATTGATAGTTTGATCGCCCGCATAACCAGAAGCATCAAGCGTATCGGTTCCGGCAGCGTCCCATATCGTAAATATCGGGTTTGCATTCAGGGTAAAGTCAAAAATCTTCTTCTCTGAATCCGTTGCCGCAAGGGAGCAGTTAAAGCCATAGACGGTGTTTGTCGATCGTGTTGTCGTATCAGCGCCATATTTTGCCTGAATAGCAGCAATATCGTATACCATCAAGGTTTGCGGATAGATGTAATTGGCGTAGGTGCCGTCCTGCTGCCACCCAACCCCTTTAAGGTATCCTCCAAAATAGGACATGACGGTGTATTGGCGGTTGTCCTGAGCAAAAACTGCGTTGTTTGCGTAAGTGATGGCACCACCACTTCCTGCATTATAGTTACCCGGATGTGATAATCCCAGCGCATGACCGATTTCATGAATCATGGTAAACAGGCCATAACCACCTGGTGTCATGCCGCCGTCACCATTGGTTGCCCAGCTTGAACTTAACCAGACTTGCCCGGCACCCAAGGTTAACTGGTGTGTTGTATTATTTATTGCTGTGCCGTAGAGCTGCGTGTAGGTACCGTTTCCGCTTGTGTTTGATGAATAGTTAAAGGTAATATTTGCGGATGTTGATGTCGACTTGACAAGTGGTTTTCCTATCACATCATCCCATAATTGAAATGCCAGGGTGGCAGCCGCTACCTGAATGGCGTCCATTTTAACAAGAAATGCACCGCCTTCAACAGGTTTCACTCCTCCCGCATTGGTTGGTGTTGCCGCATTAATTGAAAACGATATTGTTTTCAAGCTTGACGGCCAGCCAAACGTGTACCCACCCAATGTGCCGCCCCATGATGTGGTAAGCTGGGTGATGATCTGTGTTGTTGTGTATGCTGCAGGCATGGAAGGTCACGATTAATGAGTTCAAGTGTAACAATTACAGCGGAACAAGCTGTTCTGAAAAACCAACGCTACACCCGTATTTCCTATGTAATATAATTTATATATTGGACTATTCTTGATGTGTAAACAGCAATTTGAAAATAGTGCTTCCCACTCACGGCCTTTCTTTTTCCTTGTAACAAAGAGGCTTTATCGATAGTTCCTCTTGAGGTTTCTGTGCAGAACTGTACAGATTCAGCTCTGCTTGAATTCACAGAAAGCAAGCTCGATCAGTGACATGTCTGACGGATACCCCCAGAGTCATTGGCACTTATTAACTGAACAATAAAATTTTGCGTTATTGACAAAATTGAACGCCATAGCTATTAAGAAACTTGACAACCTTGTAATATACACCTGAAATACTTTCCGCCTTTATGGAATGAGTTAATGGCATGTTTACCATATAAGGATGAGGAGGAATAAATGTCATTTCAAAAGAGACCGGCAGCTTTCCTCCATCGTAGATTTTCAACAGACACGAATATTCGACCCAATCGTAAGAACGTGGGACTTTTCCGAAAATAGTCTCTTCTGACTCAAACAGTACGTTGTATTTGGACATAGTGAGATTTTTTACGTGAATAGTTTATTTTCTCTAAGCTTTCCTGATAATCCAAATTTCTTTATCAGCGTTACTCATCGCCACCTCCCAATTCTGCTTCAATCTGCTCGATACTCGGCAAGGATGACTGGAATTCTATTGGCAGGTTTTTGGTAATCAGGTATTCACTGACACCAATCGGCTGTTACCCTCGCTAAATGTTCCACAAAATCAACCAGCACAAAGCTGGCGCAATCCATCCCGGAACTTGCAAAAACTGGGAGAGACGTTCCGATCCGTATCCATCAACGGAGCAATTTTTTTTGCCCATTCAGGCTTCACTTGCCCTGGTAAAGGCCAGCCAGCTTTCTTGATGGCTGATGATGCCTGTATGCACAGCATCAGCGAGCAGTTCCCATGTTTCACAGACACTATCCTGAACATAATTTTTCATCACATCCAGCCTGGCTCGGGGATAAGCGGCTAACAATGCCTCCTGATCGCCGAAATACCATGCCTCGATCTCCTCAATAGCAAGTCTGAAGATGGTTTTCGGCACTGGTTTACAGCCATCCGCAAGGACCTTCAGCTCAGAAAGGAATGCTCTGCAGTCACGTTTATCCGTATCAAGTACGATGACAACAGCATCAATTCCAGGTGTTTTGCCATACCCGCGCAACAGCTTGGGCAACTGATCCAGCAGAATCCGTTTGACTGGATCAGCCTTTTTTCCAATGTCTTTAGGGATTTTACCGATGCCTTTGTAGGCGTGTACGCGCCAGGTATTCGGTTCACCTTGTGGCCCCAACAATTGTGGCAACAACACCTCAAGAAGCGTCGCGCCAGAGCTATCCTCAACCAATATTTCAATGTGCATTGTTACCTCGCCTCAAAATAGTCGCTGTACCATAGGCCACCGAGAGGCAACCCTTCATCAACGAGGTTTTTTACGACTTCCAGCTCAGAAACCCGTCTTATAACCGAATAGCCATCGTCTCCTTTGTCCAGCAGCCACACCTCCTCAGGTGCCAGCGCATCCACAAAATATGGCTGGTGGGTGGTCACGAAAATCTGGGGCGAGTTCTTCTTGCCGGTAGCACGCAAACGAAATTCCTGAGCCAATGCTTCCAGCAACTTGTGATAAAGCCCATTCTCTGGTTCTTCAATGCAGATAAACGGTGGCGGCTCCGGGTCTTCCAGCAACAGGAGATAAGCAAATACTTTCAGCGTGCCATCTGACATCTGCTGTGCGAAAAACGGGTCTCCAAAAGCGCCGTCGTTGAAACGCAACAGCACACGCTTGTCTTCGGTCTCCAGCGTGTCAATCCCGTCAATCCCGGGAATCTTGGCGGCTATCCGCTGGAGAATGCTCTTGAATTGCGTCTTGTGCTCGCGTTCCATGAACTGCACAACATTGCCGATATTGTCTCCATGGATATTCAAATGCCTCTGTGGCCCGGCACTTGGCAAACTGCGCGCCGCATCCGGATAAAAATAGGAGAGGTACCAGCCCTTAAGAAAATCGCGAAACCGCTTGATCCGGGGATGCTCCTTGAGTGTCCCGAGTGTGGCAATACCAAGTTGCCGGATATCGGTCAGTTCTACCGGTGTCTGGGCACAATCTTCCTCTCCTTCAACCTCAACCGCCTCTTCACCAGCCCAAACCGTACCCTTGCCATGATCAAGTCGCAAAAACGGAAAAGGTCGTCCGTATTTCTGAAGCTTGCGCCGCTGCTTCAGTACCTCCGACTCAACAAACGGGCGACCCGACTCATCCAGAGAAATCGCCAGCTCATAGGTGATCGGTCGCTCTTTGGGCGATTCACGGTAGTAAATTTCAAACCGGATAGCATCATCCTGAGCCTTCGAACGCAGACGGTCGAAGCCTCCACGCTGCTTCATATCACAGGCCGTTTCCACATCAGCAGACAAACAATCCGCAACAAATCCGAAGGCATCGAACAGAGTACTTTTGCCCACACCATTCTTGCCAATCACCACCGTGAAGGGTGTCAATGGCTCTCCAGCCTGCTGATTGGACAGTTTCCCCAATGTCACGTCAAGCAGTGCACGATAATTCTTTACCCGAAATCCTTCAATAACTGCCATTTATTTTTCTCCGTTCTCCTTGGTGCAGGCTCAACCTCCAAGATTGAAAATATATTTTTCCGCAATCAGGTATTCTAATGGATAAGTGTATAGCCTAATATTTTTTGGGTACTCTTGCGAACGCCATTCACGGCAATTTATCATTTAATTTATTTCTTCTATTTCGGTTAGCCTACAAGCTCAGCCGCAATCATCTCCGCCTGTTTGAGAACCGTTTCGGTAGCCAGGAGTTGCATGTCTGGCGGATAGCCAAACTGGCGTAAGGTACGTTTTACAATTACTTTCAGTTTGGCTTTGACGCTCTCTTTGATGGTCCAGTCTATCGAGGCGTTTTCGCGAACGCGCTGGGTCAAGACGACGGCCAGTTCTCGCAATTTGTCTTGCTGCATGAGTTCCCGTGCACTGTCATTGCTGGCAACGGCGGTATAAAAGGCATATTCGAAATCGCTGAGGCCCAGATGTTCGCCCTCCTTGTCTGAAGCAACAATCTCTTTGCTGATTTTGATCAGCTCATCCATGACTTCGGCGGCTGAGAGAATTTTGTTCTGGTATTTCTTGATGGCTTTTTCGAGCATCTCCAGCAAGCTCTTGCTCTGAACGAGGTTCTTTTTGGCGCGTACTTTGAGTTCGTCATTGAGCAGTTTTTTCAGTACCTCAAGAGCTATGTTCTTGTGCTTGTGCCCTTTCAGTTCATCCAAAAACTCTTCGGAGAGAATGGAGATATCCGGTTTTTTGATTCCGGCTGCATCAATAACATCAATCACCTTTTCGGAGACCAGCGCCTTGTCGATTACCTGGCGAATAGTAGTTTCGATATCTTCGTTGCTGTGGCCGTTACCGGTGCCATCAAATTTGGCGAGACGTGCCTTGACTGCCTGAAAAAAGCCGACCTCGTCTTTAACACCCATCGCCTGCTCATGCGGAATTGCTATGGCGAAGCTCTGTGAGAGAAGGGTCACTTCTTTGCTATAACGCTTCCGGCCATCATCAAGACCGAGAATATGCTCTTCGGCAGCAAGGATCAACGAGAGCTTTTTTGCGGTATCGGCATCGAAATACTCTTCATAGGGGAAGCCATGGTACATCGCCGATACCACTTCGATCTTTTCAAGCATCAACGAAACGGCCTGTTCCTGCAACAGTGTGGGCTCGCCTTTGCCTCCTGAATCTGAATAAAAAGAGAGAGCTTCTTTCAGATCAGCAGCAATCCCCAGATAGTCCACCACCAGACCGCCGGGCTTGTCTCTGTAGACCCTGTTCACGCGCGCAATCGCCTGCATCAGGTTGTGCCCTTTCATCGGCTTGTCGATGTAGATGGTATGCAATGAAGGGGCATCAAAACCGGTGAGCCACATATCACAAACAATCACCAGTTTCAGCGAATCGTCATCATCTTTCATGCGCTCGGCCAGCAGTTTTCGCTGTTCTCTGGTGGTATTATGTTTGGACAACAAGGGGCCATCACTCGAAGCGGAGGTCATCACCACCTTGATAACACCCTTGTTTATCTCGTCGGAATGCCATTCAGGGCGAAGATTGATGATTTCCGCATACAACTCGGCGGCAATGCGGCGTGACATGCAGACAATCATCCCCTTGCCGGCAAACACCTCCTGCCGGGCCTCGAAGTGCGTGACAATATCCTTCGCAATATTCCGGGTGCGGTTGGCACTGCCAATCAGCGCCTCCATTCTCGTCCATCTGGCCTTGCTTTTTTGCGTGTCGCTCAGTTGCTTCTGGTCAAGTTCTTCATCAAGCTCGGCAATCAGTTTTTTACCTTCTTCTCCAAGCTCAACCTTGGCCAACCGGCTTTCGTAGAAAATCCGCACAGTTGCACCATCTTCAACAGCCTGGGCAATGTCGTAGATATCGACATAGTTGCCGAAAACCGCTGGTGTATTCACGTCGGTTTTCTCAATCGGGGTACCGGTAAAGCCGAGATAGGTGGCATTCGGCAGAGCATCGCGCAGATACTTGGCAAAACCGTAGACAACCTTTTTGCCAATCACAACACCATCAGCATCTTTCTCATCAATGGTTTTGGCGCTGAATCCATACTGGGTACGGTGCGCTTCATCAGCAATAACCACAATATTTCGGCGAGGTGATAACTGCTCGTAGAGATTTCCTTCTGAGGGCTGAAACTTCTGGATGGTTGAAAAGATTACCCCGCCGGAAGCGACTTTCAACAGCTCTTTCAACAGCTCCCGGTTCTCTGCCTGCACCGGCTCCTGCCGCAACAACTGTTTTGATGCGGCAAAGGTGTCGAACAACTGATCATCAAGATCGTTGCGATCGGTGATGACAAGAATGGTAGGGTTATCGAGTACCAGTACAATCTTTCCGGTATAAAAAACCATTGAGAGCGATTTGCCCGAGCCTTGGGTATGCCAAACCACTCCAGCCTTCATGTCGCCCCTTGGCTGGCCAGCGACGCAGGGAAGTCCATAACTCAATGGATTTTCACGAGCTTGCAGGTGTGCATCCAGATCGACCGCCCGCAGGGTTGAGGCCACAGCGGCATTGACGGCATAGTACTGGTGATAGGCGGCCAGTTTTTTTACTGATGTGATGGTGACTATACCGGTAGCAGGATCTTCCTTTTTACTTTTCTCAAAAACAATAAAATGACGGACAAGGTCGAGCAGCGTTGCCTTGTTCAACATGCCCGTAATCAGCGTTTCAAGCTGACTGACCAGATGCGAGGCTTCAGCTTTGCCATCAGCGCTTTTCCACGCCATGAAACGGGAGAAGCCCGCAGAAAGAGAACCTGCCCGTGCCTCAAGCCCGTCGGAGATGACGACAATGGCATTGGAGGTGAAAAGTGCTGGAATGGTCTGCTTGTAGGTTTCGATCTGCCGGAACGCTGACTTGATGGTTGCGTTTTCATCGGCAGCGTTTTTCAGCTCGAGCACCACCAGCGGAATGCCGTTGACAAAGAGCACGATGTCAGGGCGCTTGTTCTGGTGGTTTTCGATAACCGTAAACTGATTTGCCACCACAAACTCATTGTTTTCAGGAGTAC
Source organism: uncultured Chlorobiaceae bacterium (assembly GCA_903866255.1). Classification (GTDB taxonomy): domain Bacteria; phylum Bacteroidota; class Chlorobiia; order Chlorobiales; family Chlorobiaceae; genus Chlorobium. Next base: position 155 of record CAIPMW010000022.1, on the reverse strand, counting down.
CTAAACTGAGCGATTTAATATAAAAAAAGCCTCAATATTCTCGGTTAAGATGTTATATTATAATGGGTAACAAGCAATTACCATTTGTAACGTAACACAAACCAAGAAATCAGGAGGCTTTATGTCAGAAGATACAAAAAACAGCCGCAAAAAAG
>CAIPMW010000021.1 GCA_903866255.1 uncultured Chlorobiaceae bacterium | reverse complement strand
TCGTGCATCAGCCGTCCACTCCCTGAGCGTCTGGCCAAGCAGGGCAATCGAGGGAACAAGAAAGAGAATCAGCCCCTTGCCCTCCGTCTCGTTTTCGGCAATCCGCAGGGAGGTGAATGTTTTGCCGGTGCCGCACGCCATGATGAGTTTGCCCCGGTCGGCAGTGGTGAAATGCTCATGCGCATTGTCGATAGCGGTCTGCTGATGGGGGCGAATCTCCTTTTTTGCCGTTCGAGCCTGTTCACCGGTGATGCCCAACTCAAGGCTTGCCCAGTCAACAGGGGAGTGCTCCAGGTCGTAGAGATTTATCCTTGCAACGGGAGGGTTCTGGTTTTTGATGGCCTCATTGGCGTTCGTGCCCCACTTGTTGGTGGTTGATATCCAGAGCCGCTGGGAGAAGAGGGCGGTTTGCAGCTTGTCGTTTTTGAACTCCCGGCTTGAGGTGGAGAGAAAGGAGTCAACCGCCTTTTTATCTATGGTGGCGGCAGCATCAAAACATTTGCACTGAATAGCCCAGTAGTCGCCTTCCCGGGTCAGCGCCACGAGGTCAATGCCGGTATCGGTTCCCCCCAAATCCTTGCGACCAGAAAATTCATTCCAGAGCCAGACATGCCTGAAGCGGTAAGCGTACTTGGGGTCAGTTTTGAGGTATGCCTGCATGAGCCGCTCAAACCGGTCGCCCTTGTCGCGCTCGGAGAAGGAGTGTTTGCGGTAGTTGGTCAGGAGGGCCTGGAAGGTCATTTTTTGCGTGTGTAAAATTTAAATCATTTCGCCTTGCACCATGTATAAAAAGGCTGCAACATCCATGGGAACATCAATGGTGAGAAGTCTCGTTATCGGATGCACAGGCAACCAAATGACACAGGAACCCCTGTTATCAAAGTTATTCAAGTTATGAAATTTATTGAATAGTACGGCTTTCGCAAGGCTGTCCTTACAATCCACCACGGTACTCAAGCCGAGTGCAACTACCAGGGCTGCCGACAACGATATTCTTGTGGCTTTTGATGGAGCAGCAACCTCAAACCGTTATTTTGGCGTGCTTTTTTCCCTTGAAAATCTTCTGGGTTGCTGTGTTGATTTTGCAGAAAAAAGCTGAAACTTGTAGTATAATGCTGAGCACTTATCAATTCAAACTCAAGTGAATGGCTATAAAATATCATCCAGAACCGGGCACTATTGTAATTTGTGACTTTAAGGACTTTAAAGCTCCTGAAATGACCAAGAAAAGAGCTGCGATAGTCGTTTCTCCAAGATTTCGAGACCGCCCGGGACTTTGCACTGTTGTGCCGTGCAGTACTACTCGGCCAACATCAATTCAGCCATACCACTACGAACTGGTGCTATTCCCCTCGTTACCCGCACCGTATTACACCTCTCGGTGTTGGGTGAAATGCGATATGTTGTATGCGGTTTCATTCTCACGCCTATCAATGCCGAGCTTTGGCCGTGATTCCCAAAACTCAAGAATGTATGATGTTCGCGTAGTAAGTCAAAGAGAGTTCAGAGATATCCGGCAATGCATCATCGAAGGGATAGCGAATATTTAGTTGTTTTAAGCAGCCGGTTGTCGTATATTTCTTTTGTCCCGCTCTGCTTTCGGCACCGGATTAAAGTCCTCGAAAGAGGCTTTCATGCGAAGGAGATTGCAATCCAGCATGGCGACACTACCAAGGCTCCGCATTCACGTGTGGAGCCTTTTGCTTTTCTATCCCTATTCCGCAAAACTCCGCCTTCAACCGCAGACATGCACGCAAAGAAGAAGGCGGATATAGCTGCTCTTTTCCTCACTCTCTTGGCGAGTATTCGGGGGAAAGTTTACCACTGATTCCGGGCGAAAGTGTACCTCTTTGGTGACGCGGCTGTCGTTACATGCTTTGTACGTGTTCGAGGATGAAGTCAGAAAGGCCGTCTCGCCAAATATTGCCTGTCCAGCCGTTTCAATTTTCATGGCTAAAACGATAGAAGTAACTTGGCTTTCTGAATTACAGATCCTGGTAAAGCCCCGACCGCTCCCGCTCGCCCCGCTTCAGTTAATTCAAAAGTGTCTTCCGGTCAATCCCCGCAAGCTTGCACGTCACCTCCCGGCAATGCCCCGCACCAAACGCCTCACTGATGCACCACGCTACACTTCCATTTGAGAGGGTTGTTCTGCACGAAGGAGTTGCCTTTGAAAACCTGCCCACCGACTGCACAACATCAACCGAGGAGTTGCGGGCCGAGAGGAAGAGGACGGCATCGAGTGTTGGCACATCAACCCCTTCGCTGAGGCAGCGGACATTGGTGAGCACCCGGCATTCGTTGGCATCGGAAGGCACCTGCAGCCAGCCGAGAAGTTCATCGCGCTCAGGGGCCGACATGGTGCCGTCGATATGTTTCGATGTGAGGGAGACCATCTGCTCCCGCTTCTTTTCGGGGAGTGAGTTCAGATAGAGCTCCATGGTGGAGTTGAAGTTGCCGGTGATTTTTTGGGAAACCTTGATGGTCTGGCAGAAGGCCACCGCTCTCCGCATCGGTTCCGGGTC
>CAIPMW010000020.1 GCA_903866255.1 uncultured Chlorobiaceae bacterium | reverse complement strand
TACAGCTTTTCGTAAGCGTGGATTATATTCAGACACTGGAAATAGCTTCGGATTTGTCTCTATCAACTCAATTTGCTTCGCTAACTTTTTTTTGAAATTGTCTATCTCGCGCTGTGTCCATTGACTGTCAAGATAATCCATAATGGATTGAAGATTTTTAATGGCTTCGTCTGTCCAAAAAACCTTGAAATCAGAGCCCATACTGAATTTTTATATCATTATGTGAGCGCACTCTCCCCTCATCAACATCTTTCAGACCACGAGCTATTCCAGATTTTTGCTCCTCTGTCAAGTCGTGCCACCAATCTTTTTGCGTTTCATTTGAATCTTTTACCACTTTCAGATAATCGAGGGTTTCGTCGTCTTCAAGGTTAGCTAACCATTGAATCAATTCAAGTTTGATTGCTTCGTGTCCCATCGTTTCTTTTTTTTTATCAGATTTATAAAAAGTTTATCAGGACATGACGTGTCGTGCAGAACTGTTGAGTGTGCAATATACGTGATTTCTATTGCAATAATAAGGATGGCAAGACCGTTACTGAGTTCCTCACGTTCCCCTTTTCAACTCTGAACAAGCTCACCCATATCCAAAAACTTCCCCCAATACCTATACTCATAGCTGCTCCATCCCAACCAGCCCGCTTTTGATCAGAAGTGCATTGACAAAGGTCTTGTTCTCCAGATAGAGGTAGCAGAGCAGAACATTTTCTTCGTCATGTTTCTGCTTGTCATACTTCAGGAAGATACGCTTTCCCTTGATTTTTTCAGTCAGATAGCCAACCGCTTTGTCGTGCGTGAAGGGTTCGCTCTTGATGCCAATCAGTTTTACCGTCAACCCGTTGGATAGCCTCACTTTTTCCGGGCTGAGTATCTCCTTGACCGTAAAGAACTCTTCGCTCTCTGCCTCACTCTCCTTCTCAATCCTGGAGCCAAAGGTGAGTTTTCGGGGATCGGTTTTCTTGTCGAGCTTGTGGGGATCTTTGAACTGATAGGGCAACTGCTCAATGGCTGCGGCAACATCGCCCTTGACCGTGTCGTGCAGAAACTCGTACTCCGTGCCCATAAAATCGGGCTGCCGGGTGTTGAGCTTCTGTTTGGCAATCTCGATAAACTCCGGATTGATTTCGTACCCCACCGAGTTTCGGTCAAGATTCTTTGCGGCAAGTGAGGTTGTCCCGCTTCCCATGAAAGGATCGAGCACGGTATCGCCACGGAAGGCAAACATTTTGATGAGCCGGTGCGGAAGCTCTTCGGGGAACATGGCAAGGTGCCCCTCCTGTTTTGCCCCGGCAAAGTTCCAATGGCCTGAAAAGTAGGTGTTCCACTCCTCGGTGGTCATGGCTGAACACTCTTTCTGCTCTTTGGTGGGCTTTGGAGCATCGCCCTCTCGCATTCGTTCCAGACAAGGTTCAGGTTGTTGATATAGCTCTCGTAACTCTCGTGAAAGCCGATCTGGTTCTCCGTCCCGTAGTCCTTGAGCTGCCAGTAGGGTGGTGAGGTGACAACAAGATGCACCGACCTGTCAGCAAGGAGGTTCATCTGTCGGCTGTCGCCGTGGATTATGGTGTGATGGCTCTTCAAGGGGCTGTTGGGTGACTGATTCCAGGAGGATAATTCCTCGTATTATTTTGCATGTTCCTTGTCATGACAGATGTTGCAAAGGGTAACAAGATTCTCTTTTGTGTTTTCTCCTCCCTCAACATGCTGTTTTATATGATGCGCTTCAAGATGTCGGGGATCTGACTGGTTCCACTTCTCGTGATGCCATCCGCATTGCTGACACCTGTAATCATCACGCTGGAGCACTTCACGACGTATTGCGTCAGGAATCACCCTGTCATGCTCCGGAGCCTGTCTTGCGCTGACGAGAATATATGAGCCGACAGGGATATCCGGCATTCCAGTGGTTTTGGTCATAATCTGCCATCCAAACTCGGTTCGCAGTTCTCGTACACGCCGCGCCCATTCAGTTTTGTTTCCAGCAACATAACGCAACTCTTCGCCGTTTATTGCTTTGCCAACATTGCGCAGCAAGTATTCAAGGATCCGATCCCGGAGACTTGTTTTCTTTCGCCGGATTTCGTTGGCAAGATTCCAGCGGAAAGCATCGTCACGATCCTGCTGCTCGTCTGCAAGAATATAGTCATCCGGGCCTAACTTGGAGGCATCAATACCGGAAATGGTGAAGCCGTACTGCCACTGATAATTTTCCAGCCAAACTCAACCCGCAACTCCCTCAGACGCCTTGCCCACTCACTTATCCCCGCAACAATCATCAACTCTTCCCCTTTTATAACGACACGGGGATAGTTGCAAAAATATAACAGAATCCGATCTCGTGCTGCTGAGGCATCCTCTTTCGGGATAAGAGAGCTCCCTATATCCCGCAACTGATGGTGAGCTGGCAACAATGCCAATACTTTTGAGCGCAAGTCGCCATCCCGCAGCTCATGCTCAAAGTTTATCAACAACTCTACAAGCTGTTGACGCAAGCTTTCAGGATCGTTGAGCGTTCTTCTTTTTGCCATAACAAGTTCGTGATCTCCGCTTAAAAGAGTGCTGACGATTTTGATCCGTTAACCCAACTGCTCGGTCTACACGAAAAGCCCTTGAGGCAAACGTGCTTCCTGACCTTTTATTCTGTGCCGTTCGGGTTCCCCTGAAACAGCCTCTCTTGAGCGTTGCGCTGAGATCGCCTCGTTTTTTGACACAAGCAGGGCATAGACGCAATCGGCTACTCGGGCGGCTAGCTGGCAGGGCACAGCATTGCCAATCTGTTTTGCGATTTCCACTTTCGAGCCAGTAAACTGAAATTCATCCGGAAATGACTGGATACGGGCCGCCTCCCGGTGGGTAATCGGCCTGTCCTGCACGGGATGCAAGTACCGCCCTTTCTCCGGCTTATAAAACTCCGTCCGAATGGTTACTGATGGCTTGTTCCACCATAACCGCCCGAAGAGATCCGTCCCTCCGCTCTTCTTCCGCATCCAGCAATCGGGTGTCAGCTCTGGAGCTATTCTTTTGAGATCAATGCGGTTCATCCCCTCTTCGGGTATTGAGCGGTATCGTTCCAAACTTTTAGCTGTCGGTGTACGACCGAAATGGAGATCCAATGGCGGTTCGTCAGGGCGAAGAGTTGTACCTTGCGGCGCTGGCAGGTCGCCTATGGCATCCTTGACCGTTCGAAATGGCTGGGCATCAGCGATGTATGGAATAGAGCTTTCAACAAATCTCTGCCGGTATCCCTTATGCGGGAAGTGTGTCTTTTTTGGCGGGAAGACTGCCTGGGGATCTGCAAATTTGCACCCGACAATAAATGCACGCCACCGAATTTGTGGCACGCCGTAATCGGCTGCGCAGAGTTTGGCGCTGACCATCGTAAAGCCCATTGAGTTTGCCATAGCGTAGATTTCACTGCATTCCTGACTACGTAACAACTCAGGGACATTCTCCATGACGAAAACGTCCGCACCGGAAAGCCTGACAACATCCATGAACGGTACCCAAAGCTTCTTCCGGGCATCTCCCTCCTTGTTTTTATTTAAAAGGCTGAATCCTTGGCAAGGAGGGCCTCCAATAACGACATCAGCTTTGGGAATGATCGTCGCGGGATCATCAAGAATATCAACAATATCCCCAACTCTGCAGTGAGGCCCAAAGTTGGCATTATAGCTCTCAGCAGCATAAGAGTTGAAGTCATTCGCCCAAACTGGCGTGAAGTGATGCCCAAAGAAGTGAGAAAAACCCGCAGTCAAACCACCCGCACCGGCAAAAAGATCAATAACCCGAAGCGGGAGCTTATCATGTAATCTCCCAGCCAGTCGATCATGATGCACTTGTTCGTCACTGATGACAATTGGGATCTTTACCTCCCCCTTCTTATTGATCAGCACTTATCGTGAATGGTTCTTTGAATAAAAATAAAAGAGGATGTTTCGATCACTGAAATCCTGATAACTCAGGAATTGTTTGATGCTCAAAGTAGATACATAAAAAATACAACAGCCCGATATTTTTTTCATCATAATAATGGCAACCAAAGCATCAAGCGCTTAAAGTATAAGCCATTCTTGCTCGTCATACAAGAAGTTGAGACTGTTCGACAATCGGACTGATATCCTGAACAAGCTCACCCATATCCAAAAACTTCACCTTCTGCTTGTACTCATAACTACTGTCAATTCCAACCAGCCCGCTTTTGATCAGATGCGCATTGACAAAGGTCTTGTTCTCCAGATAAAGGTAGCAGAGCAGGACGTTTTCTTCGTCATTTTTCAGCTTGTCATACTTCAGGAAGATACGCTTTCCCTTGATTTTTTCGGTCAGATAGCCGATCGCTTTGTCGTGGGTGAAGAGTTCGCTCTTGATACCGATCAACTTTACCGTCAACCCGTTGGATAGCCTCACTTTTTCGGGGCTGAGTATCTCTTTGACCGTGAAAAACTCTTCGCGCTCGGCCTCGCTCTCTTTCTCAATCCTGGAGCCAAAGGTGAGTTTTCGGGGATCTGTTTTTTTGTCGAGCTTGTGGGGATCTTTGAACTGGTAGGGCAACTGCTCAATGGCTGCAGCAACATCGCCATTGAGCGTGTCGTGCAGAAACTCGTATTCCGTGCCCATAAAATCGGGCTGCCGGGTGTTGAGCTTCTGTTTGGCAATCTCGATAAACTCCAGATTGATTTCGTACCCCACCGAGTTCCGTTCGAGATTTTTTGCGGCAAGTGAGGTTGTCCCGCTCCCCATGAAGGGATCGAGCACGGTATCGCCCCGGAAGGCGAACATTTTAATGAGCCGGTGCGGTAGCTCTTCGGTGGTCATGGCTGAACACTCTTTCTGCTCTTGGGTGGGCTTTGGAGCGTCGCCCTCTCGCATTCGTTCCAGACAAGGTTCAGGTTGTTGATGTAGCTCTCGTAACTCTCGTGAAAGCCGATCTGGTTCTCCGTCCCGTAGTCCTTGAGCTGCCAGTACGGTGGCGAGGTGACAACAAGGTGCACCGACCTGTCCGCGAGGAGGTTCATCTGTCGGCTGTCGCCGTCGATTATGGTGTGGTGGCTCTTCAAGGTGCGGTTGGGTGTTTGGGTTGTCTTGTTGGTGGAGCGGTTTTGGACGCTTGAGTGAAGTATAAAAAATTTCTTTTGATTTACACTGAATGGGGGGCTGAGGAAATAATCTGCCAAGTATATAGTTTCCGTGGATCCTCTCATTCCATTCACGCAACCCGGAGGCAAGCCGGAGGTTCAGTGCCTCCGGGTTGATTTCATGCATCAACCGTTCATCGATGGAGAGGTTCTGAGCAGAACGCTTGAACTCATGTACAGTTTTTGAACCTCTGCAAAATATACTTGAACAGTAAAACCTGGTTCTATATATTCAATGGTGAAAAATAATGTCAACGCATAACGGTTAAGAGTGCGGATTTTCAAAAACAGGTGGTTTGCCAAGTTCGCCAAGGATGAGGGCATCAGTGACGAAAAGCTGTGCAAAGCAGTCAAAGATGCCGAAAATGGGTTAATCGATGCCGATTACGGTGGAGGTGTCATCAAGCAGAGGATTGCTCGACTTCATGAAGGTAAATCAGGCGGCTACAGGTCAATCATTTTTTACTATCGAGGTGATAAGGCTTTTTTCGTTTATGGGTTTCCAAAAAATGCGCAGGATAACATAACCAAGGCTGATGTCAAGGAGTATAAAGAACTTGCAAAAATTACCTTTGCCCTTTGCGACGAAAAGCTTGAAAAATTAATTCAGACAGGAGCCTTCAAGGCTGTAACATGTTATGAGTAAAGCTACAACATATAAAAGCGATGCCCTTGCGGCGGTTCATGAAACAGCTTCAGACATGTTCGAGGCTGGCGTGATTGACAAACAGACAATGCATCACTTCGACGAATCCTGCTTGACACCGATTCACCCATTCAGCGCCGAAGAGATCAAGGCATTGCGTGAACGTGAAGAGGTAAGTCAGAGAGTTTTTGCTCACTATCTGAACGTGACAAAGGAATCGGTCAGTCAATGGGAACGCGGACAAAAGAAACCTGCAGGAACAACATTGAAACTTCTTTCGCTTGTAGAACGGAGAGGAATTAGCGCTATTGCCTGAGAGTGCTGTCATCATAGTATAATCACTCTTGCAGAGTAAAAAGGCGCTCTATATCGCGGGCACCGTGCAACACCCTGACAATCTCTATCCCACCTGGAATACTGAGATAAAAAATCATAAACCGACCAAAAGGAAAGCTAAATAAACCTGGCAAAAGCTCCAT
>CAIPMW010000019.1 GCA_903866255.1 uncultured Chlorobiaceae bacterium | reverse complement strand
CCTGGCGCAGCTCTTCTACAGTTCGAGCATTCGCCAATGTTTCCTTTGCTTTTTCCAAAACCTCCTTACCACTTGCTGGTCGTGCCATATACCCACCTCCTTTTAGGGTATATTATAACACTTTTGTTTTAGAAATGGAATAACCTATAATTCATGGAATTAGAAACATTGCTGTGCTGTTTGGTGCTTCCTCGTTATAATATTATCGGGAAATCAGGCAGCACGGCCGCGCTCATGGCACCCCGACAATCTGCGGGGAAGGCAGTTCGTGCAGTTTGTCTCACTGGGTTTATCACTGCTTTCTGACGAAGAAAATCAAGGAAATGCGGGAAGGGCTTGGAAAGAACAAAACCGAAAAGAGCGCCGCACTTGTCAAGCTCGAAAATAATCTGGACAAGTGGCTTGAGCAACGCTCACTCGCCCAGATTCTGGACTGGTTCGACTGCATTGAGACGACCCACGTGCAAACAGCCATGGGCAACTACCGTTGGTCTACCGAATCAGTAGCAAGAGACAGGTTGTTCCTGGAACATCTTGGAGTGCCCTGCATATAGTGTGCGCTTTATCCTGCTTTCAGGATACAAGTCGTTCCGCCCCTTGATGGCGCCTTGGTACACTATCGGCCTCGCTTTTTACACTTGCGCCGTTCCCTTTGCATCGCTAACGAACGTTTCCGTATTTCATTACACGGAAAACGGCAAGCCCGTCATATCGCACGAATCGCCGACCAATCGAACCGCGAGGAACGACCATAATGCTAACATGTACAGGATCGGGGAGAAGACGATCTCCACCCTGTAATCGGGTGGATAGGATCAACAACACTCAATCTATAGTTAATGAATTACCCATAAATATTTTCTCTGTAGTAGCGAACAATGGCCGTCTGGTCAAACCCAAGCGCATACATGAGATGAATGGTGCCGAAGCTCATCTGAAGGGGGATGATGCCATTGCGGAGATACTTTCTGGCTGAGGTTGTTACCGCCGCTTGAAGGATATGAAACGGTTCAAGCCGCTCAATGCGGGTGATGATATCGTAATCTTCCATGATGAGCATGGTTTCGTCGAATCCGCCAATGCGATGAAAGAGCCCTTTGTCGATAAAAAGCGACTGATCTCCTCCACGACAGATCAGAAATGGGAACTGTGTGAACCATCCAAACAGGGTCATGAGTGGGTGGTTATCATCAAAACTCATCCTGAAACAGCCAGCTTTTTTTCCGGCAACGACAGAAGCACGAATATCTTCGACAAAGGCTTCCGGTGGCAGGGTATCGGCATGGAGAAAATAGAGGATATCGCCTCCTGCCAGGCGGGCACCGCAGTTCATCTGTATGGCACGCCCTTTTGCACTATGGCAAAGAGTAACAGGAAAGCCGGAAAGAATGCCGGGTGTCCCGTCGGTACTGGCATCACTGACAATAATCTCAACTCCCTCCGACTTTACTGTCATGGCAAGAAGGTTATGAAGCGAGCTGGCTATGATGGCCTCCTCGTTACAGGTCGGCAGGATAATGCTTATGGTTGGAGCGGCCATAATGTGCTCTTTTTCAGATCGTCAAAGGTATCAATATCCGAAAGTTCCGGAAGCCGTTCGTACTCAATGGCAAAACGCTGGAGTATTGTGATGGTTTCCCTGAAAACTTCAGAAGTGCTCCATTGCCGATCAAGAAAGAGTTCCGGAAGAACCCGGTTCAGACCGATAAGGTAGAACCCGCCGTCCGAAGCAGGACCAATGACCGCATCATATCGCTCAAGGGCATAGAATGCCTCATTAAGAATTTCGCTGCTCAGCTCGTCACAGTCCGTTCCGATGAGCACAACGTGGACAAAGCCAGCTTCAAACCCCTCCTCCATGGCGTGAAACATGCGCTCTCCCAGATCATCTCCCTTTTGGAGGCGGGGCAAAAAATTTTCAGTACAAAAAAGGTCGGACGAGGGGATAAAACTGGAGTAATACACCATCCGCTCTGCATCAACACCCTCTGATACCCTGGCTGTATGCCCCCTGAGTGTTTCGTAAACCTCAAGGGCTCTCTCCTCTCCAACGCTACGGGCAAGGCGTGTTTTAACCTCTCCTTTCTCCGGATTTTTGGAAAAAATAAGAAGAAGCCGACTATTTTTCACTGAGGAAACCTCCTGGAATGGTCAATGAAGCTCCCGCCGCAAGCAGCAGGGTACCCTGGTTTTAGAAAAAGCTTGACAAACTTCACCGCAAGCGGTGGGGAATTTAACCCTGAGAGATTAAAAAAGACCAGGCGGTAAACAGATACACCTGTAACCCAATAAAAAAAATACCAAAACCCGTGACGAAAATTTCGACAATAATCGTCGTCGGTTTCGAGAAAGATTACCGGGCGCCTTGTTGCTGAGCGAGCGCTTAATCATAGGAACAAATAATCATGATGGCCACATAATCCCGGCATCGCCCGGCTTTTTCTCTCTCTGCGTCTACTCCTCAATATCCTCGTCTGATCCATTAACAACAGAATCAGGCAACCCTTTTGCCCCTTCAATATTTGCGGCAGCAAACTCAACTCCATCGAGAGTCGCTCCAGTGAAATCAGTTCCGACGAGTTCCGCGCCAGTGAAATCACTTCCATTAAGAATCGCTTCACTGAAGTCCGCTCCGGTGAGATCAGCGCCAGTGAAGTCACATCCCTTGAGGTCTGCTCCACTGAAGTTTGTATGATCTGCAAAGACATCTAAAAAGTCCGTTCCCAGGATACTGGCATCCTGAAAGTTCGCCCCGCTCAGGTTAGCATCGGTCATATCAGCGCCACAAATGGATGCCGCAGTAAAATCTGCATTTGCAAGATAAGCGCCGCTCAGATCGGCTCCATTGAGAATGGCCTGAGTAAAGTTCGCCTCACTCAGGTCTGCACTCCAAAGTATTGAGCCGCTGAGATCCGCCTCACTGAAGTCCGCGCCACTCAGATGGGCATCACTGAGATCAGCCCCGTTGAGAATTGCTCCATTGAGAGTTGCGCCGGTGAGATTAGCCTCACAAAAATCGGCGCCATTCAGATAAGCGCCACTGAGATCCTGATCCTGAAGGTTCACCACACTCTCTGGATCGTTGTCGCGAGCTTCATTCCACAGCGCGACTGATTGTAACAGCAATTCTGCGTCCAACATAGTGTTATCGAATTTTACCCGGTTAACATTTTCCGACTATAAATTCAAATCAGGAAGCCATTATTCCATAAAGAGCTTCACCCTTGTGCAAAAGATAATATTTTTTTCATCCGCAATATCCTGAAATACAGCATAGTACACTCTGGAATAATTCGCTGACTAATCCTCACCACAACGCCGCTCTTGCTGCCCGGCGCTTTCGAACAGCCGCTGTTGTAATGACCTCATCTCCCTGCAAGGTGTCGCACAGCATGGGTGACAGTGGATCAAAGCGCTGGTGGGCCGTCAGGGCTTTATCCGTGGTTGAGACCGCATAGCAGTAGAGGCAGCCATGCTGGCAGGTGTTGTAACTACCTATATCGCGACTTTCGACACAGCGGCAGGCATGGCGCTGGCCGCTGTCTTTTTTGATCGCGCCCATCATTCTGCCTGAGAGACGTTCAATCATCTCGCCATCAACACAGCGACTGTGCATAATGCCGAGGTGCGAGAGCTCAATATCGTGGCTGCAGGTGCAGAGTGCCATGCCATTGCGCAACGCCGATTCCGCAAAAAGGGCGGCCAGCTCCCCCATCGCCGCTTTGTCAGGCAATTGGTAACGGATTGCCTGCATCCGGCGGCGCACCTTCTGGTAATCGTCAAGAAAGCTGATAATACAGCGCTTCGTATATCCGGCAAGCGCTTCAGCCAGGCGGTTGAATGCTTCAACATGCCAGGCCGGAGAAAGCAGATTGGTCACTATCACTGGGTCGTAACGCCACACAACATTTTCCGGCCCAATCAACTGCGACAATGTTCGGAATACCTCCACCATCTTCTCCGTTTCCGGGACACCCGGCTCCAGTGTTCCATCGTAAGGGGTAAGGGTAAAGAGAAAATAGAAGGGATAACCAAGCGCTTGTATCTCCGGCAGGCAGTGAAGAAAAGGTGTCGGATTTTTTGTCCAGAAGACAAAGGCATCAACCGTTTCCGGGGTAAGCAGAAGGCGGCTGACCTGCTTTTTTTGCATGGGGTTGCGAACCAGCACCACCCCTGCTCTCAGGCGGTTCATAAACCACTCGCCATAAAAGGCGGGAATGTCGCTCCGTCGGCTGGCGCTGATAATCATGTCGATAGAGTTGGACCCATCTGAAAAAAGTTTGCTCAAGATAACAAGGATGCAACACCCATTTCATTTTTTGACCCCTTTTTCTACAGAAGCTTACAAAACAAGATTAAACACAAAACCTACCAGCATAATACCGGTTGCCACAACACCTGCAAAGAGCGCAATGAGTTGCGGCTTCAGCACCTTGCGGAGAATGATCATCTCCGGGGCCGAAAGAGCTATCACGCTCATCATGAAGGCCATCACCGTGCCAAGCGCCGCCCCTTTGCCAAGCAGTGCCTGCACCACAGGAAGAATACCGGCAGCATTGGAGTACATCGGCACACCAATCAGCACGGCCACAGGAACCGACCACCAGACACTTTTGCCCATCAGTGATGCCATAAAGTTTTCAGGGACGTAACCGTGAATGCCCGCGCCAAGCCCTACCCCGAGAACAATATAGAGCCACACTTTGCCCACAATATCACGAACGTGGCTGCGCCCCTCCGCAATCCGCTGTGCAACGCTCATGGTACCGCCCTCGACCTCAGCCGCGACCGGACTCTCCTGTAATTGACGCACCCACTCCTCCAGATAACGCTCCATCTTGAGCTTGCCGATCACCATCCCGGCAATAATGGCAACACTCAACCCCATCGCAGAATAGAGCAGGGCAACCTTCCAGCCGAACATGCCAAAAAGCAGCGCCAGAGCCACTTCATTAATCATCGGTGCTGAAATGAGAAACGAAAACGTGACACCAAGAGGCACACCAGCCTGCAAAAAACCGATAAAAAGCGGAACCGCTGAGCAGGAACAGAATGGGGTGACAATACCGAGAGTTGCCGCCATAATGTTGCCAACTCCGACCCGACGTCCGGAGAGCAAGGCGCGGGTTCGCTCCGCAGAGATAAAGGTGTGTACCACACCCATCAAAAAAACCACAGCCGTGAGAAGCAGAAGCACCTTCGGCACCTCATAGAGAAAGAAAAAGAGCGCTTCACCAAAAGGGTTTGCCCTGCTTATGGAGGAACCCTGCAACAGCAGCTCAGCCAACGCCTCAAGATTGTTATAGAGCAGCAGCCAGATCGCCGCAGCGCCAAGCAATCCCGATATCCATGTTATATTTTTCACTATTGCAAAGAGTTGGGGGCTGTTGAGATTCGCTTACTGCGAGAAATATGAGTTCATCGCAAATATACGATAAATCAAAGAAAAAAGAAATTAACCAGCAGCATCACAATTCATACAGTTATCCAAACCAGTCGAGCAATCGCCTGAGAACGTTGAATGTTTTGCCACTGTAGGGCGGATAACGCAGAGGGAAATCCGGATGGTTCGCTCTATGGAACACACTTCGCGGATGAGAAAAGGCCTCAAACCCGAATCGACCATGGTAACAGCCAAAGCCACTGCTGCCAACTCCGCCAAATGGCAGCCCGTGAGGCACTGCCTGAAACAACAGATCGTTGATACACACTCCTCCTGAACGGGAGCAGCTCACCACCCGCTCCTGCACCAACCGGTCAGAAGAGAAGAGGTAGATCGCCAGAGGCTCTTTTCTGCCAGCAACGATAGTGAGCGCTTCACCAAGCTCTTTATACCCAATCACCGGCAGCAAGGGGCCAAAAATCTCTGACTGCATGATTGGTGATGTTGGCGTTACCCCACAAAGAATGGTTGGTGCAACATAACAATCATCCGGCTCTGTACTTCCCCCACTCCAGATTGAAGCAACCTCCATAAGCGATGCAAGCCGTCTGACATGAAAGGCATTGACAATACGAGGATATTCGGGACTGGTACGGGGCTCATCACCGTAATAACTGATGATAGCCTCCTCCATTGAACGGAGCAGCTCAGCCTCCCGCGTTTCGTGAACAAGAACATAATCAGGCGCAAGGCAGGTCTGGCCAGCATTCAAAAATTTGGCCCATACAATTCGACGCGCTGCCACACCAATATCCGAATGTTCATCAACAATACAGGGACATTTTCCCCCAAGCTCAAGCGTCAAAGGAGTCAAATGCTTTGCGGCAGCAGACATCACCTCCCGACCAATCGCCTCACTACCGGTGTAAAAAATGTAATTAAATCGCTGCTCAAGCAGAGCCCTGGCCTCATGCGCTCCACCTTCGACCACAGCAATCGCCTTCCGGTCAAGATATTTCCCCAACCCTGCAGCAATAACGGCAGAGGTATGCGGAGCAAGTTCCGACGGTTTGATAATCACGCAATTACCGGCAGCTATGGCGCTGACAAGAGGGGCAAGACAAAGATGCAGCGGGTAGTTCCATGCCCCCATGATAAGGACAACGCCATAGGGTTCACGCGAGTACCAGGCTTTTGCTGGTTGATAGATCAAGGGAACAGAAACCCGATGAGGCTTCATCCACCCCTTCAGATGCTTCAAGGCGTAGCGAATTTCGCCCCGGAGATAGTTTGTTTCTGTTAAAAACACCTCTGCCGCAGATTTTTGCAGATCATCATACAATGCATCAGCAATCTCCCCTTCACACTCAACGAGAAAGGCATCAAGAGCCTGTAACTGTGAGCGCCTCCACTTCAGATTGCGGGTCACACCACTCTGAAATGTCGATCTCAACAGTGCCAATTCAGAAAAGCCCTGATCTGTTTCCATAGAGAGAGAATGTCATGAAAATATTATCTCCAACCCCTGCGAGGCATTCTCCCGCAATGTAGCGAAAAAGGTGTTCAGGCACATACATGGGAGGGAATATCGCTCCGTCTGATGACGGTGATAATCATCATCAAAAATTATCGATATATTGCCGTCAACAGAGACTTTGCTTTGCCGGAATGTGCTGAGGAAGCAGAGTGAATCCAGAATACCCCCGGAATAACATCATGAAAAGCAGTATCACAGACAACAAAATATTCGAAAAAATCGATTTCAGGAAGGAGAGGCTTGCTGGAGGAAGTTATGAAGAGTGCAACTTTATCCATTGTAACTTCAACGGTGTCGATCTTTCCTGTATGACATTCTTCAAGTGTACCTTTGACGGGTGCGATGCAAGTCTTGTGAAGCTCAAAAACACCAGTTTACAGGAGGTCAAATTTCTTGACTGCAAATTGCTGGGGGTGCTGTTCAGTGAGTGCCGAAAATTTCTGCTTGAACTCTATTTTGAGAACTGCATGGTCAAGCTTTCGCTTTTTGCCCACATGAAGCTCAAAAACACCCATTTCAAAAACTGCAATCTGCAGGAGGCTGATTTCAGTGAAGCAGAGTTGCGCGGGGCCTTCTTCGAGAATTGTGACCTGCTGCAGACCACCTTTTTCCACACCAATCTTGAAGAGACAAATTTTACTACTGCATTCAACTACTCAATCAACCCCGAAACCAACCGACTGAAAAAAGCAAGATTCTCAATCCCCGCAGTAACAGGGTTACTTGACACCTACGGCATAGAGATAGAGTGAGAAGCACTGCAAACGGTTCAGGAAACTGCTGGCACTACCTTATTATTCCCGAAAAAATGCAGTAATGAGAAAATAGAACCCTGCCACAAGAAGCACAAACCCGGAGCCCCGCTTGACATAGAGCATTGCAGGTGATTTTCCGGACCAGTCAAGGTAGTGTTGCACCAGAATGGTCATACTGCCAGCAACGGCAATGACCACACCATGACCGATTCCGAAGGAACCAATAAGCAACACTGCTTTGGGCCAGTTTTGAGTTCCAATACTGAAGACAACGCCAAGAACAGGCGCCAGAAAAGCAAAGGTACAAGGGCCAAGCCCCGTACCAAAAAGGATGCCCAATAAAAAAGCTCCCCATAGTCCACCACGCTGCTCGTCAGGTATTGCTATCCAATTCCAATTATACGAGATCACCTCCATAAGGTACAACCCCATTGAAATAAATACTCCGGCAATCACATAGTTCCCCCACTCGCCCGTATCACCGAGCATCCTCCCCATTGAGGCGGTGATCACTCCGATAATGGCAATAGTGAATAAACTGCCGGATGCGAAGAGGAGGGAAAGTGAGACTGTTCGTTGCACTTTTACCCGACCATGACTGCTGATATAACCGATAACAAGAGGAATGGCCGAAAGATGGCAGGGGCTGAGCAGAACACTGAGAATTCCCCAGGCAAATGAGGCCGCAAAAGCTACAAAATAGCTCTGGCTCAGCGCCATCGTCAATGCGGAAAAAAGAGACTCAAGCATAGTGTTCGCTCCCTTATTTCGTCGGACTGAGCCCTTGTTGCCTCAAAAGGTTATCAATCCCGGTTTCAGGAAAAAATCCCTCGTGTCGAAAAAATTCCTTCCCGTTACTATCCAGAAAAACCTGTGTCGGAATCAGCCGTATCCGATACTGCTGAGCATAACTCCGCTCCTGGGCACTGGAGACATTATAAAAGATAACTTTGAGCTGCTCTCCGTATCTGCTTTCCAAAGAACGCATCACCGGCTGCATCAACTTGCAGGGAGTACACCATGTCGCGCCAAGTTCAACAAAGGTTACCCGAGGCTGGATTACCGCCTGCCCGTTATTGAACAACATAAGCAGAGAGAGGACTGTTATCAGAAAAATTACTTTGGGATGTTTCATGACCCACTATCCTTTCATTAATGTCGTTACTGTTCAGTACCACCAACTAATCTGCCAGAACCTGACAGGCAAATATTGCCACCATCAACCCTCTTGCCGCACTAAATTATGAGGCTTTGACACCAGACGTCAACAATATACAAACACTTGAAAAACAGCATCATGCCTCACAAAATTATCACGATCAAGGGCTGTTTGTATTATACTGCCTCACAAAGCTCAGCAAAAGTTCATCGCAAATATACGATATATCAAACAAAAGGGAAAGGTAATAAAGCCCATCTCCGCTTCAGGATTTTGAATTATATTTCACTGAAGCCAAAAATGTAACACTCAACACACAACAACATGGGCATCATAGAAGCAGTCTGTATCAGCGACAAAAAAGGAATTATAAAAACTCCCGTCGACCACATTTCGCTCAGAGCGGAGTGGGGAATTGAGGGTGATGCTCACGCAGGAGAGTGGCATCGTCAAGTGTCAGTTCTTGCGGGAGAGAGTATTGACCGTATGCGTAAAAAAATGCCTGGACTTGACCATGGCATGTTTGCTGAAAATATTGTCACAAGAGACATTGATCTTTCAACACTTTCCATCGGGGACTCACTGCTTGTCGGCGCTGGCGCTGTTCTTGAAATTACCCAAATCGGCAAGGAGTGCCATAATGCGGGGTGCGCTATAAAAGTTGCAACAGGGGAATGCATCATGCCCAGGGAGGGGCTCTTCTGCAGGGTGATTGAGGGCGGCACCATCGCGGCTGGCATGGCAATCTGGAAGATGGCTCCGTAATCAAGGGGCCTCTATCCTCCAATTTCGGACATGCTGGTTCTTACTGAATCCCTCGCAGCATGCTTGCCGTCCACAGGTTTTTTTATAACCGCTTTGCGAAACAGATCGGCTATCTCTTCGCGACCTGCATGACTCCGCAACAGTGGTAGCAGCATCAGCCCCTCTTTCTCATACAGACAACTGATTATTTTTCCATCTGAGGTAATACGGATTTTATTGCACTGGCCACAGAAATTTCTTGTAAATGCAGGAATAATGGCTATCGAACCTTTGTGACCTGGCAAGGTAAAGCTGAAATATTGGGTTGCATGGCCTCTGACCGTCTGAATATCGGGGTAAGAGCTTTTCAATAACTCCTGAATTTTATCGGCCCCCAAAAATTTGCCCGTACGCCATATCTGATTATCATCAAATGGTTGCAGCTCCATAAATCGCACGGTCACGGCATGCTCTCTGGTCAACGTTACAAATCGCTGAATATCGTCACAATTAATACCACGCATCAGCACAACATTGAGTTTCACGGGAATCACCGGGGATTCAAGAAGTCTGTCGAGATTATCGCGTACCCGTCCATACTCATCCCGCCTCGTTATGGTGTGATAAAGTTCACGATCAAGAGTGTCAATACTAAAATTAATGGCATCAAGTCCTGCGTCAACCAGGGCAGGAAAAAATCGATCGAGAAGCAGACCATTCGTGGTCAGGGTTACCGTTGTGATACCAGCATTTTTTGCCTTATGGACCAGCTCGACAATATCGCCATGAAGAAGAGGCTCACCACCGGTAAACCGAATTTTGGTAATCCCAAGAGAGGCAAGCACTTCAATAATGGTAAAGAGCTCCTGTTTGCTCAGAATAGAGTCACCCCGAAAGTGATCTTCATGCACCTCACTCATGCAATATGAGCAGCGCAGATTACACCGTGACGTGACGGCAATCCTCACATAATCTATAGATCGGGAAAATGTATCGACAAGTAAACTCTTCGCGGAATTACTCATGCTGAGGGGGAAAATGTGCAATAAAAGTGCATGACGACTAAAAAGGCGCTACACTCTGTCAAAGAGTCAGCGCCTTTTTCAGTATAAGAAATCTTGCCAACAGTTACTGCGTCCTGAAATCGTTATTTGACAGGAGACTTACCGTTTTAATGGCATCATCAAGTTTTCCATAGTATTTCTTTACACCCACCTTTGTTCCCTTGTACCAAGGAATGGTTGTCTTCGGATCGGTGTAAGAAGAGGTCAAGTTATTCATTGTCCCCTTCGCATGGAACATGATACCAAAAACAAGCCCTGGTTTTGTTGCGTCGTTGACATAGACAAGAGCTAGACATGAACCCTCTTCATTGAACACCTCAGCCATATCACCAGTATTAAGGCTGAGCTTGCTCGCATCATCCGGGTGAATTTCAAGGTAAGGAAGTGGAACTGTCATAAGCTTCTCTGGAATCCTTTTGTCGTGATACATAGTCTGCCAGACATGCTGGGAGCGCCCGGTGGTAAACCAGTATGGATAGGTTGGGTTATCAAGATATTTCGCTATTTCAGCAGGATACCCTGTCCACGCATCAGTGCCATACCATTTGAAAAGCCCATCCTTGGACGCAAATGTGTGCTGATAACGACGTTTTGTCCCAAAAAGCTTGCCCGTTGCAGGATCCTGACGCACAGGTGTCTGAATTCCTTCGTTACCAAGTTTTCTCAGCATCTCATGGGTCACCCCTTTGTAACACTCTGCCGACAGTCTTGCCTCCTCTGCTTCGGTTGCCCTGTTGTCGCCAAATTCCTGCGCGCCATCGGCGAACACCTCTGCATCTGTTTTCCACTCCATACCGCTGAATCTCGCCGCCATCTCCTTGTTGCCGTCCGCAGTATAGAGCGCTTTAATTTTGTTGCCGACAAGAGCAAGAATCTTCCAGTCTGGAAGAGCCTCTCCAGGAGCATCCATGAACTTGTCGTAAATTCTCAGAAGGCGACTGTGGCAGTTGATCGAAGTATCCACAGCCTCACCCCAACCTGCTGCAGGCAGAATCAGCATGGCATCCTCTGACGTGTGCGTTTTATAAATGTCCTGCACAACCATAAAGAGTCCGTCAGTCTTTTCAAATGCCTCAAGGACTTTGGCAATATAGGCTTTCGGGTCAGATGGAATCCCACCATTGTCGAGATAATCGAGAAGATCAGTTGCCCGTTTTTTGACCGATTTTTTGAAAAACTTGCTGTTCGGTGTCGACAAATAGGGATCCGTAGCACCAACCCAGTAAATTTTTCCACCACCACCGGTAACGTATTTATCAACATTTTTTGGAGGTCCACCGGCATAAATTGAGCCAGGAGTTGGAGCGCCAGGTCGTACATATCCCTCCTGATGACCGCCAAGTCTTCCACATCCGGTGCCCGGCCTTCCTACATTGTGGGTAAGCACATTGAGCTGCGCTATTGCGGCAACCTGGTCATAGTTTTTCATGTTCCAGATAATGCCTTTTTCATAAAGCGTGAGTGTTCTACGCTTAAACCCACCTGCTTTTGGTTTGGCAATCCAGGCTGCCGCCTCTTCCATCTCTTTTCTGGAGACTCCTGTAATCTTTTCTGCATCAGCAAGAAACGCTGAAAGTGACTTGGCCAGTTCCAGAGATTTGCTCTTGTAATCCTCAAAGGTCTTCATATCGGTACGCTTCTGGAGATAGTCATTGTCGTACCATTTGTTTTCCCATGCAATTCTTGCCAGCGCATTGGCTAAAATCCAGTCCGTACCAAGGTTCGGACGCAGATGCAGAACTCTCTCGGCGCTGATATCCTGGCTGACGGTCGTCGTTGCATTCTTGCGAGGATCAATAATAACAATACGACCCTCATCTGCAGGCTCCCCTGAGGCAAACTCTCTCTTTTTTTCATCAATTGAGCCACCCTGGAGGTTCGGCATAATGTGCTCGGTGTAAAAAATAGTAGCACCTTCATAAGCATTTGCACCCCAGAGAACAATGGTGTCGGCAAGGCGTGCATCATCAACATCATAGTTGAGCTCGTGCATGCCTCGTTCCCTCGAACCCCACACTTCTGAATTGTATGCCGGGCGATTATGAATTGAAAGATACTGTGTTTTGACCCCAGTCAAGAAAAACTTGCCAGCCCCCCAGTTGTCCTCAAATCCAAGACCGGAACTGCCATGATCGTAAAACTTCATGGCAACACTGTCGGCACCATATTTGTCCATTGATTTCTTGGTCAATGTTGCGATGATTTCGACGGCATGATCCCACGAAATAGCAACAAAACCATTCTCTTTTCTAAGCAGCGGATATTTCAGACGATCTTTGGTTACTCCTGTCGGTGTGTAGGCTGTCAGCGCATTGGTGCCGCCACGGATGGAGTAGTCTCCTTTGTTGATTCGAGACTCTTTTGCCGGTATAATAGCGAGATTGTATCTATTGCCATTTTTCCTGGTGATCACGTTATGCATGGTCTCCGTATAGGAAAACCCTGACATTATATCACCCTGTTTTGAGAGGTCGACATGAAACGCATTAGATTTTGCGGTTCCACTTCTCTTTTCAGGCCATACGAACACATTGTAACCGCAACCTGCGCTGCAATACTGGCAGACCGTGGTATATCTTTCCGCATCAACCGGAGGAATCGGGAGCGTATCTTTTCTTTTTGTAAGTGACATGGCGCTATTTCTCCTTAGCTCAATTTAAGATTACCGATTCTGCCGTAAATAAGACCTTCAACCCCTTCAGCGTAAATGTTGCCGGTTGCAGCATCAAGCCGTAAAACAACCTGGGCAACCCACTGGGAAGCAAGCCCCTGATAGGTCTGGCCGTTTCGGGATACATCGAACATGGAGTAATGGCACTTGCAGACGAGACGGCCATTATTATAGGTTAACGGACAGCCCATATGCGTACATCGTGTGGAGAAAGAGACAACACTTTTCCCTTGTCCAATTCCTCCTGACGCCTCTTTACCAACATTGACCAGCACACAGGGTGAGTTGTTGTCGGGATAGTTAAACGCAAGAGGCTCATTCACCTTGAGATTCTTGATGTTGCCAATTTTCTTTGATGGATAGCTCTGTACTGAAGCTGCCTGACTCTCTCTGCCAAGACCGGAAAAGAGAAGAAGCGCTGAGGCTGAAGTTGTTTGAAGAAATTTTCTTCGTGAAATGTCGGACATAATTCCTCCCTGTTGATAAATAACAATTGTTATGTTTTCGACTGTACAGAAACGGACAGCTAAATAAAAAAGCAGAACTTGAATATATGTTTATATCAGCAATAATCATCCGTTTTTTGGGGGTTATTATGCTTTAATGCTAATTTTAATCGTATTTTAAGAAATAAACTACACCGCCTAAAGTTGTGGGGGGGGGGCATTATTTCCTAATTTTTTATACCGATAATAGAGCCCTGAAAGGGCGCATATAAGCTAACGATGGGTGAAGCCCATCGATGATCACGAACCGAATATGCCGCCCATCGACAGGCTATCAGGACTGGAGTTAACGATAGATTCACTCAGGGGGAACCGTGCGACAAGACATCAGCAGCATCGCTCCCAGAATGTCGCTTCATTTTGCCGAACAGTGACGCGTGAGCAGTACTGCGGTGGTTGACCTTGCGCATTTCATTGTCGCGGTTTTAACAACGGCGAAAGCCTTGCATCTCCTCAGAATCATTGATGTTCTGTAGTGCTCCACCATCCTCTGGCACCAGCTCTGTAATACGCGACTCATCGAGAAAAGCTGAAAGAGAGTTATCTCCCTCCTGATGTCGGAGAAGCAGCCGACTGCGTGACTTTGGCTCATAACTGGCGCAGAGCGGTTCAAGACGGCCTGATTGAGGATTTCTGAAAGCGGTGGCAAAACGGAGCGGATGACGTTGTGCACAGAGTTGGCGAACTGTTCGCTCATCAAGAAAGGGTAAATCACATGCGGCAACCACCCAGGCTGCGCCAGGCCTTGCCTGCTGGGCAGAGAGCAGGCCACCCAAAGGCCCGATACCGAGATAAGCATCGGTGATGAGTGGTATGCCAAACTGTTGATATGTTGCAGCCTGCTCTTCGCGGCAGGAGATAAACACCTCAGAGCAATATCGCTGGAGCAGCGCTGCCGTATGAAGAAGCTGGTTGTCGGCATGGTATTCCAAAAGTGCTTTATCCCGTCCCATTCGGGAGCTCCTTCCTCCCGCAAGTACCAGGCCATGGAGTGAAGACTCTTGCGCAGCGCGGTTGAGCAGAAAGGTTTCAATAAATGCGGCAATATCAATGACACGGTCGCGATGGAAAACAGGAAGATCAGCAACTTGATAGGAGAGTGGATCATCAGGCACAACAAGTGCAACAACATTCTCAACTCCTCCATGAGTGAGAAGCTCCAGAATGCGATGCTCCCCATCCAGCAGAAGCAACTTCGGAAGAGGAAGCTCCTTGAGCCCCTCAACCAGCAGCAGATCATGGTCGACAAATGCCTGACGCTCAAGCAGTGGCAACCCGGTCACTTGACCAGTAACAACCGCTTTTTTTTCAGGGTCAGAAATCATGATTGTGGCAGCTCCCGCCTGACGAATAACCCATGAATCTTTTCCTTCACGGTCAATAGCAAAACGGTGGCAGCCATGCTTGTAACAGGCAATGGAGAACCGGGCGGAAAGGTGACGTACAACTGCTTCAATGAGCGTTGTTTTGCCGGAACCGGAATAACCGCAGAAGGCTATTTCAAAAGGGTGAAACAACATAGCTACTTATGATATCATGTTCGCCCAGGGTAACCACGTACAGAGCACCTCCGAACCGGATGGCAGAATATCCCCGGAAGGAGCTGACTCTGCCAGACAATTTGCACCCAGAACCGAGGTGATGTTGTGGGATTCAACTTTAGGAGAGAGTCGGCACAACAGTTGGCCACCTTCAGAACGCACCTGTCCCAAAAGAAAACGGTGACGTTTTTTGTCGGTGGGAAAGGGTTCTGCCAAAATGGCACGAAAGATGTTATGGCAGGTTTTTGCCTGTAATGCATACAATGCAGGGAGACAATACTTGACAAAGCAAACGAGGGCGGAGACAGGATTGCCTGGCAGTGAAAAGATCGCTTTCCCTTCGATGGTGTGACCATAATAGAGAGGTTTTCCCGGTTTCTGGGCAACACTCCAGAAGGTTTTTATCACCCCAAGTGCTGACAGCTCATCCTGAACATAGTCATACTCTCCCGAAGAGATACCGCCCACCGTCACAAGAACATCGCTTTCAGCCAACGCCTGCGCAAGCGCTTCCCGCAACAGCGCCCTGTTATCAGGAACATGTCGCAGCCCCACAGGGACAATGCCAACTGAACGGCAGGCGGCATCAAGCATAAAGCTGTTGCAGTTATAGATTTGCGCCCCTGACAACTCTTCACCAGGCATGCAGACCTCATCGCCAACCGTCACCATCGATACCCTTGGCACTTGCTGTACCATCACTGATGCACAACCAAACGAGGCGAGAACAGCTATTTCAGCAGGAGTGAGGATGCTTCCTTTACGGAGAAGAGTCTCTCCTGCGGAGATCTCTTCACCACCGTACCGAATATTTGCTCCATGCTTCGGTGTCTTGAAAATCTGAACATCTTCTGAACCAAAACCACTGCTCTGCTCAAATGCCACCACTGTATCAGCCCCTTCCGGAAGAGGCGCTCCAGTCATAATCTCTGCACAGCAACCAGAGGCAACAGCAAGAGTCGCCATACCACCTGCCGCAATCCTCTGTGTCACCTTCAACCGTACCGGAGCATCATCAGAGGCATCACGGATATCATCCCACCTGAGCGCAAAACCGTCCATGGCGGCATTGGTAAAACGCGGAAGTGCAAAGGGAACTGTAAAATCCCTGGCAAGTACTTTTCCCTGCACCTGCCCAAATGGCAACTCTTCAGTGCCAAGCACTGCAAGTGAGTCCGTGATGAGACGAATAGCCTCCTGTACAGTGATCATGAATGTCCCTCCCCTTTTATCATGGCAAAAGCGTGAAATATTGCAGGCACCAGCACCTCAAGCGCATCGCTGACCGCGCCTGTACTTCCGGGCAAGCAGATCACCATTGATGAATCAATCATACCTGCAGCAAGCCTCGATAGCATGGCTGTTCTGGTTTTTCCCTGTCCCCAGTTGAAGAGCGCCTGCTCAATTCCCGGCAATTGACGAGAAAATTTTGGCAGCAGGGCATCCACCGTCACATCGCGAGGCCCAAGACCGGTTCCTCCCGTCGTAATGATCAGTTCAACACCTCCCGTTGTCCACTCATCAACAACTGATACAATCTCTTCCTGATCATCAGCAATGACCCTCACCTCCCCCACCGGACACCCGGCCGCCTCAAATCCTTCGCGCAACAGTTGGCCGGAGCGATCGACACCACGACCCGAGGATACCGAGTCGGACATCACAAGAATCGATGTTTTTGGTCTGTAACCCTCTGGTTGATGCGATTTTCCGCCGGTTTTCTTTTCAAGGATTATTGAGCCGATCTCCATGGATTTGTCGACAGCCTTGCACATATCATAAATGGTGAGCGCTGCAACCGAAACAGCAGTCAGCGCCTCCATCTCCACTCCGGTGGACTCTTTTGTCTTTACTGTTGCTTCAATAACTATTCGATCTTTCTGGACATCAAACACAATGTCTGCCCATGAGAGATTGAGCTGATGACACAGGGGAACAAGATGAGCGGTATTTTTGGCTGCCATAATACCGGCAAGCTTGGCCGTTGTCAGTACATTGCCTTTGGGCAAAGCCTCCCTGGCAAGCAGCTCAATTGTCGCTGGCTGCATTACAATACATCCAGAGGCCCTTGCCATCCTGAGCGTCCCCGGCTTTCCTGAAACATCGACCATGGCGATATTTCCGTTGTTGTCGAGGTGTGTAAAATCCATTTGTCAATAAAAAAAATTATAGTCGTTCAATGTCACCAGTTCAATGTTACCAGCATAACCGGCAAGAAGTTACAACTCCATCTGAACTCTCCAAAATGAAAAACAAAATGCACTGCTTGCTCAAAAAATCAGAAAAATATTTGGAAAACATCAAAAAAAGAGTTAACAATTGTTAAGAATTTCAATAAAGGATACCTGAACCATGCAATCAACGATGTCGATAACCTCTTCCATAAACTGCTGCTGTTGCAGTTTGACCTGTCATGCTGACGCGGGGATATCGGAAAGGAGATGGTAACTCACAGAATTTCAATGTGGTGCACATATCTGCAAAGCCGGTTCTGAGTGTCAGGGCCGGCTTTTTTTTATTCCTGATTTTCAAAAAACAAAAACCAGAACATCATGTCAACAACATCATCAACAAAGGGAATATCATGCGAGGGAATACCGATACCGATTGTCAAGTTAAACCGAAGCGTGCTGCTCGCTGGCGTCGCCACAGCCATATCGTTCCAGCAGCCACTTGTGATAACGGCACTTTTTCTTATAATTTTGTCAGCCGTACTGTTTGGCAGAAAGGGAAGCCTCATTTTTTTCATCGGATCGCGCCTGTTTGCACAACAAAACCTGAATTCTGCCACTGAAGATCCAAGACTCATGCGCTTCAATAACTCCATTGCCGCTCTTCTGCTTGGCAGCGCCCAGATTGCGTTCCTCTCAGGTGCACCACTTGTCGGCTGGATTTTTTCGGGCATTGTTGCCATAGCAGCTACTGTAGCTTTGGCTGGCTTCTGCTTTGGCTGCTTCCTCTTTTACCAATTTAACTTGCAGCGCTTCAAGCTTTTCGGAAAGCCAATGCAGGCAAATGAACAATAATTACATAATAACAAGAGAGCTATCACACCTAACAAAAAAAGGAGCATATCAAGATGAGTTCACCAAACTACCGCTTTGAAACGCTGGCCCTGCACGCTGGCCAGCCAGTTGACGCAACCCTCTCTCGCGGCGTGCCGGTCTATCGCACCACATCCTATCTCTTCAAAAGCACTGAACATGCAGCTAACCTCTTTGCCCTGAAAGAGCTTGGAAATATTTACACTCGCCTGATGAATCCAACGACCGATACCCTTGAGCAGCGGGTCACCCGGCTTGAAGGCGGAGCGGCCTCGGTTGCCGTCGCATCGGGCACTGCGGCAATTTTCAATACCATCATTACCCTTGCTGAAGCAGGCGACAACATTGTTTCTGCCAACAATCTGTATGGAGGCACCTATACCCAGTTCGATGCCATCCTCCCAAAACTTGGCATCAACGTCACCTTTGTTGACCCCAAAGATCCTGCCAATTTTGAAAAGGCAATTACAGACAAAACAAGAGCCCTCTTTATTGAAACGATCGGCAACCCCGTACTCGACTATACTGACGTCAAGGCTATTGCAGCGGTCGCACACCGCAACGGACTGCCGCTGATTGTCGATGCAACCTTCACCACCCCTTACCTGCTTAAAACTATCGACCTCGGGGCTGATATTGTGATTAACTCCCTGACGAAATGGCTTGGTGGCCATGGCGCAGGAATCGGCGGCATTATTACTGATGCTGGACGTTTCAACTGGAATGGAGGACACCATCCACTCTTTACCGAGGCAGACAACAATTACCACGGCCTGCGCTGGGCCATTGACCTGCCGGAACCCCTTGCACCAATCGCATTCGCCCTTCGCTTCCGTACCGTGCCACTCAGGAATCTCGGTGCCTGCATAGCGCCTGACAATTCATGGATACTGCTGCAAGGCATTGAAACTCTGCCTGTCAGGATGGCCCGTCATTCTGAAAATGCGCTGACGGTCGCCGAACATCTTGCAAAGCATCCCGGAGTTGCATGGGTTCGTTACCCCGGTCTGAAAAATGATCCATCATATCCCAAGGCTTCACAAGATTTGAAGAACGGGTTTGGCGGCATGGTTGTCTTTGGAGTAAAGGGTGGTTACGATGCTGCCGTGGAGATTATCGATAACATCAAACTTTTCTCACATCTGGCCAATGTTGGCGATGCCAAGAGCCTTATCCTCCATCCGGCAAGCACCTCGCATAGCCAGTTGACAGAGGAGCAGCAACTGCAGAGCGGCCTTTCACCTGACCTGATACGCCTCTCCATAGGTCTTGAGCATCCCGACGACCTGATCGAGGCCCTCGACGAGGCGCTTCAGAGAGTCGCAACAAAACCGTAACCATGAAAAACGAATACCAGAACCTCTCCGCTGTTCTCGCTGACACACAATTTTTAACCAATGAGGCGTTGCGTATTCTGCTGACGCCTTGTTTCCGTGGATTTTATACGGTCTCGACAAAGGCAGGTTTACTACAATATCTGCAGAAAGAGAGTGTTGCTCTTGTCATTACCGATTATGAGCTGGTCGATTTCGAGTCGATCAATGAACTCGGAGAATTTTTAAAAAGTTACAGTGAGACGGCACCTGTTATCTTGACAAATTCTATAACACACATTAAAATAAAGGAGTTAAATGATGTCGGCATTAGAAATATCATTCTCAAAACGGATGATCGCGAAGAGCTTTTTCATGCCATTGACGCCGCACTCAAAGGAAAAAAATATTATTCAGGAGCTGTTCTGGATATTCTTCTGAAAAGGGAGGCTCCCTTTGAAGATGCCACCATTCTGACAACCTCCGAAGTGGAAATTGTTCGCCATATTTCCAGCGGTTTGTCAACAAAAGAAATTGCAGTAAAAAAACATATCAGCTTTCATACCGTCATGACACACCGAAAAAATATTTTCCGTAAACTTGGTGTCTCAAGCAGTCCGGAGCTGCTCATGTATGCCATAAAAGCAGGATTGATTGACAACATTGAATACCATATTTAGTAGTATACCTGTTTTATGGTACCAGTATTACCATTATTACGTGATTTACATTTATCAACTTATTGATGATCTTGAAGTTCAACGACATTCCTCAACACAAAATACAACAATCAACAGCCATGGGACGTATTGCAAAAAAACTGACCGATCTTATCGGCAACACCCCTCTTCTTGAACTGGGAAATTTCAATCGTGAGCATAACACCCTCGCCACCATTATTGGAAAACTTGAATACTTCAATCCCGGAGGAAGTGTCAAGGATAGAATCGGACATTCCATGATTGAGGATGCTGAACAAAAGGGACTCCTTAACAAAGAGAGCATTCTCATTGAACCAACCAGCGGTAATACCGGTATTGCCCTGGCGTTTATTGCCGCCGCCAAGGGATACCGTCTGATTCTTACCATGCCTGAAACAATGAGCCTTGAAAGACGGAATTTGCTCAAGGCGCTTGGTGCTGAGCTGGTGCTGACACCCGGCCCGGAAGGAATGTCAGGAGCTATAAGAAAAGCTGATGAACTACATTCAGAATACGCAAACTCTTTCGTTCCGCAGCAGTTCAAAAACCCTGCGAACCCCAAAATTCACCGCGAGACAACCGCCGAAGAGGTATGGAACGATACCGAGGGAAATATTGATATTTTTGTCAGTGGCGTTGGTACTGGTGGCACAATCACCGGTGTCGGAGAGGTACTCAAACAGCGGAAACCTGATGTAAAAATTGTGGCTGTTGAACCATTTGATTCACAGGTTATTGCTGGAGGCAAACCTGGACCACACAAAATCCAGGGTATCGGAGCTGGCTTTGTACCCGATATTCTGAACACATCCATTATTGATGAGATTATCCCGGTAAAAAATGAGGATGCCTTGCGTACTGGTCGCAAGCTGGCCAAAACTGAAGGACTGATCGTCGGCATCTCCTCGGGAGCTGCTGTTTACGCAGCACTGCAACTTGCACTGCGTGAGGAGAACCGTGGAAAACGTATTGTCGTTATTTTGCCGGATACTGGCGAACGCTATCTCTCTACTCTTCTTTATCAGGTTGAACATGAGCCTGCCTCACTTTGAAGCAGGAGATACAATTTTATAAATCCGGAAATTAATCCCACTCTCGGAGGGTTTTTACCATGGCAACCAGCAGCAGTAATGTTATTGATGAGGCAATCAGACTTTTATCCACTTCAGGAGATAGTGCCTGCGACTACCTGGGGCATAATGAGCATCTGCTTCCCTCCATTCAAAAACTTGAAGAGGTTGTTGATCTCCTCAGGTCTATCATCTTTCCGGGGTATTTTGGGGGGCCAATTCTTCGCCAGCAATCACTCTCCTACTTTCTCGGTGTACGGATAGAAAAACTTTACGGGCTCCTTGCCGAACAAATTCTAAGTGTTCAGCATTTCGACACAGAAAACCACGCCACGGCCAACGCCAAAGAAGAGGCAGCCGAAATCGCCCGGCTGTTCATAGGAATTTTACCGGAGATAAGAAATAAGTTATACAGTGATGTCAAGGCTATATATGATGGCGACCCGGCAGCAAAAAACTATGGGGAGATCATCTTCTGCTATCCATCAATCAGGGCTATGATCAATTACCGTGCAGCACACACCCTGTTGTCGCTCGGTGTGCCCCTGATCCCAAGAATCATTGCTGAAATGGCCCATTCCGAAACAGGTATCGACATTCATCCGGGCGCCCATATCGGAGACCATTTCTGTATTGATCATGGAACCGGTGTGGTTATTGGTGAGACCTGCATTATCGGCAACCATGTGCGACTCTATCAGGGAGTAACTCTTGGCGCAAAAAAGTTTGCCCTCGACGAAGAGGGCAATCCGGTCAAAAATCTGCCTCGCCATCCAATTATTGAGGATAGCGTTGTTATTTACTCAAATGCCAACATTCTTGGCAGAATAACCATAGGCAAAAACTCTGTTATCGGGGGCAACGTCTGGCAGACAAAAAGCGTGCCTCCAAATTCAAGAGTTTTGCAGCAGAATGCGGTTGAAAGCAGTTTTACGGACGGCCTTGGAATATGAAACGCAGATATATGTCCTCTTCTGTTCAAACCTTTGAATAAGGAAATATTGAATGTCTTTGACCTGCTTTTTCATGATAGTAAAGGAGAGCGCATGCACTTTGAAACCCTTGCCATCCATGACGGACAAGCACCTGATCCACAGACCGGGTCGGTGACGGTTCCCGTTTATCAGACATCAACCTTCGGGCGCGACAGCCTTGACGAGCGGAGTGAGTTTTTCTATTCGCGAATTGGCAACCCGACGAGAAAAGCGCTTGAAGAGAGCCTTGCGCTGCTTGAAAATGGCAAGTATGGTCTTGCCTTTGGCTCCGGGGTGGCGGCAACCATGGCTGCTCTGCAGGTGCTGAAACCCGGCGACCATATTGTGGCGGGCAACGACATTTACGGCGGCAGCTACCGCATTTTTGAGCAACTTCTGCGCCCCTGGGGGGTGACCACCAGCTACACCGACAATGAATCCATTGAGAGCTACGAAGCCTGCATCACACCGGCGACGAAGCTGATCTGGATTGAGACACCAAGCAATCCGCTGCTTCAGCTTTGCGATATACGGGCGCTTGCCTCGCTGGCCAAAGGGCGCGGCATTCTTCTGGCTGTGGACAACACCTTTGCCAGCCCCTATTTTCAGCGCCCTCTTGAGCTTGGGGCGGATATTGTCGTCCACAGCACCACCAAATATCTTGGCGGCCACAGCGACGTTATCGGCGGTGCCGTCATAACCTCAGAGACGGGGATTCACACCGCCATCAAAAATTATCAGGGCGCTGCGGGAGCCGTGCCCGGCCCCTGGGACTGCTGGCTGATTCTGCGCGGCCTCAAAACGCTGAAGATCCGGATGAAGGAGCATGAGGCAACCGCCATGCACCTTGCCAACATGCTTGAAGGCCATCCGGCGGTGGAGCGGGTTTTTTACCCAGGTCTTGCATCACACCCGCAGCACGAACTGGCAAAAACGCAGATGAGCGGTTTCGGCGGCATGGTAACATTCTCGCTGAAAGAGGGGCTTCCGGCGGTGAAAAAGCTGCTCGCCACCATCAAGCTTTTCGTGCTGGCCGACAGTCTTGGCGGAGTCGAGTCGCTCATCTCCTCTCCGGCAAAAATGACGCTCTGGGCGCTTTCGCAAGCGGAGCGTGACCGGCGAAAATGCACCGACAATCTGGTGCGTCTCTCTGTCGGTCTGGAAAATGCCGAGGATCTGGAGGCTGATCTGTTTAAGGCTCTGGAGGGATGAATGAATGGATGCATCAAAAGGGTAATTATAATTTGTGCCGTTGTAGGGGCGTATTGCAATACGCCCCTACGCCACGCCCGTATGATTCCGTGTTTTGGAAATGCCGGGTGGTATTCGATGTCCCAATGTTGATTTGCTGTATAATTTGACGATAAAAATAATGTCACAAAGAATTACTATTGCATTGAACGGAGAAGAGCAGCCACTTCCACCCGGTTCGTCGGTCGGTGATCTGCTCTCAATCCTTGGTTCTGACGGAAAAAGCGTGGCGGTGGTGGTTAATGATGCTATCATCCGCCCCGAAA
This sequence comes from uncultured Chlorobiaceae bacterium, assembly GCA_903866255.1. Lineage (GTDB taxonomy): Bacteria > Bacteroidota > Chlorobiia > Chlorobiales > Chlorobiaceae > Chlorobium. The sequence goes on along the minus strand of CAIPMW010000019.1, from coordinate 41,788 downwards.
ACCGCTCGACCCACCAGCTTCACCAGGGAGATCGCGTTGAATTGCTTATCTTTGCCGGTGGTGGTTAACCGATTATTGTAAACTATGGACGTTTTAAAGCTTGGCTCTTATACTTTCTCCTCGCGCCTGATTCTCGGCACCGGGAAATTCAGCAACTCCCGGGTGATGCTTGAAGCCGTACGCGCTTCAGGCGCACAACTGGTCACCGTGGCGTTGCGCCGCTTCAACCGTCAGCAGGCTGAAGATGACCTCTTCGGCCCCCTTTCATCCATTGAGGGAATCACCCTCATGCCCAATACCTCTGGTGCTTCAACCGCTGCGGAGGCTGTTCGGGCTGCCCATATCGCCCGGGAACTCTCGGGGAGCCCTTTTATCAAGGTTGAAATTCATCCGAATCCTCAGCACCTGATGCCCGACCCCATTGAAACGTATGAGGCGGCCCGGATTCTGGCAAAAGAGGGCTTTCTGGTGATGCCCTATATCGCCGCTGATCCGGTGCTTGCCAAGCGGCTGGAAGAGGTTGGCTGCGCATCGGTGATGCCACTTGGTTCGGCCATCGGAAGCGGACAGGGGCTTGCCACCTCCGAAATGCTCACCATCATCATCCGCGAAAGCACTATTCCGGTCATCGTCGATGCCGGGCTGCGCTCCCCTTCGGAGGCGGCACACGCCATGGAGATGGGGTGCAAAGCGGTGCTGGTCAACAGTGCCGTGGCGGCAGCAGGCAACCCTGCGGTAATGGCTGAGGCATTTGCGGAAGCGGTTGCAGCGGGAAGAAAAGCATTCATGGCTGGACTGATGGAGAAAAGCGGCTCTGCGGTGGCAACCAGCCCACTCACTTTTCTGGGAAGCTACTGATGAACGCTCTACCGGAATGGCTTACCGACACGCGTGACACTGCGGCCCTGGCCGCCATGCTTGCGCCTGCATCACCCCGTTCGCTCGAAGCGCTGGCTGCCGAATCGAGAGCGATGACCCTGCGCCGTTTCGGACGCACCATGACGCTCTACGCTCCGCTCTACCTCTCAAACTACTGCTCAAGCGGCTGCGCCTACTGCGGCTTTGCCTCCGACCGCAAAACGCCGCGCCACCGTCTTGAACCAGAGGAGATACGCCGCGAACTGGCCGCCATGAGAAAGCTTGGCATCAGCGACGTTTTGCTGCTCACCGGCGAACGCACCGCTGCTGCCGATTTCGACTATCTCCACCGGAGCGTTGCCATTGCGGCAGAGGAGATGCCGCGTGTCTCGGTTGAGGCCTTCCCGATGAGTATCAGCGAGTACCGGAGGCTGGCCGACTGCGGCTGCACCGGCATCACCATCTACCAGGAGACCTACAACCGGGAACGATACGAGGAGCTGCACCGCTGGGGCCCCAAAAAAGATTTTATCGACCGCCTTGAAACTCCGGCACGCGCACTTGAAGGGGGAATAAAAAGCGTTGGGCTTGGTGTACTGCTTGGCCTCTCCGATCCGGTTGAGGATGCTCTCTGCCTCTACCGCCACCTTCGCCACCTTGGCCGGAGATACTGGAGAGCCGGTCTCTCCCTCTCCTTCCCGCGCATGAGGCCCCAGACCGGCGGCTATGAGCCTCCCTTTCCGGTGGACGATCACCTGCTTGCCAGAATCATCTTTGCCTTCCGCATTGCTCTCCCGGATACAGAGTTGGTACTCTCAACAAGGGAGAGCGCCACCTTTCGTGACGGTATGGCCGGGCTGGGAATTACCAGAATGAGCGTTGAGAGCAAGACAACTGTCGGAGGATATTGTGAAAACGAGAACCTCGGGGAGAAGAGTGACAAGGGCCAATTTGAAATATCAGACGACCGCACTGCCCGGGAGTTCTGTGCCGCGCTGCGTCACCAGAACATTGTGCCTATCTTCAAAAACTGGGAGCCATCGTATAACGGAGCATCTGCAACCATAAAAAGAGCAACAAGTCCGGTAACCCCGATAACCTCTGAAACAGAAACATGCCACTGAACAACAGCCAGCGCGAACGATATGCGCGTCACCTCTCCCTGAAAGAGATCGGTGAAGAGGGCCAGGAAAAACTGCTCAAAGCAAAGGTGCTGGTCATCGGCGCGGGTGGGCTCGGCTCACCTGTTGCTTTTTATCTTGCTGCCGCAGGCATCGGCACCATAGGACTCATGGATGGAGACACGGTAGATCTCAGCAACCTTCAGCGACAGATTCTCCACACCACCGACTCGATCGGCCAAAACAAGGTCGCCTCTGCAAAGGAGAGACTTGTTGCCCTTGACCCGGAGATACAACTCAACCTTTACCCTTTTCGACTCACCGCCGACAATGCCGCAGAAATTATTGAGCCTTATGACTTTATCATCGATGCCACCGACAACTTCGACTCAAAATTTTTGATAGCCACTGCCTGCCATAACACCGCAAAACCTTACTCCCACGCGGGCATTCGCGAGTTTTGGGGCCAGACCATGACCGTCCACCCCGGTGCCACCGCCTGCTACAACTGCCTCTTCCACAAAGAGGGGGCACCGATCGCCAGCATACCAAAGGGCCCTCTCGGCGCAGTACCCGGCATCATTGGCTCAATCCAGGCCACTGAAGCCATAAAACATATCCTCTCAATCGGCACACCGCTCACCAATACCCTGCTCACCTGCGACACCCTCACCATGAGAATCCGCAATGTCAAAGTCCTGCGTGACAGCTTCTGCCCAACCTGCGGAACAGGGTAGACTTTTTTAATAATTCTTTCGCATTGACCTTCAATATAATTATACTCTTTATGATAGTTGTACCCATTGTGCGCAGTACCTACACATAACATGGACCGATCTTTACCGCCCTTTTGCAGAGACTCAAACGGGAAAAATCTATTCCCCCCTCAACCCCGAGTAGATCTCTATCCCGGCTCAACCAATTTCGCCTCTATCCTTTCGAAGAAAAGCACGTCACACCATGATGCAGCACTTTAGCAGCAACTCCTATCTTTTTGGGGGAAATGCCCCTTATATCGAAGATCTTTACGAAACGTATCTTGACAATCCGGGCTCTGTGTCTGAAAACTGGCGAGCCTACTTTGATGCCATGCAGAATATGCCGGGATCCAATGGTGAAGCTCCCGATATCGCTCACTCACCCATACAGGCTTCGTTTGCCGAACGGGCACGACTGGGACCTATCTGCCGCGTCACGGCCAGCCCGGATGCTGAACTGGGACGCAAGCGAGTATCCGTTCAAAAACTGATCGCAGCCTACCGTAATATCGGTTCACGATGGGCGAACCTTGATCCATTGAAACGTCAGGAACGACCAGTACTGCCCGATCTTGACCCCTCTTTTTACGGCTTCACGGAGACCGATATGGATATTGTCTTCAATACAAGCAATACCTATTTTGGCAAAGAGAGTATGCCACTGCGCGAACTGCTCCAAAATCTGCGCGAAACCTACTGCGGTACACTGGGTCTGGAGTTCATGCACCTTACCGACCAGACGGAAAAACGGTGGTGGGAGGCAAAGTTTGAGACAATACACTCAAAACCGGATTTTACTGCTGAAAAGAAAAAACATATTCTTGAGCGTCTGACGGCTGCCGAAGGTTTTGAACGCTATCTGCATACCCGTTTTATTGGTCAGACCCGCTTTTCCCTCGAAGGTGGAGACAGCTTTATTACCGCTATGGATGAGCTTGTTCAGCGTGCAGGAAAGGCCGGTGTTCAGGAGATAGTGATCGGCATGGCACACCGGGGACGACTGAATGTACTGGTCAATATCATGGGGAAAAATCCGCTGGATCTCTTTGCCGAGTTTGAGGGAAAACATGCCGACGACCTCCCCTCGGGAGATGTCAAATATCATCAGGGATTTACCAGCGACCTTGCCACTCCTGGCGGGCCGGTCAATCTCTCCCTGGCCTTTAACCCCTCACATCTTGAAATTGTCAATCCGGTGGTAGAGGGCGCAGTCAAAGCCCGCCAGGTACGCCGGGGCGACAGAGATGGCGCACAGGTGCTTCCGGTTCTCGTACACGGCGATGCCGCTTTTTCAGGACAGGGTGTCATTATGGAGACACTGAATCTTGCTCTTACCAGGGGGTACGGCACAGGAGGCACCATCCATATTGTCATCAACAACCAGATCGGGTTCACCACCTCCGACCCTCGCGACACCCGCTCAACAACCTACTGCACCGATGTCGTTAAAATGATTGAGGCCCCTGTGCTGCACGTCAATGGCGACGATCCCGAAGCGGTTGTTCTGGCGACACAGATGGCTCTTGATTACCGTCAGGCATTCAAGCGTGATGTCGTCATTGATATTATCTGTTTCCGCAAGCTGGGCCATAATGAGCAGGATACACCGGCCATGACGCAGCCTCTGATGTACAAAACCATAGCCAGACACCCAGGTACCCGCAAACTCTATGCTGAAAAGCTCGAATCGCAAGGGATTATAGATAAAGAGTATGCCGGAACACTTGGTAAACAGTTCCGTCAAAACCTTGAAGAGGGGAAATACTCCACCAATCCGATTCTGCTCAATAAAACTATCTTTACGGCAGAACCCTCTACAGGACGCAATGAAGCCTCCGAAACCGGAGTGCCCCTTGCAGAACTCAAACGACTTTCACAAAAAATCACCCGAATTCCTGACGGGTTCAAACTTCATCCGCTGGTTGAAAAGGTGGTCAACGACCGTGCCTCTATGGGCCGGGGAGACCAGTCGCTTGACTGGGGTATGGGTGAGCATCTGGCTTTTGCCTCACTTGTTGCCGGGGGGTACCCGATACGTATCACCGGTCAGGACAGCGGCAGGGCAACATTCTCGCATCGTCATGCTGTGCTGCACGACCAGAACCGCGAAAAATGGGACTCCGGCACCTACATTCCGCTTCAAAATATCGCCGACAATCAGGCGACCTTCACCGTTATTGATTCAGTACTTTCCGAAGAGGCTGTGCTTGGATTTGAATATGGTTACTCCATCTCGGCACCCGATACACTGGTGATATGGGAAGCACAGTTCGGTGACTTTGCCAACGGGGCACAGGTGCTTATCGACCAGTTTATAACATCCGGCGAGGTAAAATGGGGGCTTGCATCAGGCTTGACGCTCATGCTGCCGCACGGTTATGAAGGGCAGGGCCCTGAACACTCTTCTGCCAGACCTGAGCGTTTCCTCCAGCTCTGCGCAGAAAACAATATCCAGGTTTGTCAACCAACCAACCCTGCCCAGATCTTTCATCTGCTGCGCCGTCAAATGACAACAATGGCCCGAAAGCCACTGGTCATTCTCACCCCGAAATCTCTGCTCCGCAACAAGGAGGCCGTATCTTTGCTTGACGAACTCTCTGGCGGCAATTTCAGAAATATTATCAGTGACTCCTCAGTCAATCCTGATACCGTGAAAAGAGTTCTTGCCTGTTCCGGTAAAATCTACTACGATCTGGTCAACAGGAGAAAGGAAAACACCATGGAAAATGTAGCCATTATTCGCATCGAACAGCTTTACCCGTTCCCTTTCGACGAATTCAGCAATGAACTTTTGCGTTATAGTGAGCTCAAAGAGATTGTCTGGTGCCAGGATGAACCAAAAAATCAGGGATTCTGGCGTTTTCTCCAGCACTACATCATGAATGCAATGACCCCGGGCCAGCAGTTCGGCTATGCAGGAAGGCTCGCCTCCGCATCGACAGCATGTGCCTATGCCGCAACGCATACCATACAGCAAAAAGCGTTGCTGGAGCAGGCCTATGGTGAGTTCAGCGTTTTTTTCAACAAATAATATGCACGAATGGCAATCATCGACGTCACTATATCCCAGTTGTCGGAATCAGTTGCGGAAGCAACACTGTTAAACTGGAAAAAATCACCTGGAGATGCTGTTGTTGAAGATGAGATTCTGTTTGAAATCGAAACCGACAAAGTTGTCTTTGATGTCCCTTCACCCTCAGCAGGCATTATCTTTGAAATTCTTGTTGGTGACGGTGGCACCGTTGTCCCCAATCAGGTACTGGCACGCATCGACAGCGAAGGAAAGTCTGCGGCTGCCACAGTGCAACAGATAGAGAGTGCGGCCATCAAGCAAACGCCAGGAGTACCATCTGAAGAGAAAATCACCATGCCGGCAGCGGCAAAAATGATGGCTGAAACCGGGCTGACACTCTCTCAGGTAGAGGGAACCGGCAGAGAGGGAAGAGTTACCAAAAGCGATGTGTTGCACGCCATAGCGGCTGGCAACGAGCCAACGGCTCAATCAGCTCCTGCAGCGCCAAAGATCAAAGCGGTGGAGGCACACCTTGAGCCTCCGCTGATGACCGACCGACCGGAACAACGTGTACCCATGACCCGTCTCAGGGCCAGGATTGCCGAACGGCTTCTACAGTCCCAGGCTACCAACGCCATCCTCACCACCTTCAATGAGGTCAATATGCAGGGTGTCATTGAGCTGCGCAACCGCTACAAAACCTCCTTTGAAAAAGAGCACGGTGTCAAGCTTGGCTTCATGTCCTTCTTTGTCAAAGCTGCGGTGCACGCCCTGCGCAAATATCCCGTGCTCAACGCCTCTGTTGAGGGCAAGGATATTATCTATCACGGTTATTTCGATATCGGTATTGCCGTCAGTTCACCAAGAGGCCTTGTTGTGCCTATCCTGCGAAATGTCGACCAGATGACCATTGCTGACATTGAACGCAAAATAGCCGACTATTCAACCAAGGCAAAACTGGGCAGTCTCTCCCTTGAAGAGCTGACTGGAGGCACCTTCTCAATTTCAAATGGCGGGGTCTTTGGCTCCATGCTTTCAACGCCAATCATCAATCCACCACAGTCGGCTATTCTTGGAATCCATGCGACCAAAGAGAGGCCCGTCGTGGAAAATGGGCAGATCGTCATACGACCGATGAACTATCTGGCCATCTCTTATGACCACAGGATTATCGACGGCAAGGAGGCTGTACTTGGCCTTGCAGCAATTAAGGATGCGCTGGAAGATCCGGCGCGACTGTTACTTGATCTTTAAAAGAGACACTTTACCATGAGCAAACAATTTGACGTACTTGTTATCGGCGCAGGCCCTGGTGGCTATATCGCCGCAATCCGGGCTGCTCAGCTTGGTTTTTCAGTGGCTTGCTGCGAGTTCAGCGCCTACGACGATCCTGCAGGAGAACCCCGTCTTGGTGGCACCTGTCTCAATGCCGGTTGTATTCCCCTCAAGGCGCTCGTCGCCTCCTCTGAAGCTTATGAAAAAGCAGTGCGCCACCTTCCTGATCATGGCATCACTGCTACAGGGGTAAGTATTGATGTTGCAAAGATGCAAAAGCGCAAGGAGGCTATTGTCACGAAAATGACGGCAGGAGTAAAGTTCCTCTTCCGTAAAAACAAGATTACCCTTCTCAAAGGGCGCGGCTCTTTTGCCGGTAAAAACGATGCGGGCTATCGGATCATCATCAGCGGAAAAGATGGCGAGGAGGAGATTCTGGCGCAGAAGGTGATTGTCGCCACCGGCTCAAAAGCGCGTCATATCCCCAATATTGCCGTTGACAATGTGGCAATTTGCGATAATGAGGGTGCCCTTAAATTCACCGAAGCGCCAAAAAAACTGGGAGTCATTGGCGCCGGAGTCATCGGGCTTGAAGTGGGTTCAGTCTGGCGCCGACTTGGCGCGGAGGTTACCATTCTTGAAGTGATGCCATCGTTTCTTGGTGCCGCAGATGAGAGTATTTCAAGAGAGGCATCAAAACTCTTTTTAAAACAGGGGCTGCACATCAAGCTTGGTGTCAGGATCGGCCAGGCAAAACTCACGAAAGATGGAGTCAGTATTGCCTATACCGACGATCAGGGTTCCGAACACACCCTCGAATGCGACAAACTGATTGTCTCGGTTGGCCGTATTCCGAACACTGAACAACTCAATCTTGAGGCTGTCGGCCTCCAGACCGATGAGCGGGGCTATATTCCCGTCAACGACCACTGCGCCACAGCAGCTCCGGGTGTTTATGCTATCGGTGATGTCGTTCGTGGCCCCATGCTTGCCCACAAGGCTGAAGACGAGGGGGTGATGGTGGCCGAATTGCTGGCGGGTCAAAAGCCGCACATCGACTATAACAGTATGCCCTGGGTCATCTACACCACACCAGAAATCGCCTGGGTGGGAAAAACCGAGCAACAGCTTCGCTCGGAAGGGCGTGACTATAAAGCTGGACAGTTTCCCTTTGCCGCCAACGGTCGTGCGCTTGGCCTTGGAGACAGCGAGGGGTTTATCAAAATGCTGGCCGATGCTGAAACAGATGAAATACTGGGAGTACATGTCATCGGAGCCAGCGCTTCAGACCTGATTGCCGAAGGTGCGCTCGCCATGGAGTTCCGTGCATCATCAGAAGATGTCGCCCGTACCTGCCATCCTCATCCAAGCCTTTCGGAGGTGATGCGCGAAGCTGCTCTCGCCATTGACAAAAGGGCTCTGAATATGTGAGGGTCAGCAAATCCGGGGCAACTGCTCACCAAGCGGAAGATCAATAATCCGCCGACTGCCATAGAGTGTCCGCATAACAACCATACCGGGATGATCGTCAACCACCGAGCCAATAATGACGGCATCCCGACCAGGGTCGAAGCTGCGAATCAGGTCGAGCGCCTCTCTGGCGTTGTCTGCCGCTACAGCCACAACAAGTTTGCCTTCGTTTGCCACATGCAGGGGGTCAATACCGAGCAGCTCACAGGCACCCCGAACGTCGGGTTTGACAGGAATGGTGCTCTCATTGATCTCAATACCAACAGAAGAGGAGCTTGCCAGTTCGTTCAGTGTGGCGGCCACCCCGCCCCTGGTCGGGTCGCGCATGGCGTGGATTGCACAAGGCAGCTCATCAAGAATGGAGCCAATCATGCCATTGAGCGCCACACAGTCACTCGTTATCCTCGAATGGAATGAGAGTCCCTCTCGCGAGGTCATGATGGCCATCCCGTGATCGCCCACCGTTCCTGAAAGAATAATGCTGTCACCCGCCTTCAGGTTGCGACAGGAGAGGTTCACTCCCTCCCGAATAACACCGATGCCCGATGTGTTGATGAAAATTTTGTCGCACTGCCCTTTTCCAACCACTTTGGTGTCGCCGGTCACAATCATCACCCCTGCTCGACGGGCGGCTTCTGCCATGCTTTTGACAATAGTTTCGAGCTCCGCCAGCAGAAGCCCCTCTTCAAGCACAAACCCGGCGCTGAGGTAGAGCGGCCTGGCACCACCTACGGCCAGATCGTTAACGGTACCGTTAACGGCAAGCTCTCCGATGTTACCCCCAGGAAAAAAAACAGGGCTCACCACGTAGGTGTCCGTCGTAAAAGCTGTTCTGCCGAGCGGGAGATCAAGCTTTGCCTGATCATCAAGCAGATCAAGAAAAGCGTTGGAAAGGTGCGGCATAAAGACCCTCTGCATAAGTGCCTGTGATAACCGTCCCCCCGCGCCATGGGCCATCTGGACAGTTTCGTGCTGCATAATGGGAGTTGGACAGGCAGGTGCAATGGTCATGATACAATAGTGTGATAGTTATAATAGGCGGCGCAGGCCCCTTCGGAGGAGACCATGGTGGCACCGAGCGGATGCTCGGGTGTACACTCCTTCGCAAAAGCGGGACAGCCGTCGGGCTTCAGCATACCCTGCAACACACTGCCGCTCATACAGAGTGGCGACTCCTGGGCACAGATATTGGTCACATGAAACTTTTTTTCGGCATCAAAACGGGCAAATGCCTCCCTGAGCCCAAGACCGCTGTCGGGAATCAACCCAATCCCGCGCCACGGACGATCAATCACCTCAAATACTTTTGCCATAATCTCCCGCGCCACAGGATTGCCTTCACGGCTGACAACACGGCCGTAGCGATTGACCACCTCCGCCCTCCCCTCTTCCAGCAACTCCACGGTATTCAAAATACCGGCAAGCAGGTCCACAGGCTCGAAACCAGTCGGGACAATCGGCACATGAAACTCACGGGCTACCGGTTCATACTCTTCATAGCCCATCACCGCGCAGACGTGCCCTGCGGCAAGAAACCCCTGAACCCTGTTCCCCGGTGAAGAGAGAATGGCCCGCATGGCTGGTGGCACCATCACCTGGCTCACCAGAACCGAGAAATTCTCTCTCCCCTCACGGGCGGCCTGCCAGACCGCCATGGCATTGGCCGGAGCCGTGGTTTCAAACCCGACAGCAAAAAAAACCACCTCTTTTGACGGGTTATCACGGGCTATCTGCAGGGCATCAAGAGGTGAAAAAACAATGCGGACATCCCCACCGGCGCTGCGCACCATAAAGAGATCCTTTGCATTGCCGGGCACCCGAAGCATATCCCCGAAACTTGTAAAAATCACCTCTTCCCGTGCAGCGATGGCAAGAGCTCGCTCAATGGATTCAAGGGGGGTGACGCAGACGGGGCACCCGGGGCCATGCACCAGCTCGATGCTCCCAGGCAGCAGTTGGTCAAGACCATTTCGCAGAATGGAGTGTGTCTGGCCTCCGCATATCTCCATGATCGTCCAGCGCCGGGTGGCTTTTCTGCGAATCTCATCAAGCAGCGTTCGGGCAAGCTCTGGATCACGGTATTCGTCGATATATCTCATAAAAGGTTGCTCGTCACACAATTTCAGGGAATGGTGAATCTTCCTCAGGCTGAAAAGCCCCGCTCTCAATCAGCTCCTGCCAGAGCTTCAGACTCTCGGCAGCCTCCTCTTCGTCAATTATTTTCAGAGCGAACCCGGCATGCACAATGGTATACTGCCCCGCCTTGATGTCGGGCACATACTCCAGACAGGCTCTTGTTTTTGAACCGTTCACGTCAATAATGCCCATTTTCAGGCCATTTTCCGTCGTAAGTTCGATCAGTTTTCCGGGAATAGCGAGACACATTGGTTAAAAAGAAATGGAACGTTAGTGATAAGATGTATTTACCAGTTTTTCATCAAATAGTTTCTGAACCTTGATTTATTTGATTACAGGATTACCTTGATTTTTGAGTTTATCCTCATTGTGCAACCAATCAATCAATCATGTCATCAAGCAAATCAGGCAAATCACGGTTCAAGACAACATACGCCGCCCGATTATCGCCTGACCAAGCGAAAGCCCCCCGTCATTTGACGGAACACGCGCATGAGTGAGCACCCTGTAGCCTGCCTGTTGCAGCTCATGCAACAAGGTAACAAAGAGAAGCTCGTTCTGAAAAACCCCTCCGCTCAGGACTACTGTTTTTATACCGGCAGCTTTGGCAGCTTTGCTAATGATCTCCAGAAAGCAAGATATCAAAGTGCGGTGGAATCTCTGGCTGATTTCAGTGACTGGCATCCCTTGTTGCAATGCAGTGGCAATATCCTGAATCATTGGTGACACCTGCATAATCCAGCGACCTTTTTCTTCACGCAATGCAGAGCGAAACTCTTTTTCTCCCACTACCCCGTCTGCGGCATGCATCAGCGCAATAGCGGCCTCTCCTTCATAGCTGATCTCTCCCCGCAGGTTGCAGAGCGCAGCAACGGCATCGAAGAGGCGACCACAGCTTGATGTTTCAACAATGTTCACCTTTTTTTCGAGCAGCTCAAGAACCGGCGCAATCCCCCTCCCTTTCATAAACGGCAGCTCAGGCATATCGACGCAGCTTCTGTGAAGATAACCAAGCGCCAGACGCCATGGATGAATCACCGCCGCATCACCACCCGGCAGCGGCATGGACTCCAGCGAGGCGAAACGCTCCACTCCGGCGGCATCCCCAATCAGCAGCTCGCCACCCCAGATTGTGCCATCGGTTCCGTAGCCGGTACCATCAAGGATAAGCCCGAGAGCAGGGCCCTCCTCCCTGTTTTCAGCAAGGCATGCAACCAGATGAGCGTGATGGTGTTGAACGCCAAGCAGAGGGATATTCTGGCATAACGCCCATTGTGTCGTCAGGTAGCCGGGATGGAGATCATGCACCACAAGCTCCGGCTTGGCTTGAAAAAGGTGCTGCAAGTGGGCGACAACCTGTTCAAAATGGCGGTATGCTTCAAAATTTTTCATATCACCGATATGCTGGCTCATCAGCGCATGAGTACCTTTCAACAGAGTGACGCTGTTTTTAAGCTCTCCTCCGGTTCCAAGCACCGTGGCCCCACCGTTACGGAGAGTGATTGGCGCCGGCACATATCCCCTGCTCCGCCTGATATGACGAAGCTCGCCTGAGAGATGGATAGTTACCGAATCGTCACATTTAAGGTAGATGGGTCGATTGTGAAGCAGAAAGACATCCGCAATTCCTGTGAGGCGAGAGAGCGCTTCGTCATTGTCATTGACAATAGGCTCGTCGCTGAAATTTGCACTGGTCATTACCAGCACGTCGGGCCCCGATTCGAAGAGCAGGGTATGCAGCGGGGTATAGGGAAGTATGACTCCGAGTCGATCGTAGCCCGGTGCTACTGATGGTGCCAGTATACTGCCCGCTCGCTGGTTGAGAAGCACAATGGGTGCCTCTGGTGAGGTCAAGGCGGCAAGCTCACCCTCGCTCACGTCGCACCAGCTCCTGACCTGAATGATATCGCGCATCATCACCGCAAAAGGCTTTGCCTCACGCCCTTTTCGCTCACGGAGCCTCCTCACCGCACGCTCATTGCTCGCATCAACAGCAAGATGAAAACCTCCAAGCCCCTTCAGAGCAAGAATATCCCCCTGTTCAAGCAACACAACCGCTTCTGTTACAGCATCACCTGCCAAGGGCTTTGGAAACTCAGGGGAACAACTGGACAGCGCCACAGCACCCGCCATCATCGGCAAACCAGCCGCATCAAGCAACACAAGCGCCGGGCCGCACACCGGACAGGCATTGGGCTGCGCATGAAAACGACGATCAAGCGGGTCGTGGTACTCCCGTTCACACTCAGGGCACATCGTGAAAGAGTGCATGGATGTCGAGGGACGGTCGTAGGGGAGATGCCCGACAATAGTGTAACGGGGACCACAATTGGTGCAGTTGATAAAAGGGTAGCGAAACCGCCGGTTTGTCGGCTCCAGAAGTTCGCGACGACAATCGCCGCAGAGAGCAATATCTGGCGGAACAAGTGTCTCAACCTCGGCACCTGCGCTCGAATCTTCGATAAAAAATCCCTCCTCGGCAACACAATCAACCTCGCTCTCTTCGATTGCCTCAATGCGGGCAAGCGGTGGAGGGGCGCTCTGCAATGCGCGACAAAAGCTGTCGAGATGCACAACAGGGCCCTGCACCTCAAGCAGAACGCCTGAGGGAGTATTGCGGATAAACCCTTTCAGTCCATATCCGACAGCAAGACGATAGACAAAAGGGCGAAAGCCAACCCCTTGCACAATCCCGTTGACCAGCAGGCGCCGCCGAACCTCACGTTGAGTGCTCAATGGTGTGATAATCTCTTTTCGATCCACTCCTGCAATACCGAAAGCCCCTCGCCGCTCTTCGCTGATACTTCAAACCACTCCAGATGGTGGTTAACCCGCATGGCGTTCTCCCGACACTTTGCCACATCAAACTCAACATAAGGCAGCAGATCAATCTTGTTGAGGATGCAGAGATCTGCCTCATGAAACATGGTCGGATACTTCAGCGGCTTGTCGTCGCCCTCCGTCACACTGATAATCACCACCTTCAGCGCTTCACCCAAATCAAAAAGCGCAGGGCAGACAAGGTTTCCTACATTCTCGATACAGAGCAGGGAATGATCCTGCACCTCAAGCTCCTTGACCGCACGGTTCACCATCAGGGCATCGAGATGACACCCCGAGCCCGTATTGATCTGAATCACCGGCACCCCAAGGGCGTGGATACGGTCGGCATCATTGGTCGTCTGCTGATCACCCTCAATAACAGCAACCGGAAAGCGCTGTTGCAAGAGTGGAATAATTTTTTCAAGCAACGAGGTTTTGCCCGACCCCGGAGAGCTGAGAAAATTCAGTGCAAAAATATGCCTCGCTTCAAAATATCCACGATTTCTTTCGGCGAGAAGATTGTTTTGCTGCAACACATCCTGCTCAAGCACAATCTTCCGAGTTGTGCTCTCATGATGATGATGGTCGTGAGCATGATCGTGATGCTCCTCTTGAACATTGGCTGAAGAGTGATGCACCTCTCCGGCATGATGATGGGTATGCCCATGATTGCCATCACTGACATGCATAAGATAATCGCTCTCTCCAGGTTTGCGAAGCACTGCCCCGCCATCAGCCGAACAACCGCAGGTATCACACATTCTCTTGCTCTCCCTCTTCTTCTATAGTTATTGATTGAATCAGAAACTCCTCACCGGAGACAATAGTTATCCGAAGTGAACGGCACCCGGGACACTCGGCATAATAAAAAGTAACCGGAAACCTCATACCGCACTCCCCGCACTCGCCAACACCCTCAGGCTCATCAACCGCAAGCAGCGCCTCTTCGGCAAGTGTACCCTTTGCCGCCGCTGAAAAACAAAACTTCAATGACTCAGGTTCAATTCCGGCAAGCTTGCCAATACGCAAATCAACTCCTGAAACCCTTCTGGCACCCTCCTTTTGCGCATGAGCCACCACAGCCTCAACGATTGACATCGCAATACTCATCTCATGCATAACATATTGTAAAGGATATCTGATTACTGATTACGGACTACTTCCCCAAGGTACTTCATGATCTTCAATTTTTATCGTACATTTCGGAAAATTCTTCCTGAAACGCCGCAAACAAGAGCAAGAGTTGAAGCACCTTACAGGATTATGCAATGTTCCGGCCAGCGACATTACAACGCTCCTCGACTTGGCCAGAGGGTTCAAGAGAGAGTTGATCAGCGAAAACCCCTCTTTTGAACCTTCTCTTCGCAACAAACGCATTGCTCTGGTTTTTTTTGAAAATTCCACGCGTACCCGCTTCTCCTTTGAAATAGCCGCACGTCATCTTGGCGCAGGAACGCTGAACTTCAGCGCATCTTCCAGCAGCGTCAGCAAAGGCGAAACGCTGAGCGATACCATTAAAAACCTGGAAGCTATGCAGATGGATGCCTTTGTGCTGCGCCACCCCTCTTCCGGAGCAGCAGACCTCATCACCGGCATCACCTCCAAACATGTGATCAATGCTGGTGACGGTTCGCATGAGCACCCGACGCAGGCGCTCCTCGACATGTTTACACTCCGCGACTATTTTGGAAAAATAGAAGGGCTCAGGGTCATCATCATTGGAGATGTCCTCCACAGCCGCGTTGCCCGCTCCAACATTTATGGACTCCTGACCGTTGGAGCTGAAGTCGGAATATGCTCTCCGGTCACCCTTATGCCATCCGATGCAGACAGACTTGGTGTGACCCTGTTCACCAACCTTGACCAGGCCATCGCCTGGGCAGATACCGCCATTGTGCTTCGTCTGCAACTTGAGCGTGCTGCCGGTGGCTACCTGCCCTCACTTGAAGAGTATTCAGTCCATTACGGTCTGACTGATGAACGACTTGACCGAATACAGAAACACCTTCTGGTGCTCCATCCCGGACCGATAAACCGTGAGATTGAGATTTCCAACCATGTCGCCGACCGCATACAACCACCCGGCTATTCGAAAAGCGTTCTGCTTGAACAGGTGACCAATGGAGTTGCTATCCGAATGGCCGTTCTGCAAACCTTGATTGCCAAACTCTGAGCAGTTTGTAACAATTTAATCAATCACCATCATGACATGCACCTGTTGCCTCAGTAGAACTATCCTGATTCTGACAGCCGCACTTTCTATCACTCATAACAATGCCTCTGCGAAACCACTCGAAAAATCACCAAGCGGAGTCATTTTTGCCCCACTACTCGCAGACCCGCTTGAACCAAGAATTGCGGTCATGCCTTCACTGAGCCAGCGCACCTTGCAGCTTGATATCGGCTCATCTGCCGACCTCTACCAGAACGAGAATAAGGAGTTTGCCATTGGCGTTGATTTTGGCACCTGGTCACAACTGAAACGAACCGATGAGTTTAAATTTCCTGTCGATGCCATAGATTATCTGTTCGGCATCAACTCAAGCTGGAGAAAACCCTTCCAGAGCAATGGGTTGCCCTTCGACACATTCAGCGCAAAAGTGCAACTCAGCCATATTTCAGCCCATTTTGAAGATGGACATTACGATGTAGCCAACAGGCAATGGATAGAGCAAAAGGGGTGGTCAGGAACAATTCCCTTCACCTACAGCCGTGAATTCCTCAAGGTCGTTCTGGCGCTCAGCTCACCTGAACATCGGGTTTATGCCGGTTATCAATATCTCTACCATACCCTCCCCGAAGGGATCAATCCTTATACATTTCAGGCTGGAGCTGAACTCTCCACACCAGGAAATACCTTCATTGCTGCAGATTTGAAACTGCTTCCAATCTGGCAGCCCTCTCTTCAGGAGACAAGAGGTCACCGGGGCACATGGAACCTGCAGGCAGGTATGCGACTCAACGGTACAGGGTTGAGCAACGTCAGAATCGCCTGCAACTACTACACAGGCATAAGCCGTCAGGGTATGTACTTCTACCATCCCGAAAGCTATACCACAGCAGGAATTATTATCGATTTATAAGGTGAATATTTTTTTTTTGTTCTTCTCCTGTGATATTTACTATCTTCAAACGTTTTAGCAGTAACGGGTGTTCACATACTGCAGTTAGTTTTACGGGATTTTTCACTTGGAGAGTGAATAAATATTTTCAATTGTTCAAGACACACACATAACCTAACGGAGAAAAGTAAAATGAAAAAAATGCTATCGCTTGCTGCAATGTTGGCAGTGTTGTCTTATGCATCACCTGCGTCGGCTGAATTGAAAATCGGTGGGGACGCTTCTGTTCGCGCTAGAGGCCAATTTAATAGTTCAAAGTTAGCAACTGGTGCCAAAGGACTTACAACAGACGACAATTTGGTATATCAGTACCGAGTCCGCCTTAAAGCCTCTGCAGACTTGGGTGATGGCTATTTCTTTAAGTCGCTGGTGCAGAATGAGGGAGTCGCAGGCGGGTGGCAAAGCGTATCTTTATTGGGTACTGAGAGAAATCCGCTGGAAGTCTCCAATTTCTACTTCGGTCGTACGTTGAAAGATTGTAACTACAGCTTAGGACGTCTTCCCCTCAACAGCTTCAATAACCCGATTTTTGATCTTGCACTCTACCCTGTTCCTACCGCATTCACATCATCAGGAATCTACGCTGTTGATGTTCCAGTAGCGACACATAACTTTGACCGAGTATTCGGTTTCAACTATGGAACAAAGGTTGGTGATGGTAATCTGAATGCGGCACTTGTTGTGCTTGACAACAACTCTACTTCAGTTGGCGTAGCAGGAAGAGTTGACGGACTGTTAAATGATGGTTACGCTTTGCATCTCTCCTACAAAACCACTGCTGGCGATGTGACCCTTGAACCACAGGCGCTCATTGTGTTAACCGACGCGCAGGGTACTGCCTACCAGAAGGTCTCACCAAACACCTTCGGTTTGAATGCCACAGTTCCTGCAGGGAAATCAAAAATCGGTGCCAGTGCATTCTACACCACCTGCAAGGACAGCAAGGGTGCCACATCCACTTATGCAGTGACCTATCCCGCAACGTCGACAACAGCCGTAGCGCCTGCCCCTACCGTAGCCTCAACGCAAACTGCTGCTAATGTTAACTACAGCGGCTACCTTCTGAGACTGAAGGGTGAATCCGGCCCAGCCATGGCATGGATTGACTACAACCGTACCAAAGACAAATCAACAGGAACAGGTTTAACAGAAACCACTTACAACAACATCTTTGTCTGGGCGCAATACAACTTCAAGGTACAGGAATCGGCTGCCGCTACGTTCAACGTAACACCAACCATCCGCTACCGTACTAGTGGAAAAGAGGTTGCAGGAAGCACTGTCACACAAAAGAACAACCAGCTTCGTGGCGAGCTCTATGCAACGGTGACCTTCTAAGTCACAGACTACTCATAAAAAATAAAGCCGTGGAAAACTACGGCTTTATTTTTTATATTCTTCAGTGAATAATGTTAACTTTTCCGGCTTGGTATTATTTGGCTGTCACAATTGTTAACTTCATAATATTTGGTTAATATCAGTACGCGGGAGTTCCCTCGATAGTGGAAACAATTTTATCTGTAGTTTTATACTTTTTCGACAATTGAGAGCCGCGTTTGAATCCGGTTTTATATGTCGTTATCAGCAATGAACATGTTTGCACTGTTTTGAAAGAGAGCACACGCTCTTTTGTGTATGATGCTGATCTTTTTGACTGCACAACACTGTGCAGACGAACACCATAATAAATGTTCTTTTTAACTCTTTATTATTCAATAATTTAAACACAACAGCGGACTATGATTACCATTAAAAAAATCATCTGCCCGGTTGATTTCTCAGAGTTGTCGCGCAAAGCGCTGCAATACGCCAATGAGTTTGCAAGACTCTCCAATGGGCAGGTCTTTCTTGTTGGTGTTATTGAGAACGACCCCTCAATCAACTATTCACACGGACTTGAGAAAGAGCGTGCTGAAGAGGAGCAGAAACTTGTAAGCCTTATCGAAGAGGAGAACATGGCGGGGATTGTGGCTGATTATGTCATCTATGAAGGATTTGCTGAAGAGTGTATTCTCGATTATGCCAAACGTCAGGAGGCAGATGTGATCATCATGGGCTCACACGGTCGCCGCGGCCTGAAGCGGATGATCCTTGGCAGTGTTGCAGAGCATGTCATACGCCGCGCTCCATGCCCGGTGCTTGTGGTCAAGGAGAACGAGCACGAGTTTATCAAGTAAGCGCTCCTGCGATCAGCCAGGAATGGAGCCTGGGAAAAAGTTCACAACATTTTTTATTAACAATCTAAGAAAACTTTTATGGCACGAAATGTCACAAACGTTTCCCAGACCGAAGAGGTCAGCAGCACCCGGCGGGTTATTGCTGCATCATCGGTAGGGACACTCATTGAGTGGTACGACTTTTATATTTTCGGTACCCTTGCAAAAATTATTTCCGAACAGTTTTTCCCGAAAGACAATCCGACCGCAGCATTGCTTGCCACTCTGGCTACCTTTGCTGCAGGTTTTGTCATCCGGCCATTCGGCGCACTCTTCTTTGGCCGCCTTGGTGACCTTATCGGTCGAAAATACACCTTTCTTGTTACCCTGGTGATCATGGGCGGCTCCACCTTTGCCATCGGTCTTGTTCCCGGTTACAAAACGATCGGCTTTTTTGCTCCCGCGATTGTCTTTGTTTTACGATTAATGCAGGGTCTTGCTCTTGGAGGTGAGTATGGCGGCGCGGCCACTTATGTAGCTGAACACTCCCCTGATGGTCAGCGAGGCTTCTGGACAAGCTTTATCCAGACAACGGCAACTCTGGGGCTTTTTCTTGCTCTTGGCGTTATTCTCGTTGTCCGCCAGACCCTTGGTGTTGAAACCTTCTCTGATTGGGGATGGCGCATTCCCTTTATCCTCTCATCGCTTCTTGTAGGAGTTTCGATCTTTATCCGCATGAGGATGTCGGAATCGCCGATGTTTGCCAAGATGAAAAAAGAGGGAAAGACCTCAGCAAACCCGCTTGCCGAGAGCTTCAAGCAGAAGGATAACCTTAAGATGGTACTGATTGCACTTCTTGGTGCCACTGCTGGTCAGGGTGTTGTCTGGTACACCGGTCAGTTCTATGCACTCTCCTTCCTGCAGAATGCCTGTAATGTTGAGTTTGTGCAGAGCAACGTGATCATTTCGATTGCCCTGCTTATCGGCACACCCTTCTTTATTGTTTTCGGTGCACTCTCCGACAAAATCGGACGCAAGTACATCATGATGACTGGTATGCTTATCGCGGTCATTGCTTACAGACCAATCTACACCATGATGTACAACGAAGCCGATCTCAAACAGAAAACCGAGATCGTCGACAAAACAACGGTTGAGAAAAAAGAGGCGGTAAAAGGTACCGACAACATCATCACCACCGTGACGAAGAAAACCTTTGTTGATGGCACCACCTACAAGGAGACCAAAAAGGAGACAATTCCGCTTGACGAGGCAAAGAAGGCTCAACTTGCGGCAGCAGGCAAACTGAAACCTGAAACGAAAAAGGAGACAACTCTGCCTCAGGACATCTACTACAAGATGATCGGTCTTGTTCTCATCCAGGTGATTTTTGTTACCATGGTGTATGGTCCGATTGCAGCCTTCCTTGTTGAGATTTTCCCGACTCGTATCCGCTACACCTCGATGTCTCTGCCGTACCATATCGGCAACGGTGTTTTTGGCGGTCTGGTTCCGCTTATCTCAACCCGTCTTGTTGAAGCAACCCGTCCAGCGCCCGGCCTTCCTCCTGCCGATCCGCTTGCCGGTCTCTGGTATCCGATACTGATTGCAAGTGTAAGCTTCGTTATCGGCATGCTCTATATCTCAAACAAAACCAACAACATGGACGTTGAGTAAACAAGAACCTTTTAATTTCATCTTATTATGTCAGCCATTAAAAAACTGTTCGGAATTGTGTGGTCACTCATGGGGATAGGAATTGTCCCGCTGGCGATCATGCAGGCCATGAAAGAGATCGCCGCAAAACCCAGTGAGGAAAACTGGATTTTCTGGTCAATTGTGATTGTCGTTCTGATGCCTATTATCGCCTTCAGCCTTATTACCTTCGGGGTATTTGCGCTCAAGGGTGAGTATGATGTCATTGAATAGTCTTTAGAGACAATCACCTCTTTTTTCTCTAAGAAAAGCCGCATCTTACGTGCGGCTTTTCTTTTTCCGCAAACACTGAAAAGAGCAACCAACCCGAATCACCTATGGATACTCTGGATGAACTTGCCGCTGGCACCGACATAAAACAAGCGCTCTGTGAGAAGCTTGCCACACTGCCCACCTCGCCAGGAGTCTACCAGTTCAGAAATGCAGGTGGCAGGGTGATCTACGTCGGGAAGGCAAAAAATCTGCGCAACCGGGTTCGATCCTACTTCCGCAATGCACAACAGCTCTTCGGTAAAACACTGGTGCTGGTGACGCACATTGAGGATTTTGAGGTTATTATCACCTCATCCGAGGTTGAAGCGCTCATTCTCGAAAACAATCTGATCAAGGAGCTGAAGCCTCGCTACAACATCAACCTGAAAGACGACAAAACTTACCCCTACCTTGTTATCACCAATGAACCATTCCCTCGTATCCTCTTCTCCCGCCAGCGACGAAGAGATGGCTCGACCTGGTTTGGCCCCTATACCGAAGCGGGCCAGCTTCGCTCAATCCTTGATCTCATCGGCTCTATTTTTCCCGTGCGGAGCTGTAAATATCGGCTGAACGAAGAGAATATTGCCTCAAAAAAATACAAGCTCTGCCTCGACTATCATATCCATAAATGCAAAGGGCCATGTGAAGGGCTCCAGTCGGAAGAGGAGTATCTCATCATGATTAAGGAGATTATCAAGCTATTGAAAGGCAAGACATCCACCATGATCCGTTCACTCACTGACTCCATGCAGCTCTATGCCAGGGAATTGAAGTTCGAACAGGCTGCGGAGATAAAAGTGCAGCTTGACAGCCTGAAACGCTATGGCGAACGACAGAAAGTGGTCGCTGGTGATCGGCTTGACCGCGATGTGTTTGCTGTTGCCGCCGGAGAGGATGACGGCTGCTGCGTCATCTTCAGGATACGGGAGGGAAAGCTGCTTGGCTCACAGCGCATCTATATGAACAATACCGAAGGTGAGAGTGAGTCTGTACTGCAGACAAGAGCGCTGGAAAAATATTATATCGAAACCCTTGAAGGTGTACCTGATGAAATTCTGCTTCAGGTGCCGCCAGGAAAAGAGGAGGAGGAGACGCTGAAAGCCTTTATCTCAGAAAAACAGGAGGAGAAAAAAACGATCCGCTTCATCGTGCCGCAAATCGGTGAAAAAGCTCACCTGGTTGAAATGTGTCGCCAGAACGCACGGCACCATCTGGAGGAGTACCTCATCCAGAAACAGAAAAGGGGCGAAGCTGCTCGCGAGCACTTCGGACTCACAGCACTCAGGGATCTGCTCCATCTTTCAGCACTGCCACAACGAATAGAATGTTTTGATAACTCCCATCTTCAAGGCACCGATTATGTAAGTTCCATGGTCTGTTTTGAAAAAGGCAAACAAAAAAAGTCTGACTACCGCAAGTTCAAAATAAAGAGTTTTGAGGGATCGGACGATTACGCCGCCATGGCCGAGGTGATCCGGCGCCGTTACAGTGGCTCCCTTTCAACCGAACTCCCTTTGCCAGATCTCATTATCGTCGATGGTGGCAAAGGACAGGTCAACACCACCTTTTGCACCCTGAACGATCTCGGACTATCCATCCCGGTGATCGGTTTGGCTAAACGCATAGAGGAGATTTTCACCCCCCACTCTTCAGATCCATTCAATCTCCCAAAAACCTCTCCGGCGCTCAAACTGCTCCAGCAACTGCGTGATGAGGCGCACCGTTTCGCCATCACCTACCACCGCAAACTGAGGTCAGACAGAACCCTCCAGACAGAGCTCACCACCATTAGAGGTATCGGAGAAAAAACAGCCTTCAAGCTGCTCCGGCAGTTCGGTTCAGCAGAGGCCGTTGCGCAGGCCACCATGGAAGAGCTGAAAATAACCGCAGGAGCAAAAGCTGCAGAAGCCATCTACCATTTTTACCGCCCATGAATCTCCCCTCCCCTGCCGGAATGTTTTTCTTACGAAAATTCTGTTATATTTGGTTATGATGATATGGTTGCAGGGAAGACACAGAAATTCTTTATAGTGCGTTTATGGATATGCCCGATTTTTTCGACGATAATCAAATTGACCCAACGGGTAATTCGGAGAGAGAACCGCCAGAACTTGACGATCTCGACTCCGTATTCGATTTCGAAGAGCTTCTTGACCGTATCTCCCAGTATAATGAAGATGGGTTTACGCTTGAGGCGCTGGCCGTTGCCCGTCGCCTGGCAGATATAGCTCCCTGTAACAATGAAACATGGTTTTTTCTTGGCAACTGCCTTACCCTGAACGGCTATTTTGACGACGCGCTTGAGGCATTTCTCAAAGCCGTTGTCTTCAGTCCGTCAGACGGAGAGATGCGGCTCAATGTGGCGCTTGCCTACTTCAACATCGGTAATTTTGAACAGGCGTTTGAAGAGATCGAAGAGATTCTCATTGAACCCTCCCTTGAGAAGGAGTATCATTACTACCGGGGAATTATTTTGCAACGACTTGACCGATATGAAGAGGCCGAGGCTGACTTTGAAGAGGCTCTGGAACTTGATGCTGAGTTTGCTGATGCATGGTATGAGCTTGCCTACTGCAAGGATGTGCTGGGCAAACTTGAGGAGAGCACCCACTGCTACCGCAAAGCTGTGGATCATGATCCCTATAATATCAACGCATGGTACAATAATGGCCTTGTGCTGAGCAAAATGAAGCGCTTTGATGAGGCGCTTGACTCTTACGATCTGGCTATCGCCATCTCTGATGATTTCAGTTCGGCATGGTACAATCGGGCAAATGTTCTTGCCATCACCGGACGTATTGAAGAGGCGGCTGAAAGCTATCAAAAAACGCTTGACTACGAGCCGGATGATATCAATGCCCTCTATAATCTCGGGATAGCCTACGAAGAGCTGGAAAAGTATGCTGATGCTATCCCCCGCTATCGCCACTGTATTGCCATCAGCCCGGAATTTGCTGACGCATGGTTTGCCATGGCCTGTTGCCATGAAGCTCTGGAGGAGTATGAGGAGGCGTATCAGGCCACGCTGGAGGCTCTTAAAACCACCTCCGATAACATTGAATTTCTCCTTTTGAAGGCAGAAATTGAGTACAATCTTGACCAACTGGAAGAGTCAATTGCCACTTACCAGCACATTATTACCCTTGAGCCAGACAATCCGCAGATCTGGGTTGATTTTGCCATTGTCCTTCGTGAGGGGGGGCAGGTCAATGCCTCGCTGGAAGCGCTGAATCAGTCGCTGAAACTTCAGCCATTGTCGGCTGATGCCCACTTTGAGATTGCCGCAGCCTATTTTGCCATGGGCGACAAACTCAGCACCCTGAAAGCGCTGAGCAAGGCATTCAAAATTGATCCTGACAAAAAAGAGCTGTTTCAAAGCACCTTTCCTGAACTGTATCAGCAGGATTCCGTCAGACTGATGCTCGGTATTTCATGATGAAGTCCACAAAAATTTATGCTCTTCTTGGGCGGGCAGTTGACTATTCATACTCTCCGATGATTCATAATGCGGCGTTTCTTGAACTTGGGCTGCACTGTCATTACACTCTCTTTAATATTCCCGACCATGAACTGGTGGGTGATGCCCTTCGTGGAGCAAGAGCGCTTGGAATTGGAGGATTCAGTGTCACCATTCCCTATAAAAAAACCGTTGTACCCTTTCTTGATGAGCTCTCTGACGAGGCGGCCTCCATTCAGGCGGTCAACACCATTGTCAATGACAACGGCAGACTCATCGGCTACAACACGGACATTGGTGGTTTTGCTGCACCCCTCCTGCCGTACGGTGAACGTATAACTGGCCAAAGCGTCGCTCTTTTCGGCGCTGGTGGAGCTGCATTGGCAGCAATCAAGGCATTCAGCACATTGTTCAGCCCGAAAGAGATTCTCCTTTTTGTTCGCAACACAGACAAAGCGCATGCCCTGCTTGAGGAGTGCGGTTACGACAACAGCGATCCGCTCACCATACTCCCACAGCAGCATCCTGAAAAGATCCGCGATTGCTGCGTCATCGTCAATGCCACACCTCTCGGTACAAGAGGAGATAATGGCTCGCCTCTTCCCCTTGACCAAGGGCTGCTCAACCCGGGCCAGATTGTGTACGACATGGTCTACAACCCTCTTGATACTCCTCTGCTGCAAGCCGCTCAACTCGCGGGAGCCACAACCATATCGGGCATTGAGATGCTGATTGGCCAGGCTGAAAGGGCATTTACCCTCTGGACCGGTATGCCCATGCCGGTAAGCGCAGTTCGGGAGAGGCTTCTGCAAGAGATTCAACAATAATTGATCTGACTCATGAAATTGTTTTTCTCCCTTTTTCTTCTGGTTATTGCGGCTGATCAGGCAACAAAAAAGCTGGCTGTCGCTTTTCTGAAGGATAAAGGGCAAAGTATCTCCATTATTCCTGACCTTTTTTCGCTCACGTATGCTGAGAACAGGGGTGTTGCCTTTGGCCTTGAATTTGCGCCACCGATTATCCTCCTCCTCCTGACGGCCCTCATTACAGCTCTGGTGCTTACCTATGTTTTCAGGTCGAAAAACCGCACCGCGCTTTTTCTTGTGCCGTTTGCCCTTATCACCGGTGGAGGCATAGGCAATATGATTGACCGGATCACCCTGGGCCGGGTGGTGGACTTTCTCTATTTTGATCTCTATAATGGTCACCTTTTCGGCTACTACCTCTCGCTGTGGCCTATTTTTAATGTTGCTGACTCAGCCATCTCCATTGGCGCATGTCTGTTGATTATCTTTCACAACAAACTCTTTCCTGACGGAAGCCAGGCAGCCACAAACCATGTTCGTTGATACCCATTGCCATCTCTCCTTCCCTGAGTTTGACCAGGATCGACATGAGGTGATAGCACGTCTGAAAGAGGCCGGGATAAGTTTGCTGATTGACCCCGGCATTGACATTGCAACAAGCAAAAAATCGATTGAGCTGGCCCGCGAGTTTGATTTTATCTATGCCAATGTTGGTTTTCACCCTCATGAAGTTAAAGATTTTGTCACCGACCTCATCTTTGAAGAGCTGGCAACACTTGCGGTATTGCCAAAAGTTGTCGCCATTGGGGAGATAGGTCTCGACTACCACTATCCCGACTATAATCAATCCGCCCAGCAAGATGCCTGCCGGGAGATGCTGCGAATTGCCAGATCGCTTGATATGCCGGTTGTTATCCATTGCCGTGATGCCTGGCCGGATATGCTGCAGATTCTTTCGGAGGAGAACCATTCTGCCATGCGGGGTGTCATGCACTGCTTTTCGGGCGACACTGAGATTGCCAGTGCCTGTATCCGCAAAGGGTTCAAGCTCTCTATTCCAGGCACCGTCACCTACAAACGTTCCCTGCTTCCCGAAGTGATCAGAGCTGTTTCACTTGATGATCTGCTCACGGAGACTGATGCACCTTACCTCTCTCCTGTACCTCACAGGGGAAAGCGAAACGAGCCTGCTTATGTCCGTACAGTCACAGAGGCCATTGCCCGCATCAGAGAGATCTCACTTGACAACGCTGCGACGCGGATTGCACACAATGCTGCCGACATATTCAGATTACCTGTTGCAGGGCAACCTTAAAGACTCTTCGACCCTGTGGCATGCTGATGCTCTGCTCATATTTTGAAAATCAAACAAACTTGCTTAGGTTGAGGGCCATTGCCAACAAAAGCTGACAACCCAACATTGACCTTATGGAACAAAGCGTAAAACCATCGACCGAAGAGAATTTTCTTTACTATGCCATTAAATATAAAACCGCGCTTATCGCAATCCTTGTAGTGCTGATCTCTCTCGGAGCAGGCACCTTCTTCTGGGTACGCCAGCAAAAGGCGAATGAGCTTGAGGCTGCACTGCAACTCTCACGGATAGCGCCTCTGCTTGATGTAGGAGAGTATACTGTGGCCATCAACGGCAAAGGCCATGTTGCGGGGCTGAAAAAAATTGCTGAAGAGTATGCAGGGAAATATACAGGCACTCCCAGCGGCAACATGGCCAATTTGTTGCTGGCCAATGCGTATTACTCCAACCGGGAGTATGACCGTGCCCTGGGTGTTTTTAAATCCGTATCGATTGCAAATAATGACCTTGCGGCAGCAGCACTGGCTGGCGCAGGAGACTGCTACTTCAATAAAAACCAGTTTACGCAAGCCGCCGAAAGTTATCAGGAGGCATCAAAAAAAGCTGACAACAGCGCACTCAAGGCACAATATCTCACGAATGCCGCCAAGAGCTTTCAGGAGTCAAAGCAGCTTGCAAAAGCATCCGAACTCTATACCAAAATCATCGCTGACTATCCCGGCTCCACCGGGGCCGCAGTTGCACAGCGCTCACTCTGGCAAATTTCCGGTAATCTGTAATACTTATAATCACAACTATTTCTATACCCATGCCTGAACAGTTTCTTATCAAGACAAACCTTGGCGACATTACCATCAGCCTCTATGACGACACCCCGCAGCACCGCGATAACTTTGTCAAGCTTACCGGCGAGAACTACTACGACGGCATCCGCTTTCACCGGGTGATACAGGACTTTATGATCCAGACTGGCGACCCTCTCTCAAGGTTTGACGAAAAACGAGCCCTTCATGGTACAGGCGGACCCTCTACAAGAGTTCCGGCAGAGATCAAGCACCCGAACAAAAAGGGAACACTTGCAGCAGCACGCGACAACAACCCGCAGAGAGCCTCTTCGGGCAGCCAGTTCTATATCAACCACAAGGACAATGACTTTCTTGACGGGCAGTACACCGTCTTTGGAATGGTTGATGACGGTATGGATGTGGTTGAAAAAATTGCCGCTGTCAAGACTGACCCCAACGACAACCCGATAGCGCCTGTCACCATTGAGACCATTGTTCCAGTCGTAAAGCCCTGATTGCCAAACCATGGAGAGCATTGCATCCAATATTGAGGCAATTCGGAAACAGATAAACAGCGCGTGCATTGAGGCGGGACGGAATCCCGCCACGGTGCGCCTGATTGCTGTTTCCAAAACCAAATCGGCAGAGCTTGTCCGTGAAGCCTTCGATGCCGGGCAGATTGAGTTTGGAGAGAGTTACGTGCAGGAGTTTCTCGACAAGTATGAAGATCCCCAGCTTGACGAGTGCCCGATTGAGTGGCACTTTATCGGCCACCTGCAATCCAACAAGGTGCGCTCGATTATCGGCAAGGTGAGCCTTGTTCACGGGATTGACAAGCTTTCCACGGCAGAGGAGCTTTCAAAACGGGCGGTTCAGCACAACCTTTTTGTCGATTATCTGCTTGAGGTCAACACCTCAGGCGAAACCTCCAAATACGGTTTATCATCGGACGATCTCCTGATGGAGGCTGACGCGCTCTTTCATCTTCCGAACATTACTCTTCGCGGGCTGATGACCATCGCCTCTTATGACCGGGTGGCGGCAAGGCAAGAGTTTCGCCAACTGCGTACACTGCTGGAGTCGCTTCGGGAGATTGCCCCTGACCCCTCGAAGCTTACCGAACTTTCGATGGGCATGAGCGGCGATTTTGAGGATGCCATTCATGAAGGGGCAACCATGATCCGCGTCGGGTCGGCAATTTTTGGCTGGCGCTGAGATGGGGCTGATCACAATATCAGGTTCCCCGCCGAAACTTCGGAGAATCGGGGTTTAGAAGAAGCTTGACAAACGTCACCACAAGCGGTGGGGAATGGAATAAAAAAGATTTTATAACGCGTTTATTAATAAACTGTAAAACAACCAAATCATGATTTCACAGCAGGCAAAAATTCAGGAGGCAGTCTCCTTTATCAGAAAAAAAACATCCGCCGATTACCCTGTTGGAATCGTGCTGGGCACCGGCCTTGGTGCCCTTGTCAAGGAGATTGATATAGAGTTTTCCCTCGACTACCATGATATCCCGAATTTTCCGGTCTCCACGGTTGAGACACACAAGGGAAAGCTGATTTTCGGAACCCTCTCGGGCAAAAATGTTGTGGCCATGCAGGGGCGCTTCCATTTCTATGAAGGGTACTCCATGCACCAGATTGTCTTCCCGATACGAGTCATGAAACATCTCGGAGTCAAGACACTCGGCATCACCAACGCCTGCGGTGGCCTGAACCCTGCCTACAAAAAGGGCGAGATCATGCTGATTGACGACCACATCAACCTGCTTGGCGGTAACCCGCTGATCGGCCCAAATGATCCCGAGATCGGCTCACGCTTTCCAGACCTCTGTGCCCCTTACTCTCCCCGCATTCTTGAACTTGCTGAAAGGGTTGCGCTCGACCACAGAATCAAGGTGCAGCGCGGTGTCTATGTCGCCCTCTCCGGCCCCTGTCTCGAAACCCGCGCAGAGTACCGCATGTTGCGCATCCTTGGTGCCGACGTGGTCGGCATGTCAACCGTGCCGGAGGTGATTGCCGCCGTGCATCAGGGAACCGAAGTCTTCGGCATGTCCATCATCACCGACGAGTGCTTCCCCGACTGCCTCAAATCGGTCAGCATCGAAGAGATCATTGAGGTCTCCGGCCATGCCGAGCCAAAAATGACCTCTATTTTCAAATCAATTGTCGCCAACCTTTAAACCTTCTGATAGAGTATGATAGATGCCATATCGTTCAAAGAGAACACCCTTCACTACCTCGACCAGCGTTATCTGCCGCTCAAGGAAAATTATGTTGCCACAAAAGAGTACAAGGAGGCCATTGAGGCCATCAAGACGCTTGCTGTGCGTGGTGCTCCGCTGATTGGGGTGGCCGCTGCCTACACCATTATTCTCGGCATCAACAGCTTCAAGGGAACGAAAGAGGAGTTTCCCCCCTTTTTTAAGTCACTTGTGGCTGAAGTTGAAGCGTCGCGCCCGACCGCAGTCAACCTCTTTTTTGCAGCAGCACGCCTGAAAAAGGTCTATGCTGAAAACTTTGAGGCCGACAGCATCGAGGCACTCTTTGCCAAAATGAATGAGGCGGCGCTTAAAATCCACGCTGACGAAATCGCCAATTGCGATCTCATGTCGCGCCACGGTGTCGATCAGATCAAGATTGACCTTGCCCACATCCTGAAAACCCGCAAGCTCAACGTGCTGACCCACTGCAACACCGGAACGCTCGCCTGCTGCGGCACCGGCTCAGCACTGGGCGTTATCCGGCTGGCCTGGCAGGAGGGGCTGATTGAGCGCGTCATCACCGCCGAAAGCCGTCCACTGCTGCAGGGGCTGCGCCTCACCGCCTGGGAGCTTCAGCATGATGGCATCCCGTTTGTCTCCATCTCCGACTCCTCATCGGCTTTCCTGATGCAAAGAGGGATGATTGATTTCGGTATTGTCGGCGCCGACCGCATTGCCGCCAACGGCGACACCGCCAACAAAATCGGCACCTGCGCCCATGCCATCAGCGCGTACCACCACAAGCTGCCGTTCTACATCGCCGCGCCGGTCTCAACCATCGATATCACCATTCCCGATGGCAGCTACATCCCGATTGAAGAGCGCAACGCCGACGAGCTGCGCACCATCTTCGGCACCCAGGTTGCCTCGCCAAACACGCCAGTACTCAACTACGCTTTTGACGTGACACCCGCCCAATTTTTGCGCGGTATCATCACGGATAAGAAGGCGGTCGTCGGCAACTATGTCGAGGGGCTTGCTGCTTTGATGGTGGAGTAAGTGGGGCTTGTTCTGAATGTTCAAACGCTCACCGTCAACTGAAGGATGGTGAGCGTTGTCTTGAACCTTGATTCACTTGATTATATGATGAGCATGATTTTCCTGGCTCATTACTCCTGTACTGAGAATTACGAATCAGGCTTGACCAATCAAGAAATCATGAAAATCAGGCGAATCACGGTTCAGACTGACAACTTTCCATAATTCTCCTTACATTCCCCTTATTTTCAGAGAACGATCAGGATGGAATAGAACAGCGATTTATGGATACCCTTTTTCTTGCGCGAGCGCAGTTTGCCTTCACCTCTATCTTCCACTTCTTCTTTATACCACTGACGCTTGGTCTCTCCATCTTTACGGCAATTCTTGAGACCGCTTATGTGAAAACCGGCAAGGAGAAGTACAAGCAACTGACGAAATTCTGGGGCCATCTTTTCCTGATCAACTTTGCCGTCGGGGTGGTCACCGGCATTGTGATGGAGTTCCAGTTCGGGATGAGCTGGTCGGAGTATGCCCGGTTTGTCGGCGATATTTTTGGTGTCCCGCTGGCCATTGAGACACTGCTTGCCTTTTTTGTAGAATCGACCTTTCTCGGGATCTGGATCTTCGGGTGGGAGAGGCTTCCCAAGACGCTCCATGCCGCATCAATCTGGATTGTCGCCTTTGGCTCAACCATGTCGGCCTTCTGGATTCTGGTCGCCAACTCCTTTATGCAGTCACCAACCGGCTACACCATGGCCGCAGGAGCTTCACGGCCTGAGCTGGTGGATATTATGGCGCTCATCTTCAATCCCCACGTCTGGCAACAGTTCCCCCATGTGCTGGCTGGTGGCATTGTCACTGCCGGATTTTTTGTAATCGGCATCAGCGCCTGGCACCTGATGAGAAAGGGCACTAACCGAAACGGGTATGAAACATCGCTGAAGTTTGGGGCCATCTTTGCCTTTATCGGGACAGTTGTAGTGATTCTTGCCGGCCACTCCCAGATGCAGCATCTGCTTAAAACCCAGCCGATGAAAGTTGCTGCGGCAGAGGCGCTCTGGGAGAGCGAAAATCCGGCAAGCTTCTCTCTCTTCACTATAGGTGATGAAGAGGGGCTGAAAGATGTTTTTTCGATACGGGTGCCAAAACTGCTCTCCTTTCTTGCCTACAACTCCTTTGAGGGTGAGGTGAGAGGCATCAAAAACCTGCAAAAAGAGTATGAAGTGCAATACGGTCCCGGCAACTACATGCCCTCTATTGTCACCTCATACTGGAGCTTCAGGGTTATGGCGGGAGCGGGCACACTGATGCTCCTCATCGCGCTACTCGCTCTCTACAAGGTGATCAGAGAGAGCTACACTTTTTCGCCAGTGACGGGTGCCCTGCTCTTCTGGTCGATACTGCTCCCCTGGCTTGCCAACTCATCGGGGTGGCTTCTTGCGGAGATGGGTCGTCAGCCCTGGCTGGTCTTTGGGCTGCTGAAAACGGAAAACGGTCTTTCACCGGTATCGGTGGTGAGCCGTGGCGAGATGATGATCTCTCTTGCAGTCTTTGTCATGCTCTATGCCGCGCTTGCCGTCACTGACTTTCTGCTGATGAAAAAGTATGCGGTGGCTGGCATTGAGAGTGGGGAATAACGTGTAGCCCCTGAATAACCTGAAAAAACGATGAGCAATGGATTTGCAAACACTCTGGTTTATCATCATCACCTTTCTTTTTATCGGCTTTTTTGTGCTCGAAGGGTTCGACTTCGGCGTAGGTATCCTGCTCCCCTTCATAAGCCGTGATGATCGTCAGCGACGCACCATCATCAACACCATCGGCCCCTTCTGGGATGGCAATGAGGTGTGGCTGATTACCGCCACCAGCGGGATGTTCGCGGCATTTCCGGACTGGTATGCCACCCTCTTCAGTGCCCTTTATCTGCCAGTACTGATGATGCTTGTCGCCCTGATTTTCCGTGGTGTTGCCTTCGAGTTTCGCAGCAAGCGCGACAACCCGGCATGGCGAAGCTTCTGGGACTGGAGCATCTTCGGGGGAAGCGTTGTGCCTGCGCTTCTCTGGGGCATCGCCCTGGCCAATTTCATCCGGGGGGTGCCGGTGGATGGCTCCATGCACTATACCGGCGGCCTCCTGAATCTGCTCAACCCCTATGCCCTGCTCTGCGGCATCACGGCAACCTTGATTTTTACCCTTCACGGTGCCATATTTCTCACCCTGAAAACCACCGGTGTGCTTCAGGAGAGGGCGATGAACTTCGCCAAAAAGCTCTGGGCACCGGCGACACTTCTCTGCATACTCTTTATGGCTTACACCACCATCGAAACGGATCTCTTCCGCCACCTCGGTGTCAATCCCGGCATTATTCCGGTCTTCAGTGTCCTGGCCCTCATCTCGGTGCTCTTTCTGCTGCAAAAAAACGCTGCCGGATGGGCATTTGCCATGACCTCCGTGGCCATTGCCTTCTCCACCATCACCATCTTCATGGGTCTCTACCCGCGCTTGCTGGTCTCAAGCCTCAATCCGGCCTGGAGCCTCACCATCTACAACAGCTCATCATCAGCCTACTCCCTCGGCCTTGTTTCAGTGGTCGCCCTAGTTTTTTTACCGATTATTATCATGTATCAGGGATGGAGCTACTGGGTGTTCAGGCAGCGCGTGACGGGGGATTCGGAGCTGGAGTACTGAGGGGCCTCCAGAGCACAGGGCTGCACCCTGTGCTAACTGATAACGCCCCTTCGGGGCTGAAGTTACCATGTATAATAAAGCCCTGAAAGGGCGAAATATGCCAACGACGGGTGAAGCCCATCGATGATCACGAAGTGCTTATGCAGCTCCATCGATTACCACGATCAGCTCATAGAGCTCATCGATGATCTATCAGGGCTGAAGTTACCGTGCATAATAAAGCCCTGAAAGGGCGAAATATGCCAACGACGGGTGAAGCCCATCGATGATCACGAACTGCTTATGCAGCTCCATCGATTACCACGATCAGCTCATCGAGCTCCATCGATTACCACGATCAGCACATAGAGCTCCATCGATGATCTATCAGGGCTGAAGTTACCATGTATTCGGGCAGAGAGTAACGACGGATTCAGAGCTGGAATACTGAGAATAGAGCCTGACAGGAAGCACTCGCATGAGGCCCCCCATAGGAGGCCCCCCCCATACACCCAAGCTCACAGAACTACACATCGCATAAAAAAGTTTTTTAATGTTAAAAATTCAGTATTATATGGATGATAAAGCCCCGAAGGGGCGGAATATGCTAACGATGGGTGGTGCCCATCGATGATCACAAACAACACGTAAAGCCCATCGATTACCACCACAAACAGCACAGCATAAAGGGACAGCACCATGGGACAATCACTCGTAAAAAATTACGTACACATCGTCTTCACCACCAAACACCGCCAACCGCTGATACACCCCCCTGTAGAGTCAGAACTGCACAGCTATCTTGGCGGTATCTGTAACAAACTCGACTGTCAGGTTATTCAGGTCGGGGGATATGTCGATCATGTTCATATCCTCTGCATGTTGTCAAAAAAAGTAGCCTTGATCAAATTGGTAGAAGAGGCAAAATCCCATTCTTCAAAATGGATAAAAAGTAAAGATGGCGCATATCGTCATTTTTATTGGCAAGACGGTTATGGTGCATTTTCTGTCTATCCGTCAGAGAGAGATACTGCCATTGCATACATCGTCAATCAACACGAACATCATCATAAAAAAACTTTTCAGGAAGAGTACAGAATGCTCCTGAAGCAGTATAACGTAGAATATGATGAGCGTTATGTTTGGGGCTGAGGAGCCGTTCCTCTTACATGGAGCTTCGAGCCATAGGGCTGCCGCGACGTGGGACTGAGAGGCTTAGAGAATCATAGGGCTGCACCCTATGTTAGGTGATCGCGCCCCTTCAGGGCTGAGGAGTTCTTCCTGTTCATAGGGCTGCCGCGACGTGGGACTGAGAGGCGTAGAGAATCATAGGGCGGCACCCTATGTTAGGTGATCTCGCCCCCTTCAGGGCTGAGGAGTTCTTCCTGTTCATAGGACTGCCACGACGTGGGACTGAGATGCGTAGAGAATCATAGGGCTGCACCCTATGTTGGGTGATCGCGCCCCCTTCGGGGCTGAGGAGTTCTTTCTGTTCATAGGACTGCCACGACGTGGGACTGAGAGGCGTAGAGAATCATAGGGCGGCACCCTATGTTAGGAGATTATGCCCCTTCAGGGCTAACTTTATTCCATATTTCTCATTACATTCCTCTATAACTATAAAAAGATCTGGAGGAAGATATGAGCGACACAGGGTACAACTACAGGGTAGTGCGCGGTTTTGCATTTTCGGCACTCTTCTGGCTTGTTATCGGTCTGGTGGTAGGCCTCTGGATTGCCTTCGAGATGTTTAATCCGGCGCTGAATCTTACCCCCTGGCTCAGCTTCGGACGTCTTCGGGTAGTGCACACCAACGGACTGGGACTCGGGTTTGGCCTTGCCGCAATTTTTGCGGCAACCTATTACATGCTACAACGGCTGACCAGAACGCCGATCGCCTTTCCCCGGCTTGCCCAGGCACATCTGTACCTGTTCAATACGGTCATAGCCCTTGGAGCACTGAGCCTTTTTGCAGGCATGAACACAACTCGCGAATATGGCGAGCTTGAGTGGCCGATTGATATCGGGGTTGTTACCTTCTGGGTGATGTTTGCCATCAACGTCTTTGGAACGTTGATCAAACGGCAGGAGAAGCAGATGTACATCTCTCTCTGGTACATTATTGCCATGACGGTTGCCATTGCCATTCTCTATATCGTCAACAACCTCGAAATTCCCATATCCCTCTTCAAGTCCTATACCATCTATTCAGGAGCAAACGATGCCAACGTGGAGTGGTGGTATGGCCATAACGTTGTAGGATTTATCTTTACGGTTCCCATCCTTGCGATGTTCTACTATTTTCTTCCCAAAGTCTCAAACCTGCCGATCTACAGCCATCGCCTCTCCATCGTCTCATTCTGGTCGTTGAACTTTGCCTATCTCTGGACAGGTGCCCACCATCTCATGCTCAGCCCGTTGCCCGAGTGGCTCCAGACGGTGGCTATGGGATTCAGCCTCTTTATGATTGCGCCATCGTGGGGTTCGGTCGTCAACGGCTACTACACCCTGAATGGCAACTGGGATCAGATGCGCACCAACTATCTGGTCAAGTTCTTTATTGCAGGCATCACCTTTTACGGGCTTCAGACCCTTCAGGGGCCGCTTCAGGGGCTGAGAACCCTGAGTGCCTTCTTTCACTACACCGACTGGGTTCCGGGCCATGTCCACATGGGGACTATGGGCTGGGTAACCATGATCATTTCAGCCTCCTTCTACTACATGATTCCCCGTATCTACGACAGGGAGATTTACAGTGTCAAGCTTGCAAACATCCATTTCTGGCTGATGATGGTTGGCCAGATCGTCTGGACATCGGCGATGTGGATTGCCGGAATTCAGCAGGGCGCCATGTGGAAGGCAACAAATCCCGATGGATCGCTCATGTACAATTTTCTTGATACGGTTGCCTCACTCTACCCCTACTATCAGCTTCGCTTTGGAGCAGGGGTAGTCTTCTTTATCGGGATACTTGTTTTTGCATGGAATCTGGTCATGACCGTCCGCCAGGAGCAAGAGCCGGGAAAAGCGTCACCGTCAATTTTATAAACAGGAGCTGCCATCATGGGAATCACTTCAAAACCGGTTGTTTTTGCCATCCTTTCAGCCGCTGTCATCCTGATTGGTACCACGGTCACCGTTTTTATTCCTCTCTTTATGCCTTCGACACAACCTGTCAGCGCATACATCAAGCCCTACACGGCTGTTGAACAGGAGGGGCGCGATATCTATATGCGTGAAGGGTGTAATAACTGCCATACCCAGACGGTGCGGCCACTGCGGACAGAGGTGCTTCGCTATGGTGAGTACTCGAAACCTGAGGAGTTCGCCTATGACCGACCATTTCTCTGGGGCTCAAAGCGCACCGGCCCCGATCTGAACCGGGTCGGCGGGAAATATCCTGATTCATGGCATTACACGCACTTCAAGAGACCACAGGGAATGTTTGAAAAGTCAAATATGCCCCCCTATTTCTGGCTTGCTAAGAATCGGCTCGACACCAGCTACTCCTTCAAGAAAACCACTGTGCTTGGCTATGGATACACCGAGGCGATGGTGAAGCAGCAGCTTGAGGAGTATCGCGCTAAAGTGGCTGATGAAAACTACCCGTCGAAAGAGAGTCGTAACGTCGTCACTCCTCTGGAACTGCGCAAAGAGCTGACCGAAATGGATGCCTTGGTTGCCTATATCCAGAAGCTCGGAAGGGATGTCAAGAGTATGGAAACAAATCAATAACCTCGTCAGATTATGGCATACTTTCTCTTCACCTCGCTGCTTGCCCTTGTTATGGCAGGGATTATTATTTACTACTACAGCCCGAAAAGAAAAGAGCGGATTGAGGAGCCCAAGCACCGAATGCTTGAAGATGATAAATGAACAACTGAACTTACCGAAATGGAGATGAATCATGCATGATACCCCGGAACCACAGGATGGCCACAACAGTATTCCCAAAGGATGGATCTTCTTTTTCATTGTTGGAATTATCTGCATGATCGGCTACATCGCCTCCTATAGCCCTGCGTTCTCCAACTGGTCTGTGTACAAAGAGTTCGACAAAGAGATGGCATCTGCAAAAAAAACAGAGAGCGCTGTTGCCGTCAAGGACTATTCAGGAAATCACGAAGCTATTGAGGATGGCAAGGAGATTTTTGCCAACACCTGCGCCCCCTGTCATAATGGTGATGCCAAAGGGCTGATTGGCCCAAATCTTACCGCCCCCACCCTGAAGTATGGCTCAACCAAAGCGATTCTTTTTGAAACCATTGCCAAAGGCAGACCAAATGGCATGCCGTCATTCCTTCCGCAGATTGGTGCCGACAAGATCAGCAAGGTGATCGCTTTTCTGGAAACCCTCAGAAACAAGTAATGCTCACCAACTCCGGAGTCAGCCATTTTGTGGAAAAAATACCGAACTGCTCTTGAACTTCTGCAGGCCATCATCGTCACCGGCCTGCCCTTCGTCACCGTTAATGGCGAAAGTGCGTTACGGTTCGATATTCCAACGCTCAAACTCCATCTCTTCGGCTCAGTGATCTGGATGAGGGAGTTTTATCTCGTTCTTGCTGCTGCTCTCTTTTTTCTCCTTCTCATTAGCTTTGTCACCATCATTCTTGGAAGGGTCTGGTGCGGATGGCTCTGCCCCCAGACGGTGCTGCTTGATTTTGGTGAGGGGCTCGCCACACTTTTTGGGAAAAAACTGGCTCGAAAGGTTGAAAAGCTGCTCCCGATCCTCCTCTCTGCTCTGGTCTCCCTCACCATGATCTGGTACTTTATTCCACCTGCAGAGACATTCAGGGCGCTTTTTGTGTCGCCCACCATCACCACCTTTTTTCTTGTGCTCTGGGCAGTCGTCTCTCTGGAGCTGGCTTTCCTCGGCAGAAAGTTCTGCATGTCCATCTGCCCCTACGCCATGCTGCAGAATCTCTTTTTTGATAAGGATACCCTCATCATCGAGTATGATGTTTCACGGGAGCGTGATTGCATGAAGTGTGATGCCTGCGTCAAGGTATGCCCGGTCGGCATTGACATCAAACAGGGGTTGAGCACCGCCTGCATTGCCTGTGCCGAGTGTATTGATGCCTGCGTCGAAAAAACCGCAAGAAAACATATTCCCCCTTTTCCGAACTACAAAGGCAAGATACTCCGCCCCAAAACCTTTTGGCTGGGAGGCGCTGCCGCAGTGGCAGCAAGCACGCTTCTGGTGCTGATCTGGAGCCGCCCGGCGGTTGATTTTCTGGTGACCCGCGACAACGCCACGCTCCCCTCGGGGTTGAACCGTTACTCCTACAGCATCCATAACAACAGCGGAGAGGAGCGCATGCTGGAACTGTCGTCACCCGACATGGTCACCCTGCTTGGGGAGCACACGCTTCGGCTGAAACCATTCTCCGCCATTCATGGTCGTATTCTGGTCAAGGCAAACGGCAAGCTTGAGCACCTTCATCTGACCATTTCGGGGCGTTCCATCTCAATAAACAGAGAGGCCGGATTTTTATGAAGCTCTTTTTTTATATCATCTACCCGCTCTTCTTTTTTGCCATGGGGAGTGGCATCTATGTCGCCTTCAGAGATGCTGAAGGGTTGGTTGAGAGCAACTATTACGAAAGCAGCAAGGGTTATTTTCAGTCGAAAGCTGCCGAAAAGCAGCTTGCTGTTGAGGTGAGCAAGCCGGATTCACTGAAAAGAGGGTACAACATCATTCGACTCAAGGCCACATCGCACGGCAAACCGCTCGAAACGGGCGATCTCTCCCTCTTCATCGGCAACCTCTCCACCACCCGTTTCGACTCGACAATGACCATGCGTCAACTGGCTCCGGGTATCTACCAGGCAACCCCCACGATTCCCTTCAAGGGAGTTTGGTTTGCTCGCATTGACCTTAAACAGCAGCAACAACTTGTCACCAGCAAAAAATGGTTTTTCAACGTCAAATAAAGGGCTTCACGACCCTTGCACTCTTCGCCTGCATGATGACAGCAGGCAGCACACTCCATGCAACAGCCGTGGATAACAGCATTCACGAAAAAGCCTGCACCGTTACCGCAGGCCTGCGAACGGTGACACTGAACATTGAACCGAAACCGGTCAAGCACATGAAGGAGCTTACCTTCAGTGTCACCGTGACCCCATGCGACAAGCTGCCTGAGACGTTGCTGCTCGATCTCTCAATGCCAGGGATGCAGATGGGCAAAAATCAGGTGACGCTGGTGAAAAAAAGCGCCTGCCTCTATGAGGGCAAAGGGATTATTGTGCGCTGCATGAGCGGTCGTACGCTCTGGCAGGCGACCATTCTTTCCGATACACTGAACAATCCGGCATTTGTCTTTAATGTCAGGGAGTGAGCAACCATCTCACGGAATGTTGCGCTGCGACCACTGCCTGCAGGAGACAAGCCGGGCATCGGCCATTATCGTTGAGAGCAACGGAGAATCCAAGGTTTTTTGTTGTCACGGTTGCCTTGGTGTCTACGAGCTTATCCACAGCAATTCGCTTGATGCCTTCTACAACCAGCGGTGCAACTGGCAGCCCGGTCCTCCGGCAACCGGGGTAAAACTCCAGGCTTCAGCCTTCAGCGACACCGTCACCATCAGCGGCAACGAGCACCGGATTGAGCTGCTGCTCTCGGGCATCAGGTGCGCCTCCTGTGTCTGGCTCATCGAAAAGTTTCTGATGAAAATCGTTGGCCTGCCCTCCGTCAGGGTGAACTATGCCACCCACAAGGCAACCATCACCTGGAGTGGTGAAGAGGTGAACCTCGAGGCCATACTGGACGCCATCCGCTCCATCGGCTACCTGCCCCACCCCTGCCATGGCAACGGAAGTGCCGATATGTTTGCCAGGGAGAAACAGGAGCTGCTGCTGCGCTTCGGCACGGCAGGATTTTTCTCCATGCAGCTCATGCTCTTTACCACCGCACTTTACGCAGGCTTTTTTGAGGGAATTGAGGAGCGCTACCGGCTTGCATTCCAGCTTATTTCATGGGCGCTGGCCACACCGGTGCTCTTCTACTCGGGCTATCCCTTTCTCTCAAGCGCCCTCCGCTCATTGCGACGGCTGACGCTCAACATGGATGTGCTGGTGGCGCTTGGCGCACTCTCGGCCTACGGTTACAGCATTGCCATGATTTTTTACGGGGGGGAGATATTTTTCGATACCGCCTCGATGATTATCACCTTCATTCTGCTGGGCCGGTTTCTGGAGGCAGGTTCAAGGCTCAAGGCGGGCAACGCCATTGCCGAGCTGGCTGAACTGCAACCCCATGAGGCGCTGAGGGTGGCTGAGAGTGGCGAAACCAGCATGGTGCCTGTGGCTTCGGTGCAAAGCGGCGAGATGATTGAGATCATCCCGGGCGACCGGATTCCGCTTGACGGCAGGGTGGTGGATGGCGAAGCTGAGGTGAACGAAGCGATGCTGACCGGCGAATCAAATCCAGTGCTGAAAACAGTGGACAGCGAGGTGTTTGCCGGAAGCTTTTCCATGAATGGACGGCTCCGCATCCAGGTCACCGGCAATGCGGCGAGCACCCTGCTGGCCCGTATTATCCGCACGGTGGAGGATGCCCAGGCACGCAAGGCGCCGATTCAGGGCATTGCCGACAAAACCGCCGGTTACTTTGTACCGGCCACCATCATCCTCGCACTTGCCACCTTTCTTTACTGGAAAATCACCCCCGCCAGCACCGTCACCGCCCTGATGAACGCCGTCTCGGTGCTCGTCATCGCCTGCCCCTGCGCCCTTGGTCTGGCAACGCCGCTCGCTATTCTGGTCGGTACCACCACTGCCGGAAAGAGAGGTATTCTCGTCAAAGGGGGCGATATTTTTGAGACCGTCTCAAAAACCACCACGGTCGTGTTCGACAAAACCGGCACCATCACCACTGGCAAACCCTCCATGACCGACCTGCACGACTACGGCCTCACGCCAACGTTGATGCAGCATGTCGCCTCGCTCGAAGCCGCCTCGGAGCACCCCACCGGACGCGCCCTTGTGGCTGCCTGGCAGGGTGAGCGGCTGACGGTAACGCAGTTCAGGGCAACGCCGGGCAGAGGAGTTTCAGGAGTGATTGATGGAGCTCTCTGGCGGGCGGGCTCAAAAGCCTTTATGGAGGAGGAGGGTGTCCAGATGGAGCGTGAACAGATTGCTCACACCGCATCGCTCGAAGCTGAAGGCAAAACCGTGGTGATGGTCGCCTGCGGCAACAAGCTGGCCGGAGTGATCGGGATGATTGATGACCTGCGTAACGACGCTCTTCCCCTGATTGATGGGCTGCGGAAAAACGGGTTTGCCCTGATGATACTGACCGGCGACAACCGTGGAGTAGCCAACTACATCGCCGCCAGATGCGGCATTACCGACGTGCAGGCCGGGCTTGGTCCTCTCGAAAAAGCGGCGGTGATCCGCGCCCTGAAAGCAAAGGGAGCATGCGTCATGATGGTGGGCGACGGCATCAACGACGCACCCGCCCTGACCGAAGCCGACATCGGCGTCACCCTCGGCCACGCCTCCGCCATTGCCCTCGATAGCGCCAGCGTTGCCATCCTGAACGACGATCTCAGGCTCATCAACACCCTGATCACAAGCTCCTCGCGATGTTTTTCCATCATCAGGCAGAACCTTGTCTGGGCCTTTTCGTATAATCTCATAGCGCTGCCACTTGCCGTCTCGGGGGTGCTGCACCCCATCATCTCCGCACTGCTGATGGTGACCAGCTCCCTTGTTGTGGTAAGCAACTCCCTGCGGCTGAAAAACCTGTGACCAAGCAACCATGAGCACCACCTTTTACCTGATCGGCATCGGTTTTTT
>CAIPMW010000018.1 GCA_903866255.1 uncultured Chlorobiaceae bacterium | reverse complement strand
GCAAGGGCATCGCTTTTATATGTTGTAGCTTTACTCATAACATGTTACAGCCTTGAAGGCTCCTGTCTGAATTAATTTTTCAAGCTTTTCGTCGCAAAGGGCAAAGGTAATTTTTGCAAGTTCTTTATACTCCCTGACATCAGCCTTGGTTATATTATCCTGCGCATTTTTTGGAAACCCATAAACAAAAAAGCCTTGTCACCTAACCCATTTTCGGCATCCTTGACTGCTTTGCACAGCTTTTCATCACTGATGCCCTCATCCTTGGCGAACTTGGCAAACCACCTGTTTTTGAAAATCCGCACTCTTAACCGTTATGGGTTGACATTATTCTGCACCATTGAATATATAGAACCAGGATTTACTGTTCAAGTATATTTTGCAGAGGTTCAAAAACTGTACATGAGTTCAAGCTTTCTGCTCTGAACCTCTCCTTCGATGAGCGGCTGATGCATGAAATCAACCCGGAGGCACTGAGCCTCCGGGTTGCCTCCGGGTTGCATGAATGAAATGAGAGTAGGCCGGAAACTATACACATGGCAGAATATTCCCCAGCCCCCATTCAGTGTAAATCAAAAGAAATTCTCTATACTTCACTCAAGCATCCAAAACCGCTCCACCAACAAGACAACCCAAGCACCCAACAGCACCTTGAAAACCCACCACACCATAATCCACGGCGACAGTCGACAGATGAACCTCCTCGCTGACAGGTCGGTGCATCTTGTTGTCACCTCGCCACCGTACTGGCAGCTCAAGGACTACGGGACGGAGAACCAGATTGGCTTTCACGAAAGTTACGAGAGCTACATCAATAACCTGAACCTTGTCTGGAACGAATGCGAGAGGGCGACGCTCCAAAGCCCACCAAAGAGCAGAAAAAGATCTCAGCCATGACCACCGAAGAGTGGAACACCTACTTTTCAGGTCACTGGAACTTTGCCGGGGCAAAACAGGAGGGGCACCTCGCCATGTTCCCCGAAGAGCTTCCGCACCGCCTCATTAAAATGTTCGCCTTCCGTGGCGACACCGTGCTCGATCCCTTCATGGGCAGCGGGACAACCTCACTTGCCGCAAAAAATCTCGAACGAAACTCGGTCGGGTACGAAATCAATCCGGTGTTTATCGAGATTGCCAAACAGAAGCTCAACACCCGGCAGCCCGATTTTATGGGCACGGAGTACGAGTTTCTGCACGACACGGTCAAGGGCGATGTTGTCGCAGCCATTGAGCAGTTGCCCTACCAGTTCAAAGATCCCCACAAGCTCGACAAAAAAACCGATCCCCGAACACTCACCTTTGGCTCCAGGATTGAGAAAGAGAGCGATGAAGAGCGCGAAGAGTTCGCGTTGTTGAGTCAGTATGACGATACTTGTCAGCAGTCTCAGGCAATAGCGTTAATTCCTCTCCGTTCTACAAGAGAAAGAAGTTTCAAGGTTGTTCCGGCAGGTTTCTTTTGTCCTCGTTCCCATTGACTTACCGATTCCTTTGTCACGTTCAGATAGTGAGCAAAAACTCTCTGGCTCACCT
>CAIPMW010000017.1 GCA_903866255.1 uncultured Chlorobiaceae bacterium | reverse complement strand
TGCAAGGAGCTGAATGCTTCGCAGATAGATGGCAAAAAAGCTTAAGCACGCCCTGGTCGTTAACTGGTCATCTGTTGCTTCGATTGCCTGAATTTGTTCTTTCTTTTTCGCCGAAATGCTGGTATCTTTTGCCATAAAGCTTTCCACCTGTTGGGTTGTGTGATATTGAAATGGTAATTGCAACTTTACTCATTCTAATATAACACTTTATCCTCTCAGATGGGAGCTTTTTTTATGCAAAATCGATTAGATTAGGTAAGGTACGAGATATGCGTAATTGGTCACGCTCAGTACCATGATTCGTTGTCCAGGGTATACCTCCTGGTTGGGATGAAGATAGTCGTCCAATATCTCACCCCTTTCAATAAAGAAAACCACATCATCGAAACAGATTCCCCGTGACGCTTTGAGTGCCACGCTCTTTTCCATGCTCCAATTGATGCGTTTCATTTCGGCAATTTATCACAATGTGTGCAGTTTGGCAACGGCAAACTACTTGTTTTAATAACCAGTCCGCGTAACCAACAATCGACTTGCATTATCCAGCAAAAAACAGTATCTACGTTGTAGAAATAAATGGGGCACTATATGCTTATTCC
The DNA here is from genome assembly GCA_903866255.1 of uncultured Chlorobiaceae bacterium. Lineage (GTDB taxonomy): Bacteria > Bacteroidota > Chlorobiia > Chlorobiales > Chlorobiaceae > Chlorobium. Next base: position 10,725 of record CAIPMW010000017.1, on the reverse strand, counting down.
ATCTTGCAATCAAGATAATTATAATTTATTTTCTGTTTGTAGCAATTATTGTTCATAATTTGACAACAAACAGGGGTATAGTGGGTATGGCTCGTCCAGCAGTCATCACTGACGAAATGGAAAGCTTTGCAAAAAAGATTGTAAAAGAGGCAAATGACGTTCGAGAACTGAAAGCTGGTTTGAGTATTCTTATTCCGAAAACCTGTGATATCACGTACTCTGAAACTGCAAAACTTCTTGGCATTGGTGTTGCTACTGTTGTGCGGAACCATCGAGATATCAGAAATCAAGCGTCAGGAAATCCGACACCTAAGGGTAGTTGGGGAGGTCGAAGAAGGCAAACGCTTAGTCTACATGAGGAAACCCAGTTTCTTGCTGAATGGATAGAGAAAGCAGAACAAGGCGGCATTCTGGTTGTTCCGCCAATTCATGCGGCATTAGAACAACGATTGGGAAGAGCAGTCGCAGCATCCACGGTTTACAGGATGCTGGCACGTCATGGTTGGCGTAAGGTTGCGCCAGATACGTGTCACCCAAAACAGGATATTGAGGCGCAGGAAAAGTTTAAAAAAAACTCCCAGAGACACTGGCACAAACAGCCAAGCAAAATATCCTCAATCTGCCATTGCGCTTGATGTTTCAGGATGAAGCTCGGTTTGGAAGGATAAGTGATCCTCGAAAATGTTGGGCTCCGGCACCTCTTTGTCCTATGGTAAAGTTAGCTCTTGTAAGAGAGTATATCTATGCCTACGCAGCGGTATCGCCGAAAGATGGTGTGCTTGACTGAATGTTGGGCAGCAAAATGGACACGGTGAGTATGGGCGCATTTCTTAGGCTTGTCGCAAATAAACATCCCAAAGAGTTTGTCATAATGGTTGTGGATGGAGCGCCTTCTCACCGTGCAATGCATTTAAGTGTCCCAAAAAATATGGCACTCATAAAGCTTCCGCCGTATTCACCGGAGTTAAATCCTGTGAAGCATCTTTGGGATGAATTGCGAGAAAAGGAATTTGCTAATCGGGTATTTGAGACTCTTGGAGCAGTTATCGTACAAGCAGCGAGAGGACTGAAAAAAATGGAAAAAAAACCGGATGGACTTCGGTCTTTAGCTGGCTGGGATTGGATATTAAAATCAATTTGATTGCAACTTGGAATTATTTGTTAATGACATAAGAAAATTACTTTTTTTAAAAAATTTTGTAATAATATATTTGAATCAGAATCTCTGGCGACTATCTTCCAGCAATCGCATGAACAGTATAACAGCCGAACAAAGTCTCTCAACCCGGTCTGCACATTTTCCTTGATCGTTCAGTTTCTTAACGTATTTACTGAGTCCGCACTCCCGCCAGTTCTCCTATCGTCTTCTCTTATTATCAACAATTAAAGAATTCTTAACTAACTTTTTTATAAACAGTTGGAGTAGATCCCTGTTAAGGCTGTTCTGTAACTCTTCTTTTTAATTTTCCTTTTCAGCCTTGAGAAGCCATGATGCAACAAGTCAAGCAAATATAAACGCAAAGATTTCGTGGTTTCTTTGAGACCGGCAAAAATACCCAACGCGCCCGTCGAAATGACAAGGTGATTTCAGCAAGTCTCTGCCAGACATGGAATCTCAAGATTCTTGTTGCAAGTAGCAGCGTTTCTACCTATGCTTCAAGGCACTGACAGAATCATGAAGATGCTCAATACAAAATGGATAAAAACGAAGCACCTCCAGGCAAGGTTGAAGAGAATTTCTGGTCACTCACACCGGAACAGGCTCTCTCAAGCCTGAATGCTGACCGTCAAGGCCTGTCAGCTCAAACTGCTCAGGAGCGATTAAAGCAGTACGGCCCAAACTCGCTGAAGGGAGGCTCAAGAACCTCTGGCCTGATGCTTTTTCTGCTGCAATTCAAAAGCCCGGTGACGCTGCTTTTGATTTTTGCCGCAGCTCTCTCGTTTGCCCTCCACGACAAAACAGATGCCTTGATCATTCTGCTCATTGTGCTGGTGAGCGGCCTGTTGGGCTGGTGGCAGGAGAGAGGGGCGGCCAGTGCTATTGACCAACTGATGAAAATGGTACAGATCAAGTGTCGGGTTGTTCGTGATGGCAAGGAAAAAGAGATTCATATTGAGGAGGTGGTGCCGGGAGATGTTGTGCTGCTCTCCGCCGGAGATGTTATTCCGGGCGACAGCCTTATCCTCAATTCAAAAGAGCTGTTTGTTGACGAGGCGGCCTTCACGGGCGAAACCTATCCGGTGGAAAAAAACAGCGGCGTTCTCCCGGCAAACACCCCGCTGGCCAGAAGGAGCAACACCCTTTTTATGGGTGCTCACGTCATCAGCGGCAAAGCGAAGGCACTGGTGGTGCAAACCGCCATGCAGACTGAGTTCGGAAAGATTTCAGGCTCTCTTCGGCTGAAATCGCCCGAAACAGATTTTGAGCGGGGCGTGCGCAGGTTTGGCTATATGCTGATGGAGATCACCATGGTGCTGGTGGTGATCATTTTTGCTGTCAATGTCTTCCTGCAGAAGCCGATTCTCGATTCCTTCCTCTTCTCCCTGGCGCTTGCGGTCGGCCTCACCCCCCAGTTGCTGCCAGCCATCATCAGTGTGAACCTTGCCTCTGGTGCCCGCAACATGGCCAAGCAGCAGGTGATTGTGAAGCGACTCTCCTCCATCGAGAACTTCGGGAGCATGAACATCCTCTGCTCCGATAAAACGGGCACCATTACCGAGGGGAAGGTGAAGGTGCACAAGGCATTATCGCTCTCAGGCAACCCCTCCGACAAGGTGCTGGAGTACGCCTGGCTGAACGCCTCCCTGCAACAGGGATTTCAGAACCCGATTGATGAGGCCATTATCAGCAATCCGCCTGTGAACAAACGGCTGTTTGAGGTGCAAAGCGAAGTCCCTTATGACTTTATACGGAAACGGCTGAGCGTGCAGCTTCGAAGTGATGCCGAAACCATTGTCATCACCAAGGGGGCGCTGAATCAGATTCTGGAGGTCTGCTCCCACGCCGAGAATGAGGATGGCTCACTGGTTGCTCTGGATGAAAAGCGGACGGAGATTATGGCGCGTTACGAGCAGCTTAGCGCTGATGGCTACCGCACACTTGGTGTGGCGTGGAAAGCTGGCAATCAGCAGCAGGACTTTACCCGCAATGATGAAGCGGAGATGATCTTCCTTGGCTTTATCACCCTGTTTGATCCACCCAAGGAGAGGGTACTGGAGACCATTCAGAATCTCGAACGGCTCGGTGTGAAGCTGAAAATTATTACCGGCGACAACGCTCTCGTTGCCGGAAGTCTTGGCAGGCAGGTGGGAATCAAGAACCCGGTTGTGCTCTCCGGCCCGGAAATTCGCAAGATGAGCGATCTGGCGCTAATGCAGCAGGCGGTGCGCACCGATATTTTTGCTGAGGTGGAGCCGAACCAGAAGGAGCGGATTATTCTCTCACTCAAAAAGGGCGGGAATGTGGTCGGTTTCATGGGCGACGGAATCAACGACGCTTCAGCGCTTCATGCTGCCGATGTAGGTATTTCGGTTGACTCAGCGGTGGATGTGGCCAAGGAGGCTGCCGAAATTGTGCTGCTCAACCATGACCTGAAGGTGCTGGAGCAGGGCATTATTGAGGGGCGCAAAACCTTCACCAATACCATGAAGTATGTCTTCATGGCAACCAGTGCCAATTTCGGCAACATGTTCAGCATGGCAGGGGCTTCGCTCTTTCTCCCCTTCCTGCCGCTGCTGCCAAAGCAGATACTGCTCACCAACCTGCTGACCGACTTTCCGGAGATCACCATCTCCAGCGACCGCGTTGATGCCATCAACATCGCCCGGCCGCACCGCTGGGATATTCGATTTATCCAGCGATACATGATCACCTTCGGTATTCTCAGCTCGCTCTTCGACTTCTTCACCTTCGGGGTTTTGCATTATGTGCTGCACGCCGGAGAGGCAGAGTTTCAGACCGGCTGGTTTGTTGAATCGGTCATCTCCGCCTCGCTCATTGTGCTGGTAATTCGCACGCGCCTCCCGTTTTTCAAAAGCCCTCCCGGCAAGTATCTGCTGACAGCGACGCTGCTGGTGGTTGCTGCGGTGCTGGCACTGCCCTTTACGCCGCTGGCAGTCACCTTTGGATTTGCGCAGTTGCCGCTGCTCTTTTACGTCTGGATGCTGATGATTGTGGGGCTCTATATTGTGTCTGCGGAAGTGACGAAGCACTTTTTCTACAAGCGGCTGGAGAATATGGGGTGAGGGGTCTTACCCGAGAGCACCTGCCCCTGGGAGCACCGAGCCCTGGGAGCACCGAGCCTTGGGAGTGCCAAGCCCTGGGAGCGCCGAGCTCCAGCTCGGCATATTTTTTATTTTTTTGCCGAGCTGGAGCTCGGCGTTCCCGGATCGGTCATAATTTTTCAGAGTTCCAGATATCAGAGGATCAGATTTTCAGGAAGAGGAAGAATGACTGGAACGAATCACTCGAAAACCCACATCGTAGCGGCTGACCCTCGGAAGGTAGAGGAACCGGGAGGAGCAGCGCAGAGCATCAGCTTTACTGTTATAATACGCTCCCCGTAATGAGCGAAAGTTTTTATCGTTATCATGCCACTCTTCCATCCACTCCCACACATTCCCTGCCATATCCAGCAACCCTTCCGGTGTAGCACCTTCAGGATAACGACCGACCGGTGTTGTGGTGCCTTCATTTGAATTATAATTGGCGAGTTTTGGCGTCGGATCACCCTTCTCTTTCGGCCAAGGATAGCGGCGTCCCTCCTCACCCGCAGCCGCAAATTCCCACTCCATTTCCTTTGGAAGCCGGTAGAACAGATCCTTGTCACGTTCAAGCAGCGAAAGCCAGAGACAATAAGCACGGGCCGCATACCAGCTTGCAATCACCGGCTGATCATCTTTATTGAATCGTTTATCATCATCATAATAAGAGAGAAAACGTTTTGACAACTGTTGTTCTCCCTGCAACCAGCCACTGAACCCCTTGATACTCTCTGCCAATGCAAACAGTTGTTGCCTATACACATTGAGCGGCAGCTCTCTGGCAACATCACTCTCTTTTGCGTCCAAAAAGCTGATAAACTCACGAAAAAGCTTGTTGGTCACGGTGAATTTAGCCACGTAGAGATCCGGCACGGGTTCCCGTTTCTTCGTCAACGAGTAGGTAAAGGTTCCGCCCTTGATCAGGATATACTCAGCGCCCAGAGGATCCTTGACAATTTCAGCAGCGCCCCTCGGCTCTTTGGAGAGCCCTGATGTATTGAACTGCTTCACCACCTCAAGGGCCGCATCGGTCTGTGCTTCAAATTGACCAATGGCATTGAGGCACTGCAACAGGTAGCGCTGGCGGTTCAGGGAGGTATCGGGATGTAGCAGCTTCTGCTTCAGCGCAGTTATGCTTATGTGCTGGGCCTCGTTGATCAGGAGCAGCAGCAAATCCTGCTGTTTCGGTGTCATCTCTGCACTGGCTGGCGAGTTGAAGAGTTCCCGCATAAAGGTGTCAAAGGTTGGAGCATCAGCCTGGCCAATAAAAAAACGGAGCGGCTCGTTCCACCAGTCGTCACCAAAGTAACCGGCCAGCGTGGCCACGCGCCCTTCCTTTCCACACTCTCTGAGGAGCTGATGAGCAGCCATGTACTCCCGGAAAGACTTGTGACGAAAGAGATACTCCTTGTCGCGATACTCAACCAGCAGACCGGCACGGTTGACAAGATATTCGCAGAACTCTTCGGCGCTGTAACGCCTGGTCGTGAGCGTCTTGAGTTCAAGCTGCATCTGCTGCTGCATCGCTTCTCGTTTGACTTCATCCGTTTTCACCACTTCCTGCATCCAAAGCGAAACCGGAGCAAGCACAGAAAGGGCATCGCGAACTTTCAGCAGGGGCTCAAGCCCTCTCTGCCGGTCGCGGTAATCAAGAATGTAGCCAAGTGCTGCCTCGTAAAGATCCACACGGGTAGCCGGAAGAACTTCACGCTCTTTCCAGAGAATCGCCATAATTTGCAGCAGCAGAGGGGTTCTGGCTAATACCTGCACACTCCTGTTTTTCTCTTGACTCAAAAACTCAATAATTGTCGCCGATTTCCGGAGTGCCTTCTCTTCCTGGCTCTTCTCCCACTGCGCTTGTGTAACGTTCCCTTTTTTCAGCTCGTCCCGCATCGCCGCCGTAAACCATTTCTCCAGAAACTCTTTCTGCTGATCGTCGCTAAAATCCATGATGTCAGCCCGCGTGTGACGGGAGGCAAGCTCTATTCCCTCGACCTTGCGGTAGCCGGTAGCACGGGAGGTCACCACCACCCGCGCTTTCGTATAGCGGGCGACAATCCGGTCAATCCATCGGCACGCTTTGATGCGCTGTTTCGGGTCACTGATTTCATCAAGGCCGTCAAAGAGCAACAGTGTTGACCGCTGTTTCAGCCAATGGGCAATGTGCTGCTCCTGCATCTCAAGATCGTGCAGTTTCGACCACGCCACGAGGTTATGGGAGAGCGGAGCATACATGCCATCGGCAAGAAGAAGATCCCGCAACGGGAGAAACACCACCATTAGCGGTTTAGTGAACCCAAGCTTCTCTCTTTTTTCGAGAGAGGTGAGCCCGTAATGCTTGAGCAGCGTGGTCTTGCCTGAACCGGGATCTCCAATAATGAGCAGCAACCGCTTTTTCTCAAAAACAAGTTGCATCACCGCCTCTGGAGCAAGTGACTTTTGATCTCCTTCCGATGGTGGAGCCAGCTCTGCAAGGCTGGCATGGCGATTCTCGCCGTCGCTGCGCCAGGTATCGGAGATACGGAGGGCAACAAAGGTATCGGTTAATTCAACGGGAACATTTTCAAGGGCATGGGTACCGAGAAGGTTGATGGTCTCAAGCTCCCCCCGAAGTGCCTCATGGTACTCCTGAAAATACTCTCTGTCGAGAGACGTTACCGTTGCAGCCTCTCTGGCATCAAGATTTGAGCGCTTTGGGAGTGGAAACGTGCCAATATAAGTGGGCGGCGGAAAGTGCGTAGTGTCAAGCGTCCATGCTTCTCGAGGCTTGTCCTGATAGCATATCGGAAAAATAGTTACCCGGCCACCCTGGACGGTGGCATACATGGCGCGATTCGGCCACTCGCGTGTCTGGTAGGCCGCCCCCGCGCCAAGCTTGAGGTAGCCGCCATGCTGCGACACTATGCTTTCGGTGTCGGTCTCATGGTAGTGGCCATGCAGCAGCAGGTCAACCGATACGCCAAGAGTGGCCCTGACGTTTGCCCGTTCAACCGCACTCAGCCAGTCGAGCGGATGGTGCAGCAGGGCGATGGTCAGGTCAGACTCACACTGCGGCAACTGCTCTTTGGCCTTGTCGAGGCAGCGGCGACCGAGCAGCAATTTGCCGTGATCGTGGTCGTCAATGCAGAAAAGGGTGCTGTTCAGCAACAGCATGGCAACCCTGGACTGCCTGATCTGCACCACCTCAACCGCGCTGCATGTGGTATCAGTCGGAAAGCTGCGGATATCGGAAAAATAGCTGTTGTACCATGCACTGTAGGCCTGAAGTTTCTGAAACTGATTGCGTATTGCCACTCCGTCAGGATCAAAAAATTCGTCAGCCTCCTGATCATTGTCGAGAGTGGGGGGCAAAAATCTGCCTGCTTTGCGGTCAACATCGTGGTTGCCGGGCACCACAAAGAGGCGCGTTTTGTCAAGCCCGGCAGCAGCAAGCAGGTCGTCAAAAAAGTGTGTTGCCTGCCGGTACTCTTCTGCCCTGCCACTGTGAGCAATATCACCGGTAACAACAATCAAATCCGGCACCTGCCCCGCTTCCCTGAATTGCTTCACCGATGCCACAAGCGCACGCAGAATCACCTCCTGATCGTAGGCACCCCGATCACTCAGGTGAAGATCCGAGATATGCAGCCAAGTCACGGCCGAATCCAGTTCGGCCTTTATGTTCAGTGCCTCCTGTCTCTGTACTACTTGCATCATTTGGTCATGAATACTGATCGTTCTCCCTGATGAAATATATTACGGTGGCTCATGGAATCAGCTCACGTTCTTGCAAGATGGTGCGAACAACGGGATGCACATCGCACCAACCCTCATCATCATAGCCAAGAATACAGAGGTTATGCCGCAAGTCGAGCACTGTTGGTGTATTATCAACTTTTTTCGTCTTGCTCAAGGCAACCCCGACAAGGGCCTCATAATACTCGCCAACCGAAACTATAACCCGATTATCAAGCCGTTTTTCAGCAATGGTGTTCTCGTAGTCACGACGAAGAGAGAAAAAAGCTTTCCTAAAATCAGTTTCAGTAACCATCTCCCGCTCATTATCAACCGCACTCATAACAGCATCACGAATCATGCTGAAGAGATCCCGCAAGCAACCTCCACTGATATCAATAAAGCGATAAACCAGATCGGGTGGATCAAAACATTCTGCGGCTATCCGTTGGGTGATGATACGACACAACGTATCTCTCCCTTCGGAGGAGGGTGCCCCCTCTTTGTCATGCACCTTGACCATCGGCAGCTCAAAATGTTCACTGAAATTGGCCTTGATGTTCACCGCATCTGGATGATAACAGAGCGATATTGGAATAGTGAAAATGACATTGGTCTGCAGGCTGTTGAGAATATGACTGTGGTTAATAAAAAGCTCTTCTGCTTTCTCAACACTTAACTTGTCAAGATCTTCAATAATGATGAGCAGCCCTTTTTTCCCGCACTGCTCAAGATTCTGCCTGATCTCACGAATAAGATCGTTGCAATGGCTGATAAAATCAGAGACCAGTGGTTCAATATTTTTACTGATGGTTTGCCTGGTTGAGGAACTCGCCTTGCCAGCCAGCCGCATCTTGCCAAAAAAACGGGCAAAACTCATGATACCAACCCCGGCCTCCCCTCCTGTTTCGAGTAAAGCTTCGCCAGTACGTTTACTTATTTCTTGAATCTCGGTTGAATAGCTCCACTCACGAATACTGGCAAGCAACAGCGGATCAATCTCAATACCATGATCAGCTACGGCATAAAAGAGCTTCTCCATGGTAATCACGAAGAGATCAATGTAGGTAAGGTTTATGATATCAAGCTCATGGCGAGCGGAAAAATTCACAACGATATAATCTTTTTCAATATCGTGTTGCAACATATTCAGCTCAGTGCTTTTGCCACAGCCTTTATATCCGGAAAATAATATCTGCCGTTTTCTGTCCTTAAGTTTTCCTGCCGGTAGCATCCCGTCATTATCATAACCAAGTAATTTTTTAAGACGGCTGACAGGCCTCGCACCACCTCTCCCACGATGGGCATCAACATAATAAACAAGATCATCACCCGTTAAAGGCTCTGTAGATAACCTGTCGTATACTGAAAAAAGATCCGTCATGAGATATAATGTTTGTTATCTGTTTTTATATGTCGCCTCCACAGGCAAGGCTTGCCTCCAAAGCACGCCCGTCAGTATAACGAAAATTGCCGTTCAGCCCAACCGCCTGTCAGAGCTGACAGCATAAGAACAAAAAGCCTCAATACTCAACCGGCCCCCTCAAGGCCTTGACCGAGCTTCGCCTCACCTTGCTCTCAATCCGCCGCTCCTTCGAGCTTTTCGTCGGTGCTGTGGTTTTGCGTTTTATGACCGGCAGAGCGGCACGCTGAAGCAGCGCTTGCAGACGCAGCATGGCATCTGCCCGGTTCTTCTCCTGTGAACGGTAGCGTTGCGCCTTGATGATAATCACCCCATCCTTCGTCATGCGATGATCTTTCAGCAGCAGCAACTTGTCACGAAAATCATCGGGAAGCGATGAAGCCCTGACATCGAAGCGGAGATGAACGGCAGTCTCAACCTTATTGACATTCTGGCCGCCAGCCCCCTGCGCCCGCATGGTCTGGAGCTCAATCTCGTCATCAGGGACGGCAATGGTTTTGGTAATCTGCAACATGGTGGCTCCTTATTTTCTCAAAGTAATGCAAGGGTCTCCGGCCAGCTCTGGAACTGTAAGCTTTTGATTCCAGCTTGTGAGGCGGAAGCACAGTTGACCGCCTTGTCGTCAATTAAAAGAAATTCGTCAGCAGTGCGGCCTGAACTTTCGAGCATATACGTAAACGCGTCAACCGTGGTTTTCATCTTTCCGTGCTCAAAGGAGAGATAATAGCGGTCAGCGTTTCGCAGTAACGGGTAATGGTTGAGCAGAAAGGTAAAATGGAGTGGATCCGTATCGCTCATAATCCAGAGAGAATGGCTCTGCCGGAGCAACTCGACGGCCTCAACGGCACCATCCAGTAGCTCAAAAATATCCTGCCAACGATGCCTGATATCAGGGAGCGGCATCGCTCTGACAAGCGGGTCGCTTGCAATAACGGCAAGATATTCCAGCGGAGCTACCCAGCCGGTTTCGAGTTTGTCTTTGAATTCACCGCTACAGTATTTCAGGAAAACCTCATCAGCGCCTGCAACCGGGTCTCGTGCAACGGCGCGGCAGAAACGCATAAAATCGACCGTTACCAGCACGTTGCCTATATCAAGAAGAATAATGCTCATGAGTGATGCCCCTTTGCTGCACATACTATTTCTATACCTGTGGGCGAAATATAATGCCTTGCAATCAATTTCCCTGCACCCTGATTTCCCGGGAGAAATATAACGATGAAAGAAATATATTTATAAAATAAAATACGTTACCATATATTTATCCCTGATTTCCAAGAGAATGCAAGTTGTAATTATAACTATTTTTCCGAGCACAAGCTTTC
>CAIPMW010000016.1 GCA_903866255.1 uncultured Chlorobiaceae bacterium | reverse complement strand
TATAGTCTTCAACAGCTTGCATGCTCTTGAAGACCATTTGGAATCCTCGTTAAGGAAAATAGAACATGATACACCAAGAGTTCATTCCATCGTCGCATGGCCTTGGATTATGGATTCATTATTGATTTAGAAATGGAATAATTCCTGCCCGGATAGAGAAACGATTGCCCATTTACCGCCTCACGCCTGGTGGCCTTTTCGTCAAGTATCCGTTGCAGGCGCTCATTGAACAGGGTGTAGAGCGCAGGGTCTTTGTCCATGTTCACTTTTATATGCCAACGGATAGCATGTTCCATCTCTGATGCCCTGGCTTTGCCGGATTTATTGTGTGCTTCAAGAGTCTTGGGGAAATTATCCGACAAGAGCATGACCTCTGAAATAGGCACTTAAATCTGCCAGCTCTTTTTCATCGCTTTTGGTGTAGATGGCCAGCGCGGTTTTTAAATGGGATGCAACGCCGAAATAATCAACAACAATGCCATGCTCCTTGACTGTACAGATCTTCTATCAATGCTCGGGATATAATCAAATCCTGTTCGACCTGGGATAACTGCGGCCATGGAGCATGATTTCGCCATTCGGTGATGTAGTCAAGAGGAATCATGTTTCAGGATCAACTTTTTCATTCGGAAAGAGCCGCCATCGAGCGATTTGTCGAACACCTTTGTGCGGTTGAGAAACGGAAAGCGAAACCGGAACCGGTTTGCGCTGCTCAATGTATTCAGCCAATCCTTCGGCTAATCCGGCTTCACCGATCAGTTCAAGCAGGTAACCGAGACGCTGTGACCACGCTACGGGAGAGAGTTTTGCGATGCTGGCCAACACCCCTGCATCAAGGGATTCCGCCAGTTCAGTCAAAACCGTGGCAATATTGTCGAGCCCTCCGGCGTAATGCGGGTAGCCGACAATATCAAAAGCCGTCACCTCCGGGGTTGACACTTTCAAATATCCACGAGGAGTTTTAAAATTCCGGGTAGGCATCAGAGCAACATTCTTCCGGGCAATAAAATCAATCTGTACACTGCCGCAGGTAATCCTTGGCCGAGTACGCAGTGTCACCACTTGAAAAACCTGGGGTCGATGATGAGCTGCACCATGATGTTCGGCAGCGGTAAGGAGTGCTGCATAGTAGGGTTCTTCAAGGTGCTCCATCAATGCCGGAACAAACTGGTTCGCGGGTAAACACCCAAGCTGACGGTATTCTGGAGTAAGAATAACATAGAACCCCCTGAACGGCATGGCGATTTCTCCCTTATGCCGCAGACGCCCAAGTGCTGCACGGGTAGCGATAACGCTGGAACCAACTGTTTCCGAAGCCTCAATACCACTGAAACAGTAAATTCCCTGAGCAAGCAGCCTATCAATGTAGTGTGCAATGAGCATAAGAGGTAAATACATGATTCAATCATGAAAAACAACAGATATCAGTACTTTTTATGACTGAAACATTTCTACAGGTGAACCACTTGGCATCTGCACGCTCCACTGCATCGAGAAACGCATTGTTTTCCTCGATACATCGAGCCTTGACAAACAACGCAATCTGATCAGATGAAAGATCATTGGGCGAAACGATTAGCAATCAGAGTCTGCAACCGACCAAGCAACACATCGATATTCACTGAAAGACTCCGAACATTTTCATTCATAGCCATCTCCATAGTTGCATGTTGAAAAGTCCCACAGCCTGTGGGACAAATTGCGGTTGCTGCATTATACCGTGACCCATTTTTTTATTTCGATAAATAATACGCATAATCCACGAATAGCTTGATAACTGGATGGTGAAAAAGATCGTGATAACAAACAGAAGAAGCACAACAGCGGTAATTCCAATAACGGAATTGGGAGTAAATCCAGTTACCGGCACACCAGCATCTCCCGCCAAAACCCATGAAGTGGCCGAATACGACAATTGGTTCCTTCAGGAAATTGAGAACGGCTTGACCGAAGCCAACGATCCAGAGACCCGGTGGGTATCCGATGACGAAGCTAACCGCAGTTGGGAAAAAAAGCTGACTGAACTGATCAAATCTTCTCTCTCAGCAAGAGAGCTTTTGCAAAAAAAGTTAGATTATCTTCATCAAGTCGTACTTTCACTCTCACAAACACCCGGAACGATGACACAAGTCCGCGTCAGAAATAAACACCAGATCACCATACCCGCACGCATCGCTGCATCGGCTAACATCAAGCCAGACGACTTGCTTGAGGCTGCCTATAATAATGGGGTTGTGACACTGATACCGATATCACGCAAAAAGCGGAAAGAATCTGCGATGAATTATGCTGGAATCGCACAAGGTACTTGGGGAAAAACCACTCTCGACATTGATACTGAATTACATAAAAGCCGTGATTCATGGGAACAATAGAGGAAACACTCAAGCGGTTACAGGGGCACAGGGTCTATCTGGACACCAATGTTTTCATCTACTTTCTGGATCGTAATCCTGACTTTTTTCGGCTTGTAGCCCCAGTCATTGAAGCTGTCGAGTCAGGATTAATCATTGGCTGCACAGGGGACGTTACCATTGCTGAAATATTGATCAAACCCTATCAATCCGGAAATCTGACGCTGGTTGCAAGTATCAAGGCCTTTTTCAGAATGGAAAATTTTCTGACGATATCTCCCCATGATGCTGAAACATTTGACTTGACGGCTCAATTAAGAGCAAAGGACAACCGGAAATTTATTGATGCTCTGCACTGTGCTACGGCAATTCGGGCCGGATGCATGTCTCTAATAACAAATGATAAAGGGATCAAATCAAGCAATTCTCTTGAAGTTATTCTCCTCTCAGCATTGCACGCTACCAGTCAATAAGAAAATTATGACCTGTTTGTGATTGGAAAGAGAAAATAATGTTGACGCCCACACCGGTAGTCATCGAATCCATTTTTTCATTGATCCACTCTTGATAAAATCCATCATCCATTGATTGAGCACCAGCTCCTCATGGAAACTGCGTTTTGCGGCTTTATTCATGGTCGCCCCCATCCGCTTGATACTCCTCTGCCTGCTCCAATAGCATTGTGCGTTCCCGATCAAGCTCCCTGCGCAGCTCTTCTTCGGATGGCAAGACCAATGAATAGCGGCTGGCGAACAACTGTTCACTACCATTCAAGACCGAATAGCGAACCACTGACTCGTCTTTTTGCGAACACAAAATAATTCCAACGGTCGGATTATCGCCCTCACCCCGTTTCAGATCGTCGTACATGCGCACATACATCCTGATTTCCCAGGAGAAATATAACGATGAAAGAAATATATTTATAAAATAAAATACGTTACCATATATTTATCCCTGATTTCCAAGAGAATGCAAGTTGTAATTATAACTATTTTTCCGAGCACAAGCTTTCTGGGAACGCCGAGCTCCAGCTCGGCAAAGGGAGTATATAATGCCGAGCTGGAGCTCGGCGTTC
>CAIPMW010000015.1 GCA_903866255.1 uncultured Chlorobiaceae bacterium | reverse complement strand
CTAAAGGTACTGTTTATGATGTTACAAATCTGGCCTGATGGGGTGGTACACTTTACTCCGGTACGGGTGGTACATATTGTTCCGGAATCACCGGTACACTATTCTCCGGTAGAGGTGGTACACTATACTCCGGTGTGCTCAAAGATGTGACCAAACGCAGCTTTTATCAGGTAGAGTCTATTCAGGGAAGCTGGACGGTGCGTGAGCTGAAACGGCAAATTCACAGTCTCTACTATGAACGTTCCGATCTTTCCCGCGACAAACACAAGCTTTCGAGGCTTGCTCACCAGCAGGCAGAGCGGCAAGGCCCTCTCCTTGATATCCGCGATCCCTATCTGTTTGAATTTATCGGGCTGAAATCCAGAGAGGTCATGGGAGAATCGCAGCTCGAAGATCTGCTTATCGACAAGCTTGAAGAGTTTCTTCTTGAACTGGGGCACGGTTTCTGCTTTGAAGCGCGTCAGAAACGAATACTGATCGGCGATGAGTACTACTTTGTCGATCTGGTATTTTATTGAGGCGCAACTGGCTGCGGGAGATAGTGGCAATGCAGATAGCCCGCAAACGATGGGAATGGAAACCTCAGATGACGAGGGAGGTAACTGGCGGTTTGCTCACGAAATGGAAAAAATTACAATCTGTCACAGTTTGTGAAAGATCATGCAGACATACCCACCATCAGCATGGAATCTTTGATGAAAGCTGCTGGTCTTGTTGAAAGCATGAGTTGTCAAAAAATGAAAATCAGAAAGCCTGCTTTGGCGGCTCAAAAGTAAGAGGATTGTGGATCGTTGATGGCTCGTTTATAATATCAAATGTGCACTCATGAATGTTGAGACCACGAAAGAAAGGCTGTTGCAGCTTGAAAAAGAGATAAAGTCACTTTCTTTGAAAAAGGATATCGAATTTCATCAGCAAAGGGTTGTTAAAAAACATATGGCACTGAAAAGCGCCAATGGAACGCTTTGGATTGTTCCCAATCAAAGCAGTTATGACATCTGTTTATCCGGGCAGTCACTTGTTGCCGAAATGACTCCATTCATGACGAAACTATGCGGGAGTGAATGTACAAGCTATAAGCAAACAAAACCAAAACCTCACATCCCTTATTGGCGCGTTGAAGATTTCCAGAGAGTGAATAAAGCTGTTTATCGGTTTGCTGGTGTGGAACTCAAATAACACCACATTGTACTACCTGAAAATTATTTGATTACCTGAATGTCGAAAAGCGCTTTGAGTTGCTCAATCCGGCAATCCTGAAAGACCAGGCATGGGTTCATGATTGTGCTGAAATCATCAGGTCTGCGTTTTGAACGCTTCAGCGTGTATGGCATTATCAGGAGAAGAACTCTGAAGCCAGCGAAAGCGAACAATCTTCGAGGCGGCTATCTCATTCAGGGCAAAGAGCAGCGACCACCAGAGCCTGGCGTGAATCTCTGCTCGTTTTATGACACATCCGATTTATTGAAAACAGCTTCCAGAGTCGGGGCTGTGAGAATAGCATCAGCCCAAGCTTCCAGATCTTTTGATTTGGCACTCTTCAACTTCTCTGAAGCCCACTCGGGCAACAGGCCAAACCGCCGTTCAAGCTGCCTTTTCAGTATACTTGCTTCACCCTTGACAATGCCAATTCGTTCTATGCTTGTGATGTATTCCATCTTCTCTTTCTCCTCAATGGTTTCAAGTTCTTGCCAGACTTGGCTGTTCAACCATTCGGGCAGTTGCATCAACCAAACTAAGATATAAAATAAATCAATGATACGTTGTTTATCCCATTGATGCTGATAGAGTATTCGCAATATACTAAGTTTTGCCGCGTAGCGTTCCTGATGCTGCTTTTTTGTTTTTTGGGTCAGGATATGAGCTGCCGTAATCCATCCAAAAGCGTTATCTGATACCAGCAGCTCATCCAGACGCTTTTCGTAATCGGTTAGCTTGGCAACCGGGAACTCAAGAGAAAGCTTGCAGCCCAGCACGGTAAAGCCATAAGAGGTCGGTTTCCACTGCTTGTTTGTATCTGCCAGCACGGCCAAACTGGCAACTGGCCGGTCATATCGGTCAAAAATCCGGTAGTTATAGACAAAAATGTGTTTTGCAAACTTTGCCTGTTTGGTACCCTGTACTTTGGGGGGCTTCAAGGCAATATTGGGCACTACAGTTTTTCATTTTTCCCAAAAATATTTATACATTAGTTTTGACGTATTGCCGCGCCTGTATTCCCTATGCAGTAAAAGCTCTGCTTATATCCTTGCAGTTTTAAGTTTTTCTGTTTTCTGGGGTCATGGGTTGGTTATGCGGAATAGCCCTGACAGAGTGTACTGTGGAAAAGTGACGAGAGTGCGAGAGAACGAATAAAGTTCAAGAAATGAGAGGATCCGGTATAAAAAGTATATCAAAAAAAATTAGGCATAGAGGAGATTAAATGCAACATGCAATCATTACAAAAGGGCGATTGCTGTCACCGAGAAGTATTATTCTTGAAGAGGATATTCCTTGTATTGAAGATTCGTTTGAAATTATCATCATCAATGAAACGACGGTAAAAGAAAGGTCATCAAGAGAGGTTGGTACTTTGAAAGGGAAAATACATATCAAAGATGATTTTGATGAGCCTCTTGAAGACTTCGGGGAATATATGGAATGAAGATAATAGTAGATACACACGCATTGCTTTGGTTTTTCAGTAATGATAGTAACTTATCCGAAAAAGCCAGAGAAACCATTGCAAATTCAAACAATGATGTTTTTATTAGTATCGCCAGTTTTTGGGAAATATCGATCAAACTGAGTTTATCAAAACTTGCCTTGGACATTCCTTTCGAATTACTGTTTGATGAGTCGGAAAAACTGAACATGAGCATCTTGAACGTAAAAAAAGAACATTTAGTCTGTTTGAAAGAACTTCCTTTTATTCACAAAGACCCTTTTGACAGAATGATAGCATGTCAATCAATCGTTGAAAACTATACTCTGGTCTCTATTGACAAGATTTTTGATGACTATAAAATAGAAAGATTTTGGTAATTATTTATGCATCAGAGTTTTGTCAGGAGTAACATGTTTCGGGTTCGGCAGTCAACCAGCATTTGAAACGCATTTTGCCGATAATGAGCTGGAACCAGGGCAGGGGCAACTGTTAAGAAATACTTAATAGTTCAAACTGAGGGTGGTCGGGAAGTTCGGCGTGAAGTGGATCACTATAATCTTCAGGCAATAATTTATGTCGGCCTGTTCTTGCATTTGAAAGAGATCAGGATGAAGGATGCGTTGATAGAACGCTACGCGAGCAGATGGCTTGTCATGAGCATTTTGCTTGGCCGTTATTCCCCGCTCCCCTGAAGCCAAATTTGACAACGATATCAGGGAGATCAATGAATCCGGTATTGAGCATGTGCTTCAGGATGTGGAAACGGCATACCTGAGTGACTCCTTCTGGGATTCCGGTTTGATTCAGCGACTGACAACAGCAGGAAGCTGTGCGCCCGCGCTTCATGTTTTTTGGGCGGCGCAGGCAAAATTCAATTACAAAGGGTTCCTGTCGCGTGACATCAGTGTCAAGGAGATGATCGAACACCGGGGAGATATTCATCATATTTTTCCACGGCAGTATTTGAAGGAAAATGGTATCAGCCAGAGCCAGTATAATCAGGTGGCAAACTATGTCTATGTTCAGCAGGAGATTAACACCAAGGTAGGGAAACGCTCTCCGGCAGAATATATCGGTCAAATCCGTGAGCAATGTCAAAGCGGGAAGCTCGCCTTTGGCGGTATTGATTCTCTTCCGGATTTCGAAGCAAATCTTGAGGCCAACTGCAGCCCTGGTAATATCTATGAGATGACGTTAAATGATTATGAAGATTTTCTTGGGGCTCGCAGAGTGTTGATTACCTCCAAAAACCAAAACCCAATTCAGCAACCAGTTTACAGTGAGTGTAAGAGTGGTTCAGCTTTTGGATTGCATCGTTGATAGTGGTTTTAGGCATCCTGCATTGCGAGTTATCGAAAATACCACACGGAGCAGCGGCATTACGTAGCCAATCGTTGCCGAAGGTGCCCGCGTAATGCTGATCAATGGCATTTCGGAGGGCGATTTCAAAACAACTGATGACGGTAAAAAGCTCTTGGGATATCTGCAAGTTCTTGCGATACATCGTCATAGCCTTACGAGTATTGCCTCCGCAAGCTGTCAAATAGCGCCCCATCCGGGCCTGAGTCATGATATTTTCAAAATCGGTGTACCTCATTTCTTGATTTCTACTTGCATAATTCAATATCAAGAGCTAAATTCGCTGGATCTTATTCCCGGTAGTCCCTGAAGCAAT
>CAIPMW010000014.1 GCA_903866255.1 uncultured Chlorobiaceae bacterium | reverse complement strand
TCCCAGAAAGCTTGTGCTCGGAAAAATAGTTATAATTACAACTTGCATTCTCTTGGAAATCAGGGATAAATATATGGTAACGTATTTTATTTTATAAATATATTTCTTTCATCGTTATATTTCTCCCGGGAAATCAGGGTGCTGCGTCAAGCCCCCCTTATGCACCGCGAAGAGCTCCTCTATTTTTTCACGCAGCCGATAGTCTTCAAGCGCTATAAACGTATCAATGCTCTGATTGCTGACGAGCGCGAAATAGCCAAAGTATTTCTTTGCTTCGGTGGTGGCTTTGTCGTTGAAGCCAACCTTCACTTGTCCACCACGCTCCTTTTTTGAGCAGATCAGGTACCTGTCTATCTTTCTTTGCGCGGATTTCGTGAACTCCGCCACTCCGTCTTCCACTTGAGCCTTTAACTCAAGCAAGTCCTTACGAAAGGCAACTTGCTTCCTGGTGTCGTTGTCGGGGGAATCAATGGATATGACATCCGGGACATTACCGGGCTGCTTGGCGAAGGTCAGAGGCTCGTGGTCTTTGACGGAATATAAGGTCAGAAGCTTGATGGTGTTCAGTCCGTCACCGTCCTTGTTACACCCGCGCCTTGCTTCCAACTGATTTTCGGAGCAGGTTGATATCGTGGTCGAATCGAACGCCAGCACAGGATGTTTGCCCTGGCGATCCGCCCGGAAGGAGAAGTAGTGCTGCACGCCGTCCTCGTTGCACCCGACACTTTTGAACAAGTCGCCGTAAACGTCTTCGGTGATAGCTTCGCTGTATGGCAGGGAGTGCATTACCTGCCAACCCTCCAGGCGCGGCAAGGTGTTTCTGCCGGAACCGATCCAGTATCGCGCAATGGAGAGGTTCCTGGCTGCACATCACCCTCGCTGAACGAGGCTCGCACGTTATTGTCAATGCTGGCGGCTGTTCCGACCCACTCAAGAATATCCGTGAGGTCGCTGTGCTTGCGCACCGCGCAAGCCACGACTCCCTCACCTTTGCGCTTCTTCGGACGTGTGGTGATGACCTCCTGTATCCCCGACTTGATTTTACCCTTGAGCTGCTGCCTGACTGTATAGGTTTTTCTTGCCTGTTGATTATAGGCCGTAACCTGTTCATAGAGGTAAACATCGCCGTTCGGGCACCGTTCACGCCGTTCGCCAACGTGAGTTTTTCCAGTTACTGGCTTGAACATGGGGTCTGCTCCTTTGTGTCGTGTTTTCATTGTAATTCATGCCTGCATGTTAAAAAGCAAGAAAAAAGCGCGATTTTGCTTAAAAATCATGCCTTCGCAGTGATGTTTTTCGTTAATGTGTGCGCTTTATCCTACTTTCAGGTTACTATGTGATGCAACCTGAAAACATGCCATGAAACCCGAGCAGCAAACTCGTATCGAATTGATTGACAAGCTGTTACTGCAGGCTGGCTGGAGCGTGGACGACCCAACCCAGGTTGTGGAGGAGTTTGACATTCTTGTTGACTTGCCCGAAGGAGTGCAGGAACCTCGCACCAGGTACGAAGGGCATCAGTTCAGTGATTATGTGCTGCTTGGCAAGGATGGCAGGCCGATTGCCGTGGTTGAGGCAAAAAAATCAAGTCGTGATGCCGCCATTGGCCGTGAACAGGCGCGGCAGTATTGTGTTCATATTCAGAGGCAGTTGGGCGTTGAGATCCCGTTCTGTTTTTATACCAATGGTCTTGAGATCTTTTTCTGGGATCTCGACAACTATCCGCCCCGAAAAGTTATCGGCTTTCCAACCCGTGACGACCTTGAGCGGTTCCAATATATTCGCCGGAGCCGCAAGCCTCTCACCGGGGAGCTGATCAACACCGCCATTGCCGGGCGCGATTATCAAATTCGGGCCATTCGCTCTGTCCTTGAAGCCATTGAGCAGAAAAAGCGTGACTTCCTGCTCGTTATGGCCACTGGCACGGGCAAAACCCGCACCTGTATTGCGCTGATTGATGCCTTGATGCGAGGCGGACATGCTGAAAAAATTCTCTTTCTGGTTGACCGCATTGCCTTGCGGGGGCAGGCGCTCACTGCCTTCAAGGAGCATTTGCCCCACGAACCTCGCTGGCCCAGCGCCGACGGTGAAAAGCTCTTTGCAAAAGATCGCCGCATCTATATTGCCACCTACCCCACGATGCTCAATCTCATCAGGGATGAATCGCAGCACATTTCACCATATTTCTTTGACTTTCTTGTCATTGACGAGAGCCATCGCTCCATCTACAACACCTACGGCGAAATCCTCGATTACTTCAAAACAGTCACTCTGGGGCTGACGGCAACCCCGACCGATATTCTTGATCATAACACCTTCAACCTCTTTCACTGCGAAGATGGTCTTCCAACCTTTGCCTACACCTACGAAGAGGCAGTGAACAACACTCCGCCCTTTCTGAGCAGTTTCCAGGTGATGAAAATCCAGACGAAATTCCAGATGGAGGGGATCAGCAAGCGGACCATCTCCCTTGAAGATCAGAAAAAGCTGATTCTCGAAGGCAAGGATATCGAAGAGATCAACTTTGAAGGCACCCAGCTCGAAAAGCAGGTGATCAATCGGGGGACAAACAGCCTGATTGTCAAAGAGTTCATGGAAGAGTGCATCAAAGACCAGAACGGCGTTCTTCCCGGAAAAACAATATTCTTCTGCGCCACTATCGCTCATGCCCGCCGAATTGAGGAGATATTCGACAAACTCTACCCGCAATACAAGGGTGAACTTGCCAAGGTTCTGGTCTCCGACGACCCCCGCGTCTACGGCAGGGGAGGCTTGCTCGACCAGTTCACGAACTGCGATATGCCCCGCATCGCCATCAGTGTCGACATGCTCGATACCGGCATTGACATCCGGGAGCTGGTGAATCTGGTCTTTGTGAAACCGGTCTACTCCTACACAAAATTCTGGCAGATGATTGGTCGCGGCACACGGCTCCTTGAACTCCTTAAACTCAAGCCGTGGTGCACCGCAAAATCGCTCTTCCTGATTCTGGATTGCTGGGATAACTTTGAATACTTCAAGCTTCAG
This sequence comes from uncultured Chlorobiaceae bacterium, assembly GCA_903866255.1. Taxonomy (GTDB): domain Bacteria; phylum Bacteroidota; class Chlorobiia; order Chlorobiales; family Chlorobiaceae; genus Chlorobium. The sequence goes on along the minus strand of CAIPMW010000014.1, from coordinate 14,402 downwards.
CCCAAAGGCAAAGAGATCAAACAACAACTGCCACTTCCGGTGAAACTCTTCGGGCTGCGTCTCGACAAAATCGAGTCTGCCCTCTCAACCGCTCAACCGGCCATTGCAGAGCGGGAAGTGGTAAAACTCCGCCATCAGATTGCCGGGCTGCCACACACCTCAGTGGTGATCAAAGAGGCAGCATCAGCTTTACACCCTTTGGAAGAGGAGAACTTCTGGTTCTCTCTCACGCAGCAAAAGCTTGAATATCTGAGAAGCGAAGTCAAACCGCTCTTCAGAACCGTCTCAGATGCTGATTATAAAGCGATGCGTTTTGAGCGCGACATCGTAGAGATTTCACTGGCCAAACTTCGCCATCAAAAGGAGAGGTACGACACCCTCAGCGACGGCATTGCCGAGCAGATCAGCCAGCTTCCCCTCAGCGTCGGCTTTGTGAAACAGGAGGAGCCCCTCATCAGGGCTGCGCAAACAAAGCGGTTCTGGAACGAGGCAACCGAAGAGAGCTTCGACGGGCTTATCGAAAAGCTCTCACCGTTGATGAAGTTTCGCGAGGTTGAGAGCGGCGCCATCGGTCAAGTCAACCTGAATCTTCAGGATCTTCTCCACCACAAAGAGATGGTGGAATTCGGCCCCCGGAATGAGGCCGTCAGCATTACACGTTACCGTGAAATGGTCGAGGCACTCATTACCGAACTGACAACACAGAATCCCATTCTCTCCAAAATCAAGGAGGGCAAGGAGATTTCGCCTGAAGAGGCTACTGAACTTGCCGAGCTGCTCCACGAAGAGCATCCGCACATTACCGAGGAGCTATTGCGTTCCGTCTATAAGAACCGCAAGGCACATTTTATCCAGTTTATTCGCCATATTCTTGGTATGGAAATTCTCAAGAGTTTCCCTGAAACGGTTGCCGATGCGTTCGATCAGTTTATCCAGCAGCACACCAACCTTTCAAGTCGCCAACTGGACTTTTTAAACCTGCTCAAAAACTTCATTATAGAGCGCGAAAAGGTAGAAAAGAGAGACCTCATCAACGCACCCTTTACGGTGATACACCCGCAAGGTATTCGAGGGGTGTTCAGTCCGGCTGAAATTAACGAAATCCTGGCTCTGGCCGATCAACTGGCAGCATAACATGACAGAAAATAACCGCATCGAATACAAGCGCGAGCTGAATGAGAGGCTTGAGAAGGAGGTCATCGCATTTCTGAACTATCATGATGGCGGCATTATCTATATTGGTATTGACAAGCACGGGTCTCTCTATGGCGTGACTGAGTGCGACGCTCTTCAACTTGCCATTAAGGATCGCCTCAAAAATAATATTCAGCCTTCATGCCTTGGTTTGTTCGATGTTATTCACGAAACCCGTGATGGCAAAGATATTATTAAAATCATCGTTGCCAGTGGTACCGAAAAGCCATATTACCTGCGCAAGTTCGGCATGTCTGAAAAAGGGTGTTTTATTCGCATTGGCAGCGCCAGTGAGCCCATGTCGCAGCGTATGATTGAAGAACTCTTTGCCCAACGTACGCGAAACTCAATCGCCCGTATCCGTTCTCTGCGGCAGGATCTCACCTTTGAGCAGCTTAAAATCTACTATCAGGAGGCTGGTCTCACGCTTGGTGATAAATTCGCTGCGAATCTTGAACTGCTCACCGAGGATGGTGTTTACAATTATGCCGCCTACCTGCTGGCAGACCAGAATGGCAATTCGGTGCAGGTAGCCAAATATGCCAGCACGGACAGGGTTGATCTGCATGAGAGCAAGGACTACGGCTTCTGTTGTCTGGTTAAAACCTGCAAGCAGATACTCGACCGTCTGGAGGGAGTCGAGAACCGTGTCATCAATAAAATAACTTCCCGTGAGCGTATCAGCCGAAGCCTGTGGAACAAGGTCGCCCTTCGTGAGGCTGTGATCAACGCCATTATTCATAACGACTACAGTACTGAACTGGTACCAAAGTTTGAAATTTTTACTGACCGGCTTGAAATTACCTCGGCAGGTGCCGTTCACCCTGGCACTGAGCAGGATGATTTTTTTGCCGGATACTCCATGCCCCGCAACAAAACCCTGATGCGAGTTTTCAAGGATCTTGCTATGGTCGAATACCTTGGCTCCGGAATGCCCCGGATTCTCAAAGCTTACCCGCGTGAAGCCTACACCTTTTCGACCCATTTCATTCGGACGACCTTTCCTGTATCCTTGGAAGCCCTTGCGCTGGAAGAAGAGGTGCTGAAAGGTGAAGCAAAAACCTTGGGGGTAGAGTCAGTTCAGTCGGGGGCCCAGTCAAGGGCCCAGTCAGGGGCCCAGTCAGGGGCCCAGTCGGAAGCTGTTCTGCTTGCATTGACCTATCTACCCCGCTCCGCCATGGAGCTTATCGAAATACTTGGTCTTGATACCAAAACCGGGGCGTTCAAGCGAGCCATAAAGGAGTTGCTTGATCGGGAGCTTATTGCCTATACTCTTCCTGAAAAGCCCGGTAGCCGCCTGCAAAAGTACCGGCTTACCGCAAAAGGGTCAATCTCTTTAAAGAATTTAAACGAAGATTAATTAGCCAGAATCCATGGACAAACAAGTGACCGGACAAGTGACCGGACAAGTAACCGGACAAGTCACCGGACAAGTCACCGCATAAGTCACCGCACAAGTCAGCGCATAAGTGACCGCATAAGTCTGGAGCTAATGTGCTGAATCATGGAGAGCAAGCGAAATTATGAAACCGAACAACCGAGCAAGGTAAAAAATTTTTGAAGCAGAACAGACAATGAACAACCAGCAAGAGTTCACCATCAATAGTACAGATACAACCCGATGCTCCAGCACAACCCTGAACTGAAATCGAAGATAGACCAACTCTGGAACAAGTTCTGGAGCGGCGGCATTTCCAACCCGCTCACCGCGATTGAACAGATCACCTATCTGCTCTTTATGAAGCGGATGGACGATCAGGACAGAGAGAAGCAGGCAAGCGCCGAGTGGGCGGGCGACACCTACCGCTCACTCTTTGAGGGGATGTGGATACCGCCGGAATATCGCGACAAAGAAAATGCTGCGAGTTATGCCATTGATAAAAGCACCCTTCGCTGGAGTGAATTCAAACACCGGCAGGCTGAAGAGATGCTCACCCACGTGCAGTCGAGAGTATTCCCCTACCTGAAAGACATGAACGGCTCCGAGTCGAAATTTACCCAGCATATCAAAAACGCGGTCTTCATCATTCCCAAGCCTTCGCTCCTCGTTGAAGCGGTCAAAACGGTTGACGAGATCTTTGAGGTGATGGAGAAAGACTCGAACGAAAAGGGGCAGGCATTTCAGGATATTCAGGGAGATGTGTATGAATTTCTTCTCTCCGAAATTGCCTCTGCCGGTAAAAACGGACAGTTCCGTACCCCTCGCCACATTATCAAAATGATGGCCGATCTGGTTGAACCCAAGCTTGGCCACACCATTGCCGATCCTGCATGTGGTTCAGGCGGATTCCTGCTTGGGGCTTATCAATACATCGTGACGCAATTGGCAATTCGTGCCGGAAACAAAGATCTCGTGCCGGATGAAGATGGATTTCTCCGCACCTCCGTCTCCGCCGGGCTTACCGAACAGGCAAAAACCATTCTCAGCAAAACGCTCTTCGGCTATGATATCGACAGCACCATGGTTCGCCTTGCACTCATGAACCTCATGATGCATGGCATTGATGAGCCGGAAATCGACTACAAAGACACCCTGAGCAAGAGCTTTACGCAAGAGTCATGCTACGACATCATCATGGCCAATCCCCCCTTTACCGGCAGCATCGACAAAGGCGATATTAACGAAAGCTTCACCCTCTCCACCACCAAAACAGAGTTGCTCTTTGTCGAAAACATCTATCGGCTGCTGAAAAAAGGGGGAACCGCCTGCGTTATTGTTCCACAAGGCGTGCTCTTTGGCTCCGGCAGCGCCTTCAAGGCACTGCGCAAACTGCTGGTTGACCGCTGCGACCTGAAAGCCGTTATCACCATGCCCAGCGGAGTCTTCAAGCCTTATGCCGGAGTTTCAACCTCCATTCTGCTCTTCACAAAAGTATGGGGCCCGCTCGACAAGGTCACCAACCCAGCGACGGAGCACGTCTGGTTCTACGACATGCAGTCGGACGGCTACTCGCTCGACGACAAACGAAGCAAGCAGGAGGGTTTCGGCGACCTGCTTGATATTGTGGAGAACTATAAACGGCGAAGCATTGAGCACGACACCGACAGAACCCAAAAGTTCTTTATGGTTCCCCGTGCAGAAATTGAAGGCGAGGGAGGATATGATCTCTCCCTTTCCCGCTATAAAACCGATGTATTTGAAGAGGTCGTCTACGAAAGCCCGTCAGTGATTCTCGACAAACTGATTACGGCAGAGGTGGGGGAGATTGATGAGGCTGAACTTGCAAACATTCAGAGCGGCATTGTACGCGAGCTGTTGGAGTTGAAGGGGATGATTGGATGAAACAAGCATTTATAACCGGTTGGGGGAAGAGTTTTTCAGTTGGTCGATTTAGGCGTAACTGGCATTTTTATAAGGAGGTTACAATTACGAACGCACTGCGTTCGCAATTCGATTTTGAGCGATACGAGAAACTGCTAAAAGATAGTTCCTCATTCGGCATGAAGGTGGTTGAGGGGAGGGGGAGATGAGGTATCCTCAGACGGCTATTTCAGAGGTTGCCAATTTTATTAATGGCTTTCCTTTTAAGCCAAGTATTTATGGCATTGAAGAGCGATATAAAGGAAAATTAATAGATGGAGACGGTAAAGCTTGGTTGATAGAAGTCTTGGATAAGTGGAAATGGCAGGATGAGAGTTCTGGAGTTAAAGGTTGTTGTCCCAATGACTACCTCCAAAAATTAAAGCGACATACGGAAAAGTCTCCATTCACAGGTTCAAATTTTCTTAAAAATGCATTTCTTGATGGTTGCGACCGAGCGGGATTGTTTTCTATAAAAAACGATGGACTCGAAATAAAAAATCAAAAATAATAATGCACTATCAAGATAGTTACTCTTATAAAATAATTCAAAATAATTAAATGAAAAAGCATTTATTTGAATTGGTAGGAACACTCCCGAATGAAAGTGGTTTAAAAAAAAGAATGCGATTTCATCAGGGTTGGTGGAGGACGTTTGTTCTTGCTGAAGATGAAGGGAATAACCCTGTTCAAAAGACAGAAAAAGTTTGCAATACAATTTTGAATGGAGATGTCAGCAAAAAGAATTTTTTATCCAAAAGAATATTGGATGCTGTTGAACAAACAATTGAGGATAGAAAAAAAGCAGGTTCTGGTATTATAGAGGAACAGCGCCTGTATAATAATCTTCTATCCAGTCAACCGCTTTGTTTTAATTTTTTTGGAGAACTAAAAGCGGATAAGTGTCTTGCATTAAAAATATTGCAGCAGTATTGGCCTGAGTTAACTGAAGTTACCAATGTTATTTTTGAATATGCTCCTCAACAAAAATACACCAAGGATAATTCAGCTTTTGATGTTTCTTTTGAGGTAATGTCTGGCAAAAAAAGCGGTTTTATAGGTCTTGAGTGCAAGTACACAGATACTTTTTCTTCTACCGAGTACAAAAAACCTGAGTATGAAAGTATTTTTGAAAAAGGTCAAAAGAGTTCATTTATAGCAACTTATGACGAGTTTACGTCACCTAAATACAACCAGCTTTTTCGTAATCAGCTAATTGCTGAAGCACTGCTTCAAAACGCTTGCTATCAATTTGTGTATACGGGTCTATTCTGTCATCAAGATGATAATAGTGCATTACAAACTGGAACAGAATTTCAGGGTATGCTGAAAAATGGGGAACAGAAATTCAAGGCCATTACATATCGTGATTTTATTGAAAATGTACAAAAGCTGGATATAAGCTGGGAACAACGAGAGTTGAGTATGATGCTTTGGGCAAGGTATTGTGCTCTGCAGTTAAGCGATCATGTGTATAAATAAGATTGTAAAGCATCTATTTAATCTGAAGAAAGCAATAAACAGTTTTTTGGAAGAAGTGATTTAGTTCGGCCTTGGATGTATCCTTACTGAGCGAAAGCGTCACCCTTTGCGATTATTGGTTCAAGATGAAGGTCAGGGTACTGTATGAAAATGAAGGCTTCAGATAAGAAAATGCGAAAAACAAATTGCGTCTTCAAAGCCAATAAGAGAGAGCATGTTGGAAGCTGAGGGTAAGTGTGGGGAGTGTGAGTTAATCTGACAGTTATGTCCTGTTATTTGATAACTATCATTGGATTTATACTTTACTCAAGAGTTAAAAATAAAAATCAAGGCTGATGATATTTTGCCACAAAAACTTAAATAATACAGGGTATGCCGGAAATATCAAGATTTCTTGGGATTATCATTTCAATGTATTTCGATGAACATAACCCACCTCATTTTCATGTGCAGTATAATGACTATCGGGCATCAATGGACATCAGGAATTTGAATATCACAATTGGTTCTCTTCCTGCGAAAGTTCGTGGTCTTGTGGAAGAATGGGCAGAATTGCATAGTGATGAACTTTTGATGATGTGGGAAACAAAGGATTTTCATCGGATTCAACCGCTTGTGTAACGGAGGACTTTATTATGGAATGTATTTCAATTGTAGAGGCAAGGTATGTCAAGGATTATCAGATATTTCTGGAATTCAACACTGGTGAAACTGGAGAGGTTGATCTTCACGATCTTGTTTATAAATATCCAATAGCGGAGCCATTACGGAACCCTGAAGCTTTTTCACATTTTTATCTTGATTCTTGGCCTACTCTTGCATGGGATTGCGGTTTTGATGTTGACCCTGAGTCACTGTATTTCAGGGCAACCGGCAAGTCGCTGTGGGAGATGAAAGCATCCTGATAAAACGCCATTCCATTAAGAAGGCTCAAGGAATTAAATCTCTCTCATCCCGAATTTTAAAAGGTAACGTATGGACATCAGCATAAAACAGATACGTGAACTGATCCGTCAGGTTGAGGGGATTTCGGTAGAATTCAAAACTTGCCGGAATAAGATCAATCGCGATGTTTATGAGACAGTTTGCGCCTTTCTCAATCGCTTGGTGGCACGATTCTGCTTGGTGTTCAGGATGATGGAACTCTTCAGGGTATTGAGCCGGATGCTGTAACGCAGATCAAAAAAGACTTTGTCACCTCAGTCAACAACCCGCTGAAGTTCACGCCGCCAACGTATCTCTCTGTAGATGTTATCGAGCTTGATGGGAAATCCCTGCTGCGTATCTATTGTGCCGGCAAGCTCCCAAGTGCATCGCTGTACTGGGCGTATTTACGACCGCAATGAAGATGGTGATCTGGATATTACCGATCACACCACACAGGTGGCGCATCTCTACCAGCGAAAACAGGCGACATTCAGCGAAAACAAGGTATACCCCTGCAACTGCTCAAAAGTGCGCAGCTCTATCAAGAGGATCCAGAGACAAAGCAAAACGGGGTCACTCTCGCCGGAGCCATGCTCTTTGCGCCTTATCCGAAAAACCCTGTGATTGGTGCATTTTTCAGGGAAATAGACCGTGCTGATGAACTGGGTTCTGGTATGCGAAAGATGATGATGTATGGTAAAAAGTATGGCGGATCGGATCCGCAACTCATCGAAAGCGATGTTTTCCGCATGACTATCAGTGTGCCTGAATTTGTAGAAAAACAAGAGGCGACGACTGAAGTTGCAGAAGTCGTGGCGCATGATGGGGTGCATGACATCAGATTGAGTGAAATGATGAAGAAAATTATAATGCTCCTGATTGAACCGAAATCAACTCCACAACTTCTGGCGAAGCTTGGTTATCCTCGAAGGACTCGTAATTTCGAAGCGGCTATCAAAGGTCTGCTGGACTTTAAATTGATCGAAATGACCTTGCCGGATAAGCCACGCAGCAAAAACCAGCAATACCGTCTGACTGAGAAGGGCAAACACTTGATAGATGGGATTTCATGAAACAAAAAGACTTTATCGCAAATTTTCTATCCATTCTCAATTACGTCCGCAGTGCGGACGCAATTGCACTGGACGTAATTTTTTCCGGTGATTTCTCAACTTTGGAGGGAGACAAAACAGCACTCAAGAATTCAAATTTCCATTGGTTATTGCAGTATATTTCGTGATTACTCTAAAGGGGGACTTATTTTTTCTGGTTGCCAATTATTTCGGCAATGGTAACTTTACTTCTGTCGATATGCTATGTGGCTTATGTTTTACTCTGGAAATTTAAATATTCACGGGTACCATCTCCATCGTCAATAATTTCATACGTGGATGGTCATCCCGACTCTTCACTTGCTCTTCAGGATGGGCTTTCGGGATTGCTTAAAGAATACTCTGACTCTGTGGATTATAACTTTATGCAAAATCAACACAGGAAAAGTAAATTACTGTTAGCGCAGCGGTTAGCATTTATATCATTTGCTATTCTTATTTTGTGTATCCCTCAATGGGTAATCAATTTTAGTCACAACGAACGACAAGCACTGCCAGTTCAAATTGTTTCACCTGTCCAAATTATTAAGGAGTCAAAATGTCAAATGCCACAGCCCGACCAAAACCAGTACAACAAATAATGAGGGAGCCGCAACCAGCCAGTTCACCCCAAACTGCTGTCCAGCAACCAAACACCAGTTCTATGGCAATGGATTCATCTATACCCGCGTTTCCTCAAAGCGTTTTACATTTAGAGTCGTTCGATCCTAAAGCTGGGGGTAATAAAAAATTTGGAAAGGTAAAATCGTTATAGCCCGACATCGACTATTCTGCTGGCTGTTCAGAACACTTCTGTCCGTCGTTTGCGCGGTAGGTACTGGTGGATATTCGCTCTATTGATGGTATCAAATCTCTGACTCCACTTTGGTATTAATATAAATTTGCCAGCGCTTACTAAACACTGCGCCTTTGATGGTGACTGATGGCAGCAGTGGTGAGCGTACAGGTTTTTTGGCGTTGATATACTCTGACAAAGGCTGCCATATTTCCTCAGATCCAACAGTTTCCAATAAATATCCCAGCCGCTGCACCCAGGTTATTGGCGACAGTTCAGCAACCGTCACCAACTTTTCGGGATCAATGACTTCGACCATTTCCGACAGCACGGTGGCAACATTATCCAGCCATCCACAGTGCCTGTAATATCCTGCAAGATCAAAGGCGGTCGCTTCTGGCGTTGATAGCTTCAGAATACTGGATACCGTATTGCGTGGTTGCGTTGGAATCGCCTCAACATTACCTCTGACGATGAAGTTGACCTGAACTTTGCCGGAGATAATGGTTCTTCGCGGTTTGGCTACCATAACCTGAAAAACTTGGGGGCGATGATCGACAGTTGAAAATGCAGGCTCCTGATGGGAAAATGAGAGCAACAGATTGCGCAAATGTGGAATGACTGCTGAGAATTATTCAATCCATACCCTCGCCTAAAGCAGAGCCATTCAAGCAATGTCTGGCAAAAGTAGGCTATGAACGCATTCAGGATATGGCTGATCCAGCGCTATCCGTTGATCGCGCCTGCGAGTGCTTGCAAAAAAATGATTTAGGGCGATCTGGATCACTTCAGCGACAAATAAAGAGAGGTGCCCTTCTTGTCAGTGATGACAGTGGTCGGATGCGGTATGGCATGAGCGGGATTATCTGGAATTGAGCTATATTGCGGTTGATTTGTACGCTATAGTGATACGTAAAGAGGAACAACTATGATAGCAATAAGCACAACGGAGTTGAGGCGGAACCTTCGAAAATACCTCAATACCGCAAATAAGGAACGGGTCATTATCCAGTGCGGAAAGAGTGAAACTTATGAAATTATTCCTGCCCGGAAAATGAGTGATACCGACCGATATTTTTCGGATCCCAATGTCGTTGAGCATTTACAGCACTCTCTTCAGCAAGTACAGGAGGGTAAAACCACGGTTCTCAAAAAATCAGATATCAAAAACTTCCTGGGACTTGAGTAATGGGCTATGCGCTTGTCTATACTGACGTTGCTCGAGAAGATATTGAGAAGCTTAAAAAGTCTGGTGACATGGTTGCGATCCGCAAACTTGCCAGAATGCTTGAAGAGCTTATTGACCATCCTTTTACAGGATCAGGTAAACCGGAACAACTCAGATACAATTTTTCCGGTTGCTGGTCGCGAAGAATTTCAAGGAAACACCGCCTTGTCTATAAAGTAGATGACAAAACCGTAACCGTTCACCTGCTTTCTGTTTATGGGCATTATGATGATCGATGATTGTTTCTCTATTCGGTGATTTAAGCGGTTCGCGCTATTGTACTGCTCATCTGATTACACTGTACTGGAATAGCTGATGTGGGAAACATAGGATTTTCATCGTAAGCATCCGCTTGTATATCGGAGAACTTACTTCTGAAATATAGAGGCAAGGTATGTCAAGGATTATCAGATAGTTCTGACATTTAATACTGGTGAAACGGGTAAACAGGGATAATCATCCCTGGGCGGATACGAATGACCTGCAACTGCTCAAAAGTGCGCAGCTCTATCAAAAGGATCCAGAGGCAAAGCAAAACGGGATCACCTCGCCGGAGCCATGTTCTTCGCGCCCTATCCGAAAAATCCGGTGATTGGTGCATTTTTCAGGGAGATAGACCGTGCCGATGAACTGGGTTCTGGTATGCGCAACCTTATGAAATATGGCAAAGCTTATGGTGGGGCGGATCCGCAACTCATTGAAGCGGATGTTTTTCGCATGATTATCAGTGTGCCGGAATTTGGAGAAAAACAAGAGAAGATGGCTAAAGTTGCACAAGTCGGGGCGCATGATGGGGTGCATGACATCAGATTGACTGAAACGATGAAGAAAATTATAATGCTCCTGATTGAGCCAAAATCAACTCCACAACTTCTTGTGCAGCTTGGCTATCCTCGAAGGACTCGTAATTACGAAGCGGCTATCAAAGGTCTGCTGGACTTTAAATTGATCGAAATTTGTTCACTTTAAAGATTTGCCAGCTCAACCATGAATGAATCAGTCAAAAAGTGGCTCGATGAGTTGACGGATTCCCCGTCCGTGGCAATTCAGAAGCTTATACTCGGATATGCAGGAGTGGTGGCGTGGTCGCGTTCCAGCCTGCGCGAATCGTTTGTCGAAATCTACCAAACTCACGCAACAGCTCTTGATGACGCAGTCGCTGGCTGGTTGGAGCTGCACTTGATGAAACTGCCGCCGGAAAACACGCCAACGTTGGTCTGGGCATCGCATCTTCAGGATCTCTTCAGTGCTCTTGCAGGCTTGCCTTTACCGCAAGTCGCCCGATATCTCCGTGACCACTTGCGCGATATCCGGTCATGGTTGCATCCTCTTCGCATTGACGAAAGCCTTGATCCTGAAGCTGCCTACCTTGCCGCTCTTGCATGGGCTGAAACCAATCAGCATTTGGAGGGGCTGTGGCAGGGGATTACTTTACGAACTGACTGCGAACCGGCTTACTACACCGATATCGGTCTGCTTGGCCTGCGCAAGATTCGGGACAAACACGGAGAATTGCCATCCAAGGTTCCAATGGAGCTGCTCACTACATTGATTGATCTTGCTGATCTTTTCGGTGTTTCACAGGAGAGCTGGCTTCTGACTACAAGAGCCATTCTTGGAGGTTATCGCTACTCCCAGGATACATGGATATGAGAATTTACTGTGGCCATGGTATCTCGACCAGCGGCAAAAAATGCACAGATTTGGTTGAAAGAGGTATTGCCTGACTTGCATATCAATTCTGAGGAGTGCCATGGTGTGCACTGTATACGAACTGCCCCATTGGAAGAGAACAAAAAAGTAGTAAGGCGAAAAGGGCCAGAAGCATTCGGAATAGAATCAACGATGAGTACTTATAGCAACATTGCGAAAGTGACCGGCAGGAGAAGAAGAAAAACATTGATAAAGTTAAAAGTAATTGAATTTTTAAAAAAGCGGGAAAAACGCAGAAGCCATAGAAGAAGTCGTGCGAAATCTTTATTAGCATGAAAAACCCTGTTATTGGTGCATTTTTCAGGGCAATAGACCGTGCCGATGAACTCGGCTCCGGTATGCGAAAGATGATGATGTACGGTAAAAAGTACGGCGGATCGGATCCGCAGCTCATCGAAGGCGATGTTTTCCGCATGATTATCAGTGTGCCTGAATTTGGGGGAAAACGTCAAACGCTCCTGGGCCTGATCTGGCGACTGTTTCTTTGGGGCCAGAGTCGAGGCCAGAGTCAGGGCCAGAGTCGATTTTTGAAAAAGTTATCAAGGAGTTGCTCGTCGGTGCCCGTTCAAAATCTGAACTGGCGATTGCGCTTGGTCACAGGTCGGTATCCGGAAAACTGAATGAACGAATCCGTGAAATGGTTGCTGATGGCTTGATCGAATACACCATCCCTGAGAAGCCAACAAGTCGGCTGCAAAAATATTGCCTGACAGAAAAAGGTCGAAAACTGTTGGAGAAAAGATAGAACAGGACAGTGTCCAAACAAGTTGCCTGAAATGTGGAGAGATGGAGGTTTGATGTACATATATGCGCCCGTTGTTGCCCAGGTACAAACAGAAACATGCGCTCGCTGCTTTCAGGATATTTTTGTTGTGTGTTTATGAGATATTGGCCAGAACCCATTCACGCATATACTTTATTAGCTCCGGCACAGGAAGACCAGGGATGTCATCTTTGTTAAAACCGTGATCCAATAAGTAGTCGTAATTATCTGCCATGAATTGTGTGAATTGATCGAAAAGTGCAGAGGGGCCAGGAAGGTCAATTCCGACAGCGTTCACGAGCCAGTGTCGTACTATGGTTACTACTTGTACCGGTTTATCGTGGTAGGCAGCGATGTCGGAGTTTGAGAGATCGGACAGAGCAACTTGATACCTGTACGGCTCTTTCTCAAGAATGAGACAACGCTTGCTCAATTGTTCCCCTGAGCCGAAGCAGCTACATCCAACATCAAGACCAAGCTCAAAAGGCATATTGAGACGGAAATACTCTCCGGCACGTTTTGCCTTGATGCGAGAGAGGTCATGAATAGCATACCTGGATTCTCTGACCAGCTCAACGATTTTGCTGAAACGAGTTTCACCGGAGTTTAGCCGTTCAGCAGCCATTCTGGGGTTAAGGTCAGCACACAGAACGGTGAAAAGAAGAGGCCGGAGCAGTGGACGAAAGTGGTCGTCATAAGGGCAGTTGACGAAAACATTCGTCTCAAAAGCAGATATTGACACTATTTCCTGTCGTTGGGAGGATTGGTGTCATATCCGTAACTGTCGCGATTGAGGATTGTTCCGTCTCTGCGATGGACATAGAGTACCCCACTCTCCTTTTTAGCTTGGCTACGCCCATACTTTATCGCGTCCTCCTGGGTGTCGAAAACCTTTGAAGCACGACTTGCGCCGCTTTTTTTTACAGCCCATCCTTCTTGTCTTGGAACGACATGTCTGCTATTTTTTATCATCAGAAGCTCGTTTAAAATCAACTCAACATAACCTGGAGCGAAACTCTCTCAGAGCACAGTACGTAGTGCAATTCCTTATGGAAAAAAGAGTTGACAACCTATAGCACAGCTCCCTAACTCAAACAGCCACGTGCTGTAACGACCTACGTGATTCGTTCTGCCAACTTGCTTTAACGATAAAGTAATCATAAAAAATTATGCTTAAAAGTTCTTTTTTATCATGGAAGTCCTGCTGAAGTTCATGACTGCGAGAGGAGTTTTGCCCTATTGTTGGCGTTGTGAACGCACCGATTGGTCGGGTAACAGCAGCGTACTGGTATGCGCAAGATGATGATGTACGGCAAAACTTACGGTGGGGCAGATCCGCAGCTCATCGAAGGCGATGTTTTCCGCATGATTATCAGCGTGCCTGAATTTGGAGAAAAAACGTCAAACGCCCTTGAACGTGAGATGGCAGTATTTTCTTTGGGGCCAGAGTCGATTTTTGAAAGAGCCATCAAGGAGTTGCTCAATGGTGTCCGACTTGTTTTCGCTTGACAAGTGTCGTATATTTGCGTTATCAGAGATGTCGTATTTTTGCAATACAAACTCTTCATAATAAATGAGTAGATACGGTAGTTTAGAGTATAAGATTATGGCTCGAATGGCAAGGAAGAAGTGCTCTGTATTCGTGCGTGAAGATTTTAAGGATTTGAGTGACTACGATCAGGTTGGGCATGCTTTGCGAAACATAGCCAAAAATGGGAGATTGATTCGGGTAGGCTATGGGGTCTATCCTGATTTCCCAATAATATTATAACGAGGAAGCACCAAACAGCACAGCAATGTTTCTAATTCCATGAATTATAGGTTATTCGGTAAGGATGTAGTGCAATCTTTGAGCTTATACCCGGGAACGCCGAGCTCCAGCTCGGCATTATATACTCCCTTTGCCG
>CAIPMW010000013.1 GCA_903866255.1 uncultured Chlorobiaceae bacterium | reverse complement strand
CCGGTTCAGCGGGCGCTCCTGCTGGTTGGTAGTCCGCGCCTGGAGAAGAGCAACTCTTCATCACTGGGCTCCTATCTTTTTGAGCAGTTGCAGCAGCAGGGGGTCGAAACCGAAACGATCTCTCTGTACAAGGCAATCAATACCGCCGCTCGCATGGAGGCGCTTCGGGATGCCATTGATCGTGCGGATCTGGTTGTTCTTGCTTTTCCGCTCTATGTGGACACTCTTCCCGGAGCAGTTATTTCGGTGTTTGAAACTCTTGTGGCGCATTGCAGGCAAAAGTCGAAGAGGACACGTTTTTCTGCCATCGTCAATTGTGGTTTTCCGGAGGCATCTCAAAATGCCAATGCCATTGCTGTTTGTGCTGAGTTTGCCCGCTCTGCCGGATTTGAGTGGATGGGGGGGCTTCCACTTGGAGCAGGGGAGGGGATGGTTCGCGCTCAGCCACTCCAGCAACTTGGTGGAAGGGGCAGAACGCTCCGGCAAGCGCTGGAGAGTGCCGCAGAGGAGCTGGCCGATGGTCAACCGGTTTCTGACAAGAGTCGCGAGTTGCTGGCCCAGCCGGTGATGCCTGTCTGGATGTACAAGTTAGGTGGAACCATTGGATGGGTGCTGAAGGCAAGAAAGAATGGAACGCAAAAGCTGCTGAAGGCAAGGCCGTATCAGAAAGCGACGCAGGGGTGAATTGAATGATACAACAGGCAACAAAGCTTATCCAACTTTTCCTGTTTCTCGGTTAATTGAGATTTCGTTCTTGCTTTCATTACAGGAGATAGCTATCATTGACAGTTATCCCTTGCGCTTTTACACCCATTATCCAGCCTGCCGAGGAAAAGCCGCCATGCAGCAACTGAACCACATTCAGGTCGCCCTCTCCGGCATCAACCTTATCGAGGCAAGCGCCGGGACGGGGAAGACCTACGCTATTGCGTCGCTCTATTTGCGGCTGCTGGTGGAGCAGGAGCTGTTGCCGGAGCAGATTCTTGTGGTGACCTACACCGAGGCGGCGACGCAAGAGCTTCGTGCGAGAATCCGCAACCGTATTCGCGAGGCGCTTGAGGTGATGGAGGGTGGTGAGACAGCGGACGCATTTCTTGAAGAGCTGCACGAAAAGGTCTCTCAAACCGGCATGAAAAGGGTGCGCGATCTCCTCGAGCGGGCTCTTGGCGCCTTCGATACCGCCTCGATTTTCACCATTCATGGTTTCTGCCTGCGGGCATTGCAGGATAACGCCTTTGAGAGTGGTTCGCTGTACGATACCGAGTTGGTCACCGATCAGACCGGACTGCTTCGCGATATTGTGGAGGATTTCTGGAGAATGCACTTTTTCCGCGAACCTTCACCGCTGCTTGGCTATACCCTGCGGAAACGTCACTCACCTGAAACCTTCATCTCGCTGCTGAAAAATCTTCATGCCGGGACCGGGGTGGAGGTTATCCCCGACTTCAGCGACGAGGAGATACAAACGCTCGATAAGGAGTGCAGCGCTGCATACTCGGAGACAAGCGATCTCTGGCAGCATGAACGCGAGAGCATTACAAAGCTCTTGACAACAGACAAGGGGCTGAAGCGGTCACAGGAGACTTACAGGGCAGACCTGCTTGAGCCGCTCTTTGCCGACATGGATGCTTTTGTTGCTGCCGGTAATCCTTACGACCTGTTCGCCGACTTTAACAAGTTTACCGCAAGCGCCATCAGTGAAGGGACAAAGTTAAAAAATACTCCGCCGGTTCACCCTCTTTTCTGGAGCTGTCAGCGGTTGCATGATGCGGTGCAGAACCGTTTTCTTGCCCTCAAGGCTGAGCTGGTTCGCTTTTACCGGAAGAGCCTGCCGCTGCGCAAACGGGCGAGCAATGTTCGCTTTTTCGACGACCTCCTCGAAGATCTCTATCGTGCGCTCCGTTCGGATGGAGGCGGGGTGATACTGGCCGGGCTGCTTCGTGCCAAATACCGGGCGGCGCTGATTGACGAGTTTCAGGATACCGATCCGGTGCAGTATGAGATTTTCAGGAGCATCTACGCAGGCTCTGACTTGCCGCTCTTTCTCATCGGCGATCCCAAACAGGCGATCTACAGTTTCCGTGGTGCAGATATTTTCGCCTACATGCGGGCGGCCCGTGAGGTGCGTGAGGAGCGTCGTTTTACCCTGACCGATAACTGGCGCTCTGCTCCGCTGTTGCTCAATGCCTTCAATACCCTGTTCGACAACGCAAGGCGACCTTTTCTCTACAATGACATTCTCTATCATCCTCTTGCTTCGGGCAACCGGGAAACGGGCGAAAGCGGGGAGAGGAGTCAAAGCGAGCCGATGCAGCTCTGGTTCATGGACTCCAGTGATGAAAAGAGCGGTGTGTGGACGGTTGAGGATGCTGGCGCTTTTGCCTCCAAAGCGGTTGCAGGTGAAATTGTGCTTCTCCTGCAGGATGGCGAAACCCTTGTCGGTGGGAAAGCTCTCACCGCCGGTGACATTGCCGTGATTGTGCGCACGCATCGGCAGGCGGCCATGGTGCTCAGCGCTCTGAGTGCACGCGGCATTGCGGGGGTTATGCGGAGCGACAAAAGCATCTTTGCATCGCGGGAGGCCGAAGAGCTGCGCATCCTGCTCTCTGCGCTTGGCGATCCGTCGAATGAACCAAAGGTGCGGGCTGCTCTGGTTACCGATCTTCTTGGCAGGTCAGGTAACGAGATTGCCACGATGCTTGATGATGAGGAGTTGTGGACGGAGTGCCTCAGGTCGTTCCGCCGCTACCATGACCTTTGGCTTCAGCGCGGCTCTATGGTGATGAGCCGTGAGCTGATGGCCAGCGAGGGGGTTCGGGGACGCCTGCTCGGTTATGCTGATGGAGAGCGGCGGCTCACCAATGTTCTGCACTGTTTTGAGCTGCTCCATGGGGAGGAACATGAGCGTGGATTGGGCATGGAGGGGCTGATTGCCTGGTTCAGCGAACGGCTTGGGGCGGAGGATGAGCAGGAGGAGCACCAGATTCGCCTTGAAACGGATGAAGCGGCGGTGAAGATTGTCACCATCCATGTCAGCAAGGGGCTCGAGTATCCGGTGGTCTTCTGCCCTTTTCTCTGGGGCGGTGCAACCCATAAGGGCGAGGTGGTGATGTTCCACAATGAGCAGTGGCAGCTCGTGAAGGATTTCGGCTCTTTCGATATTGACCTTCACCGCTCTCTGGCCGCAAAGGAGTCGCTGGCGGAGAGTCTCCGGCTGCTCTATGTAGCCCTGACGAGAGCAAAGTACCGCTGCTATGTTTTTGCAGGCAAGACCCGTGCTGACACCTCACCGATCAACTATCTGCTTCACGCTTCGGGTGGTACCCGAAAAACGGAGAACCCGGCGATGGCTCTCGTCGCTGAAATGAAAGCCATGCCGGCAGCAACAATGGCCCGGCAGTTGCAGGAATTTGCCGAAAGTTCAGGGGGAACAATTGGCTTCAGGCGGATGAATCAGGCGGATGTTGCGGAGAGGTCACTCCTTCCCCGTCTACCCACAACCTCTGATCAGCCCCATCTGCGCAGCTTCAGCGGCAGGGTTGACACCGGCTGGCGCGTTTCAAGCTTCACCTCTTTCAGCCGCCACGAATCCGGCACCAGGCAACAGAGCGCGGAGTTGCCGGATCGCGATGAGGCGCGTCAGGCAGGGGAGTCACCAATTGCTGCCGGTGGTGGACAGAGCATTTTTACTTTTCCCAAAGGTGCGCAAGCGGGTATCTTCATGCACGGAATTTTTGAAAAGCTCGATTTTGCCGACCCCTCTGAGGAGTCGATTCGTGATTTGGTGGTGGAGGGTCTGGAACGATACAACTATAAGACGGAGTGGGAACCGCATATTACCGGGATGGTGCTCAACGTGCTCAGGACACAACTCTCGTCGCCTGACGCTCTCTTTACCCTTGGCACGCTCAAGAAAGGGAGCTGGAGCGCGGAGCTGGAATTTTTCTTCCCTCTCCGCTTTATCAACTCTTCGACGCTTGGCGACCTTCTTGCTCATCACGGTTTTTTGTCCGGCGGGATTGACCTTACCCAGCTTGCTGAGGCTCTCCAGTTCAAGCCGGTCAAGGGAATGCTCATGGGGTTCATGGATATGGTTTTTGAGGAGGGAGGTCGCTATTACCTGCTCGACTGGAAATCAAACCATCTTGGCAACTCACTTGATGACTACGGTCAATCTTCAATGACACAGGCGATGCAGAGCAATTTTTATCCGCTCCAATACCTGCTCTACACGGTGGCGCTCAACCGCTATCTTTCACTGCGAGTCAAAAACTACCATTACAACACCCATTTCGGTGGCGTGCTCTATGTTTTTCTGCGCGGGGTGAGCAGGGAGCAGGGAGAGAGCAGAGGATTTTTCCGCGACCTTCCCTCCGAAGGACTGATTGAGGCATTAACCAATATTCTCATCGACGAGGGAGGAGAAACCTATGACTATTGAGTTTCAGGAGCGGGCCATTGATCGCCATTTTGCCGACTTTCTTTGCAAGCAGGTCGACGGGGATTATGGTGAACTCTTCCGGCTTGTGGTCTCTCTGGCCAGCCGTGCTGTCGGAGGCGGCAATCTCTGCCTGAACCTTGCTGATATTGCAGGGCAGACGGTCAGGGTGAACGGAAAGGAGCTGCTGCTGCCTCGGCTTGAAGGGTTGCTTGAACTACTCGGGAAAAGTTCAGTCGTCAGTGTGAATGGTCAGCGTTACCGTCCACTGGTGCTTGATGCCGCAGGCCGCCTTTATCTCTATCGCTACTGGCAACACGAGCATCTGCTTGCCATGATGATTCTGCAGAAAGTGGCGGCAGTCACGGACGTTTTAGATGAAATGAAACTACAAGAAGCGCTTGAAAGACTTTTTCCGGCGAACACCGATCATCACCAGAAAGAGGCCGCAATGGTAGCTCTCCAGCGGCAATTCTGTGTCATCTCCGGAGGTCCGGGAACAGGGAAAACCTCGACGGTTGTCCGCATTCTTGCGCTGTTGTTGGAGCAGGAAGGCAGGAAACAGCGAATTGCCATGGCGACTCCGACAGGTAAGGCCGCTGCACGGCTGAAACAATCCGTTAACGATATCCGCCAAAGCCTGAACTGTTCTGACGAGGTAAAGCTGGCAATACCGGACAATGTTGTCACCATCCAGCGTTTGCTTGGCAGTATCTCCGGTTCGACCCGCTTTCGCCACTCAGCGCAAAATCCGCTTCCTTATGATACCGTTATTCTCGATGAAGCATCAATGGTTGCCCTCCCACTGATGAGCCTCCTTGTGGCAGCGCTCAAGCCAAATGCTCGACTTATTCTCCTTGGCGACCGTGATCAGCTCGCCTCGATCGAGGAGGGTGCGGTTCTTGGTGATATTTGCGGTGCCGGAGAGGGGAGCCCCGCTTCGCCACTCTCGGCCTCACTTGTTGTACTCAAAAAAAACTACCGTTTTCAGCCGGGAAGCGGTTTAGCTGAAATCAGCCGGGCGGTGAATGCCGGTCTGGAGATGGAGGCGCTGGAGCTTTTGACGGGCAATGAGGCGGGCACTCTTCACTGGCAATCGTTACCCAACCACGAAGAGTTACGGAATGCTCTTTCAACAAACGTGGTCAAAGGCTATCAGGGTTACCTTGAAGCAGCTTCACCCAAAGAGGCGCTGGAGCGGTTTGACCAGTTTCGGATACTCTGTGCCCTGCGTGACGGGCCCTACGGGGTAAGCGGTCTCAACAACATCATTGAAAAAATTCTTGCCAGAGAAGAACTGATAGCTCCATTGAGCCTCTTCTATTCTGGACGTCCCATTCTTGTCACGGTAAACGACTACGCCATGAGTCTCTTCAACGGCGACACTGGGATTCTCTTGCCCGATCCTGATAACAGCGCTCTTTTAAAGGCCTTTTTCCCGACTTCCGATGGGGAAGTTCGCAGCATACCTCCGGAACGACTTCCTGACCATGAAACCGCTTATGCCATGACCATTCACAAAAGCCAGGGTTCAGAGTTTGATTGCATACTGATGCTTCTTCCGCCGGTTGACAGCGAACTTCTGACGCGGGAGCTGATCTACACCGGCATGACAAGAGCTAAAAAAAGAGTTGAAATATGGGCAGATGAAGCTGTATTTTGCTCTGCTGTAAAGAAAAAAACGGAACGAAGTTCTGGACTCAGAGATGCACTGCGCTGGAATGAACGGCAATGATCGTCGAAGAGTTATAGTTCCAGGATCGATAGTAAAAGCATCATCACTGCAATTTTCAACACGATAACACAGAGGGAGTGCAAGTATGTATAAAAAAATAGGGTTCGCACTAATAATTGCAGGTGCCATGCTCGGTCATCCCGCCACCGATGCAAAGGCGGAGATAAGTATCCATATTGGCTTGGGCGGGTCTGCTCCACAGCGAGCCCCGTTTGTGATTGATACGCGACCCCGATTTGTCGTTCTGCCGGATATGGGCTTTGCCGTGGCGGTAGGAAGCCCTTACGATATCATCTTCTTTGGCAACTCTTATTACGCATTCCAGAATGGTATATGGTATGGTTCCGATGATTATCGTGGACCATGGGTTATTGTTCATGAAAGCAGACTGCCTTATGGAATAAGACAACACCGATGGGAGGAGATAAGACGGTCGCGGGATATTGAATATCGCAGGCAAGACCGCAGGTACGATGGCCGGTATGACTGGAGGGATAACCGACGTCAACGGTTTGATGGTCATAATGGTGACAATGGCAACAGGGACGAGCGCTTCGACAATCGGGGTAACAACAACTCCCGTGATCAACGCAATGACAACCAGAACCAGCGTAACAACGGCAACGATAATCGGCGGGATGAGGGCGGAAGAAGAAATTGATGGACTTGTGAGCTCAATGTGACCGCAGGCTTATCGTCTTGCGGTCACATCTTCTTCAACTATGGTGCCGGTTCCCAATAGCAGCGTTTTGGAGAGACAATTGACCCATCTTCTTTCATTACCTTCATTGCTTTGTCAACCTCTTTCCGCTCCAGGCCGCTTAGTTCGGTAATTTTGCCAGCGCTCAGAGGTTCACCCTCCTTCTTCAGGACTTCAAGTATTTTTTCTTTTACATCCATTTTTTGTCACTCTATTTTATTTTTACTGGAATGCGCATCAACCGCAATTTACACTATTGAAAACAATTCAGGAACACGTAATTTTAGCCCTGAAAGGGCATCATCTGTTAACACAGGGTGCAGCCCTGTGACAGGGACACATACGTGCCGCCCTGTGATCTGGAGTTCCATGCGTGCCGCGCTGTGAGCGGTAACTCCAGCCCTGAAAGGGCATCATCTGTTAACACAGGGTGCAGCCCTGTGAGCGGGACCCATACGTGCAGCGCTGTGATCTGGAGCTCCATACGTGCCGCCCTGTGAGCGGTAACTCCAGCCCTGAAAGGGCATCATCTGCTAACACAGGGTGCAGCCCTGTGATCTGGAGCTCCATGCGTGCCGCGCTGTGAGCGGTAACTCCAGCCCTGAAAGGGCACCATCAGCTAACACAGGGTGCAGCCCTGTGATCCGGGAGTCCTGTGCGTGAAGTCCTGTGAGCGGCAACTCCTGCCCTGATAGACCCTCGATGGGCGGTAAGGGCTGTTCGTGATCTTCGATGGGCTTCACCCATCGTTAGCTTATCCTGCCCTTTCAGGGCTCGATTATCGGTATTTACTCTATCCCTGCAAGCATGTTTTCTTCATCATAGTTGCGATATATGGAATGCAGGTGACCATTATTTAGCTGATCGTAGTTTTTTTTTGTGTACAACTGTTGTAAGTTTATATCTCTTTATCCGTGAAGTTAGAATACTGATGCAGGAATCTATCCCCTGAACCTGGCGCGGGGGCAAACTCAAACAAAAGGAGATTACATGAAGAACAAGTTTGTATCAATAGTCGCGGCGGCGCTGTTGGCTTTTCCGATGTTGGCGCATGCAGCGCCGGTCAAAATTGGGTTTATCAACTCTATTACAGGGAAAGAGGCGCAGATCGGTGAGAATCTCACGAATGGCGCAGCAATGGCAATTGAGGACTTGAAAGCAAAAGGTATTCAGGTTGAACTGGTTAAAGAGGATGATGGCGGTGACCCGAAAAACGCCTTGGCAGCTTACGAAAAGCTGGTGACGCGTGATGCAGTTATTGGTGTTGTTGGCCCGTATACCTCTGGATGTGCCAATGTTGTTGCCTCAAGGGCTGATCAGTATCAGGTGCCGTTGCTTGTTCCTGCAGCAGCCAAGGAGGAGATTACCATGAAGGGATACAAGAATGTTTTTCGTCTGAATGCACCGGCCAATGTTTACTCACAGGTGTTGATGGATGCGGTGAAAGCATTCAAACCGAAAACCATTGCTTTTGTGTATGCTGCAACCGATTTTGGTGTCTCTACGGTGAAGACTGCCCAGGAGAATGCTGCAAAAATGGGATTGCAGGAGGTTGCCAACGAAAAGTACCAGCAGGGACAGCCTGATTATCGTCCATCTCTCTCGAAGGTGAAAGCTGCCAATCCGGATCTTGTTTTTCTGGTCTCTTATGATGCCGATGCCATCCTGTTGATGCGTCAGGCAAAAGAGATTGGACTCGCTCCAAAGGCATTCCTTGGTGCGGGAGCTGGTTATACCACTGCCCAGTTTGCCCAGCAGACAGAAATATCCAGTCTTGTCGTCTCTGCCACACAGTGGACGGATGATGTCAACTGGCCAGGCGCTGCCGATTTTGGCCGTCGTTACAAAGCGAAGTATGCCAAAGAGCCATCTTATCATGCAGCATGTGCTTATGAAGCAATGAGAATTATGGTTGAAACGGCTTCCAAAGCAAAAACAGCCCCAAAACTTCGTGCAGATCTTAAAGCCGGGAGCTGGAATGGTATTCTTGGTCCGGTAAAATTTGCAGACTATGCCGGTTTTACCAATCAGAACAATCACCCCATGCTGGTGCAGCAGATCCAGAACGGCAAGTATGAAACGGTCTATCCTGCCCAATTCAGCAAAAAAGCGCTTGTGTATCCTTTCAAGCGGTAAAAGATATGTTTGCACTGTTTTAAGAATATCTTGTTTTCCATGCCTCCGGCGCTCTTGCTGGAGGCGTTTTAAGGGCATAAGTACGGCACCTCCATTTTATTACAGAAAAACCTCATGTCATTTCTTCAACCACTGATATCCGGAATACTGACCGGCGGGGTCTATGCCCTCGCAGGCATAGGTATGTCCCTTGTTTTTGGCGTTATGAACATCAGTAATTTTGCGCATGGCGATCTGATGATGCTCGGAATGTACCTCGCCTTTTTTGCCTTTACCCTGCTTCATATCGATCCCTATATCTCCCTTGTCCTGATTATTCCGATCTCCTTTTTCTTTGGCTATATGATGGAGAGGATTTTTATCAACAAGGTCATTCATCACCCTCACCAAAATCAGATTCTGCTGACCATTGGTCTTGGTCTGATTATGAGCAATACTGCTCTTCTTGCATTTACAAGTGATCCAAAAATATTGACAACAACGTACTCAAGCAGCGCATTTAATCCTTTTGGAGATGTGTCAGTATCTGTTCCCTTACTGTTATCATTCCTGATTACCTGTGCCATTACGATAATCCTCTATTTTTTTCTTTCAAAAACATCAACAGGTATGGCGCTTCGGGCAACAAGCCAGAATCGCGAAGCTGCCCAGTTGATGGGTATCAATGTCGCCAAAATGAGCGCCATTGCGTTTGGTATTGGCACGGCGCTTGCCGCAACAGCAGGAGCTCTTATTGCCCCGACCTATTATATTCACCCACTGGCGGGTCACACTTTTTTGCTTAAGGCCTTTACCATCTGTGTTCTGGGTGGTCTTGGTTCGGTTGTTGGAGCTGGTGTTGGTGGTATCATTATAGGTGTGGTTGAGGCCATGTCATCAACTTATCTCTCAAGTGACTGGAAAGATGTGATTGTGTTTGTGATTTTTCTGGCGGTTCTGCTTCTTCGACCGCAAGGGTTATTTGGTAAAAAGGGAGGCCAATAATGAAACAGATCGCTTTTTTGTCAGTTCTCGCGGCAGGTGCAGTTTTGTTACCGCTTGTTATTGGGGAGAACCCCTATGTCATTGGTATATTGATTTCGATGCTGATGATGGCCGCGCTCTCTTCGGCATGGAATATTCTTGGCGGTTATGCCGGGCAGTACAGTTTTGGCCATGCAGCTTACTTTGGAGCTGGTGCTTATACCACAATGATTCTGGTGACGCTTTATAACCTCAATCCACTGTTCTGTATTGCAGTGGGGATTGTTGTTGCCTCTATTATTGCCCTGATTACCGGTAGTATTGTTTTCCGGTTGCGTGGTCACTACTTTGGGCTCGCCTCTATTGCGGTGGCCGAAGTTGTACGCCTGTCGGTGCTCAATTTTAATTTTACTGGTGGCGCGCAGGGTATTTTGCTTACTGATGTTGCTCTGTGGAATCTTGACCTGAATAGTAAAATCCCGTTTTATTATGGTATGCTGCTGGTGCTTGTTGTTACTCTCTCCATAACGGCATATTTGAGGAGATCCAAAACAGGGTACTATCTGCAGGCAATTCGTGAAGATCAGGACGCGGCGGCTTCGCTTGGTATCAATATCTATTTCTATAAAAACAAGGCATTGCTTCTCTCTGCTGCATTGACCTCTGTTCTTGGTTCGCTCTATGGGCTTTACATTCGTTTTATTGATACATCGGCGGTGCTTGACCTTCGACTCTCCATTGAAATTATTCTGACGGCTATTATCGGTGGTGTCGGGACGTTGTGGGGCCCGGTTATTGGCGCACTCCTTCTGGTGCCTTTGGCCGAAATGCTGCGTTCCAACCTCATTGGAGATATGCTGATCAAGGCTGGTCTTGTCTCTGAAACCTCCGGGGTTGGACTCTTTTTAAAGGGGAGTCTGGCGAATGCCCACGTGCTTGTCTATGGAATCATCACCGTACTCTGCATACTTTATCTGCCCAAAGGGATTCTCGGGCTTTTCCGGAGAAAAAAATGATACAACATCTTCTTCATATCAGCCATGTCAGCAAACATTTTGGTGGAAATGTTGCGGTCTCGGATGTCTCTTTTTCTGTTGAAGAGGAGCAGATTTTTGGTCTTATCGGACCAAATGGAGCTGGTAAAACGACACTCTTCAACTGCATCACCGGTTATTTTCCTGCGACATCGGGTGATGTGATTTTTGATACAAAAAAGATCAATGCCCTGCGTCCCGATGAGGTTTGCAAGTTGGGTATGGCCCGTACTTGGCAAAGAGTCAAGCCTCTTGGCAGCTTGACGGTGCTTGAAAATGTCATGGTAGGTGCATTTTCTGTCACAAATATTGCCAAAGAGGCAGAAGCAAATGCAAAAGAACAGTTGCAGATGGTAGGGTTAAACGATTATGCCACTAAATCAGCAGGTTCTCTGCCTATTGGTCTGAAAAAGAAGCTTGAACTTGCCAGAGTTCTTGCTACTCGCCCCAAAATGCTGCTTCTTGATGAAATATGTGGTGGATTGAACCACACCGAAACTGATACTATTCTTGATATCATCAGGGGTATCCGAAAGAAAGGGGCGACCATTATTTTTATTGAGCACGACATGAAAGCAGTTACCTCAATCTGTGACCGGATAGTTGTGTTGAACTCCGGTGAAAAGCTCGCCGAGGGTACTCCTGGGGAGATTACTACGAATCCTGACGTTATTGCAGCTTATCTTGGAGGTGGTCATAATGCTTGATATTAAAAGTTTGAATGCAGGATATGGAGAAATGCCTGTTCTGAGGGATATCAATCTCACTATTGCCCAGGGCGAGGTTGTTTCGGTTGTTGGCAGCAATGGTGCTGGTAAATCGACTTTGCTCAAGGCAATTTCAGGGATTATCAAGTGGTCTGGTGTCATCACCTGGAACAACGAATCACTGCATAACCTTAAAGCGCACACTATTGTTCAGAGAGGAATTGTGCATGTTCCAGAGGGTCGCAAGATTTTTCCCGAGATGACGGTAGTTGAAAATTTGATGATGGGGGGATTTCTCTGTCAGAAAGAGAGACCACAGAATCTCGACAAGGTTTTTACCCTTTTTCCGAAACTTGCCCAGCGCCGTAATCAGTTGGGTGGCACCATGTCCGGTGGAGAGCAACAGATGCTTGCCATAGGGCGCGGACTTATGGGTAATCCCAAGCTTCTTCTGCTTGACGAGCCAAGCCTTGGATTGTCGCCACTGTTTACCGAGGTGGTTTTTGGCGCAATTCACACCATCAACAGCAGTGGTGTTACTGTTCTTCTGGTTGAGCAGAATGTCTATCAGTCCCTGAATATCAGTCATCGGGGTTACGTCATTGAAACCGGAAGAATTGTTCTGACTGGAACCGGTGAGGAGCTGTTGAATAATCAGGATGTTAAAAAAGCTTTTTTGGGTATGTGACGGCCAGATTCTTTGAAGGCTTTTACATAAATCGACATCAGGGGTTTGGCTTATCGAATATTAAGCGGCATAACACCCATCCCCTGACACACTACCTCATAACGAGATGGGTGTTGGCCGTGCCTCTGCAACCATGATTTTTTCTCCCGAGACTACATTCCCCGCAATATTTCCATAACCAACCTTATACTGGTGATAATCGAGTGGATGTTGCAGCGATTCACTCTCCATCAGGTGTTAGACCGCCAGGTGCTCAATTTCGTTTTTTATTAATCACCTGATTAGTTATATACTGATATAATGATTATATTTTAATGCAGGTGCTCATCCTTTTTCTGGTGTACTTTGCGCCGCATTTTTTCTTGTCAAGTCATGCTTGAAATGGTCATTCACTGTCTATGATATTACAATTATTAGAGCAAACCACTCCATGAATTACGGTTTTGTTATTGATGCCCGGAAATGTATCGGATGCCATGCCTGCACGGTGGCATGCAAATCCGAAAACCAGGTGCCTCTCGGTGTAAACCGTACCTGGGTTAAATATGTTGAAAAGGGGACATTCCCCGACAGCAGAAGATATTTTACCGTTCTCCGCTGCAACCATTGCGCTGAACCGCCCTGTGTTGATATCTGTCCGGTTGAGGCGCTGCACCGGCGTGACGATGGTATTGTTGATTTTGACCAGCGTCGCTGTATCGGCTGCAAAGCCTGTTCCCAAGCCTGTCCCTATGGTGCTCTCTATATGGATCCCGAGACGCACACCTCCGCAAAATGCAACTATTGTGCCCACAGGAAAGAGGTCGGCCTCAATCCAGCCTGTGTTGCGATTTGTCCCCAGCAGGCAATTGTTGCCGGTGATCTTGATGATCCCCGCAGTGAGATCGCTCGCCTTGTGGCAAAAGAGCAGACGATGGTGCGCAAGCCAGAAAAGGGTACTTCGCCCAAACTTTATTACATCAACGGTGATGGAGCTTCGCTTGATCCTCTTGAGGTTTCGGAGGTCAATGGATATCTCTGGAGCGAACAATCGCGCGGAGTTGGCCATTTTTCGGGTAAGCACTTTGTCAAACCGGCAAAAAAATTGCTTCCATCATCAGGCGTTGATGGAAAACCAAGGGCAAGAAAGGTGTATGATATTCCTGCCAAGGGAGTTGTCTGGGGCTGGGAGGTTCCCGCTTATGTCTGGTCGAAGGCTGTGTCGTCAGGATTGTTTTTGCTGATGTTTGTTTTACAGACGTTGCTGATGCATCCACTCTCCGATTCACTGCAATGGGCTGTATGGGCTACCTCGCTTCTTTTTCTTGCCCTTACGGGAGGATTTCTTGTCAAGGATCTTGATCGTCCCGAGCGTTTTTCTTCTGTGATGCTTCGTCCGCAATTTGGTTCATGGCTTGTGAAGGGTGGATTGACAATTGCCGGATTTGGTGCATTTCTTGTCTTGTGGGGAGTTGCAAAATATTTGGAAATACCTCTGCTCGAACAGATTTCGCTCTGGTGCGGTGCACTTTTTGCCCTGTTGACAGCGATCTATACGGCATTTCTTTTTGGTTCTGCAAAGGGGAGAGACTTCTGGCAAAGCCCGATGCTTCTGTTGCATATCTTTCTGAACTCGCTGCTTGCAGGAGGTTCAGCCATGCTTGTTCTTGGCCTTTTGACCTCAAGCGCTTCTGACCTTTCTGAATCGCTCAGGCCTGCTCTTGCCGGTGGCTTTGTTCTTCATATTCTTGTGATGCTGTCTGAACTTTTAGGCAAGCATCCGTCGAAATCAGCAGAGCGTGCTGCGGAAACTATCTTGCATGGGTCATTGAAGCAATCATTCTGGTATGGCAGCTTCTTGCTGGGCAATGTGCTGCCTCTCCTGTTGTGTCTTGCTTTTGCCGATCCTGTTATCCTTGCTTTTGCAGCTATTTTTGGACTTTGCGGTGTCTTCTACACAGAAAAAGTCTGGATTCATGCGCCGCAAACCGTCCCGTTAAGTTAAACAAGTGCTGGAGAAACTATGACCTATACCCATAAACCAACAGTTATTGAAACGATAGCAGAAAAACTGCATCTTATCCCTGATCTCCATACTGAAGGGGAAGGTCCAGCAGTGAAAAGTGCAGCCCCCCATGGCGAGCAGGTTAATTGTCCACCTCCCGATCAGTGGGACAACTGGGTGGAGTACGATTCTAAAAGCTGGCCTGAGCGCAAGTCAAAGGAGTATATGATTATTCCGACCGCCTGTTTCAATTGTGAGGCTGGTTGTGGACTTCTGGCTTATGTTGATAAAGAGACCATGACAATGCGCAAGCTGGTCGGCAATCCTTACCATCCTGCAAGTCGTGGTAGAAATTGTGCCAAAGGCCCCGCAACCCTCAACCAGATTGAAGATACCGACCGTGTGCTTTACCCGATGAAACGATCGGGAAAAAGAGGCGGTGGCAAGTGGGATCGGGTGAGCTGGGACAGTGTTCTGGACGATATTGCAGGAAGAATGCGCAAGGCCATACAGGAGGGACGCAACAACGAAATATCGTATCATGTCGGGCGCCCCGGCCATGAAGGCTTCATGGAGTGGGTGCTGAGAGCCTGGAATGTGGATGGCCATAACAGCCACACCAATGTTTGTTCTTCTGGAGCACGTTTTGGTTATGCGATATGGGAAGGGCTCGATCGTCCCTCTCCCGACTATACCAATGCTAAATTTATGTTGCTGGTCAGTGCCCACCTTGAGTCGGGGCACTATTTCAACCCTCATGCCCAACGCATTGTTGAAGCAAGAATGAAAGGCGCCAAACTTGCGGTGCTTGATCCTCGTCTTTCAAACACGGCGAGCATGTCGGACTACTGGATGCCGAGTTTTCCAGGCAGTGAGCCTGCGATTTTGCTCGCTATGGCAAAGGTGATTCTTGATGAAGGGATCTATAACCGCAACTACCTTGAAAACTGGGTGAACTGGAAGGAGTACCTGCAGCAGGATTATAAGGGGACTCCAGTGACCTTTGAAAATTTCATTGAGGCTCTGAAAAAAGAGTACAGTGCCTACACACCGGAGTATGCCGAAAAAGAGAGTGGCGTCAAGGCGGCTATGATTGTAGAGGTTGCCCGCAAGATAGGTGAGGCTGGTACGCAGTTTGCCACACATGTGTGGCGCAGCGCAAGCAGCGGTAATCTTGGTGGCTGGGCAGTGTCACGAACACTCCATTTCCTGAATGTTTTGACGGGCAGTGTTGGCACCCCTGGCGGAACATCGCCAAGCGCATGGAACAAGTTCCACCCTGATGTTCATGCCAAGCCGAAACCTCAGACCTTCTGGAACACACTTCAGTTGCCTGATGAGTATCCTCTCGCTCACTTTGAGCTGAGCTTCCTGCTGCCCCATTTTCTCAAAGAGGGACGTGGCAAGCTTGATGTCTATTTTACCAGAGTCTTTAATCCGGTCTGGACCTATCCAGACGGTTTTTCATGGATTGAGGCGCTGGAGGATGAGTCAAAAATTGGTCTTCATGCGGCGCTTACTCCAACATGGAGCGAAACAGCCTATTTTGCTGATTATGTTTTGCCTATGGGGCACTCTGCTGAACGGCATGACCTGATCAGTTATGAAACCCACGCAGGCAAGTGGATTGCCTTCCGTCAGCCTGTACTTCGTGTTGCTCACGCAAAGATGGGCAATCCGGTGGATTATACCTGGCAGGCTAATGTTGGCGAGGTATGGGAAGAGGATGAGTTCTGGATTGAGCTTACCTGGCGGATTGACCCGGATGGAAGCCTCGGTATAAAGCAGTATTGCATGTCGCCTTATCGTCCCGGTGAAAAGATTACCATTGAGGAGTATTACCGTTACATCTTTGAGCGCGTTCCGGGGTTGCCGGAAAAGGCGGCCAAAGAGGGGTTGACTGCCCTGGGATATATGCAGAAATATGGTGCTTTTGAGGTCGAAACCAACGTCTACAAGGTCAATGAGAGAACCTTGTCGGAGGCAGATCTGCAGGGATCAACCGTCAAGCAGGATACAGGCCTCATAACGAAAAATGGCAAGTCAATCGGTGTTCAGGTTAATGGTGCAAATTGCACAGGTTTCCCGACTCCATCCCGCAAACAGGAACTCTATTCACAGACGATGATCGACTGGAAATGGCCTGAGTATCGTCTTCCTGTCTACATTAAAAGCCATGTGCATCAGGAGATTATGAACCGGAGCAAGGGTGAGTTTGCGCTTGTCCCGACCTTCCGTCTTCCGGTACTGATTCACTCCCGTTCGGGCAATGCCAAATGGCTTGCAGAGATTGCGCACCGTAACCCGGTCTGGATGAATGCCTCTGACGCAAAGAGTCTCGGGTTTGAGGATGGTGATCTCATCAGGGTTAACACCGATATCGGCTTTTTCATCAACCGGGCTTGGGTGACGGAAGGTATTCGCCCCGGAGTTGTTGCCTGTTCGCACCACATTGGTCGCTGGCGCCGCGAGCAGGACCCCGCAGCCAACCGTTGGGCAACCAACCGCGTACAGATCAAGCGCGAAGGGGGCGGCAAATGGAAAATGAGAGTTGAGGAGAGTATTGAGCCCTATGAGAGCAGCGATCCAGATTCAACAAGAATCTTTTGGTCTGATGGAGGCGTGCACCAGAACATCACCTTCCCGGTTCATCCAGATCCCATCAGCGGTATGCACTGCTGGCACCAGAAGGTTCGTATTGAAAAAGCGCATGAAGGGGATTGTTACGGTGACGTTTTTGTTGATACGGAGCGTTCACACCAGATTTACAAGGAGTGGCTTGCCATGACAAGGCCAGCGCCGGGCCCTGATGGTCTTCGCCGTCCACTCTGGATGGGGCGCCCATTCAGGCCTGATGAAAAGACTTTCTACATTTCTTAACAGTGGGAGAGGAATGAATAAAAGAGGAGATAGATCGGTCATCTCAATTTTTTTGTTGATGATGTTCACGGCGCTAATGCTGTTGTCGCCTGTAGCGGCGTTTGCTGTACAGACTTCGCCTCCTGTACCAACGGAATGGTGGGTATGGGAGATTGCACTTTTCGTCTTTTCATTTTTTCTTGGAATTATTGCTGTTATTGCCGGGGTTGGTGGAGGTGTGCTGTTTGTGCCGATCGTCAGCAGTTTTTTTCCCTTCCACATTGACTTTGTGAGGGGAGCGGGACTGCTTGTGGCGCTTTCCGGGGCGCTTTCGGCGGGCTCTCCCTTGCTGAAAAAGGGACTTGCCAATCTCAAACTTGCTCTTTCCATGGCGCTGATTGCCTCTATCAGCTCAATAGCCGGAGCTATGGCAGGGCTGGCCATGCCGGAAAATGTTGTGCAGTTATCTTTGGGTGCAACAATTCTCGGTATTTCGGTTATCATGCTGCTCTCCAAAAACTCTGCATATCCAGAAATAGCTGAGCCAGATACGCTTTCAAAAATTTTACATATCTATGGTATCTATTACGATGAACAGCTAAAAAAAGATGTCAGTTGGCAGATTCATCGTACCCCTGTTGGAATTCTTCTTTTTATTGTGATCGGATTCATGGCAGGAATGTTCGGGCTTGGCGCTGGTTGGGCAAATGTGCCAGTATTCAACCTTGTTCTTGGTGCACCTCTGAGAGTCTCCGTGGCCACAAGCATTTTCGTCCTCTCTATCAATGATACTGCTGCCGCATGGGTCTATCTGCACAAGGGTGCAGTGCTTCCTCTTATTGCAGTTCCATCAATTGCAGGGATGATGATAGGGACTAAAATTGGCGCAAGACTGCTGACAAAGGTACATACTCGTGTTGTCAGAAAGCTTGTCATCACGCTTTTGGCTGCCGCTGGATTAAGAGCTCTTTTAAAAGGATTCGGAATATGACCTTAATGTACCTATCATGAAACAAGAACTTCATGCAAACAGGGTTCAGTTGGCCTATGCCTCTGTTCTCTCCTGGACCTCCTCACTGGGAATTTTTTTTATTGTTGCAGGCTACGTTGCCTATGTATTTCGGTTGCTTCCTTCGGCGGCATCTCCTGCAGAGGTTGCCTTGCATTGGCATCTTCGAGCGACAGAGTTACATAAAGTGGTTAATGTTCCATCAGGGTGGAACTGGATCGCTCAGTTGGGAAGGGGTGACGTGCTCAGTTACGCATCAATAGTCTATCTCTCATCGGTGACCATGTTCTGCCTTGCAGTTATTATCCCTGTCTTCTTGAAGGAAAAGGATCGCATTTATACTGTTTTGACGTTGCTTCAGATTGCTGTTCTTGGTATTGTTGCAGCGGGCTTGGTGTCGGGTGGTCACTAACAAACCTATTCATTTAATGAACGTGTAATCGAGGAGAATAATCATGGCTGATACTAAAAAACTGGCAATCATTGCATCACAGGGATCACTGGACTGGGCATATCCCCCATTCATTCTTGCGTCAACAGCCGCTGCGATGGATATGGAGGCGGTTATTTTTTTCACTTTTTATGGTTTGCCACTGCTTAAAAAGGAGATTGATGCTAAAGTCTCTCCTCACAGCAATCCTGCAATGCCCATGAAAATGCCGTTTGGCAGCAAGGAGTTTCAATCGATGAACTGGCCGATTCCCAACATGATTTCAGGCAATATGCCTGGTTTCGACAACATGGCGACCATGTTGATGAAGGAGACCTTTAAAAAGAAAGGAGTTGCCACTATCGAACAGCTTCGTGGTATGTGCCAGGAGTTTGGTGTTCGTTTTATTGCCTGCCAGATGACGATGGAGGTTTTTGGCTTTGAAAAAGAGGGGTTCATTGACGGTGTTGAATATGGTGGTGCGGCAACCTTTCTTGAATATGCTGCTGATGCCAATATTTCGCTCTTTATCTGACCTATAAATTTGCTGATTATGGTGCGTTATATTGAACTTGTTCGGCACTGTTTGTCAGATATTAAAGAAATTTTGCCATGGGATCTCGTTGATCGCATGAAAGCTAACCCTGATCTGCTGGTTCTTGATGTGCGTGAACCTTATGAATTTGATCACCTGCATATCCGTGGTTCAATGAATGTGCCCCGTGGTATTCTTGAATCAGCGTGTGAATGGGATTTTGAGGATACTGTGCCTGAGTTGGTGCAGGCTCGAATGCGTGAAGTGGTTGTTGTTTGTCGTTCCGGCCATCGCAGTATTCTTGCTGTTCACTCCATGCAGTTGCTTGGTTATGAACATGTTTTCTCTTTACGGACAGGGTTACGGGGCTGGAACGACTATGAAGAACCCCTTGTGAGTAGCGCAGAGACAATGGTTGATGCTGCTGAAGCGGATGATTATTTCGTGGCTAAATTGCGGCCCGAACAAAAGGCTCCGAGGGGCTGAAATGAGGTGTGCGATACTTACAATAATATAAATCAGGAGCTAAAAATGAGCGAAATTGCAAGTCAAATGGAGTTGAATTGTGAAGGATTAAATTGTCCTTTGCCAATTTTGAAGACCAAAAAAGCAATTGATTCACTGAATAGTGGCGAGATACTGAAAATGACCGCAACCGATCCCGGTTCCGTTAATGACATGGCTTCATGGGCAAAGCGTACGGGCCACGAACTTGTCTCACACACCGAGTCATCAAATGTCCATACATTTTTGATTCGGAAGAAGTAGCTGTTTCTGTTTTTCCGGATTTTCTTTGCATGTTGAAGCAAGAGCTTATTGTTTTGTCAGGGCAGGAAAAAGATATGGAGATATGATGGATTCGGTAGACTTGCCTCGTCTGATGATTTCTGCACCTCATAAGAGTGCAGGCAAAACAACAGTCAGTCTTGGAATATTGTCCTCTCTTGCTTCCCGGGGAGTCCCCATCGGGAGTTTCAAGAAAGGTCCAGACTACATTGATCCTCTGTGGCATCGGCTGGCCAGTGGAAGCGAGTGCTACAATCTTGACCCCTGGCTTATGGGCAGGGAGGCGTGCCTCGCATCATTTCAGAAAAATAGCGGGATAGAAAACAAGAACATCGCTCTTGTTGAAGGCAATCATGGCTTGCATGATGGTTTTTCTCTCGATGGTTCTGACAGTAGTGCTGGACTTGCGGAGCTGCTTGATACCCCGGTGCTGCTTGTCGTTGACAGCCGAAAAACAAACCGGGGGATCGCCGCGCTTGTCATGGGCATGCAGGCGATGCCTCCGAATGTGAAGATCAAGGGTGTGATCTTGAATCAGGTAAGCAGTTCACGGCAGGGAGACAAGCAGAAGCAGGCAATTGAGCATTATTGCAAGGTACCGGTGCTTGGAGAGATCCCCTATGATCGGGCGCTCGTTATTCCTGAGCGGCATCTTGGGCTGACAACGGTCGCAGAAACAGCCGATGCGGTTCAGTTTATACAGGGTGCCGCTGAACGGGTAGCCCATTATTGCGATCTGGATGCCATTCAATCTCTTTTTTATCAGGCGCCCCCGATGTCGATGCAAAGGATTGAGAGTTGTGGGAATATCACGGCAGTAACAGCAAGGATTGGGGTCTTCAGCGATGCAGCCTTCTGTTTTTACTATCCTGACAACCTGAGCGCCTTGAGAGACAACGGCGCAGCGCTTGTGTTCATCAACGCTCTTGAGGAGAACTCTTTGCCTGATGTTGACGCACTCTATCTGGGTGGCGGATTTCCAGAATCGTTTTTTGAAGCGTTGAGTGCAAACAGGGGGCTCCTGAAAGAGGTGCAGGAGAGAGCGGAGGCAGGAATGCCGATCTATGCTGAATGCGGAGGGTTGATTTACCTTTGCCGGAATGCAACGTATGAAGGAAAAACATACTCTCTTGCTGGTATTCTGCCTTTTGATATCGGTTTTGAGCATTACCCTGCGGGGCATGGATACCTTGATCTCAAGAGTAAAAAAGACTCGCCCTGGTTTCGAAAGGGTACCCGAATCAGGGCACATGAATTTCATTATGCAAGGCCGGTTATGCAATCGCCGGGTTGTTCTTATCAGTTTGACGTGATCAGGGGAAACGGGATAACCGGAAAGAGTGATGGCGTGCTTTACCGAAACCTTTTTGCCTCATTTGCTCACTTGCATGTTATCGGTAATCCCGGGTGGGCAGAAACATTCGTATCGTTGGCATCTGAATTCAATATCAGTGGTCATGGAGAGCGTGCATAGCAGTAAAGAAGAAATCGGGCATGAGGCCACCCATCCCCACCATGAAAGTTTAGAAAAACTAACAATAAAGAGCGAACAACTCGCTTCACCTCTCTTTTCAGGGCTTCCTGCTCAATATTTGCTTCAGCCAAGAGCCAGATTTTTGTTTCAGCTCACTTTTGACTGGAAGTCCTTCTTTTTCCCATCGGACAATTCCCTGCTGCATATTGAGTGCTTTAGAGTATCCATTGTTCATCAGAAAACGGGTAGCCATCAAGCTGCGATTACCAGTATGACATGCGATAATTACCTGACGGTCAACTGGTATTTCCTGAAACCGATTTTTTAACTCCCGTAAAGGAATCAGTGTGATATTGGAAATATCGAATGATTTTTTTGAAATTTCGTTTGTTTCACGGACATCGACAAGCAATGCACCTTTTTGAATCATTGCAAGAGCTTTAGCAGGGCTGACTTC
Organism: uncultured Chlorobiaceae bacterium; assembly: GCA_903866255.1. Classification (GTDB taxonomy): domain Bacteria; phylum Bacteroidota; class Chlorobiia; order Chlorobiales; family Chlorobiaceae; genus Chlorobium. Next base: position 22,310 of record CAIPMW010000013.1, on the reverse strand, counting down.
AGGAGTTTTGGTCATAGTATATTGTATTATAAGATTTTAAAATAATTCAGTTTATCATGCTAAGGCAAAGGTAATCAGCCTAGGTGTTCATCTTCAAATGGCCAGGGTGGCGATCGAATGCAAGAAATAGTAAAGTTCTCTGTCCAGAATAAAAATCTCTTGCACAAGATAGCTTTTTTCAAGCAATATACCTATACCCCGTATATGTATATTGGGTTATTTTACGCACACGAATCATGGTCGCCGCAGAAGTATAAGAAATATGGTTCTGAGGCAAAATATGGTGGCGGGTCAGGTTGAGGGGGATTGAACAGTGTGATTGACGCTTCAGTCAAGGAATTATCGTGATAAACAGTGTGGTCGCTGGCCACTGTTTTTCTTTTCTTCGGGGTATTTTTTCAGATGAGTAACGAAAACAGTCGCTGTGGGTTGTTTTATTATGGACTTATGCTTATAATTTGATCAAAGTCTTATAACAACCATTGACCACTGCTCTCTATCATGAAAAGCGAAATGATCGTCACGTTCGGAGGCGGCAAAAAGGTGAATGCCGACTTTAATGGCTTTACCATCCATACCGATCAGTCGGAATATGCTGGTGGAGAGGGTTCAGCTCCTGAGCCTTTTTCCCTGTTTCTTGCATCAATCGGAACCTGTGCCGGTATCTTTGTCCTCTCTTTTTGCCAGAGCAGAGGCATCCCGACAGAGGGCATCCGACTTGTTCAATCACATTTTGCAAAAGAGTCGGGCAAGGGCATTGGAAAAATCGAAATCGCCATTGAGCTGCCGCCGGATTTTCCTGAAAAATACAAGGATGCGGTTATCAGTGCAGCCAATCTCTGCGCGGTTAAAAAGCACATTATGGATTCGCCTGAATTTATTGTTAAAGCAGTTACCCGATAAAACCTAATTTTTCCAAACTCTGGCTATGACAACCAATCGAGCAGGACGGCCTATACTCTGCCGCTGTGTCGGGGAGCTGCCGAAGGTAACCTGTTTCAAACCCGAAGGGGTATCGCCCGACGAGCTGGAAAGCGTTATGCTGACAGTTGACGAGCTGGAAGCGATCAGGCTGGCCGATAAGGAGGGTTTATATCAGGCTCTGGCTGCGGTGCAGATGAATGTATCGCGCCCAATCTTTGGCCGTATTCTTGAAGCTGCCCGCAAGAAAGTTGCAGAAGCCATTGTTGGCGGCAAACAACTCTGTATACAGGGAGGAGTTGTCCGCTCTCTCTGTGACTCTTTTCCAACTAACCGTCCTGATATTTGTGTTTGCCCTGCATGCAGCTTTGAACTGCCGCACCTGAAGGGAGAGCCTTGCAGAGAGACACTGTGTCCTCAGTGCGGCGCATCCCTTAAACGGAAGGGTGGGTGCATCTCTGATTTGCAGCCCTGATGGCTCTTTTTACTCTTTATAATTTCTACCCTTATCACTATGTCCGGCGCATGGAACAGTTCAGAAAAATTTAATCGCGAAGCCGCCGATTGGGACGCAAATCCTCAACGCAGAGCGGTTGCTCTCACTGTTGCCAAAGCAATCATTACTGCAACAAGCCCGAACAAAACCATGCATACTCTTGAGTTCGGATGCGGCACAGGTCTGCTCACCATGGAAATTGCTCCGTTGGTGAAAACCCTCCGGGCAATTGATACCTCCCGTGAGATGCTCGCCGTGCTGAAGGAGAAAATCAGAACATCGGGCATAGAGAGCATTGAGGCAAGCTGTATAAATCTCTCATCACCATCTGAGTGCGCTCTGCATAACAGCAGCTTTGAGCTGATTTACAGCAGCATGACGCTTCACCATATTGATGACACGGCAGGGTTTCTGAACCGCCTCTCCACTCTGCTCTCTCCCGGCGGCACTCTCGCACTGGCTGATCTTGACATGGAAGATGGGTTGTTTCATGACGACCCGCTTGAAAAGGTTCATCACGGATTTGACCGTACGAAGCTTGCTGCGTTACTGCATGGTGCCGGTCTGGAGGTGAAGTCGTTTGAGACCATATACACCTTCAACAAAACAAACAGAGCAGGCTTTACGGCAGCATATCCGGTATTTCTTGTTTCCGCCACAAAAAACAGGAATAATGAATAGACAAAAACTGCCTCTCTTGGCAGGAGTGTTTGCTCTCATCCTTTTGTCGGCAGGATGCAGCAGAAAGCCAGAAAAGGCTGTTGATCTTGACGGCAACAGCTATCCGGCCATTCGGAGAGGCTCCATGATCTGGACAGGCAAAAATCTTGATGTGGCACACTACCGGAACGGCGAGCCGATTCCTGAAGTACAGGATTCCGCCAAGTGGGCAACACTCACAACAGGCGCTTGGTGTTATAACAAAAACAGGCAGAAAAACGGGAAAACCTACGGAAAGCTCTATAACTGGTATGCTGTCAACGACCCGAGAGGCCTTGCCCCGGCAGGCTGGCACGTAGCCACCGATGCTGAATGGAGCGCACTCACTGAACTGCTCGGCGGAACTGAAAATGCCGGTGGAGCGCTGAAATCAGCCTCCGGCTGGAAAGAGGAGAGTGCTGATGCCAACAGCCAAAGTGCTTTTGAGGCTCTTCCTGCTGGAGCCCGGCGCGATACCGACGGCCATTTCATGCCACCAGGTGAGTACAGCCGATTATGGTCTTCAACAGAAGTCACAGCCAAGAGTGCATGGTGCCGCTCGCTCGGCTACTTCGATGCCGCTTTGCGAAAAGGGAAGGCCAATAAAAATACCGGTTTTTCAGTCCGATGTGTCAAGGAGTAAACAGTATCTCTTTTATCCAATAAAAATGTCATTTACCCATCAACGCTCGCAGGAGCTATTTTTCCTGGGTTTTTCATTACAACAACATCTTCCGCCTGTCGAAATCTTCAGCACAGAATAGAGAGGGCAAAACCCTATAAAAGCGGTCAAAAGCGGGACAACTCCAACAGCGCCCCACCACGAATGATTGATGATCCCGGCAACGATGACCGTCGCGCCGATAACAATTCGGATTGTTTTATCTATTTGCCCTACATTTTTTTGCATTTTTTTTCAGCATTTAAGGTTGTATGGGATTTGGAGTATAAATAAAACCCGTTTACACTTGTTGAATCAATAAAAGGACTTTTTTGGCTTTCAAGCAATGATCTTATCGGTTACATTCGGAAATTAAGGTGCTTCTGAAGCCCGAAAACCACTACCATCTCAGAATATATAGCTAATAAATCGGGTTGAATCAAGGCTGCGATCTTTACCATTATTCCCGGAGCATCAATTCTGATACTGTCGAGGTTAAAAAGGGATGTATATATACCGGTGCTCATGATGCGCAAGAAAAAACCTCAATGGCATCTACTGCCAATCCCGCCAAAATATCTTGCCGGGATGTTTTTCGTGTTGGTTATTGTCTTCGCAGCTACAGCGTTTCTGCATTATAAATCTCGAATGGAAGAGATTGAGAATCTGATGCACGAAGAGTCTTCACTGCTTGTTCATTTTCTTACCGAAGGCACCGAAACAGCACTGATCGGGTATAATGAGATCAATGCTCTTGTCACCGGTGGCCTGGCGGACCAGTTGCGGCTTATTGAGAGGATGGACTCTCAGAAAGCGTTGACATCTGATGATCTTTCTGAAATTGCCGGTAAAAGCGGCATGTATCGAATAACCATTATTGATCGTGACGGCAAGCGAATTGCATGGAACACACCGTCAGATCATACTCCTCTTCTTCGGAATTGCGATCCCTCCAGTCAGCTCATGCCGATTCTTTCCGGAAAAACAGAGGTACTCAACCTCGGGATCAGGGAGAGTGATTCCGGAAAAGGCGTCCGGTTGGTGGTTGCTGTGGCCAGAAGGCGAGGCGGCGCCATTGTCGGCAATGTTGACGCATCAAGGCTGCTTGCCATGCAGCGGGAGATTGGACCCGGCAGACTTATCCAGCGCACGGGTCGCGATGCGGCGGGGATCGATTATATCATCTGGCAGGATACGTCAGCCATCATTGCCGCAACGCCCAATGTGACTGAAACCGAAACAATACAATCCGACCCGGCGCTTTCGACGGCACTGCAACAGAACAAGTCAATCACCAGGTTTACAAAATTCAGAGGCAGAGATGTTTTTGAAGTCATCAAGCCGTTTCTCTATCAAGGCAACAAAGTCGGCCTGCTTCGTATCGGACTGAAAATCGATCATTTTATGGAAGCATCAGAGAAAATTCAAACTCGACTTCTGTTGCTTCTCGCCCTTGCAGTTATAGGAGGGCTGGCGGTCTTCAATCTTATTATCACCCGACGGAATGAATTGATGGTCAAGGAGGCGTACCTTCGTGAAAAGCTGTTTTCCTCCTCTATCCTCGAAAATATGGCGGATGCGGTTATAGCAGTAAACACGGAGGGGCGCATCACCCTGGTCAACAGTGCAGCAGAACAGCTTTTCAGTATAACAGGTGCCGATGTGATTGACAAGCCTGTCAGGGAGATTCTGCCTGAGTGCGGAACATTGCTCATGGAGCTGATTGCCAGCCCGACGACTGCAAACACAAAGGAGTTCGAATGCATCACCAAAAACCGTCGGCTTATACTTTCAGTGCACTTCAGCCTCATCACTGGCACTGAGAACTTTTCGGACGGGGCTTTTGTCGTCTTGAGGGATATGACTGAGCAACGCTCCATGCAGAAAGTGATCGAGCGTCAGGAAAAACTTACCGCAATGGGCGAACTCGCTTCCGGGGTGGCGCATGAAATCCGCAATCCTCTCAATGCAATCGGCGTTTTGGGGCAGCGGCTCGACATGGAGTTTTCGCCAACTGAAGACGAGCAGGAGTATCATCATCTTGTTCGTGCTATCGTCTCTGAGGTGTATCGAGTTAATGCCATCATTCAGCGATTTCTGAAATTTGCCCGCCCTCCGCAGCTCATGCTGATGCCTTCTGACCTTGACGAGTTGATAGAACAATATCGGCCCGTTCTGGAGGGTGAAGCCAAAGCCAAAGGATTGGAATTTAGCGTGCAAGCCTGTTCGGAAAGCAAGGTTTCTCTCGACAGGGAGCAGATGCAGCAGGTATTGCTCAATCTTGTCCGGAATGCGGTAGAAGCCACCCAGGAAAATGGAATCGTGACCGTCACTGCAGGCAAGCGCCCCGGAAATGCCTTCATTGAGGTTGCCGATACCGGCAAAGGAATTCCAGTAAAAATGCTCTCTCAGATATTCAATCTCTATTTTACCTCAAAGGATAATGGTACCGGAATGGGCCTGAGCATAGCTAACCAGATCGTTCAGGCTCATGGAGGAATTCTGGAAGTCGAAAGCCGTGAAGGGGCGGGCAGCATTTTCAGAATTGTTCTGCCCCTGTTGTGAAGGGCTATTGGCAGTAACAAAAAAAAGGGACGTGACAATGGATTATACGATTCTCGTAGTCGAAGACGAGACGGTACAACTGGAAAGCCTTGCCGGATTTTTGACAAAACAGGGTTATCAGGTTCTGAAGGCGACTCACCCTGAAAACGCACTTATGACTGTCAGGGAAAATGCGGTCGATATCGTTCTCTCCGATTTCAAGATGCCCGGTATGAGCGGCGTTGAGCTTCTTGAAGCCATAAAGGAGATCAATCCTTCTGTTCAGGTCATTATCATGACCGCTTATGGCACCGTGGAATCAGCAATAGAGGCCATGAAGCTGGGGGCTGCCGACTACATCACCAAGCCGATTGATCTTTACCGGCTTCAGGTACTGATACGCAACATTGTCGAACGAAAACAACTCGTCAGCGAAAACAGGCTGCTTCGCCAGCAGCTTTCAGAGCGTTTCAGTGTTGAAGGCATAATATCGGAATCCTCCGGGATGAGCCTTGTTCTGAATATTGCCGGACGGGTAGCCGACAGCAATGCATCCGTGCTGATTACCGGCGAGACCGGCACAGGCAAGGAACTCATCGCAAAAAGTGTTCATTTTTCAGGATCCCGGCATGACCAACCTTTTGTCGCTGTCAATTGTGCTGCACTACCGGATAATCTGCTTGAAAGTGAACTGTTTGGTCATGAAAAGGGCGCGTATACCGGTGCCGACCGACAGCGGAAAGGTCGATTTGAGACGGCGGATGGCGGCACACTGTTCATTGATGAAGTCGGCGAAATTCCCCTTTCCCTCCAGGTCAAGTTACTGCGGGTATTACAGGAGAAAACCTTTGAGCGTATCGGCAGCAGCACTCCCCTAAAGGCAAATGCCCGCATTGTCGCTGCAACAAACCGTGACCTCGAAGCAATGGTCAGAGAGGGGACATTTCGTCAGGACCTGTTCTATCGGCTGAATGTTGTTTCAATAAGGATTCCACCCCTGAGAGACCGACGTGAAGATATTCCTCCACTTGCCGAACTCTTTGTCCGTCGTTTTGCATCAGAAAACAACAAGCGGATTGCAGGAATTTCAAGAGAGGCCATGGATACCTTGATGAAATACTCTTACCCTGGAAATGTTCGCGAGCTGGAAAACATCATTCAGCAATCAGTCGTGCTTTCCCGTGGCGAAACGATTATGGTAAAAGATCTTCCCGTCAGGGTTAATGAGGGTATACAGCATTCAGGCTCATGGCAATCAGCGGCCTCCTCCTTTACTGAAAAGGTCGAAGCATTTGAGCGCTCACTGATCCTTGATGCACTGAGAGTGGCTGGTCAAGTGCAGACGAGAGCCGCAGAACAGCTCGGTATCAGTGAACGGCACCTGCGTTACAAGCTGAAAAAGTATGGTATGAAGTAGCTCTTCGGGATCTCCATCATCGACCATTTGGTCGAAACAGCGACCAGGTGGTCGGCATGATCGAGATATCTGCAACCGAAGAGCAAATGCGTTTTTTGTTTAAAGCACTATTATATAATTGCTTAAAATATTATATGGCGGGTGGCACGCTAATTGTGGTATTAATTGCAAGGGCAAGAACTCTGGAGGAAAAAGCCCTTTCGATCAATTAACAAGCACATATCGTTATTTTAAAGGAGAAAGCCATGAAACAGTTTATTCGTTTAGTTGCAGTCGCAGGAATGATCTTCAGCTTTGCACCATCAGCCCAGCTCTTTGCCGCAGGAAATCCGCTCACCAACATGTTCGGAATCGGGTTTGTCGATGTGAATGGAGATGGCATCAACGATAACGCGCCGGATGCTGATGGAGATGGCATTCCAAACGGTCAGGATCCTGATTACGTTCGAGCCCAGGACGGGACAGGAAGTCGCAGAGGGGCAACAGCAGGAACATCATTGAACACCGGAACGGGAACAGGTGTCTGTACTGGCACTGGTACTAATGGAAGCGCAAGAAGAGGTCGCTGAAAGATTCCGGCGATTGCAGCTTGTTCAGTCGGATGAGGGAGCGCTCCGGCACTCTTTTGTCTTGTTCAGGTAATCGAGAAATGAAAAGCCATGATTTCAAAACAAATCGTTTTCACCATCATCCTTGTTTCCGGATTTTGTCAACCGGTAGTGGCCGGAGAAGCAGCATCCAGCAACCCGACATCCAGCATCAGTCCGGCAGTTGAATCCGGGAACAGGGAGCTTAAGAAGCTGCAATTTATCGATGAAGATGGTGATGGGATCAATGACGCAGTTCAGGGCCGGGCCGGGTTTTCAAACACAAACAGAAAAATCTTTGATGGCTCATGCTTTGGTGAGCAGTCAGAGAGCAGGTTGTTTACGGATGGCCCTGGTGGCAAGGGAGTCGGCAAAGGCTCAGGATCACACCGGGGCGGTTCGCGGAGGTAACTACCATAAAAAATGAGCACGATGAAGCATCTTGCCGGTCTCTTTTGTTTTTTGCACTATGGCCGATGGTGGCCGCAGCAGAATGGCAGACCAAAGCCTCAGTTTCTGGCAGTATGGAAGACAACGTCTTTCGAAACAGCAGTTCGGAAAATAAAGGTCGATCAATATGAAAAAGGAAAATAATCATGAAAAGAGTTATGTCCGTTTGTATCCTGTCCGGTTTGGTGTCAGGGTTCTCGCCATCCATTATGTCAGCTAAAACATTGAGCGGTCAAGAGATCTTTACCAAAAATTGCAGTGTCTGTCATTCGGTTGCACCGCCGCCAAAAAACGCACCACCGATTACTCCACTTGCTTTTCGATACCATCAGAGATTCAAGACAAAAAAAGAGGGTGTTAATCACCTCGTCGCTTACCTGAAATCACCGAACAAAAATACCTCGATTGATCCTCAAGCCATTACCAGATTTGGTCTTATGCCTGCCATGGTTTTGCCGGATGCAGAATTGAGAACCGTTGCTGAATGGGTATGGGATCAGGATAACCCGAATATGGGTGTGGGACGCGGGATTGGCCGAGGCCGGGGAATGAATCAGTAATTTCAATAGTAATCCCTATGTTGATACCATTAACAGCTATGGCAGAAAACAACAAGATTGAAATGAGCGAGCTGCGAAAAATACTGGAGACAATGATCAGCCGTTAATTTTTGCTGGAGATAGCCTCATCCAGGTTAAGATTGTCATTTCGATGGATAAGGAACAGAGGGGAGTTAAAAATCCTTAGTCCGGATGACCTTTTCCAGGAAAGAATACCCGGAAAAGGCGTGTAAATCCGTTTTTGGTGCAAAAATGTGAATTATTTGTTATCAGAATTTGAAAAATTGCCAACAAGTTGTTAATTACATAACTATATAATCGCTTCATTGTATGGTGTTGCAATTTTTTGGTATCGTCACAGCATGAGCCGGATGTTTTTTCATAGGCGCAGGTACTCTTCCGGTGTTTTATTTTATGGGTTTTAAAAATTTACCTCAATATTCTTGATAGTAATTTAAAGGAGAAAATTATGGCAATTGAAGTCAATGGTGCTAGTTATGAAACGGATGAGAATGGATATCTCATCAATCTTGATGACTGGAACGAGGATATTGCGAAGGTACTGGCAGAGGGAGAGGAGATCGAAATGACTCAGGCACATTGGGATATGGTCACTTTTCTCAGAGGATATTATGAAGAATATCAGATTGCTCCGGCTGTAAAGGTGCTAACCAAGGCAATCGCGACGGAAAAGGAGATGGATAAAAAAGCTGCATCCGAATTTCTCTACGGGCTTTTTCCTAAAGGGCCAGGTTTACAGGCATGCAAAATTGCCGGACTGCCGAAACCTACGGGTTGCGTTTAGTCGACAGAAGAGAGGTTTGCTGATCCCAATTTTACTGTGAATCAAAGGAGGTCATAATGGAAGGCGCTCAAAAGGCTGCTTCAGATGAAGTAATACAGAGTAAAGATGGTGGGAACGGAAAGTTTTTGAATCCCACCCCTATGCTCGATGAACTGGAAAAAGGCCCTTGGCCAAGTTTTATTTCCGGGTTCAAGGAACTTGCCGAAAGAACGGAAAAGCCCATGTTACGTGGGGTTATGGATCAGCTTGAGTACTCCTACAATACCAAAATGGGGTACTGGAAAGGCGGTCTGGTAACGGTAGACGGTTATGGCGCCGGTGTTATCACGCGCTATTCGATGATAAAAGACAAGTTTCCTGAAGCAACTGAATTTCACACGATGCGAATTCAGCCGGCACCGGGACTTCACTACAACACAGAGATGCTTCGCGGACTTTGTGATACCTGGGAAAAGTATGGCAGCGGGATCATTACCCTCCATGGGCAGACCGGTGACATCATGCTGCAAGGCATTGAACAGGATAAAGTTCAGGAGTGTTTTGATGAGCTCAACCAGGCAGGCTGGGATCTTGGTGGCGCTGGAGCAGGTATGCGTACAGCGGTCTCCTGTATCGGACCCGGTCGTTGCGAGAATGCCTGCTACGATGATCTCAAGGCCCATCTCAAGCTGCTCAAACATTTTGTAGGGCCACTTCATCGTCCCGAATGGAACTATAAAATCAAGCTGAAGTTTTCAGGATGTCCGAATGATTGCACCAATGCCATCATGCGCTCTGATCTGGCTGTTATAGGCACATGGAAGGATGCAATCCAGATTGAACCCGAAGAGGTGACGGCCTGGGTTGAAAAAAATGGTACGGATGCACTGGTTAACCAGGTCATCAATCTTTGTCCTACAAAGGCCATATCTCTCAAAGATGGTGAGATGGTCATTGACAGCAGGGATTGCGTACGTTGCATGCACTGCCTGAACGTTATGCCCAAGGCACTTTCTCCCGGCAATGAGCGGGGAATTTCCCTTCTGATGGGCGGAAAGAACACCCTGAAAGTCGGTGTCAACATGGGCTCGCTGATTGTGCCCTTCATGAAGATGGAGAGTGACGAGGATATGGATGAGTTTATCGAACTGGTTGAGGGAATTATCGACTGGTGGGATGACAACGGTCTGGACCACGAACGTATCGGCGAAACCATTGAGCGCGTCGGTTTGAAGCTCTTCCTTGAAGGCGTCGGTCTTGAAGCAAACATCAATATGGTGACAAGGCCTCGTGATAATCCTTATTTCAAGGCTAAGTACTGAGCCCGTTAAGCGGCAGATTCTCTTGATCGAATTCAACTCTCTCAATGAGGTGGTCACACACCTTGTTGAGAAAGGTAAAATTTAAGGAATAACAATATGAGCAGTCCTGAAAAAAAGTGGAAAACCCAGGAGTCGGGGCCTCACAGCTATGAGGAGGCCTTGCATCCGGTTGTAAGAAAGAACTACGGGAAGTGGAAATATCACGAAATTCCAAAGCCGGGAGTTCTGAAGCATGTCGCTCACAGTGGTGACGCTATCTATACTGTCCGGGCAGGAACGCCCCGTCAGGACACGGTTGATATGCTGAGACGACTTTGTGATGTTGCCGACAAGTACAGCGATGGTTATCTTCGCTTCACGGTACGCAATAACGTTGAGTTTCTGACACCCAACGAAGCAAATGTGGAGCCGATGATCCGCGAGCTCGAAGCGATGGGCTTTCCGGTCGGTGGAACAGGAATGTGCGTCTCCTCCGTATCCCATACCCAGGGGTGGCTTCATTGTGATATTCCGGCGACTGATGCTTCCGGCGTTGTCAAGTCAATGATGGACACGTTGTACCATGAATTCAGGGGGATGGAGATGCCCAACAAGGTGAGGCTCTCTACCTCCTGCTGCGCCATTAACTGTGGAGGCCAGGCCGATATCGCTGTGGTTATCAAACACACCCGTCCCCCAAGAATCAATCACGATCACCTCGCAACCATCTGTGAATTGCCAAAAGCGGTTGCCCGTTGCCCTGTTGCGGCTATAAGGCCGACAGTGATTAATGGCAAGAAATCGCTCATGGTTGATGAGGAAAAGTGTATCTGCTGCGGTGCCTGTTTCGGTGCCTGCCCTGCAATGGAGATCAACCATCCCGAGCACTCAAAGTTTGCGATCTGGGTCGGTGGCAAAAACAGCAATGCCCGCTCCAAACCATCAACGATGAGTATTGTCGCACACAATCTGCCAAACAATCCGCCAAGATGGCCTGAGGTCACTGATGTAATCGGTAAAATCCTGACTGCCTACAAAGAGGGCGGACGTCCTTGGGAACGAGTCGGAGAGTGGATTAACCGTATTGGATGGAAACGCTTTTTTGAAGAAACGGGACTTACTTTTGATGATGATATGATTGACAGTTACCGTCATGCAAGAACCACATTCAATCAGTCTGCTCATGTCCGCTTTTAGACTTACAGGAGATAATTCATGAAGGTAGAATCCAATCCAATCCTTGATTCTGCGATAGCTTACGAGTTCCCCCCATACCGTGAACTGACGGGAACGGATAAAATTGTCGCATTTGGAGATCACAGTCACAAGTGTCCGGTCTATGTCAGCCAGCTTCCGCCATGTTCGGCGGAATGTCCGGCAGGGGAGAATATCAGGGGGTATCAGCGGTTGCTGAACGGTATCGACAAATCCGATAATGCGTGGAAAGCCGCATGGGAAATGATTGTCGATGCCAATCCTTTTCCTGCCGTTATGGGCCGGATTTGTCCGCATCCCTGCCAGAGCGCATGCAATCGCCAGTACCACGACGAAAGTGTGGCCATTAATGCTGTTGAACAGGCGATTGGCAATTACGGCATTGAATCCGGTCTGCAACTGCCTGGAGCAGGGCCTGAGAGCGGCAAGAGAGTTGCTGTTATCGGAGGTGGCCCGGCAGGACTTTCCGCAGCCTACCAGCTTCGTCGAAAAGGTCATGCCGTAACGATTTACGATGCCAATGAAAAATTGGGTGGCATGGTACTCTATGGCATCATGGGCTACCGGGTCGATCGTAAAATTCTTGAAACAGAAATTCAGCGTATTATCAGCCTTGGGGTTGAGACCAAAATGGGAGTACGTGTAGGAACGGATATCTCCCTTGAGCAACTCGATCAAGAGTACGATGCGATTTTTCTGGCTCCTGGAGCACAGGTTGGTCGTTCTCTTCCTGTCGCGGGTTCCGCTGGTACTCCCGGTGTGACCAATGCCATTGATTTTCTGAGAAATTATGAAGTTCAGGGCGATGACGTCAGTATAGGCAAAAAGGTCTTGATTATAGGCGATGGAAACGTCGCGATGGATGTGGCGCGTCTTGCGCTTCGGCTTGGTTCCCAGGCATCAGTGGTAGCCGGTGTTCCACAAGAGGAGATGGCTTGCTTCCAGATTGAGTTTGATGATGCGGCCAGAGAAGGAACAACCATGCATTATATGGCAGGTGCGCTGGAAGTCATCAAGGGAAAAGATGGCGTTCAGGCTCTGCGCTGTGCCCGCATGGTGAAAAAAGTGAAGGGTGAAGAGGGCTGGAATTCACCGGTTCCCTTTTTCAGGTATAAAAACACTGAAGAGACTTTTGACATTGAGGCCGATATGATTGTTGCTGCCATCGGGCAGACAGCCGACATGCGTGGTTTTGAAAGCGTTACTGCTGCCAGCCCATGGTTAAAGGTTGACCGATATTATCGCCTGCAAGGCAAGGAAAAAATCTTCGGAGGTGGAGATGCCATAAAAGTCGATCTTATTACCACGGCCGTTGGTCACGGACGCAAGGCTGCAAATTCCATCGACGCGTTTCTTAAAGGGGAGTCTCTTCCTGAGCAGGGTTATCGGGAGATAACAAAAGTCCATAAGCAGGACGTGCTTTACTTTATACACTCTGAACAGGCAAAGCGCGAGACCATTGAACTGGATGAGGTGGTTGGTAACCACGATGAACTTCTTGTAGCGCTGACAGAGAGTCAAGTAAAGGCAGAGTCAGAGCGTTGCATGAGTTGCGGGCTCTGTTTCGACTGCAAACAGTGCGTCTCATTCTGTCCCCAGGAAGCCGTTACCCGGTTCAGGGACAATCCTCCCGGTGAAGTGGTCTATACCAATTATTCCAAATGCGTCGGATGCCATCTTTGTTCGCTGGTCTGCCCTTCAGGGTATATCCAGATGGGGATGGGTGAAGGACTTTAGGCCCAGGGAACAGAAACCATGAAAATACAGGAGATAACGGATCCATGTCAGAAGAAGTCATAAATAAGGTTCAGGAGGCCATTGCATGCTCCAGAAAGTGGGCTGAAACAGGCTGGCCGGTTACTTTTGGTTCCCGAAATGTAGAGGTGTTGTCGCTCAAGCAGGCCCAGTTGCGGCCTAAAAATTTTGTTTTTCGGCAAGAGGCTGTCAACTATTGGAATCAGGCGAAGCTTACCGGAAATGATGCGGCTGATTCAGGCCAGAGGGCTCTCGATGCCCTCAATAAGGGTAATTTCAAGGCGGCCGATAACGCACTCTACTTTTGCCAGTTTATCGAAAAGCCGTTTGCCGAATATTCTAAAATCTGGTCGCCTCTCTATGAAGCGTTACATGAGAAGCTGACCGGGTGTTGAGCTGTTGGAATATTTCACTTGTTTACAAAACGTCAAGAACTTATCGACAATGAAAATAGGTATTCTGCTCAAAGAGGGGCCGTACAACCACCAGGCCTCCGATACGGCCTTCAAGTTTGCTGAGGCCGCTATCAAAAAAGGACATATTGTTGATGCAGTATTTCTCTACAATGATGGTGTCACCAACGTCACGAAACTCATGGATCCGCCCCAGGACGACCGGAATATCGCCGGACGATGGAGTGAACTGAGTAAAAAACATGGCGTTGAGATTCTTGCCTGCATCGCTGCATCCAAACGTCGGGGAATCAGTGATGATATCCTTGTCGAGGGAAGTGCTATTACCGGTCTTGGCACTCTTACAGACATTGCTATCCGTAACGACAGACTTGTAACCTTTGGAGATTAATGCAGATGGAAAACGAAAATGTAAAAAAGATCATGCATGTCCTTCGCCATGCACCACACGGCACCATCTATACTTATGAGGGGCTGGAGATGATTTTGATTATGGCTGCCTACGAGCAGGATCTCTCTGTTGTCTTTATCGGCGACGGGGTTTATGCCCTCAAAAAAGGACAGGATACCAGTGGTATCGGGATCAAGGGCTTTTCAAAGACCTTTATGGCCCTGGATGGCTACGATGTCGAAAAACTTTATGTCGACAGAGTTTCACTTGAAGAGCGGGGCTTGACTGAAGATGATCTGGTTGTTGATGTTGAAGTGCTGGACGCTCAGGAGACAGGCAGATTGATGAAAGAACAGGATGTCATTATTCACCATTGACCTAATAAATCATGTTGCATACTATCAATAAATCACCGTTTGAAAATAATACATTCGAGACCTGTACCAGGTTTTTGTTGCCGGGAGATCCCGTTCTTTTTATTGAGGACGGAGTTTATGCCGTGCAGTCAGGCAATAAATTTACGCATGAAATTGAGCGTGTTCTAAAAACCAATCCTGTTTTTGCACTGCGGCCGGATCTGGATGCGCGGGGGATTGGAACTCTTGCTGAAGGTGTTGAAACTGTTGATTACGAAGGATTTGTAGGCCTTGTCGAAGAGCATCAGGTGAACAGTTGGTTTTGAGTTTCTGACTGATGAGAGGATTGTGAAATTGTTATGTAGTACGCTATGAAGACAAGATGGCTACAGCTCCTTGATGCACACAGGGAGACTATTCTTCAGCAGTGGCTGGATAGTGCGCTTGGATTGTTTCCCGAGAAAATGGGTTACGCAACTCCTGTTGCAATGGAGCTTTCAAGAGCGCTGGAGCTGATTCTATCCAGCCTTGGCAAGGGCGAGAGCGATTATAAGGAGGCTCTTGAAGATGTTACGCGGATTTTAGCAGTACAGGACATTCTCCCATCAAAAGCGTTGTCAATTTTTTTGGAACCGAAATTAATGCTGCGCGATATTATGTTGAAAACCACTGTGCCGGGCACCCTGGCGCAGGAGGTGCAGGAGGCATTTAATTCGCGTTTTGACATTCTTACCCTTGAAGCATTCGACAGTTATATGCAGCATCGTGAAAAAATATATCAACTTAAAGTTGAAGAGGGTCGCCGCAGAATGTTTATGGCGTTAAGGAGGGCTGAGGCATGAAGAAAGTGTTTATGCCGCTTGTTATGGTGGCGATTCTTGCTCTTATTCCCTTTGTTGGCGTTCAGTATGCCGGTTTATCCTATCTTTTCGGAGTCATCATTCCCTATACAGCAATTGTTGTTTTGCTGGCAGGTTTTCTCTTGCGTCTGGCAGACTGGCTCAGGCGGCCAGTCCCATTCCGTATTCCAACAACCTGCGGGCAAGAGAAATCGCTGGAATGGATCAAGTACGACAGGTTTGAAAGTCCTCATCGTTTTTGGGAAGTTGCAGCCAGGGTGCTGTTTGAAGTGTTATTTTTCCGCTCTCTTTTTCGCAATACCAAAGCCGAAATCCATAAAGATGCCAATCTTGCCTACGGATCACATAAATGGCTCTGGTTTGGAGGACTTGCATTTCATTGGTCTCTGCTGATTATTGTGCTTCGTCACTCACGTTTCTTTTTTCCCATGGTTCCGGGATTTACCGATTTGCTTTCTCATGTTGATGGTTTTTTTGATGTTACCCTTCCAACCTTTTATATCACCGATGCGGTGGTTCTTGTGGCTATAACTTTTCTTGTTTTTCGTCGGTTGAATGATGCAAAAATGCGTCTCATTTCATTGCAAACGGATTACTTCCCGCTTTTTCTCATTGCGGCTATTGTTGTCGTTGGCGTTTTCATGCGCTACCTGACAAGGCTCGATATCATGCCGGTCAAAGACCAGATGCTGAGGCTTGTCAACTTCAGTGTTGATGCTCCGGGAGATATAGGTGCTCTCTTTTATGTTCATCTTTTTCTGGTTTCAGTTCTTGCGATCTACTTCCCCTTCAGCAAGCTTATGCATGCAGGAGCAATTTTTTTAAGTCCGACCCGCAACCAGTGTAATAACAGTCGTGAAAAACGGCACATTAATCCCTGGAATACCGCTATCAAGTTCAGAACATACGCTGAGTATGAAGATGATTACCGCGAAAAGATGAAAAAGGCCAAGCTGCCGATTGAAAAGCAATAATTATGTCGAAATACGTTCCCAAACTCCCCGAACTTAAAAAAGAGTTCGACGAAAAGCCAAGTGTTCTCAAAGGGGACTACTCTGCCCGCGAGTGGTGGGATATCCCTGTCGAGTTTCGTGACGGGAATTGGTGTTTTCCTGGTAAATCGGAGGTGCTTGAAGATCTTGGTTTTGCCAATCCGAGGAAATGGGCGGCAACTGACGATGATTGGCAATTGCCTGCAGGCTGGCAGAAAACCATCAGTGATGGCCTGCAAAGCCGCCTGAAGAAATACCGTTCCCTGAAACTGTTTCTTGATAGCTGTGTTCGTTGTGGAGCCTGTGCCGACAAATGCCATTTTTTCCTTGGCACCGGAGATCCAAAAAATATGCCAGTTGTGCGTGCGGAGCTGCTTCGCTCGGTCTATCGACATGATTTTCCTCTTGTCGAGAAGATTTTGAAAGGCTTTTCAGGATCACGGAAGCTTACAGAAGCGGTGATCAAAGAGTGGCACATGTACTTTCACCAGTGTACCGAATGTCGCCGCTGTTCTGTTTTCTGCCCCTTCGGGATTGATACTGCGGAGATAACCATGATGGTCAGGGAGTTACTGAATCTTGTCGGCGTGAACAATAACTGGATTCTTGCTCCTGTTTCGAACTGTAACCGTACCGGTAACCATCTTGGCATTGAGCCACATACCTTTGTACAGAATATAAATTCCCTCGTTGAGGATATCGAAGATCTTACAGGTGTTGCAGTGGAGCCTACTTTTAATCGAAAGGGAGCTGAGGTTCTATTCGTTACTCCCTCCGGCGATGTGTTCGGTGATCCCGGTGTCTATACGATGATGGGCTACCTGTTACTCTTTCATCATATTGGTCTTGATTATACCATCAGCACCTACGCCTCTGAAGGTGGGAATTTTGGCATGTTCACCTCGAATGATATGATGAAGAAGCTGAATGCCAAGATGTATCACGAAGCAAAACGCCTTGGAGTGAAGTGGATACTTGGTGGTGAATGCGGCCACATGTGGCGTGTGGTGCATCAGTATATGAACACGATGAACGGCCCTGCAGATTTTCTTCAAGTGCCGGTATCTCCGATTACAGGAACCAGGTTCACCAATGCCTCTGCCACCAAAATGGTGCATATCGCAGAATTTACTGCTGATTTGATCTATCATAATAAGCTGAAACTTGACCCGAAACGAAACGATCATCTGCGGACAACCTTTCACGACTCCTGCAACGTTGCCAGAGGAATGGGCATGTTCGAAGAGCCGCGACATGTTCTTCGGAACGTTTGCAACAGCTTCCATGAAATGCCGGAGGATACCATCAGGGAAAAGACCTTCTGCTGCGGTTCAGGAAGTGGCCTGAATGCGGAGGAGAACATGGAAAATCGTATGAGAGGAGGATTTCCAAGAGCCAATGCGGTCAAGCAGGTCAAAGAACGTCATAAGGTTGACTCTCTTGTGACCATCTGTGCTATCGATCGTGCCAGTCTTCCTCCTCTTATGAAATACTGGAATCCAGGTGTTTCGGTCTATGGTCTCCATGAACTTGTTGGTAATGCGCTTGTCATGCAGGGTGAAAAGAGGAGAACAACAGACTTGAGAGAGAACACCATGGCTGGTTTTGAGGATGGAGGTGATGATGAAGAGTAGAAAACTGCTTTGGCTTGTTACTTTTGCTGCGTTTTCCATTGTTGTGGCGCTTTATGTTTTTCGCAATGGTGAGGCTGAACTATCACAGAAGCCTCTCGCTCGTGTTTCGGCTATCGACAGCACAAAGTGCATTGCCCCGAAAGAGTTCATGCGTGCCAACCACATGCAGGTGTTGCAGGGATGGGAGAGGTCAGTCGTTCGAGAAGGAGATAGAGTGCATATCGCCTCAAATGGCAGCAGGTTCCAGAAGAGTCTGGGTACTTGCCTGGGATGTCATAACAATCGACTCTTCTGCTATAATTGCCATAGCTATGCCAATGTTAAACCAAAGTGCTGGAATTGTCATCTATCGCCGATGGAAACACCATGATGAATGAACAACGAAGAGAATTTATCAAAAAAACCACATTAGGGGTTTTTGCAGGTCTTGGTGCTGCATCCGGGTTGGTTCCAGCATTTTCACTGGAAAAAACCGCTCTTCCAGTTTGGGATGAAAAGCCGGTTCCCGGAAAAATTCGCTGGGGAATGTTGATTGATACGCGTAAATGCAAGGAGGATTGCCAGCAGTGCATTGCGGCGTGCCATCATGAGCATAATGTACCTGCCTTTAAAAACCGGAGGGAGGAGATTCGATGGATCTGGAAAAATTCATACAGAAATGTTTTTCCGACTGCCGATATTGCCGGTGTCAGCAAAGAGATTCAGAACCGAACGTTTATCTCGTTGTGCAACCACTGTGCCGATTCTCCCTGTACACAAATCTGCCCGACGGGAGCAACGTTTAAGCGCTGGGACGGTATTGTTGAGATTGATTATCATCGTTGCATTGGATGTCGCTTCTGTATGCCAGCTTGCCCTTACGGCTCACTGAGTTTTAACTGGGAGGATCCTCGCACAGAGATTGTCGATCCAGTTACGGCATACCCGACAAGGCAGCAGGGTGTCGTGGAAAAATGCAATTTCTGCTCCAACAGGCTGGTCAAGGGTTTGCTGCCTGCGTGTGTTGAGGCGTGTCCTGAACAGGCTCTTGTTTTCGGTGATTTGAACGATCCCCGATCAGATATCCGTATGTTGCTTGAAAGCAATGTCACCATGCAGAGAAAGCCGGAGTTGGGAACAAAACCTTCAGTTTTTTACATTATTTAACGTTTTCCCATGATTGAGAAAGCTCTGAAAGGAAACCGCAGTTACTGGATCTGGACAGTATTCCTTGTTGCGCTTATTGCTTCCGGCCTTTCTGCCTATTATCAGCAGCGATGGTTCGGGCTTACTGTTACAGGTATGGGGCGTGATGCAAGTCGGGGGATGTATACAGTACAATTCACCTTTTTCATTGGTGTTGCTGCTTCTGTTGTTATGGTCTTTCTGCGTCAGCAGAAGGAGTTGACAGAAACAGTCATCGTTGCGCTGTTTATGGCAGCCTCAGCAGCCTTGATGAGTATGCTGTTTGTGGTGGCTGATATGGGAAAGCCGGATCGTCTGCTTAACATTATTTTCTATCCCAATCCCCGATCCCCGGTTTTTTGGGAGTTCCTGTTTCTTTCGGGTTATCTTGCCACAACTATCATCGCCGGATGGGCAATGCTTGGTGCTGAGAAGAAGGGTGTGCAGCCCCCTGAATGGGTGAAGTTGCTCATATATCTCTCAATTCTTTTGGCATTTGGTATTCTTGCTGCTACTGCATTGATCTATTCATGCCTGCCTGATCTCAATTTCTGGTTGACTGCCGTGCTTGCCACCCGTTTTATAGCCTCTGCCGTTGCTGCGGGGATGGCGTTACTGATTCTGGTTACTCTTGCCCTGAAGAAAACTACGGGTATTGACACAGGAAAAGAGGGAAGAGAGAAGCTCGCCATGATAGCAACTTACGCTGGAGCAGCTCACATTCTTCTGCTGGTGGTCCAATTATTTACTCCATTCTACAGCAATGTGCCGTTGATTTGGTTTGCTCTCATTATTGGTTTTGTTTCGGTTATTCTTCTGCTTCTTCCATCATCAAAAAAATCGGAACCGTTGTTTGCCGGAGCTTGTGCCGCTCTTGTTCTCTCCCTGTTGATTGAGAAGAGCACCGGGTTATTGATTGGCGGGGAGCTTGTTCCTGTACCGCTTGCCTCAATTGTTGCGTATGTACCAACGTCAACGGAACTGTTTATTGCCGCTGGAATCTGGAGTCTTGGTGCTCTGTTGTTTACGGCCCTTTTAAAGGTTGTCGTTTCAGTAAAGATGGAACATGTTGGTTGATTGTTTGTTGTTGTTTTCTGTTTTGCAATTATTTTCCAAAGGGCTCCCTGCTTTTCGGGTTTGCAGGGGGCCAGTTTTTTTTGACGGGAACTCCTTGTCAAGGGAGTTTTTACTGTAAAAGGAGAGATCATGAAAAGTTTTCTGCCACTGAATATCAGGATAGATAATAAAAGAATTCTCTTTGTGGGCGGCGGAAAAATTGCACTTCACAAGATTAAGACGGTTGTGCAGTACACCCGTAATATCTCCATTGTATCGCCTGAGATTCAGGATGAGTTGCATCAGATGGGCTTTACAGAGATTCGTAAAGAGTATGAAACTTCAGATCTTGAAGGCTTTTTTCTTGTCTATGCCTGTACCAGCAACCTTGAGGTGAACCGCAGGATAAAAAACGATGCTGCGGCTTATGGAATTATGGTCAATGTTGTCGATAACCGGGAGTTGTCAGATTTTATCTCACCAGCGGTGATCAAGCAGGATGAGATGACCATTGCCGTCTCATCTAATGGTGAAAATGTAAAAAAGGCCGTTGCATGGCGAAATACACTGAAATCGATCGTGCAACGGGGTGACTTCCAGGGTACTTGTCAGAGTCAGGGAAATGAACTTGTGAAGACGACAGCCGAGATTGGTATACCTGTTCCGGATCTGCACAAAAAGGGGTATGTCTATATTATTGGAGCTGGTCCGGGTGATCCGGAACTGCTGACCATCAAGGCCGCAAGAGTTTTATGCGAGGCCGATGTTATCCTTTATGATGATCTGGTCAGCAGTGACCTTGTTGCACAGTTCAGTGCGCGTAAAATTTATACAGGAAAAAGGAAAGACAGTCACCATTTTGAGCAGGATGCTATCAACGAAGAGATTCTTCGTCATGCGCAGGAGGGTAAAATAGTGGCAAGGCTCAAAGGGGGAGATCCCTTTATTTTTGGACGTGGTGGCGAAGAGATAGAGGTGCTGAGAGAGCATGGTATAGGATACGAGATTATTCCTGGTATTACCGCTGCTCATGGTGCCAGCGCTTACACAGAGATACCTTTGACGATGAGAAAAGTCTCCTCCTCAGTTGCTTTTTGTACTGGCCATCCAGTGAGCAAAGTCCAGGTTCCTGATACCGATACTCTTGTTTACTATATGGTGGCCTCTACGGTTCATGAGGTGCTTGATGCTGTGGCATTAAAGGGTCGTAACGACACTACGCCTGTTGCTATTGTGCAGAATGCGACAAGGTACAACCAGAAAATTATTACGGGAACATTGGGTGAGTTGAGAAAGGGAGACAAGCAGGTGAATTCGCCAGCGCTTCTGATTATCGGTGATAACATTCGGCACTCCATTGAGGATAACTGGTACTCCAAAAAGAAAAAAATAGTGATAGCAGGGGAAGATTTCAGTCACTCAGGTTCGGCTGAGTCTGTAAAGATACATTTTACCTGCAAACGTGATGGTGCTGGGCATACTGTCGGTGAGCGGGATGAACCTGTAGACCTCAATTTTATAGATGAGATATATTTTTCATCCCCGTCCTGTGTCAGTGACTTTCATACCGTTTATCAAGCTTTTCCTGAAAAAATCAGGGTAAAAACAGCCGATCAGGCAACTCAAGAGGAGTATGTAAAGCTTTTTAGGGCTTGCTGAAAAAAGTGATTTGGTTGAAAATGGTTATAACGACTGGCATTTGCCGAGCAAGGACGACTATCCCGGAGAAACCTACCAGTTCCCGTCAGCAGTACTGCTTGACCGAAAAAGGCAGGCGATTGCTGGCTGATATTCTGGAGGCGACCGCATAATATATTGTGTGTACGTGCAGATAACCTGGAATCTGGCAGATTCGATGTTGCGTACCAGCGAAATTGCTCAGACTATTTTTTTGTTCTAAAAAATGTTTGTACCTTTCAAAAAATGAAAGTATCATACATGAATGCAAACGATCACAGAAAAGTTGATGCACTCCGGTCTCGGGCACCGGGTGGTATCGCAGGCTCAGTTGGCTCGTCTGGTGGAGGGCACTCCCCAGCGTCGCTACAACCTTG
>CAIPMW010000012.1 GCA_903866255.1 uncultured Chlorobiaceae bacterium | reverse complement strand
TTCCCAGAAAGCTTGTGCTCGGAAAAATAGTTATAATTACAACTTGCATTCTCTTGAAAATCAGGGATAAATATATGGTAACGTATTTTATTTTATAAAGATATTTCTTTCATCGTTATATTTCTCTCGGGAAATCAGGTTGGCACGGCACTACGAGAACTGGTGCTCTGTTGACAACTTTATTATCACTGAGGCTTTATCCCTGTGACGCTGAGAGGAGGACGTCCGAAAGCTTCTCCCACTCAAACTTGCTGACGTTTCTTGCCTTCGGGTCAAAGACAATGCCGATCAAATACCGCTCGCCATCATACTTCTCGTAATATTTCATTCTCATGATCTGCTCAAGCGGCTCCCCGTCGGTCACCTTGAATTCAAAGAGAAAGGTGCTCCCGCCAGCCTTTATGGTCAGGTCAACTCTGCCCTTGTTGCTCACATCCTCGGCGATAATATCGACACCAATACTGGCAAAACAGGCATAGAGCACGCTGGCGTAAAAGCCCTCGTACCTTTCGATATCATTGTTGGTATAATTATTGTAGGCGATGCTGGCAAAAAGGCGTTTGATAACGGGTTCAAGCGCTCCAACATCTCCAGTGTTCATGAGAGCAAGCAGTTCAAGGCGGATTGGCTCATTTTCCGAAACGGTGGTCATCGATTGCAGGATATAATCGTTAAAACTCATCTGCACCTCCATGTTGGGAAATCCCAACTCATAGCCAAATCCCATGTCCAACGGAATCAGGCGCTTTATGGTCAAGTAGCCCGTCTGAAACAGAATGGTCTCAAGATTGAGATGTTCAAGATCAAAGCTGTTGACAAGAGACTTATTAACTTGTAATCCATTAAATTTTGGGATAAAATAGCTGTTCTTTTTGATGAGTTCAATCAGAAATCTTGGCGTTCCTGTCTCAAACCAATAGTTTTGGAACATACGCTGGTTCCTGATAAAGAGCAGTATATCGAAAGGGTTATAAACACTGTCCCCCAAAAAGTTATAGCCGTTGTACCACCGTTTGACCTGCTCCATATCCACACCTTCCAGATAAGGGGCAAATGAGGTGATCAGATCAAGCTGGGTGTAACCACAGACATTGCCATAATCAGGGTTGAGGCTGATATCTTCCAGATTGTTCAAGCCGCTGAAGAGCGATACTTTAGAGAATTTACTAACCCCGGTAAGGAAGACGAAGCGCAGATACTCATCATTCTCCTTGATGTTGGTGTAAAAATCACGCATTCCATCCCGAATAACCAGAGCCTCAGGAATATTCTCAATATTGTCCAGAATCGGCTTGTCATACTCATCAACCAGAACAACAACCTTCTGCTGATACTTTTGAGAGGCCCTCTTGATGAGTTCTGCGAAACATTGGTTGGGATCCTCTTTCTCCTCACAGAGAATATCAAGCCGCTCCTGATTGTCTTTCAGTATATAAAACAGTTTCTTGCGAAGAGTCTCCTGACTGCGTATTCCTCCTCCAAAACTTATTTTGATGACCGGATATTTGACCTCCCAGTTCCATTGTTCTTCAATCAGCAACCCTCGAAAGAGATCCCGTTTTCCCTCAAAAATATTTTTCAGCGTATCGAGAAACAGGCTTTTGCCGAATCGCCGGGGCCGCGACAGAAAAACGTATTTAAAGCTCTCGATCAGGTTATAGGCTATCCCTGTTTTATCGATATACAGGTAATCCTCATTAATGATCTCGCTAAACGTCTGTATGCCTACTGGCAGCTTTTTCATCGTCAAACCTGGTTTAACTCTTTAACCCATTACAGGCATCGGTACGTTAACACAACTCCACACCTTTCTTGCTATGCCCCGAAATATAATGCATTTTAACAGAAAAATAGACCGACACATCAGGGTTAACGAACAGAACTCTTGCCATTACACCTGACTCCCGACAGGTTCCTTCACAAACACCATGACCAGCCCGGAATTGCATTCCCTCCTGAACGGGGTTTTATCGAAACCGGCATACATCCCTGCCAGCGAAAATCCGGCAGCGCTATGGCTCTGGAGAAAACTTTCCGCAGTAAGGGGATAGAGGGTTGTTTGCTCATGGAAAATTTTTTTGCCGCCTGAAATAAGCTCTACGTCAAAAACAATATGGTTGTGAGCGATACGCGGATAACGGCGATAAAAGTCTGCTGAACCTTTACCAACAGTTTTGATGGGAAAAGTGTAGTCATCAAGTTCAAGCAAATAATCCCAGTTCACAACCTGAAAAATCCAGCAGCCTCCCGGTTCAAGAGCGCTGTATACGTCTTGAAGAAAAGCTGAAAAACGGAGCGGTGGCAGATGGGCAACCACATTGCCGATGGAATAGATCAAATGGAACGATTGATGCAGAGAGGGAATTGAAGCAATATCCATGCAATGAAACTCCGCATCAGGAGAAGCTTTGGCAGCCTCAACAACCATGTTGGGATCAAGATCAATACCTGTTGCAAGAAAACCATCCCTCTGAAACCTGCGGCAATAGTGACCAGGCCCGCATCCGGCATCGAGGATACGGGTTCCCTGGGTGCTGGCATGTTCACGAAGGAAAAGATAGACCTCTTCACGAAACGGAAAAAGCTGGTCATACCATGGAGCAAATTCGGAATACAGTGACATAGCTGTTCAGGGGTAATCCTGCCGAGTGGGCCGCACTAACAATATCGCTAATATAAACATGAGGCGGCTGACAGCAACTCATCCCTGCGTCGCATTCTGATACGGCCTTGCCTTCAGCAGCTTTTGTGCTCCATTCTTTCTTGCCTTCATCACACCCAGCCAATGGTTCCGCCTAACTTGTACAGCCAGACAGGCATCACCGGCTTGGCCAGCAACTCACGACTCTTGTCAGAAACCGGTTGACCATCGGCCAGCTCCTCTGCGGCACTCTCCAGCGCTTTCCGGAGCGTTCTGCCCTGTCCACCAAGTTGCTGGAGTGGCTGAGCGCGAACCATCCCCTCGCCTGCTCCAAGTGGCAAGCCACCCATCCACTCAAATCCGGCAGATCGGGCAAATTCAGCACAGACTGCAATGGCATTGGCATTCTGGTACGCCTATGGAAAACCACAATTGACGATGACAGAAAAACGTGTCGTCTTCGATTATTTTCGGCAATGGGCCACAAGAGTTTCAAAAACCGAAATAACCGGTACAGGAAGAGTGTCCACATAGAGCGGAAAGGCAAGAACAACCAGATCCGCACGATCAATGGCATCCCGAAGCGCCTCCATGCGAGCGGCGGCATTGATTGCCTTGTACAGAGAGATCGTTTCGGTTTCGACCCCCTGCTGCTGCAACTGCTCAAAAAGATAGGAGCCCAGTGATGAAGAGTTGCTCTTCTCCAGGCGCGGACTACCAACCAGCAGGAGCGCCCGCTGAACCGG
>CAIPMW010000011.1 GCA_903866255.1 uncultured Chlorobiaceae bacterium | reverse complement strand
GGAAGAAGAAAGCGACCCTTTCCAGTCCAACGTTCATCTCCTTTGCCTTCTCCTGACCCCTGGGCAGGCATGGCAGCATCCTCATCAAAATATTGGTTCACTCGAATGGTCTCGGCAGAATTTGGTTCACCTTTCAGTTGCCACTCTCCGAATTTCCCGCCTATTACGGCATGGCGTCGCCCGTACACCGACATCTTTCCGCCAGTGTCGCGGGTGGCCAGATTGCGAACTTTGTTCGTTTCATCGGCAAGTGCGCAGGTGCTGTTCTGTAATTCGTCGAAATACATCGCGATAATATGTGAGTTTCCACCTCTTCGGAGCGATGTTACAATGCGCTCATTGATGTGATTGTCACCGAATGAGTAGCCGCAAGTGAAGAGAACAGCATCGTCCTGCTGAAGGAAGGCACAAAGCCGGTCGATGAGGCCGACATAAGGCTGCTTTTTGGTGGTGCTATATTTCAGGTGCGATGGGTAAATCAAAATTGATTCTGCGGTTGCACTTCTGTCGCGAATGACGGCTTGGTCTCTCTCGCGATACGTCCATCCCAGTGAACCGTGCATTTTCCAGAGCTTTACCAGTTGAGGGTATGACTCAACATCTTCCACTGCTTCAGGGCAAAAAAATGGCTCATAACTTCCGGAAAAGCCGTCAAAATAGGGTATGCCTGAGTCTTCGAGGGCAATTTCAAAAAGGTAATCGTAGTTCGTTGTGAAAATCTCGGAAGGGAAGCGACGCCTCGCCTTTGAAATCCAGCTTGCAAGTTGCGCATGGGCCAGTTTTGCCCGCTCTTCTGGTGGCAAATGGTCGTGAACAGAAACAAGTGTTACCACATTGGTTTTGACGAGATTGGCCAAATCACCAAAACCAATGGAATCAAGGCCGTTAAGCGTTCCAGCCCCAATAACCGCACGTTTTGCTTCAATGGTCGATAGGAGTGATTCAATCGTGAATGCAAGGTCGTTGCCTTCTGTTTCAACTCGAATTTCTTTGACAGCAGCCGCAAACTTTGGAGATTGAGCCTCAACTTTATCAACAATGACCCTCGTCATGTCGTCAATCGCCGGAACGTTAACCCCCTTTACTCCTGTTGCAAAAGAGGAGCCTGCACCAAAAAGAAATCCGATACGCTTTTTGTCGGAGATCAGAATTTGGTGAATACCCCGGATGTGCTCACGTGGGTCGTGTGTGTGCTGGTTCATGGAGTGTTCTGGTAAAAGGCTATGCTGTGATGAGTTTTTTGAGACTGTTGGTTACGTGCAGTAAATATAGTATTACGGCGAAATAAATCAGGGATAAATAAACGTGGTTTCAGATATAATCAAAAGTCGGTTCATTCCGTGGATTCGAAGGGGAGTTGGAGACATTCTTTATCCAGCCTTACCGCTAAGGCCCATATTTATTTCTGACTGTGTCATGGTTCTGATTGAATTATGAAGCTCTTGCGTCATGATGACATTGTATTTGATACCAGATTTTATATGGCATCAATTTCGTTGCAAACTGTATTGATATGATCAAGTCCATAGAGTAATGCAGCTTCATCAATGCTCATCCAATGAAAAAATTGCAGGATGAGGTTGTAATGCTGTCGAGCGTAAGTGGTATTTTTTACAGGATTACCAGGGAGGAAGCAAATAGGTTCATGGGCGATTCGATTTCTGATGTTTACCTCCAAAAACCAAAACCCAATTCAGCAACCAGTTTACAGTGAGTGTAAGAGTGGTTCAGCTTTTGGATTGCATCGTTGATAGTGGTTTTAGTCATCCTGCATTGCGAGTTATCG
>CAIPMW010000010.1 GCA_903866255.1 uncultured Chlorobiaceae bacterium | reverse complement strand
CGTTCCCAGAAAGCTTGTGCTCGGAAAAATAGTTATAATTACAACTTGCATTCTCTTGGAAATCAGGGATAAATATATGGTAACGTATTTTATTTTATAAATATATTTCTTTCATCGTTATATTTCTCCCGGGAAATCAGGATATAACCGTCCTGATAATTCACAAATTTATAAGTGGAAAAGTTCGTGCCAGACGACTTGGGTTTAGTGGGCAGGAGTGTTCAGAGGCGGAGCATTTGTTTTGTTGCGGGAACTGATGACACCACTAACCCAGAAATGCCCATACTACCTGCGCTGGTGAATACTCAAATTTTAACGAAGCACTTCTCCACGGCTTCCTTGTCACGGTAAACTCTCATGGCTTCCAAGAGGTCTTTGATTCCAATGGAAAGAGCTTCGCAGTCAAATGCCTGCTCACCCTGATCGGCCTCGCCTCATATCCGGTTTTTGTTCATCGGCTCGCGGTTTCGTTCCACGCTTCCTCCCCACAACTCGCTCACCCTCATGCAGTTGCGCTTCCCTTCGTTCGCTGTGGTCAACTCACGGGAGGACTGCCACCTCAAAGATCTTGCCCATTGCTGGGCGCACATTAATAATCCACGAATCACGAACGAATTCTCTCTGCGATTTGTTGAAATTAAAGACGGCAGTAGTAAGGCGGTCTATTTTAATTAAGTGGAGTGTGTATGTCACTTGAACCAGCGGAAGAGTTTATCGTTAAACTTAAATCTGACCCGGATTTCTGCAAGCGAGCGATGGATATAGCTCAGGCTGCAGGTTGCTCTTTTACCTTCAAAGAGATGATCGTCGGCAAATCTGAGTGCTTTTTTGGGCAAGCTAATACTATGCATCGCTTGCCATCAGGCGCAAATGTGAGCTACAATCAATCTCGTTATTTATCGAGACCCGGTGGGTATGAGCATTGGGTTGGTTGAAGGTTATCCCTTATTTATTTAGCATCGAAAAATAATATGTTTGATGCCTTGATGCCCCGGACACCCGGGGCTATGTAATTCTTCGCGTTATGACTTTTCAAGCTTCAGGGGTGCGCAAAAACCTCTTTATATTCCGTGCCGCCTGCCGAATACGCTCTTCGTTCTCAATCATGGCAACACGCACATATTCGTCGCCATAAGCACCAAAGCCGATACCCGGGCTGACGGCAACTTTTGCCTCGCTGAGCAGCTTTTTGCTGAACTCAAGGCTGCCGAGATGGCGGAAGGGTTCAGGAATCTGTGCCCACACAAACATGCTGGCACGTGGAGTGACAACCGGCCAACCGGCGTTGGCAAAACTTTTCACCATCACGTCACGCCGCTTGCGATAGACCTCGCAAATCTCCTGCACGCAGCTCTGATCGCCGGTGAGCGCAATGGTTGAGGCAACCTGGATTGGAGTAAAGGTGCCATAATCGAGCCAGCTCTTGATTTTTTCGAGAGCGCCGATCAGCTTGGCATTGCCAACCATAAAGCCGACACGCCATCCGGCCATATTGTAGGTTTTCGACAACGTGTAGCTCTCAACAGCAACATCCTTGGCACCCGGAACCTGAAGAATGGAGGGGGTGACATAACCGTCATACGTCAATTCAGCATAGGCGATGTCGCTGATGATGTAGAAGCGCTCCTGGCGGGCAATATCAACCAGCTTTTCATAAAAGGGCAGCTCAACGGTAGTCGTCGTGGGGTTATTCGGAAAATTCACCACCAGATATTTTGGCTTCGGAGAGGATTCACGTAGTGCTTTCTCAATATTCCTGAAAAAACCCTCCTCATCCAGCGTAAAATCATCATGCATCTCCAGCTTCAGACGATGCACATTGCCACCGGCCAGAATAAAGGCCTGCGAATGGATCGGGTAACAGGGATCAGGTACCATGGCAAGATCACCCGGGTTGGTGATTGCCTGCACCAGATGAACATACCCCTCTTTTGAACCCATAGTCGCGACGACCTCGCGATCCAGGTCAAGATCGACATTGTACTTGCGCTTGTACCAAATACCCACAGCTCCACGAAGCTTGTAGATACCCTTGGAAACTGAATAACCATGCGTACGGGGCTTATTAATGCACTCAACCAGTTTATCAACGATATGCTGTGGAGTGGGACCATCAGGATTGCCCATGGAAAAATCGATAACATCCTCACCGGCACGCCTTTCAGCCATTTTCAGCTCGTTTACCGCCGCAAAGACATACTTGGGAAGGCGCTTGATCTTGTCAAACTCTATCTCATCAAACATAGGCTGTTATGGAAATCAATTATGCAGAAAAAAGCATTGTGTCCCCATCATAAGAAAAAATAATATCATATCAATGGCCTTTGCTATATTATTCACCATAATACCGGTCTCAAAATAGACAAGAAAAGCGGCAAAAAACGCATCATTTCAATATCCTCTCTCATTAAGAGGGAAAATGACAAAAATAATTTTTCTTTATCATTTTTTTAAGTATAATTAAATTAGTTGGCTTCATTTCGCTTCCCGCTCCAAGATTAACAGCATATACCACGTGTCAAATATCAAGATGACAGGAACTGATGCCCTTAAGCATCAGCTTGAGAAGTCCACCGGTAATAACTATAATTTCTGCTACCAATGCGGGAAATGTACCGCCGGTTGCCCTGCAGGAGCATTCATGGATAACCCGCCAACCCGAATCATGCGTCTCGTTCAGACTGGCTCTTTTGAAGAGGCCCTGAAAAGCGAGGCTCTCTGGTTCTGTGTCGGTTGTATGACCTGCACTGCCCGATGTCCACAGAATATGGATATCGCAGCAACAATGGACTCGCTCAGGGCTCTTGCTCTTGAAAAGGGCCTGGTTTCAGAAAGCAAGGCTAAAAAGTTGGTTACCGCTTTTCATGTCTCTTTCCTTAACAACGTGCGCAAACACGGCCGTCTGGAGGAGCTCTCTCTTGTCAACAGCTACAAACTCCGCACCAGATCGTTTCTCCAGGATGCCCAGTCAGGTGTCAAAATGATCAAAACAGGAAAGATCAATCCTCTCCATACCCTTACCGGAAAAGGTGGAATTAAGGACAAAGAGCGGATCGAAAAAATCTTTGCAGCTTCGGAACAGGAGTCTCATCTGAACGCAGCAAAACGGTATCCAGTAAAAAAGGAACTTACTCAAAAAGCTCCGCTCTCCATCAAGCCCGGCATGACCATCGGATACTATCCGGGATGCTCTTTGAGCGGCACTGCTCGCGAATATGATATTTCAGTAAAAAAAATGTGCTCCCTGCTCGAAATCAACCTTAAGGAGATTGATGACTGGAACTGCTGCGGAGCAACGTCAGCCCACGCGACCAATCACAAGCTTGCCGTACTCCTGCCAGCAAGAAATCAGGCGCTTGCCGATTCACAGGAACTGGATCTGGTGTTAGC
This sequence comes from uncultured Chlorobiaceae bacterium, assembly GCA_903866255.1. Taxonomy (GTDB): domain Bacteria; phylum Bacteroidota; class Chlorobiia; order Chlorobiales; family Chlorobiaceae; genus Chlorobium. The sequence continues at coordinate 17,337 of CAIPMW010000010.1, read as the reverse complement.
ACCTTGTGCCGCCTGCCAGAACCGCCAGGTTACCACACGAACAACCCTTTTGGCTTCTCCTGAGCTTCGTGAACAAGTTCGTTCAATTACTGGAATTGAGCCAACCTGTAAGGCTGAATTTATCGGAGTTACACAGCTTCTTGGAGCCATGGATCCAGAAGAGATCAAAAAACGGGTAATAAAACCACTCACCGGCCTCTCCCTGGCCTGCTATTATGGCTGCCTTTTGGTGCGACCGATGGATGAAATGGGATTTGATGATCAGGAGGATCCTCTCAAAATGGAGGAGATCATGACCGCTCTTGGAGCAACACCTGTGGACTGGGCATTCAAGATTGAGTGCTGTGGCGCAGGCCTCACACTTGCACAACAGCCTCTTGTCGAAGAGCTGACACACTCTATCGCAAAAAACGCATCCGAAAACGGAGCGGCAGCATTTGTTGTTGCCTGTCCACTCTGCCAGGCCAACCTCGACATGCGTCAGGGAAGCATGAGAAAACGGTTTGGAGATGTCAAGGAGATGCCTGTTTACTACATATCGGAACTGGTTGCCATAGCATGCGGAGCCGACCCATCCGAGGTAGCTGTAGGTGAGCATTTTGTTCCAGCACTCGACCTTGTATCGAAACTTTAGACAACGTTCAAGTAATTTCATTGCGAACCGGGTATCCAGTACTCTTCGCACCGTTCGGCCAGCAGCTTCATACCTATAAAGATTGTACCATGGCAAAAATCGGAGTATTTATATGTCACTGCGGTGAAAATATCGGCGCCAAAATTGACTGTAACAAACTTGCTGCTACTGTAGGGGAACATCCCGGTGTTGCAGTTTCGGTAGAGTATAAATATTTTTGCTCCGACCCGGGGCAGGAGAGCGTCAAAAAGGCCATCCGTGACAACAACCTCACCGGTGTCGTTGTTGCGGCATGCTCCCCAAGAATGCACGAAGCAACCTTTCGCAAAGCCTGTGCTGAAGCTGGGCTCAACCCCTATATGTGCGAAATCGCCAACATTCGTGAACAGTGCTCATGGGTGCACACTGACGTGGATATGGCAACACAAAAAGCCGCCGATATCACTCGTTCGATGGTTGAAAAGGTTAAACGCAACAACAAGCTGCAACCTATTGAGGTACCGGTAACCCGAAGGGCTCTTGTTATAGGAGGAGGAATTGCCGGCATCCAGGCTGCGCTTGATATTGCCAACGCAGGGCAGGAGGTAGTCCTTGTAGAGCGAGAACCATCCCTTGGTGGCCACATGGCCCAGTTGTCAGAAACCTTCCCGACACTTGACTGCTCGCAGTGCATCATGACACCGCGAATGGTTGAAGCAGCCCAGCACCCAAAAATCAGGCTGCTCACTTATGCTGAAATTGTTCATGTTGATGGCTACATCGGCAACTTCAAGGTCAAAGTCAAGATGAAAGCACGCTATGTTGACATGGATAGCTGCACCGGATGTGGCGACTGTATCACCAAATGTCCCCAAAAAAAGATTGAAAGTGAATTTGACTGCAGCATTGGCATGCGAACAGCTATTTACACTCCATTTGCCCAGTCTGTTCCAAACAAACCGGTCATTGACAAGGCAAACTGCACGTACTTTAAAAACGGCAAGTGTAAAATTTGCATGAGATCCTGTCAGATCAATGCGATCAACTTTGATATGCAGGATGAGTTTATTGACCTCGAAGTCGGAGCGATTGTTGTTGCCACAGGATTTCAGGTACAAAATAACGCGGTATATGGCGAGTATGGTTACGGAAAATACCCCGATGTGATCACAGGACTGCAATTTGAGCGCCTCGCCTCGGCAAGCGGTCCCACCTCTGGCAAAATTCTTCGACCCTCCGATGGTAAAGAGCCCGAAACCATTGTCTTCATTCAGTGCGCTGGCTCGCGCGATCCATCAAAAGGTGTACGCTACTGCTCGAAAATTTGCTGCATGTACACAGCAAAACATGCGATGCTCTATGCTCACAAAGTTCATGATGGTAAATCACATGTCTTCTACATGGATATTCGTGCCGCAGGCAAAGGATATGACGAATTTACCCGCAGAGCAATTGAGGAAGATGAGGCCTCGTATGTTCGGGGAAGAGTCAGTAAAGTGTGGCAGAAAATGAATAAACTGATGGTACGTGGCGTGGATACACTTCTTGGGAAACCCGTTGTCATTGCCGCTGACATGGTGGTACTTGCAACTGCAATGGTTTCACAACCAGACGCAAAAGAGTTTGCAAAAACCATTGGCATCGGTTACGACGAATATGGCTTCTTCAACGAAGCACACCTCAAGCTTCGGCCGGTCGAATCATCAACAGCAGGCATCTTCCTTGCGGGAGCATGCCAGTCCCCAAAAGATATTCCTGACTCAGTTGCCCAGGCATCTGCATCAGCAAGCAAAGTCCTTGCCCTTTTTAGCAAGCAAAAGCTTGAGCGAGAACCGGTTGTAGCCTCAAATAACGAATCTACCTGTGCTGGATGCTGGGGCTGTGTTCTCGCCTGTCCATACAACGCCATTGAGAAGAAAGATATTCTTGATCGTTCAGGAAAGGTCATTAAACGGGTCGCTTCAGTTAATCCAGGGCTCTGCCAGGGATGTGGCACCTGTGTCACCTTTTGCCGGTCGAACAGCCTTGATTTGGCAGGTTTTACCGAAAAACAGATTTTTGCTGAGGTCATGGGCCTGTAATAGGCACTTATTTTATCGCGAACAAACCGAACTTTACTACAGGAATAAGTTGATGAATGAACTTTTTGAACCAGAAATCGTTGCTTTTGTCTGCACCTATTGCACTTATGCTGGCGCTGATCTTGCAGGTACAAGCAGGTTAAAGTATGCACCTAACGTACGCATCATTCGTCTTCCCTGTACCGGGAGAATCAGCCCGATGTTTATCCTTAAGGCGCTGCAGAAAGGTGCTGACGGTGTTCTGGTGAGCGGCTGCCACCCTGGTGATTGCCACTTTACCCATGGAAACTATCACGCACGCCGAAGATGGATGGTTTTTCGCGCCCTGCTTGAATTTATGGGCATACCATCTGAACGGGTAAAGTTCTCCTGGATCAGTGCGGCTGAAGGAGGCAAGTTTGCCGATTTAATGAACAGTGTCACCGAAGATATACGAAAACTTGGCCCTTTTGATCAGTACAAAGAGTTGATCAGGGAAACCGAAACCCCGGCGACATTTTAAAACAACAGGCAATGACTATACAGGAAACATACAAAACCAGGGCAAAGGAACTCCTTTCAAGCGGCAGGGTAAAAATGGTGGTCGGCTATAAAGCAGGCTCAACTCCTGACCGACGCCGTCCACACTTTATCCGCACTCCGGAGGAGGCTGATCGGCTTATCCTTGACAGCGCCTGCATAGCCAATCTTTCGGGCTATCTTATCACAGAAGGACTGTTAAGCGACGAAAAAAGTGTCGGCATCTTCCTGAAGCCGGACGGCGTTCGATCACTCAACATTCTTGCCGCCGAGTCGCAGCTCAACATTGAGCAGATCGTCGTTCTCGGATTCGATGTCAATAATAACGAGATCACCGCGCTTAAGGGAGAAAAGGCTGAGGACTTTTCCACACTCATCGAGTCTCTCAAGGAGCACGTTCCCCAGACACCCGGCAATCCGCTCCTTGAACGAATTGAGGCGATGAACGCTAAAGAGCGTTTCGCATTCTGGGAAGCTGAGTTTTCACGCTGCATCAAGTGCTACGCATGTCGTCAAGCCTGCCCGATGTGCTACTGTCGGCGCTGTATTGTCGATTGTAATCAGCCACAATGGGTCAACACCTCATCACACACCCTGGGTAACTTTGAATGGAACATTGTTCGAGCTTTTCACCTTTCCGGACGTTGCGTCGGATGCGGTAACTGCGACAGAGCATGTCCAGTCAACATCCCACTGCGCCTGATCAACGCAAAAATGGCTCATGAGGTGCTTGGAGCATTTGACCATTTTGCCGGAATGAGCCAGACTCAGGAGCCAGTGCTTGCAAGTTTCAAAAAGGACGATTCCGAGACATTCATTCTCTAAGTAACCAACGCTCATGACAAGAATTCTTCTACGCGATAAACTGGACAATTGTGTCGCACGGTGGCGTAAGGCTGGCCTTACGGTAATCGGGCCCGTTAAAAAAGAGACTTTTTCGAGTTATGCTGCGGTAGAAAATGCGGCCGAGCTGGACTTGAGTATGATAATGCCCGACCGCTCAATCAAAGGGCTTTTTTTCCCCCAGACTGAGCCTATGCTACATTACACCATAAAAAAACAGGCTCTTGACATAAAAGATTTCACTCCTCCTCCTGAAAAAAGAATTATTTTCGGCGCAAGGCCCTGCGACGCTTCAGGGATGGCAATTGATGATCCCCTTTTCGGATGGGATTACAAGGATAACTTCTGGTTTCAGCGGCGCAATGAGACCGTTATTGTAACCATTGCCTGTACCAAAGCAGACGATTTCTGTATGTGTACATCTCTTAAACTGGCGCCTGACAGCACAAAAGGCTCTGATGTGATGCTTCGTCCTCTCCAGAACAACAGGGGATGGCTGGTAGAGGAACTCACCGATCGAGGACGTGATGCATTCAACGAAATCGCCGATCTGCTTCAGGATGGATCAGAGCCTGAAGCGTCAATCGCTGTGGTACCTGAAAAATTTGACCTTGACGCTTGCGTCACCTGGCTGCAAAAAACGGAGAACTTTGAGAGTACCTTCTGGAAAGAGATCTCAATGCGCTGTATCGGCTGCGCCTCCTGTACCTTTCTTTGTCCAACCTGCCACTGTTTTGATTTTCAGGATGAAGGAGATACCTATAGCGGGATTAGAAGAAAAAACTGGGATAGCTGCTCATTTGCACTCTTTACCATGCACACGTCAGGCCATAACCCCCGTGCAACCCAATCTGCACGCTGGCGGCAACGTATCATGCACAAGTTTAACTATTTCCCTGGCAAGTTCAACGTCAACAGTTGCAGTGGATGCGGCAGATGCTCGCGCCAGTGCCCGGTTGACATGGGTATTACAGAGACTTTACAAGCGATATCAACTTTACAGCCGTGACAGAAAACATCCAGACCGCGCAACAGAACATCTACAAGCCAGCCATCATGAAAATCGTCGCCCGCCACGACGAAGCGCCGGGCGTAAGAACCATGAAGCTTGAGTTTCAGAATCCTGCCGAACACGAATTGTTCAAGCAGAACTACCGAACTGGTATGTTCGGTCTCTATGGCGTCTACGGCGAAGGCGAGAGCACCTTCTGTGTAGCGAGTCCTGAAACCCGCAATGAGTACATTGAGTTCACCTTTCGCCAGTCCGGCAGGGTAACAACAGCTCTGGCAAATTCGGATATCGGAGATCTCATTACCTTCCGGGGGCCTTATGGAAATCGCTTCCCAATTGAAAAATTCTATGGCAAGAACCTCATTTTTGTTTCGGGTGGCATAGCACTGCCCCCAACAAGGAGTGTTATCTGGTCATGCCTTGACCAGCGTGAAAAATTTGGTAAGATCACCATTGTCTATGGTGCTCGTACTGTTGCCGACCTTGTCTATAAACATGAACTCGAAGAGTGGGAAAGACGGGATGATATTGATCTTGTTCTCACAGTTGATCCCGGTGGAGAATCACCGGACTGGAAACACAGGGTCGGTTTTGTGCCTACTGTTCTGGAGCAGGCAGCGCCATCTCCTGACAACTGTATCGCGGTCATCTGCGGACCACCGATCATGATCAAATTTACCCTGATCTCGCTCAAAAAGCTTGGCTTTGATGAACCTAACGTTTATACAACACTTGAAAACCGTATGAAGTGCGGTGTCGGCAAATGTGGACGTTGTAATGTTGGCTCGATCTATGTCTGTAAAGAGGGGCCTGTATTTACCGCTGCTGAGGTTTCGCGAATGCCACAGGGTGATCTGTAACTATCGCCACGGTCACAAGAGGGGTATCCTGAAAAACTGATCCGGCTGGTGAAAATCAGCCGGTGATTGCGGTGAGTTCCACCAGGGAAACAATCCATACTCCCCTGTTCCTGAAGAGGCACAACACTGCAAGCCGATAACCTGCTCCTTACACACATACTGTTCGACCAATTCCCAGCAAAACTCCATACCAAAACTTTTCTCATCCTGCATCAGACGCACCTTTCCGTTCCACGGCTCCGATGAAAGCGTTTCGTACCCTGATGCCCTTCTCCTCCGAGCAGCAAAACGCAGCGCAACCCAGTGCCCCCCAGGAGTCATTTCAAACTCAAGATACCCTTCATCGGAAGCTCCTGAAATAAAAAGTTCTGAAACACCATACTGCCATAATTTTCCTGTAAAACAGCCAGGGAAAGGAGGTTTAAGCAAAAAAAGATCCGGACTGGGAGTGCGTGTTGTCCAGCGAAGAAAAGGCGCTTTGGGGGCCACCCTGGCACTATCTATCGAACATAACTGCTCAACCGTTACCTGAACACCTGCCGGAAACTCACAATCAAGCCCGAAATAACCGACAAGTGGTCCCTGCATGAGGAAACGGGGATAGTGTGGGGAAACAGCTTCCTCCTGTTCGGGAGACCACAGGAGTCCGCTCCACCCTTTCGATGAATTCTGACGATCTGGTATAAAACTAACACCAGATGATGCAAGAAGTTTGGCATCAAACACCCCGACACACTGCACCTCCAGCTCCAGCGCCACTCCGGTTCGATCCAGAGCAGCCGATCTCATCCGGGCAGCAAGCCTGAGCACATCTTCAGCCGTGGCTCCTCCCGTGTTATAAATAAAATTGGCATGGTACTCACTGACCATGGCACCACCTTCCCTCACTCCCTTGAAACCAAGCTCATCAAACAGAGCGCCACTGGGGCGACCAAGGGTATAATTATTCTTGAAGGTTGAGCCACAACTTGGAAAATCGAAATGGTGCTTTCTGGAACGCTCAGCTTTATGTCCCTCCATAATCTGCCTGATCTCCTCCACCGATCGACGTTGAGAAAAGCGCAAAAGCACAGCAACAACTATTTCAGGCTGTTCCATCAATGAGGTATGCTTGTAGCCATGAAAAACCTCATCGGGCAACTGCCATCGCAATCGGCCATCAACCGTAAGTGTCAGAATACCAGCCGTAATATGCGACACTTCGCCTCCAAAACAGCGGGCATTCATCCGCACAGTTGCCCCAATCTGCCCAGGAAGCTGGTAAAGCCACTCCCCACCCCCTTTTTCGGCAGCAACAAGCTCTTCGGCAATCGTTGTATTATCAACTCCAGACTCACAAAAAAGTTCATCATCCGAGAGCCAGAAAAGACGCTGCATCCTTTCCAGAGAAATTACGACACCGGGAAACTCACTATCAGAAAAAAGAGTATTACTCCCGCTCCCGATAAGCGCAAGCGGAAGATGATGCTCGCGATTCCAGAGGAGAAGGTTCGACAAATCAGAAAGTGCTGCTGGCATCGCAAAAAAACGGGCTGTCCCACCAATCCCGTAATATGCCCTGGCAGCAAGTGAGACATCAGTTTCAAATTGACAAGGCAGAGTCAAGTCAGCAGACATAGGAGGCCTTCCGTGGTTTATCGTTCATCGCTCTATCACCGGGAATGGTACTGCCTTGATTTCATAACCCCCAATTTACAAAGCCGGTAGATAATTGAAACTTTCAAGACACCCAAACCATAAACAGTACTGCGATACAAATTAATCGATGATGCCTCTTCAAAATATTTTGTCGGACAGGTTACTTCGCCAATCTCATACCCCGCATAAAATATCTGGGCCAACATCTCATTATCAAAAATGAAATCATCAGAGTTGCTGTTGTAGTTTATTGTGCGAAGAACCTCAGCCGAAAACGCACGATACCCTGAATGATACTCAGATAACTTCTGGCGTAACAAGATATTCTGGAACAAGGTGAGGAAGCGGTTAGCAACATATTTGATTAACGGCATACCTCCTTTCAATGCACCTTTTCCTAAAATTCTCGAAGCCAGCACAACAGGATACAAGTCATTGGCAATAATATAGGAGATAGAGTGAATCAACTTTGGAGAGTATTGATAATCTGGATGCAGCATAATCACAATATCTGCACCAAGCTCCAGAGCGCGATTGTAGCAGGTCTTCTGATTTCCACCATACCCCTTGTTCATTTCATGAATCTGAATCTCTTTAATACCCAGCTCTTTCGCTTTTTTAATCGTATGATCCTTACTGCAATCATCAGTTAAAATAACTTCATCAACAATATCAAAGGGAATTTCAGAATAGGTCTGCTCCAATGTCTTTTCTGCATTGTAAGCTGGCATAACAATCACTATTTTTTTCCCTTTTATCATTTTTTCTATAATTGAAAAATCAAGAAATTATGTATATTTATTTTGTATTTGGATAACGGGCAAAAAATATGAAGCCATTTTTTTTATATAAAAAATGAGCATCAAAAACTTTTTTTGTAAACTCAAGAGCATCTTTACGATAACTTTTAAGTACAAAATAACATGGTTTATTAAGTGCACTAAACATCAAATAATCTTTATCTGCACACTTGTTTTCAGGTAAACGTTCAGAATAAAAATAATGAGCATAACTTTTACTTGTGGGATAAATATAGCAGTCCTCTCCTCTCTTGCTTTTATAAAAATCAATGACTGCGGCCTGACTATAATTTTCCACTTGTGGAACAACAACATAGAGCGTAACTGAAATGAAAAACAGAGAACCTAAAAGCAGGTATAGAAGTGTATTCATGGAAGCTTTTTTTTCAATCTTGATACAAAAAAGCACCGTAAGCAGAACCAGTATCACTCCGATAAATGGCTCAAAACCTGACCAGTGAGAGGTGGCCTGCATACTCCCCAGAGAAAACTCATCGGTGACATAAGGGAATATGGCGGTTTTAAGCCTGTCGAACAATGTAATGAAGGTAAGGGCAAATCCAAAAAAAAGAGCAACAACAATCAGCAATATTTTTACATAACGATCGAATACGATACGATGTTGCAGTACGTTATCCATATACCAGGCTGCCAGAAATGTAATCGGGAAATAGCAGAAAGAGGAGTAATGAACAATTTTTGTATTCACAATAGTAAACAATATGAGTACAACCCACAAAGAGATCATCATCCAACGGAAAAAATGAGCCATCTGCACATCGCTCTCTTCATGCAATATTGATTTTTTTAAAGTGGGTAATGCTAATAAAGATGCAGGAAAAACACCGAGCAATAAAATCACAAAATGATAAAGCAAAAAACCACCATGACCAGCATCTTTTGTTTGAAACAATCTTATTTGATATAAAATAAAATCTTCAATAATACGATAATTTCCAATAAGCAATTGAAGAATAAACCAAAAAGAGCCAACAAAAAACAAGACAAAAAAGAATAAAAGAAGCTCTTTCCAGGTAAACGAAAATTTAAATTTTTGCCAAAGCAAGTATACGGCAAAAGTAATCAAAAAAATCAACAAGCCAACAGGGCCTTTTGTTAGAACTGCCAATCCCAAAAACAGTGCCGATAAGATGAGTTGCGTATATGTATTTCCCTTATTGTCAGGAGCAGTATATCGAACGAAATAATATATCCCTAAAAATATGAAGAGGTTAAACCAGGGATCAATAATGCCTGATCTGAAATAGAAAAATGGTAACACCGAACAGAGGTACAAAAGCATCCAGAGAAGCCCAAACTGAATATTCTTCAATCTTCTTCCGATATTGAATAAAACCAGCAACGTGGTAATACCACAAAGGGCATTGGGCAGGCGTGCTGCAAACTCATTCACTCCAAAAGCCTTCATCGACAGCACCTGGATCCAGATAAAGAGTGGCGGCTTTTCCCAAAATGGCTCAAAATTAATTTGCACAGTAAAATAATTGCCCGAAACAAGCATCTCTCGTGCAGACTCAGCAAAATTCAATTCATCCCAGTCAAACAAATCCACGTTACCCAAGCCGGGAATAAACAGTAATGATCCGACAAGCACAATACTCAACTGAATCAGAAGGATGCGCTTGTTATGAATAAATTCCGGTATCAGCGTCATTCGATTTTACATTCAAAAAGTGACCATTTTTACCCATTTGGCATACCGATCCATCCAGTTTTGCAGGAACTCCCTGCTTCCAGAACCAATGTTGCAATGTTCATCAAAAAGTCCATCTTTGGCATGAATGAACGCATCCGGCTGACAAATAGTCAGAGGAGAGCTTCTGCCTCCTGAAGTAACAACTTCCGTAAGTTACGGATTTATTCAGATCTCACACCATTTCTGAGTGCCTGCAAGCCTTATCGGCCAGCACTCAGCACTCAAAATAGTATGAACCGTTGCATGGCAGAGTCGAAATTTCATATCTTTTACCCTGAATAGAAACCGGCCTCTTTTGATCATATTTTTACACTCTCGATTTTCCTTAACCCTCTTTACACGCATCCACATCCATATGCACTGGCTCTATCTTGTTATCGCAATCCTGCTTGAGGTCTCAGGCACAACCTGCATGAAATTTTCTGACGGATTCACTAAACTTGTGCCAACGCTTTTTATCTTTATTTTCTACGGGCTGAGCTTTACCTTTCTCTCGCTGGCACTGAAGGTGCTGCCCATCGCCTTGACTTACGCTATCTGGTCGGGGGTCGGAACAGCGGCCATTACCCTTATCGGGGTACTCTGGTTTGGAGAGGATATCAATGCCATCAAAATTATCTCCCTGCTGCTGATTATTGTCGGCGTTGCAGGGTTACACTATGGTCAGGAACAGCTTCACTAAACGATGAAACAGCAACACATTTATAAAAAAATTGTCGTCAAGGTCGGCACCAACGTCATTACCGGCAAAAACGGCGAACTCGACCTTGAGATTCTCAGCAGCCTCACAGCACAGATTGCAACACTGCACAAACAGGGAATCCAGGTTATTCTGGTCTCATCAGGCGCAGTAGGGGCCGGACGTTCGCTTGTCAAGCTCTCGGGAACCATCGCCCCCGTTGCCGCCCGGCAGGTGCTCTCCTCAACCGGACAAATCAAGCTGATCAGCACCTATAACGACCTCTTTTTGCAGCACGGACTCATCACCGCACAGATTCTGGTCACCAAAAGTGATTTCAGCGACCGCCTGCACTACCTCAACATGCAGACCTGCTTCACCTCCCTGCTCCAGCAGAACATCATCCCCGTCGTCAATGAGAACGATGCCGTTTCGGTCACCGAGCTGATGTTTACTGATAATGATGAGCTCTCCGGCCTCATTGCCTCGATGATGGATGTTGAGGGCTATATTATTTTGTCGCATGTTGACGGTCTCTTCGACATGAAAAGCGGCAATGGTGCCATCATTCCGGTCATCGACCCCTCAACCAAACATTTCCATCAATATATCAATCCCGGAAAATCGGAGTTTGGCAGAGGCGGGATGCTGACCAAGTGCCACATTGCGCAAAAGCTTTCAAAGCTTGGCATTACTGTTCATATCGCCAACGGACGCAAGCCGGATATTCTCCTCTCGATTCTTGAAGGAGAAAAAATCGGTACCACATTTTTGCCGCAAAAGCCCACACACGGCCCGAAACGGTGGATTGCCAACAGCGAAGGGATGGAGAAGGGAGCGGTCACCGTCAACATGGGCGCTGAAATGGCGCTGGTAGCGGGAGATCGCGCCAACAGCCTGCTGCCGGTCGGGATTGTCTCGGTTGAAGGGCGCTTCCTGAAGGGCGACATTATCAAGGTCTGCGCCACCGACGGCACCATCATCGGCTACGGCATGGCGCAGTACGGCTCCGAAAAAACAGTGACACTCATGGGGCAGAAAGATCAGAAGCCCCTTGTTCATTATGATTATCTCTATATAACCACCTGAACTCCGTTCGACATGAAGGAAACGATAACGAAACAGCTTGGAGCGGTCTTGCAGGCAAGCCGCGAGATCATCACCCTGACCGATGAGGCGATCAACCATCTGCTCTGCGACCTTGCCGACAGAATACCTGCCCACCAGGAGGCCATTCTCGCCGCCAACAAAAAAGATGTGGAGCGAATGGATCCGGCAGACCCAATGGTTGACCGACTGCTGCTGAACCTTGCAAGGCTCGAAGCCATTGCCGCCGACATCCGCAATGTCGCTTCACTCACCTCCCCGCTCGATGTGGTGCTTGAAGAGCGAGTGCTTCAGAATGGGCTTGGCCTGAAAAAGGTGACGGTGCCCATCGGTGTCATTGGCATCATCTACGAAGCAAGGCCAAATGTCACCTTCGATGTCTTCGCCCTCTGCCTGAAATCGGGCAACGCCACCGTGCTGAAAGGCGGCAGCGATGCCATGTACTCAAACATCGCCATTGTGGAGCTTATCCATAGCGTCCTGAAAGAGCACGGTATCAACCCCGATACCATCTACCTGTTGCCCGCAGAACGTGAGGCCGCAGCCATCATGCTCAATGCCGTTGGCTATATTGATATGATCATTCCAAGAGGAAGCCAGAAGTTGATCGAGTTTGTGCGCGACAACGCCAAAGTTCCCGTGATCGAAACCGGCGCGGGCATTGTGCACACCTATTTCGACAAGAGCGGCGACCTTGAGCTTGGCAAACAGGTGATCTTCAACGCCAAAACGCGCCGCCCCAGCGTCTGCAACGCTCTCGACACCCTCATCATCCACCACGACCGACTTGGCGACCTCCCTGCTCTCGTTGAGCCGCTTCTGGAGAAGCAGGTGCTGCTCTTTGCCGATGAGGCCGCTTTTGCCGCCCTGCACGGGAACTACCCTGATGCACTCCTTCAGTTAGCCGATGCGGAGCACTTCGGCACAGAGTTCCTCTCCCTGAAGATGTCAGTAAAAACCGTCTCATCCCTTGACGAGGTGCTGGAACACATCGCCCACTACAGCTCCCGCCACAGCGAAGCCATCATCGCCACCGATGCCGCCACAACAGCCACCTTCCTGAAGCGCGTTGATGCCGCCGTGGTCTATGCCAACACCTCAACCGCCTTCACCGATGGCGCACAATTCGGCCTTGGCGCAGAGATCGGCATCAGCACCCAGAAGCTCCACGCCCGAGGGCCAATGGCGCTGAAGGAGTTGACGACGTATAAGTGGATTATTGAGGGGAACGGGCAGGTGAGGGCGGTGTGATGAGGGGGGGGAATTGGAAAGTATTTGCATCCATGCGGAGGGTGATGCAGGAAAACTTGAAACAAAAACATTGATGAGAATATGCCTGAAATAGCCAGAGCATGATGAATCAGCCAAAAATCATAAACGCCACAGCAATTGATGATCATTCACTTCTCATTGAATTCGATAATCATCAGAAGAAAACCTATGACATTAACCCCTTGCTTGAGAAAGAGATGTTTGCTCCGTTGAGAAACGCAGCACTGTTTAGAACTGTGAGAGTGGATGTGGGTGGCTACGCGGTTGTTTGGCTGAAGGATATTGACATTAGTGAATATGAATTTTGGGTTCATGGAAAGACAATATTGTAATTGCCAGGGTGGGTACGGGATTTGAGAACTGAAAATTTTGTATACTACGCTGTTCTTTCAATAATTCAGGACGATTTACCCCAAAGAACAAGAGGGTATCATAAACCGTTACGCTGAAAAGCACCAGCAGACAGAGGAAATACAGCATGACCACATTGCTCACCAAGGCATTTAAAACTGCAGAAAATCTCCCAGAGGTAGAGCAGAACGCATTGGCAAAATGGCTTCTTGACGAACTCCATTCTGAAGCGAAATGGCAAAAAACGTTTGCAGAATCGGAAGACATTCTTGAGATGCTCGCCGATGAGGCACTGGAAGAGAAACGAAAAGGCAAGACGACTCCCCTTGACCATAGTCGCCTGTGAAATCGCTGACAAATGAACGCTTCTGGAAGTACTATGCCGACCTGCCTCATGAAACCAGGCGACAGGCGAGAATAGCTTACGCTCTCTTTGAGCAAAACCCATACTATCCGAGCCTTCATTTCAAACGCATCCACTCAACACGACCAATTTTTTCAGCCCGAATTAACATGGACTATCGAGCTGTAGGCATAATGGACGACAACGAAATCACCTGGTTCTGGATTGGTTCTCATGCTGACTACAACAACCTGCTGAAGCGACTGAAAAAAGCCTAACAAGAGGAAATGCCATTCCAAAAAAAATTGCGAGGAGTGCATTAATTCGGGAACTTCCAAGCCATCGGCATCATCTATACCCTGCCCGTTTTCCGGCAGACTGGCCAAGATTTTTCATAGAATTTCTGACGAACCCCGGTGATTTAGTACTTGATCCATTTGCAGGGAGCAACACCACTGGATATGTCGCTGATGGCCTGAAGCGACAATGGGTGGGAATAGAACTCAGAAGCGACTATGCCGAGGAGAGCAAATTACGCTTTGAGGGTGTACCTGAAGAGGTTATTTTGAGCCAAGACCAACAGTCTCTGCAATTTGAATGAATGTCAGCGCATTTATAACATCTCAACCGCCTTCGCCGAGGGACGACGCTCAGTTAGGGCTTGGGGCAGAAATCGACATCAGCACACAAAAGCTCCACGTCCAAGGACAGATGGCGCTGAAGAAGCTAACGTTATGCTATGAATTTCCAACATAGCCCGTCAAAAAAATTATCTCGTACAAGCAAAAGTAAGTAACCGATTAACGCACACAAAAAATCTGGAGCATTCGTGGAAAGAGAACGTGTGCAGGTCGTACGATTGGTGTCGTTTCACTGCTGGGAATGGATCAAGCCAAACAGATTGACTCCATGGTGCGTCAACGGTGCGATGCCACCGAACTCCTTCACCGCAAGTTTGCATGCGGGGGAGGCCCGAAGATTTCAAGGCAGTGAACGGGACATCATGTTCCTGTCGATGGTGGTGGACAGCAAAAATTGTCATGCGCTTTCTGGTCTGAAATTTGACCAACGGTTCAACGTGGCAGCAAGCCGGGCACGCGATCGGATGTATCTGGTTCGCTCCGTGAAAACAGCCGATTTGTCGGATAAAGATTTACGCCTTACCTTGCTCAACCACTTCAGCCAGCCGATGTTGACTGACAAAGAGGAAGCAAAAGTGCTGATTGATCAATGCGAGTCCGGGTTTGAGCGGGAAGTGTTTTCCATCCTTGCATCTCGTGGGTATCATGTTATTCCACAAGTGAAGACCGGCGCTTACCGTATCGACATGGTCGTTGAGGGCGCAGGGGATAACCGCCTGGCAATTGAACTGGATGGCGATGAATACCACGGGCCTGACCGATGGCCGCATGACATGAATCGTCAACGTGTTCTGGAAAGAGCTGGCTGGGTATTCTGGCGCTGCTTCGCTTCCACGTGGTCACTCCGTAAAGATGATGTTCTGCATGAACTCCTGGAACGCCTTACTGCTCTTGGAATTGAACCGACGGGAGCCATGGAACATGCGCCAAACCTGGTAGAAAAAAGGATATGGAAATTCACGCCCATGGAAGATAATGGACGGGTCGTTGATGAAATGCAAGCTGCTTTGGAACTTGCAATATCAAGTGCAAAATAGTTTTCATGAACGTTCTGTCAGGGCGTTCGAGAGGAACTCGCCCCATAACTTTACGTTAGACAAGATTTCATAGGACTTGAGTTGCCTTTGATTGTACTTTTTTTGGTAACTTGAGGTATAGCAGAGAATACCGTTATGATGACTCAAGCAAAGCAGATATATAAGGCGGCAGAGAAAACCTCCCCAATAGAAAGAATTGAGCTTATTGAATCAACTGTTATATTCTCCTGACTCTAAAAGTGAGTGTGAAAAAGTTGAGACTTTTTGGGGAGAGATAGAATCAGTTCTTACAGAAGAGATTTTCTGGGAATTTGAAATAGTCGGCAGCAGAGCTACAGTGTATGAATTCTTGTTTAGGAATTCATTCACGATTGAAACCGGAAAGAAAACAATCCGAAAAAAAGTTAATCTTATCGTAAAAATTGCTTTATCAGGTAAGCACAAATGAACATACAGACTATTATTGATGATAATTTAATAGCTCAGGCTTCCCGTCTTACGGGGGTTTCTGATAGTCGCAATTTACTGGAATACGCTCTACGTCTACTTATTAAGATAAAAATGGCTGATCGCACTATTCCTGCAAACAATGCGTCTAGTGATAACGGATTTTGCAATGAATTACAACGTTATCGAGAATCCGTTGATCTTCATCAATTTGCAGATGCAGATGAAATTTTCAATAATGTTCGAGATAAATCAGGCGGTAGAGACATTGAACTATGAAATCACGATATCTACTCGACACAAATATTCTTTCGGAGGTACTCAAACCAAATCCATCAAAGAGTATCGTCGAAAACATCAATATCAAAAATAAAGAGTTATCTACAGCAAGTATTGTTTTACATGAAATTGCATTTGGATGCTGCCGATTACCCGAGAATTCAAAACAACGGTTACATATTCAGCAATATATTGATAACGTCATTCTTGCCACCTTGCCAATTTTTGATTACAACGCTGAAGCTGCCTTGTGGCATTCGAAACAGCGCGCAAAGTTAACTGAGCAAGGTAAAATGCCTTCCTTTGTGGATGGTCAAATAGCCTCGATTGCTTATGTTAATAATTTAGTTTTGGTAACGCGCAACGTTAAGGACTTTGTTGTATTTAACGGGTTGGTAATAGAAAATTGGTTCGTCATTTCATAATGAAGCTCCCCGCCCCCTACAAAACCATATAATAAATTGAAAAATATAGCCATTCACGATAATAAAGAACCCCGCCGCAAGCAGCGGGGTATTTTGAAGACAACTCTATAATACTTTACGCCTCAAGAGGCGGGGAATATGACCCATAGAGATTTAACTTGAAATACTAAACGATAAAATTATCATTGAATCATACTTAACTTGTAGTTGCAATGAAATGATTTTAAATCATGTGAAAAGCCTAAATGACTGGTTAGCTCCTGCAGAAAAAATGGAAACGCTGTTATCATTAAAATGAAGCCAAAGATCACATGAATAAATCCGATTTAGAAAAAATTGTTGATATACGAATAAAAGGGCTAAAGTACTCTTTGATGCTGAATGCTATGAAGGAGCATATTATCTTGCAGGATATGCTCTTGAATGTGCTATTAAAGCATGTATAGCTAAACAAGTTCAACAATATGATTTTCCCAATAAAGAACTGACGAAGCAAAGTTATACTCATAACTTTACAGATTTATTAGGAGCAGCCACTACTGTCCAACTATAAGTCAAATAAATTCAATTGGTTACAGGCACGGGTCTCTGGGATTGTGCCAGCAGAATTCGTAACTAATTGTAAAATATCGACTTGTTCAAATACACTGACACTCAAAATTTGTAGAAAAGT
>CAIPMW010000009.1 GCA_903866255.1 uncultured Chlorobiaceae bacterium | reverse complement strand
GAGACACTTACCAAGGTGACCTATACTGGCAAGTATGGACACATTCTCACCGAGCTTACCAAAGCACAAAGAGAGATTCTCAAGGAGCTCAAAATTGAGCTGCCGGACATGGCATCGTCATAATTTGCTCGGGAAATTAGGCAGTAACCGATTGCCATGTATTACTGAACATACTGGCTGTAACGCTGATTAAAGTATCTTCCGTGCTGGAAGAATAGTCCCTGTCGGCAGCAGACCATTTGACAAATTTCTCCTGCCTTTTGAATTGTCGTCTGTAGACAGATGAGGCAGGAAGGGGCAGACATTGCAGATAAGCGCCCAGTGCTACCTGCAGCGCATGAAGAAGAGATGATTTCCCCATACCATTATCTCCAATGGCAACAGTAAAACTTGTGTTCAGGGGAATCTCTATTTTTTCAAAGCCTCTGAAATTCTGAGCATATAACCTGCTGATATGCATACCTGAATATAACGATATATTTTTTAAGGGATAACCATTGAAAGAGCTCCCAATAGCACCATCTCCTTCAAAGCTTTTTACAACTTGAATGTCTACCAAAAAATGCAGCTTTTAATGATAATTATGGCAAAATTTTATCAAAAAATAGAAAAAAGAAGAAAAATCAAGGAAGAAATTTTCTGATGCGGAAAGACTCACCGCTATCGAGGAGTACGCAACGGGAGGATGCCCGCCGGGAGTTGCCTCCCTTCACGCAAACAGCTCCAAAGGTTCCAGTTCAAGAAACTCCTGCCACGGAATCCCCGAGTTTCCGATCAGTAGCACCTTGTACGGCTTGCACTGTTGCTCAAATGCTGCCATGCCGGAAGCATGCCCGGTGCGGCCACTTTTGATTTCAAGGCCAATCACTTTTCCTTTGTGTTCCAGCACGAAATCCACCTCATGGTTACCCTGACGCCAGTAAAAGAGGTTAATGGCATCGGTGCGGGTATGATTGAGGAGATGGGCACCAATTGCCGACTCAACCCATCGACCCCATTGCGATGGGTTCGTGACAATCTCCTGAAAAGAGTACTGCTGCTGTGCGCTCATCAGAGCAGTGTTGTGCACCTGAAATTTCGGGATGGATGCTCTACGCCGCACCATTTCAGGGCTGTACTTTTCCAGTCCACCGAGTAACCCGGCGGTATCGAGCAGTCGCAGATAGTGAGCAAGTGTTGTTGTGTTCCCTGCGTCCTGCAGTTGGCCAAGAATTTTTGTGTAGGAGAGAATCTGGCCCGAATAGCCACATCCAAGTTCAAAGAGCCGCTTCATCAGGGCTGGCTTGTCAACACGAGTCAGCATCAGAATATCTTTCGAGATGCTTGTTTCGATGAGTGAATCGGTGATGTAGCGTCTCCACCGCTCTTCATCGTTGATCAGTGTTGCCGCGCCCGGATAGCCTCCAAACCAGACATGCTGGTCGGGGGTAAAGTCAAAAGCCTCTTTCATTTCACGATACGACCAATGCCCGATGAAAATGGTTTCAAATCGACCTGCGAGTGATTCCGTCAACCCTTGCTGCAGTAACAGCCGGGATGAGCCGAGCAGAACCACCTTGAGTGATTGCCGTTGTGCTGTGTCACTGTCCCACTCCCTCTTTACCGCTTCGCTCCAGTTGCCGATTTTCTGGATTTCGTCGATGATGAGCACCGCTTCCTTCTCATCTGATTGCCGAAGCTTGATTCGTGCCGCCTCCCATTGCTGGCTGATCCAGCTCGATTGCCCGGATGCAACAAGATCTGCAGAAGCGAAATGAACCGGAAGCTTTGTGGACTCCATAAACTGCAATGCCAGCGTGGTTTTACCGACTTGACGCGGGCCGTAGAGTACATGGATGAATCGACGGGGTTCTGATTCGACCCGTTGTGCCAGAAGTTTCTTTTGAGAGCGCTCGATGATCATGGCTTTTTTGCTCAACCGATTGAGTAATTTCACTCAACATACTGAGCATTCAGAAAACATCCAACAGCAAAAACTTGTTTACGATATGCAGCGCTTCAAAAATAATAAAACGTTGGCTTACAGAGCCCGGGATTCAGCGAAGAGTTGCCTGTTGAACATGAACAGCCCCGGCTCATTTTCGCAAGCTATAACCGCAATGATAATTCACAAATTCTTGTTATAATGCAAACAAAGGTTATCGTTATGACATGCAGAGCAACACCACTATACCCCGCTTCAGCAAAAGAGATGGAGGCTCTGGGGCAGCGCCTCAGGGATGCGAGGCTTCGTCGTCGCTTTTCCATGGAGACCGTCTGTGCCAGGGCAAACCTCTCTCGTCCAACGCTCTATAAAATTGAGAATGGTGACCCGTCGGTGGCGGTCGGCTTCTACATCCAGGTGCTTCGCGTTCTCGGACTGCTTGCAGATTTGTCGTTGATCGCCAAAGAGGACGCTTTGGGCCGTCGCCTGCAGGATGAATCGCTTCCCCAACGAAGAAGGGCACCGCGCAAAAAAACGCCAGCAGGAGCGAGTGATGGCGAAGCGTGAAGAGGAGCAGCTCTGGGTGTGGCTTGACGACCCGGCATTCGGGCCTCTCCAGCAGATAGGCACACTCTCGCGTGGGGCTCGGGGTACAGTCCGTTTTGTTTATGATCCAGCATGGCTCAGGCAGGTCAACGCATTTCCACTTGATCCGGAGCTTGATCTCTCGGCGGGCAACTTCTTTCCGGGAGGCTCCAATTTTGGAGTCTTCATGGATTCATGTCCCGATCGCTGGGGACAACTCCTGATGAAACGGAGGGAGGCGATTGAGGCAAAGGAGGAGGAGCGTACACCGAGAGCGCTTGGCCCCTGGGATTTTCTGCTGGGAGTTCAGGACTGCACGCGCATGGGTGCCTTGCGTTTCAGCCACCCCGGGGAATCGCTCTATCTGGCCAACGAGGCGTTATCTGCTCCGCCGGTGGCAAAAATTGCTGAGTTGCAGGAGATGGCCTTTGAGTTGACCAGAAAAAAGCAGGATGACCTCGGTAAAATCAAAGAATGGCTGAAAGTTCTTGTTGCCCCCGGTTCGTCACTTGGCGGCGCTCGTCCCAAAGCTAATCTGGTTGATGAGGATGGCGCTCTCTGGATTGCCAAATTCCCCTCCGCTGACGATGACTACGATGTTGCCCTCTGGGAAAAGCTCCTGCATGAGCTGGCACAGCAATGCCATATTACCGTTCCCGAAGCTCGCCTCATGCAGATTGGTAAAGGCTACCACACTTTTCTGGTGAAGCGATTTGACCGAAACATGAACCAACGCCGTTTTTTTGCATCGGCCATGACCATGCTTCACCATGCCGACACCGACGATGCCAGTTATCTGGAGCTGGGCGAATTTCTTTCAACATACGGCGTAGCGGACAACATCGCCCGTGACCTCGAAGAACTGTTCACCAGAGTGGTGTTCAACATTGCCACGGCAAACCGCGATGACCATCTGCGCAATCACGGCTTCATCCGCACTCCTGCAGGCTGGCGATTGGCACCTGCTTTCGACATGAACCCCTCTTTCAGGAAAGCCGAGCATGTATTATCACTCGATCTCTATAATCGCCAGCCTGATTTTCAGGTAGCAATGGCGACTGCTGGATATTACCGGATGGATAGCGCACGTGCTGAACGAATTGTTAATGAGGTCTGTAAGGTGGTGAAGGGGTGGAAAGTTTGTGCCCGGCGACTTGGGTTGAGTGGTCAGGAGTGCTCGGATGCTGAACATTTGTTTTGTTGCGGGAACTGATGACGCCACAAACGACCTGATTGGCTAAACCGATCTTCTCAGCTCAATTATTCCCGCTGAACCCACCTGCCAATCACTCCCCCAACGACCATCAACAACGCCACAACAAAAGCACCAAGCGAGATCCATCGCCCTGTCTCAAATCCGCTTCGATCAAAATAAAACCTGACCTCCCGGCTGCCTGCTGGAACCACAACGCCGCGCAACAGCCCGTTCACCTTGATCATTGCAGCATCGCGACCATCAATCTTCACCTTCCACCGCAGCGGATAATATAGCTCACTCACCACAAGAAATGCTTCGCCCGGCGCTGCTACTTTCACAACCATCGACTCCGCTTTTGCATCAAGTGATGTCACCGTGGCCGGAGCAAATGTGCTGGCTCCTCTCCAAAGTGAGCCATCGGCATACGCAACACCGGCAGGGGCCTCATCATCAAGCAACCGGGCAAACAGTTCGTCGTTGTTGCTCATAGTGATAACTCGATTGGCGAACCATGCTCGTGGTGCGGTCTGCTGAAGGCGGTACACATAAGCTGTGACGGGGCCGCTGGCGAGTTGCAGTGTGCCGGTTTTGACCAGTTCGAGTGATGGATGACCAAGTGGCGCAGGGCTGACAATGAAGCCCACGTTGAGCATTCGGAGCACGTTGATGCTGGAGAGGTTTTCCGTTTTTGCGAGAAACTCCTCGTAGAGCTTGAGTTTGGCGGGATGATAACCACCGACAGACTCGATACCAAACAGGGCAAACTTGTTCTCTGCAAAGAGCGGCCCGGCGGGGTAGATTCTGAAGGGCCTTTGCTGTGCCGCAAGGTAGCGAGTAATGTCGTCGGGCTGAAATGCGGGTTCTACAATACGGCTGTCGGCATAGACCGGTTGGCGCAGAGAGTTCGCGGATGGGTAGATAACCTGAATGTCCATCCAGAGCAGATCGCCAAGCGCAAGGAGAAAGAGCAGGAGACCGGTCAGTTTGTGAGAGAGCTTCCCCTTGATGCTGAGCCAGAGCACTCCAGCAAACAGCGAGGCAAGCGTCAGGACAATCCAGAGGCTCCCTGTCAGATTCTCCCAGCGCACCTTGTTGACCATAAAGGCAAGATCAAAACTGCCAACCTGTGGCTCGGGATAGAGTGTGCGAAAAAAGCTCTCGACTGGCTGTTCAAAGGCAAGAAAGAGCAGCAGAATTGCCGCGAGAAGAAGCACTCCAAGCCGGATTGGTTTCAGCAATCGTTTGGGCTGGCGCTGAAGCAGGTCGTTTACTCCAATTGCGGCAAGAATGGAGATGATCAGGTAGAGCATGATGAGCGCCATCGACGGCACCCTGAATCGACTGAAAAGAGGGGCGAAATGGTAGAAGAGATCGAAAATCGGGCTGAAAAATCTGCCGAAGGAGAGCAGTAGCGCCAACAGTGCAGCGGCAACAAAATACCAGGTCATCGGCTCATTCCGCCGCAGAACAGCGCCTGCAACGGCGAGGAGCAGGACCACAATTCCAGCATAATTGGGGAAGTCGGTGAAGGGCATAAAGCCCCAGTAGGTCACACCGCCAAACCCGAAGAATCCCGGCACCAGAAAGGTGAAGAGCTCCAGAGGGTGCATTGACCAGAGTGTGTCATACTCCCATGCTGAAGCTCCACCCTCTGCCGCCCCTCCCCTCACAGAAAATGCCGCATACTCTGAGGCTGGCAGGTAGATTGAGGCCGACATGGCTACCCCGCAACCCAGCGCAACGATCAGCAACAACACCAGACGAAAAATCCCCTTTTGGCTGCCCACATCAACGCTCTGAGAAACCTTATCACCACCTGCGTGCCCACGAACGCCTGCAAGCCCTCTCCCGTGACCACCTGCGTTCACGCCCTCGCCTCCGGACAGACTCGCCACAACACCAACGCCAGCCCCGGTCATCCCGCGCCTGAAGAGAAACAATACAACAGCCAGCAGCAGCACAAGCATCCACGAATAGTAAGCGATCTGCACATGTGAGCGCTGTAACTGAAAACCGGCAAGAAGCGCAAGAGCCCCTGCATCGGCAAGCCCGCCGCGCTGTATGAGCCGCAAGGTGGCCCAGAGCATCCAGGGCATATAGGCCACCGTCATGAGCTGGCTGCCGTGACCGTGCACCAGCATGGCGCTCATGTAGGGGTTGAGCATGAAAATTGCTCCGCCTAACGGGGCGGCAAGGGTGGTCAGACCGTACTGGCGAAGAAAGAGGAAGACTCCCAGACCGGCAAAGGCGAGATGAAGCAGTTGCAGCACCATGCCGTCAGTATGGAAAAGGTTGAAAACAATGTTCGGATAGTAGAGACCGCTGAGATAGCTGAATGCCTCCACCGTCGGCATCCCCGAAAAGAGCCAGGGCTGCCAGAGCGGGTAGGTGCCGGTTTCGGCCTGAAGCTTGTCGAGCGCCAGGGTTGAGGCGTGGGGAATCAGAGAGTCTGGAGCAAGGAGCGTGTTCGGCTGGAAAACGAGCGGCCAGAAAAGCAGCAGAGCCAGAAGGGTGTAGACTCCATAAACAGTGAGTAACGAAACAATCTTTTTCTTCACAGCGTTATCGCTTTGGTTCCTTGTTTAAAAAGGGGATATACCTTAAAATAATCTCTCGCTCCTCCGCTTCCAACTTCAGCAGCAGCAGCAACACCGTATAACTGGAGAGAGCAAGAAGCACCCCCGCCCCAAGTGCTGCCATCGACGGAAGGGTGAGCAGCCAAGGCCGCAAAACCTGAAGAAGCAGAGCGGCAGATACACCAGCAGCAAGAGGTTTCCAGAGCGCGTTGCCAAACGGGTGAATCTTCAGCAGGCGTTGTATTTCGCCAAGCCGGAGAGCGGAGAGCAACAAAAAGAGCAGCAGTGTTGCAAGAGCGGCGCCGTTCAGCCCCAAACGGGGAATCAGAAAAAGGTTCAGCACCACCTGCAAACCGAGAGCGCCAAGAGCGTTGAGGAGGCTGAGCCGCGCATAGCCAGTCATGGCAAGCACCGTTGCCGAGAGGCCAAAGGTCGCCTGCAGGAAAGATGCCGCAGTCAACAGAAGCAGAGCCGTAGCTCCTCCTGCCGCAAACCGGTCACCGAAAACCGAGAGCACCGGTTCAGGAAGCGCCATGAAAAGAATCGCTGGCGGAATAACAACCACCACAATCCAGCGTGTCACCATTTTGTAGATGCGACCTATCTCCGCGTTCTGGCTTTTGGAGTGCAAATCGGCAATCATCGGGGCAGCAATGCCGGTAAAAGCAAGGAGCACCGAACGAAGAAGCCCCGCCGTTCGTGCGGCAGGATGATAGAGGCCAACCGTTGCGGTATCGGTGAGCATCCCGAGCATCATCACATCGAGCCAGTGGCTCATCATGCTCAGGAGCGAGACCGCCATGAAGGGGAGGGCGTAGGCCATCATCGCCTTGTCCGTGCGGGCGTGCAAGATATCCGAAGGAAGCACGCCCGTAATTGGGGCAAGACGAGGTCGAATCCAGAAAAATGCCCCGATACCTGCCAGAACAAAGGGGAAAAAGAGGGCAGCATCATGACCTGCGGTGTAGCGGAGAAGCAGCGTCAGCAAGAGCAGCAGCAGCGGACTGAGTATCTGCGTGGCAATAATTTTTGGCTTGAGCTGCTGAAAACCCTGCATCGCATGGCCAAACAAGACAGTTGCCACGTTGAAGGGAATCGCCGCCGCATAACAGCAGAGCGTAAGCTGCAACAGGCGGCTGCCGTTGAGCTGCGAAGCGATCTGGCCGGAAAAAAGCAGCAGCAGGAGCGCCACAACGAGCGAGAGAGCGAGCGCAGTTTTAAGGGCGGAACCAATCGTGCCCCTCTGGCGAAGAGGATCGTGACTGTAAAGGCTGACAAAACGCAGGAGACCGGAATCGAGACCGGCAATGGCAAGCACCTCTGAAATCTGGATAACCGCAATAGCAAGAGCATAGACACCGAGAGCATCAACACCGAGCAGCCGGGCAACAACAAGGTTATAGCCAAACCGTGCCACCTGGCCGAAGAGAAATCCGGCAAACGAAAATCCAGCCTGACCGGCTATGACCGCATTGCGATTCACGGGCATCTCTCCAGAAAAGCGCTCCTCAACTCCTGCTCCATCGCGGCCGCCAGGACATCCCAACTGTGCCGCCGGGCAAATGCCTGCCTTGCCTCAATCCGCCGGTCGGCAAGAGCTTGAGGCACCATGCAGACAAACTCCTCCTGCGACGAAGCAACATGCACCACCTCCCGCGCCCGCTCCACCGCGCTGCAGTAGTTCATTGAGAGCACCGGCACACCGACGGCGGTATATTCATAAAGCTTGTTGGGATGAGAGACCCCTTTCAGCCTGTTAGAGAGGAGCGGCATCAGCGCCAGATCAAACCGCTGCACCCAGGCTGGCAGCTCGGCATAGTCGATTTTCCCAAAATAGTGCACGTTCGGAAGTACATTGATCGCCTCCTGTTTGTTCCACCACTCCCGTTCGTAGGCGGGGCCAAGCAGCACAATCTGATACTCCGGCCAGGCACGGGCAGTTGCGGCAATCAGTGCGGTATCGATCCAGTCCATCGCTCCGGCGTAGCCAAGAATCGTACCCTTGATCCCGGAGAGCGCAACGGGCTTGTCAGCACGGGGATGGGCAAAATGGTCGAACTCAACACCGTTGCCAAGCTCAACCGTGCGTACTCCAGTCGGGAGCTTGAGCTGACTGGTCAGTTCGCGGCTCACACTGAACACCAGATGCACTCTTGAAAGATAGCGGTCGAGAAAACCCTTCAACCAAACGGGACTGTCCGGAAAAGCAAGATGGTCATCGTTGGCATCATAAAAGCGGAGGCGGCAAGGGAGAAGGGCGGCTACCCTGCCCCAGTAAACATTACTCAGACCGATTATCCGGTCGGAAGAGACGAATCCGAGCACCGTCACCCAGAAGAGCATCAGCACAATACCGGGAAGAGAAAAAAGCCCACGCAGCAAGGGAATATCGAGCAGTCGCCCAATCCTGAAGGGAACACTCTTCAGAAAGGGAACGCTGACCACCCAGACTCTGCCCCGTTTGACCGGGATCCAGTGGTGGCTTCGCCCAAGCGCAAAGGGCTCTATGAACAGAATACTCCAGTTCCCGGGAAAACGGGCAAGCAGACGCTGCTTCCGGGTGGAGAGAAAATCCCACTGTATCTCGGAAAACCAGACAAGCCTGAGTTGGCTGCGGGTGGTTCCCCTATCGGACGGCAAGTTCATAGATCTGCACTTTTTCATACCATGCCCGCAACAGCGGCTTCACTCCGGTAAGATAAAACAACGGGTGGCGGATACGAAACTCCGCGCTTCGGAGCACTGCAAAACCGGCACGACTGAAGAGCGAAAGAGCTTCGCTCCGCGTCATCTCATGAAAATGGTCGGGGCTGGCAAGAAATGAGGGCTTCCAGAGAGGCATGGAGACAAAAAGCCTTGCATCCTCACCAGCAAGAAGATTCCGCACTTCAAGCAGTGCGTGAAGCGGATTGTAGAGATGCTCCAGCACCTCAAAGGCAGTCACCACGCCGAAAGTACCAGCCAACGGTTCAAGATCAAGATCAACAGCGGTGTTCTCGAACGGGCAGCCAAAATGCTGCTCCAGCAATGCGGTCAAGGGTGTGCGCTCTCCCATGTCAAGTCCGCTGGAGAGCAATGCACCTGATAAGGAGCCTTGCAAAAATTCAAGGGTTCTTTTCCAGCGAATCCGGTGAGCCGGATCGTTGAAATATGCCTCATCAAGAACCGTTCTGCAACTATTTGCCATAACTCCTCCCCGCAACCCATTGCTTCAGAAAAGTTCCTGACAGTCGCAGGGGAAGCAACAACAAGTGCAGCACCATTCCGCTCCAGGCCCTGTGCTTGATAAAAAGACGGAGCGCCCCTCGGCTCTTTTTCACCAGCTTCAGCATCGGTCGGCCAGAAAGCGAGGCCGACACTTTGTGCCATACCTTTGATGAAGGCACATACTGCACACTCTTGCCCCGTGCTTGAACACGCAGGGAGAGATCAACATCCTCCGCATACATCGCAAAGCTCTCATCAAATCCGCCGAACGCCTCAAAATCGCGGCATCGCATGGCAAAACAGCAACCTGTCGCATAGCCGGTTGGCCCAGGACGGTCAAATTCAGGCGCATCCTTCTGCCGGAGCCCCACATGGCAGATCAGGCCGGTTGACAACCTGACAACTCCACCCGCATACCAGAGAAGATCAGGTCGATCCCAATAATATATTTTCGGCACCGCCATGCCTGCCAACGGCTGAAGACGCAACGTCTCAACAAGCGGAGCAGAAAAACCGGAGTCAACAATGGTGTCGTTGTTCAGAAAAATGACGAACTCCGCCTGCAACTCCTTGACGCGCCTGAATCCGGCATTATTCCCGCCGCCGTAGCCAAGATTGACAGGCAGACAAAGCAGCTCTACAGCAGGAAAAGCCTTCCGTATCTTTTCAGAAGAACCATCGGTCGAGCCGTTATCAACAACCAGCAGCCTGTATCCCTTCACCACAACGGGAGCAAGCGATTCCAGGCAGGCAACCGTCTCCTCCGCGCCGTTCCAGTTCAGCACAACGATGCAGGTCAGCGACTCCATCATTACCTCGCTGCAGCTATGGTTTCAAGAAACTTGCCTGCTGAAGCAGCGAAAGCCTCCCAGGAGTACTCCCGGCGAAAAGCTTCGATTGCTGGACGCATGGAAGCAAGCCTCTCCCTGCTGTCAAGAAACTCCCCAACCGCATCGGCCAACCCTTCAGGCGAAGCGTCACCAGCAACCCAGCCAGTTTGACCGGAGCGAACCATCTCGGGAAGGGCTCCCACCGGGGTGATAATGACCGGCAGACCATGACCGTAGGCAAGTTGCACCACTCCGGACTGCGTTGCGCTGCGATAGGGAAGCACCACCGCATCCGCCGCTGTAAAATAGAGCGCACTACGTTCAGCAGAAACATATCCCGGATAGAGATCAACATTCCCCCCAAGGCCAAGTTGATCAACAAGCTGTCGATAAAAAGAGAGATCCTCATAAAAATGACCTGCAACCACCAACCTGAGCGATGGTTCACGAAGAAGGAGCGCCGGCATGGCACGAAGCATGATATCAAGCCCCTTGTAGTGACGCACGTAGCCGAAAAAAAGCAGCACGGATGCAGAGGAATCAAGATGAAGCTCGTGACGGGCATCAACCACCGAAGGCAGCGACCCCTCCGGCTCATACACCGGATGAAAAAGTGTGCAGAGAGGCACCGCCGGAAAAGCCGCACGAACCTGTTCCGAGACTGCGCCAGAAAGCGTCAGATAACCCTCCGCCGAAGCAGCAAGCAGCCTCTGCATAAACGGCTCAAAAAAAAAGGATTCGTGTGAAGAGAGGTTATGCAGCAACACCACCATCCTGATACCGGTCAGGCGACGCAGCACAAAACAGAGAGGTGCAAGCAGACCAGTCCAATAGGCGACCAACAGTATATCGGGATGCTGTGACTTGAGTTGCCTGACGGCACCAATCCAGGAAAAGGGGTTATAGAGCACCAGGCGTGCATCATCGGGCAAAAATCCTCCCGAGTTGTTCACCATAAAACCGGGATAAAGAGCCCTGAAGGGAACAGAAAAGACATCATCCCCCCGCTTGCGAAGAGCCGACTCCAAAAGGGAACTGAAACGGGCTATACCTCCCTTCAAAGGGGGGAAAGGAGATATAAACGCTATACGCAAGGCTATACCTCTCCAAATCCCTGATCAAAAAACTCCACCAACTGACGGGCAGCCTCTTCGGCATCCTCGCCATCAAGCTTGAGAATCAACTTTGTCCCCTTGGGCGCGGCAAGGCTCATAACCCCAATAATAGACTTGGCATTGATCTCCGTGCCCTGCATCTCGATAAAAAAATCGGATTTGAAGCGGGATGCCAGTTTGACAACCGCAGCCGCAGGCCTGGTATGCAGACCCGCCTTGTTTTTAACGACAACTTCCTGAACAATCACGACGTAGACAACCCCTGTTTGTGTAATTTACAGTGCCTTCACCATTGCAATTTCATCGCATGCCATCAGCTTGGGGCAATGCGTGCAATCCTTCCAAATCTTCTGGGGAAAATACTCTTTCCTGATTTCGCTGTAGCCAATCCGACTGAAAAACTCACGGCTCAGCGTCAGAACAAAAACCTCCTTGACCCCCTCCTCGCGTAAAACCACCTCTGCCTTTTCAACCAGCAGTCGCCCTATCCCCTTCATTTTATAACGGTTAAAGACCGCCAGAGAGCGAATTTCAGCAAGCTTTTGGGTATAAAACGCAATAGCACAGCAGCCAATCACCTCACCATTATATTCCGCGACAAAAAAGTTACGAATATTTTCAACAATATTATCAGGAGAACGCTCCAGCATGACCCCCTGCTGCGCATACTCCACCGTGATAGCAGCTATGGCAGCCGCATCAACAAGACGCGCATACCTGACAAAAAGTTCAGCCTGCTGCATCACCAGCCGAGCCCCTCAACTGGAGATTCAACTGCTCTGGTACGCCCCGATACCTCTCTCCAAAGTTCATCCTTAAGCTCTTTAAGCCCCACTCCAGAGACGGCTGAAATTGGAAGCAGCTTGACACCCTCTTCAAGAGCAGGAATCTCAAGATCTTCAGCAGCAATATCCATTTTGGTGATGACCACCATTCTTGGTTTTTCGAGCAGCTCCTTGTCAAACTGCTGAAGCTCCTCAAGCAGTGTCCGGTACTCATCGGCAATATCAGGCGAATCGGCAGCAATGAGAATTGCCAGAATTTTTGTACGCTCAATATGACGCAAAAACTGCAAGCCAAGCCCCTTGCCCTCAGCCGCACCCTCGATAATTCCGGGGATATCAGCCATAACAAACGATTTATACTCCTCATATCGTACAATGCCAAGATTCGGCACCAGTGTGGTAAACGGATAATCGGCAATCTTGGGTTTTGCGGCACTGATAACAGAGATGAGCGTCGACTTTCCTGCATTGGGAAAGCCAACCAGTCCAACATCAGCCATAAGCTTCAACTCCATGTCGAGCGTCAGCCCCTCCCCTTTCTGGCCCGGCTCAGCATAGCGGGGAGCCTGACGGGTCGGTGTCGCAAAGTGCTGGTTGCCGCGTCCCCCCTTGCCCCCTCTGGCAATCAACAACTCCTGCTCCTCGCCAGTGAGATCAGCAATAATCTCATGAGTCTCCGCATTTCTGACAATGGTGCCACACGGTACATCAATCACAATATCAGCCCCGTCTTTTCCTGTTTTACGGGCACCCTGCCCGTGCACACCACGAACGGCGATGTACTTTTTTTTATATTTGAAATCAAGAAGGGTGGTCAACTGACGGTTGGTTCTGAGCCAAACATGCCCTCCACGACCACCATCCCCCCCATCAGGTCCCCCTTTGGGCACAAACTTCTCCCGGCGGAAACTGACACACCCTTTGCCACCGTCTCCGGCCTGAACAACTATAGACGCACTATCAACAAACTTCACTCACACACCTGCCTTTTGAATAATCACTCTCTTTACCTACCTTGAGGAACAACATATAAACTTATGAAAACTTATGGCAACATCACACGCAACAAAACCCTCAATTGAGGAGCTTATCGTACGGCTTGAGGAGATCACCCGCAATATCGAAAACCCTGACACAGGACTTGAGGGCTCAATCGGCCTCTACGAAGAGGGACTCACCATTGCCGATACCTGTAAAAAAAGACTTCAGGAGGCCAGAAAAAAAATAGAGGTGATCAACCCTGAACTGGCCAAAACATTGCCCGAGACACCACGCATCAAAGATCTTTTCGACAGCGAGCCCTGAGGAGGCTCACCCCTCCAGCTTTTTCAATAACACCTCATTAACCATTTGGGGATTGGCCTTGCCCTTCATCCGGCTCATGCACTGCCCGACAAAAAAGCCCAGCAGCTTGGTTTTTCCACCACGATACGCTGCAAGCTGACCGGGATTTGCATCCAGTATCTCCTGAACAACCGTTTCAATGGCTCCGGTATCCGAGACCTGTGCTAGCCCTTCACGTTCAACAATCTCCTCTGCAGCAGCCTGCTCCGACAGCATTATTTCAAACACCTGCTTGGCAATGGTATTGCTTATAGCGCCCTCTCCGATAAGACGAATCAATCCGCCCAGCCTTTCAGGAAGAATGGTAAACTCTGCAATATCGAGATACTTCTCCTTGAGCGTGCGCATCACCTCGCCCATCACCCAGTTCGAAGACACTTTGGCATCATCGGAAACTCTAACCGTCTCCTCAAAATAGTCGGCAACCTCCCTCTCGACCGTCAGCACTCCGGCATCATAAGCGGGAATACCGTACTCCTCAGCAAGACGAAGCGCACGCGCTTCAGGAAATTCGGGAAGTCCCTGCATCACACGATCAACCATCTCCTGGTCAACAAGCACCGGCACCAGATCAGGATCGGGGAAGTAACGGTAGTCGTGAGCAAACTCTTTGCCACGCATGGAACGGGTCTCCCCCTTGTCGGCATCCCAAAGCCTGGTCTCCTGAATAATAACGCCACCATTCTCAAGAATCTCCCGATGGCGCAGGGCCTCATACTCTATGGCCTTCTCGACATTCTTGAAAGAGTTCATATTCTTGATCTCGGTACGGGTTCCATACTCCGTAGCTCCAACAAGCCGCAGGGAGACGTTGGCATCGCAACGAAGACTCCCCTCCTCCATGTTGCCATCAGAGATACCAAGATATTTGACAATCTGGCGCAACTTCTGCAAGTAGGCTGAGGCCTCCTTTGAGGTGCGGATATCGGGATAGCTCACAATCTCAAGCAGTGGAACTCCGCTCCGATTAAGATCAATATAGGTCTCCTCTCCGATGTCATGGATTGACTTGCCGGCATCCTCCTCAATATGGATCCTGATCAACCGGATATCTTTTCGCCCGTCACCAATGTCAATATGCAGATTTCCTTCGCTGCATATCGGCTCCTCAAACTGTGAAATCTGATACCCTTTCGGAAGATCAGGGTAAAAATAATTTTTCCGGGCCAGCACAGAGTGGGGTGCAATGGAGCAACCTGTTGCCAGACCAAGCTTGACCGCATCCTCTACAACCCGGCGATTCAGCACCGGCAATGCCCCCGGAAGCGCAAGACAGACTGGACAGACATTGGTATTGGCATGTTTGCCAAACTGGGCCGAACAGCCACAGAAGGCTTTGCTGACGGTGTTGAGCTGACAATGAACCTCCAGACCAACCACTAATTCATACTTCATTGCAAAAAATATCGTTGTTGAAAAACAGCACCATCACCATCCGAAGGCCTTTCGATCTTTATAAAAACCTCAGCGGTAGGGGTTATAGGAGAACTTCTGACCACCAACGGTAGCTTCCGCCATTATCCCGGCCCTTGGGAGCACAAAAACAGCCACGCCATTGGAATAATCACTATTCGTTGACAACGCAGCCGATACAATCACAGCCGTAACCTGGGCATTAAATTCAAAGTTTTCTTTCTGGAATTTTTCAAAATCTCCCTTGCCCTGAAAAAAGATAATCTCTGAAAAAGACTGCACACCAAGCTGAGGTCCTGCATTCAACTGCGTCACCGATGAGCGGGCGACAAGCTTCGCCTGCTCATAGACATATCCCTTGCCATGCCCTCCTCCAAGTATAAAAAAACCACCCTTAAAGACTTCAGGAAAAACAGCATAGGCATAAGCGGTCTCAAAATAGCGAGAAAGCCATGGTGCAGTTTTTTTGAACGACTCGGCTGCACTTTTTGCCCTGTCCTCCTCTGCAGGATCCCATCCGGCTCTTGCCGTAGCGGCAAACACCCCCATAAGCATAAACGCAAGAGCAACTATTTTCATCATTTTCATCATCATCGACACATTATATTGTTTTGTTGTTTTTGAACATAAACCTTTTACCGCAAAGCTTGTTATCTACCCCCCGACCTCTATCTCGCGTTTCAGCGCCTCACGCTCAATTTCAAGACGACGAATATCGCGATTTATCCGGTCAAGCTCCTCAGGGCTGCTGTCGATCTCAAGCCTGAGTCGCGATGAAGCTTCGTCAATCAAGTCGATGGCCTTGTCGGGCAGAAAACGATCGGCGATATAGCGATTTGACAGCTCTGCGGCAGCCACAAGAGCGGCATCCTTGATACGCACTCCATGGTGAATCTCATATTTCTCTTTCAGGCCACGCAGAATCGAGACCGTATCTTCCACACTCGGCTGATCAACCAGCACCGTCTGGAATCGGCGCTCCAGAGCGGCATCCTTTTCGATATGCTTGCGGTACTCATCAAGCGTCGTTGCTCCAATACAGCGCAATTCACCCCGAGCGAGCGCTGGCTTGAGAATGTTTGCTGCGTCCATTGACCCCTCGGCAGAACCAGCGCCAACAAGGAGATGAAGCTCATCAATAAACAGGATAATCTCTCCATCGGCCGACTGAACCTCTTTGACAACAGCTTTAAGACGCTCTTCAAACTCTCCACGAAACTTTGCTCCGGCAACAAGCTGAGCAATATCAAGGGCAGCAATCTGCTTGCTCTTCAGGTTTTCAGGAACATCTCCAGCAACAATACGTTGCGCAATGCCCTCGACAAGAGCTGTCTTGCCTACACCTGGGTCGCCAATGAGCACAGGATTATTCTTGGTTCGACGGCTGAGAATCTGCAACACCCGACGAATCTCCTCATCACGACCAATCACCGGATCAAGCTTGCCTTTTCGCGCCTGATCATTGAGATTCCTCGAATATTTCTTTAGTGAATTATAGCTCTCCTCAGCGTTCTGGCTGGTCACCCGTTGCGTCCCCCTTATGGAGATCAGCACTTTGAGAATAGCGTCGCGGCTAAATCCCGCATCATGCAACATGCGCGACACCGGAACCCCGGCTTCGCTTAATGCAATCAGCAAGTGTTCGGAGCTGATATAGTCATCCTTCAGCTTTTCAGTCTCTTTCAGAGCCACGTCAAACACCTTGCCAAGATTCTGGGAGAGATACTGACCTGCTGCCGAAGCCCCGGTTACCCTTGGAATTCTTTCAATTTCCCGGTCAAGCGCGGCCCGCAATGTTTCCACACGAGCTTCGAGCTGCTGCGCTATCTGAACGGCTATACTGCTTGTATCGTCGAACATGGCATAGAGCAGATGTTCCGGCTCTATCTGCTGATGCTGACGACTGCTGGCAAGAGTACCCGCCGCCTGGAGTGCCTCTTGCGCCTTCAGGGTAAATTTGTTTGGATCAAACTGCATCGCTCTCATTGTTTAAAATAACGTTCAGGACTCGGATGAGTTTCCATTCACAGGCTGTGGCATGTTTTTGACCAGCGCATTCACCACAAGCCGAACAATCTCGGCCCCGGTTGAGAGCAGCTCAACACTCTTTTCCTGAATGTGACGTTGCGTATCAAGCTGCACCTTGAACAACTCAACGGAATCAGGATCATAATCTCCACCGCTCACGTAAGCATCAATCACCTCTTCAGCTTCATCGAATGGCAAGTTAAACACCCTTATTCCCAGCTTTGCCCTCTCCATAGAGTCAAGAACTTTTTTACCGGTATTTTGCTGCTCCATAATGATAATCTGTTTTTTATCTTTATAATGGACTGACTGTAACCAAATTACAGAGGTAATGTAACAATTTTTTCTGCAACAAAAGTGAGAGCCTGTCGAAGCTGTACAACAGACAATTCCGCTTTACTCAACTCTTCTGGAACCTCTGCCAATCATGGTTTCAAAAAACAGAAAAAGAGACGCTGCCACAAGGAACCAATTTGAGATTGGCTCACGATCTGCGGGCTCCATCACCCAACGTGATGCTGCCGCTATACGGTTAATCCCTTCAGAGACATCCCGCGAAACGGTATGCTCCGCCCTGCTTCGAAAGTACGAGCCTCCAGCATCACGCGCCAAAGCCTGTAATGGTTCTGCCCTGAAGCTGCTCATCACCACCCGACCTCGCTCATCACGCTTTGGCGCACCACCTTCTGATGGAATGACAACCGGCTGAGGCACACCTACTCCAATTGCAAAAAGATGGATCCCCTCTTTTTGCAATTGAAAAGCTGCGGTACGGAGATCACCGGCATGATCCTCACCATCACTCAACAAGACCACAATCTTTTCACCTTTTGTCTCTTCTGATGCAATACGACTCTCCGATTGTGGATGAAGAAGTGTCACGGCAAGTTCAAGCGCCGTGCGAAACACTGTTCCCTGCTCTTCAATAAGCTCAGGAGAAGCCATGCCAAGCAGTGCATCAAACGCAGCCTGATCGGTTGTAAGTGGGCACTGCACCAGTGGAGCTCCGGCAAAAAGAAGAGTCGCCCTCCTGCCACCACGAACATCATGGCTGATACGCATA
The DNA here is from genome assembly GCA_903866255.1 of uncultured Chlorobiaceae bacterium. GTDB lineage: Bacteria > Bacteroidota > Chlorobiia > Chlorobiales > Chlorobiaceae > Chlorobium. Next base: position 122,010 of record CAIPMW010000009.1, on the reverse strand, counting down.
ATCTCCTGTTTCGCCTGTCCGAGACGATCCGGCAAAACATCTTTTGCCCTCATACTGCGAGATACATCAAGCACAAAAAGCAGATCGGCACCACTTCGAAGCACTGGTTTTCGGCTGCTGCACAAGCTCGGACCTGTCAAGGCAACAAGCAAGGAGGCTATACCAAAAAAAAGAGAGACTTTTTTCAGGATAACCCTCCACAACTGCATACGGGGCATCATCGCATCTGCCAAAGGCGCTGCAACAACCGTCTCCCGAATATGAAGCTCTCTGATAACCCCATAGCCAAGCAAAACGGCAAGAGGCACCAGAAGAAGCAGATATCCTATATTTTCAGGAAAAGCAAAACACATGGTAAAACTCCTGTACACAGAACATTCCCCTGTCAGCCCGATCCTCTACGGTATCCTCAACAATCGAGTATGTGACAAGATAACCTCAATGAGCAGCAACACAACAGCAACCAGTAACAGAGCGAAAAACAGTTCCGAACGTTGCTCTATAACCGGCCCTGAATGTCGGCTCTTTTCCTGCTGATCAATCATGCGGATAGTCTTATCCAGGCCAGCAGCATCATCCACCCTGAAATATCTGCCGCCAGTCGTTAGGGCAATACTCTGCAACGACTCCCCGTCTGTGGCCGCGTTGATTCCGCTCCGGGTCGGCAACTCCAGCCGATCCTCAACAGTTTTAAATCCAGTGTTGATCACATAAATTCTTATCCCGTTATTCGCTGCAAGCCCGGCAGCAGTAGCTGGCCCAACCTCTCCTGCATTATTTTCACCGTCGGTCACAAGAATAATTGCCTTGTTTGACGATTCAGATGCCTTGAGTCGGTTAGCGGCAATAAGAATGGCCGTTCCGATAGCCGTACCCTCATCCCTTATCACCACAGGTGAAAGGTGATCAATTAACATGGCAAGTACCCCATGATCAAGCGTCAGTGGACACTGCGTGTACCCTTCACCCCGAAAAACCACAAGACCAATCCTGTCATTGGAACGACGCAGCACAAAACTGCGGGCAACCTCCCTGGCCGCATCAAGTCGGCTTTTACCGGTAAAATCCCTCTGCATCATTGACTCCGAAATATCAAGCGCCAGCATCACATCGATCCCCCGAGCCTCAGCTTCAGTCTGACGAAAGAGAAAACGAGGCTCTGCAATCGCAAGAACAGAGAGCACAAGGGCACTCCAACGCAACCATTGAGGCAGCAGACGCAACCAGCGGGGCACTTCAAATCCGGAAACCTTGAGACGCTCAAGATTGGGAAAAAGTATTCCGGGATTCCCCTGCTGCTCCCTCCGCACTTTAAGCCAGGCAAAACAAGCAAGCAAAGGCAGCAACATCAGCCACCAGGGCCCGGCAAACTCAAAACGGGGAATATGTGATAACCAGTTCAACATGGCAATAATATGCATCCGAATACTCTTGAAATCAAATCATCTCAAATCGGACAACTATTTCGTCAATAATCTGTGAAACGCTCACAAGAGGTTGTACCATAATTGTAATTTTCGTTATACTGCCTTCTTTACACAATCTCTGCCCCCTCTGCCTGATTTGTGCAGAATGTCGTCAGTAACTCAAGACCAATAAATATGAACATTCATGAGTATCAAGGCAAGGATATCCTGAGAAAATTCGGGGTTGCCGTGCCTAAAGGAATTGTGGCTTATTCGCCTGATGAAGCAAAACATGCGGCTGAGCAACTTTTTGAGGAGACCGGATCTCCTGTAGTCGTTGTAAAAGCACAGATTCATGCTGGTGGCAGAGGAAAGGCAGGTGGGGTAAAACTCGCCAAGTCTCCCGAGGAGGCTTTTGCTATTGCTTCGGCAATGATTGGTCTGACACTTGTCACTCACCAGACCGGCCCTGAGGGCAAAGAGGTGAGACGGTTACTGGTCGAAGAGGGCATGAATATCGAAAAAGAGTTTTATGTCGGCATTACTCTTGATCGCTCTACCTCAAAAAATGTTTTGATGATCTCAACCGAAGGCGGAATGGAGATTGAGAAGGTTGCAGAAGAGACTCCTGAAAGACTCCTGAAAATACAGATTGACCCGCTTTTTGGTATGCAGGGTTTTCAGGCACGTGAAGCGGCATTTTTCCTTGGCCTTCAGGGCGATCAGTTCAGAAATGCTGTCAGCTTTATCACCGCCCTGTACAAGGCTTACACCACTATTGACGCGTCACTCGCAGAGATCAACCCATTGGTCATTACCAAAGAGGGAAAAGTGCTGGCTCTGGATGCAAAAATCAATTTTGATGACAATGCTCTTTTTCGCCACAAGGATTTCCTTGAGCTGCGCGATATCCATGAAGAGGATCCTTTTGAGGTTGAAGCTTCAAAATCAAATCTCAACTATGTTCGCCTTGATGGCAATGTTGGCTGTATGGTCAACGGTGCTGGCCTGGCAATGGGCACCATGGATATGATTCAGCTCGCTGGAGGCAAACCGGCTAATTTCCTTGATGTTGGTGGCACAGCCAGTCCCCAGACTGTTGAAGAGGGATTCAAGATCATTTTGAGTGACAAGAATGTCAAGGCAATCCTTGTGAACATCTTTGGTGGCATTGTTCGTTGCGATCGTGTTGCGGGCGGCATTATTGAAGCTGCAAAAAAGATTGACCTGCACATCCCGGTTATTGTACGGCTTGAAGGTACCAATGCTCCGATCGCCCAGAAAATGCTTGATGAGTCCGGATTGAATCTTATTGCTGCAAAAGGGTTGCGCGATGCTGCGCTAAAGGTACAGGAAGCGCTGGCTGTCGCCTGACCTTGTTCATGAAACTTTAGATCTCATTGGAGCAAACCTTTACACCCTGCAGAGATTCTCGTGCGGGGTGTTTGGTTAAAAGGTCGCTTGTCTAATTATATCATCAGCAACATCACAAAAAAAGGAGTTCCTACCAATGAAACCGGTAAAATTATTAGCAGGCGCGGTAATTCTTTTTGCTGCCATTCAGATCATCCCTTATGGCAGGGACCACAAAAATCCTCCTGTCACTGGTGAGCCTCAGTGGGATTCTCCTCGAACCCTGGAACTCTTTAATCGTGCCTGCAAAGACTGTCACTCAAACAATACTGTCTGGCCATGGTATAGCTCTGTTGCACCGGCATCATGGCTTACTCAGCTCGATGTCTCTTTGGGACGGGATGCATTCGATATCTCTGAATGGGGACGACCGGAAGAAAATGAAGGGGAGAAAGCTGCTGAAGAGGTAAGAAAAGGAAAAATGCCGATGTTCATCTATCTGCCAGCTCATCCAGAGGCCAAGCTGAATGCTGCCGAAAAAGAAGAGCTGGTCAAGGGGTTGGTTGCAACCTTCGGTGACAAAAAAAGTTCTGGCAAGGAAAAGGATAAAAATTGAGATTACAAGCAAAATGGTTGCTCCGCAATGAAAGCGGGGCACCGTGCCGGTCTCTTGCATAAGTTTCAGCGATAAGGTTATGAGTTCTTTAACTTCTTCCAATACATCCATTTTTGCCCGGCAGAACTACCTCCTTCATATAGCTCTGTTTCTCCTGACGGTGCTGACAACGCTCTGGGCTGGAGCATTCTGGGGCGGACATTCGGTACATTTAGGCCCCCTTCCCGGTATGTTCACAGCCCTTGCTGCTGGCATCCCCTATGCAGCCTCACTGCTCCTCTTTTTAGGAGTGCATGAATTTGGCCATTTTTTTGCATCCATGCACCATCGTGTTCGGGCAACACTGCCTTACTTTATTCCCGTACCACCACTGCCATCTCTACTCAGCCTTGGAACAATGGGGGCTGTCATAAAGGTAAAAGAGAGAATACCCGACACAAACGCTCTTTTCGATATTGGCATAGCCGGACCGGTAAGTGGTTTTTTTGTATGCGTCGGGCTTCTGGTGTACGGTTTTTTGCACCTTCCTCCTGCAGATTTTATTTATACCATCCATCCTGAATATCTGACCATGAATGGTTTGCAGGCAGCAGCGACACCAGGCACCCTCATCCTGGGTAAAAATCTGCTCTGGACAGGACTTGAATACCTGATAGCTCCCAAAAACCTTCCACCGATGACGGAAATGTACCACTACCCATTTCTTTTTACCGGCTGGCTTGGCTCAATCGTCACTGCACTGAATCTGCTTCCCGCAGGCCAGCTTGATGGCGGCCATGTCATGTATGCCATGTTCGGCAGAAGGGGGCACGCCATAGCCGCAAAAACGTTTCTGATCTTTATCATCCTCCTTGGCTCTCCCGCTCTGCTTGAACTGCTTTTTTCGCTGCTCAAACCGGATGCTGTAGCACTGATTCCTCCGATTATGCTGCAGTGGTCATGGTCCGGATGGATTCTCTGGGCCTTCATCCTTTCCCGCCTTATTGGACTGAACCATCCTCCAACCGGAGATGATCATCCGCTCAATGCTCCAAGAAAAGTATCCGGATGGGCAACCATTGCGATCTTTTGCGTAACATTTAACCCTGTACCTTTCGGAATAACCTGAGGCAACACGATTGCTATGAAGAGCTTTAACGTTATGGGAAGCCATAAGCAGATCAACTGTGCCGACAGAGTGCTTGACCTCAGTGGCAGGGCAAAAATCATGGGCATTGTGAATACAACGCCTGATTCATTCTATGATGGCGGCATACTGCAAGGAGCTGCCAGCCATGTCGATCTTGATCGCTCACTTGATCATGCGCTTGCAATGCTCCGCGATGGCGCATCAATTATCGATATTGGTGGTGAATCATCCAGACCTGGCGCTGAAAAAATCTCCTCAGCAGAAGAGATTAAACGCACTATACCGCTTATTACCCGTTTGCGTAAAAGCTGCGATGCACTGATTTCAATTGACACCTATAAAGCTGAGGTTGCCGAACAGGCACTGAAGGCTGGTGCTGATATGGTGAATGATATTTCAGGATTCACCTTTGACCCGGAACTTCCTGTGATTTGCAGAAAATATCAGGCTGCGGTCGTGTTGATGCACACACCCGTGATACCCCGATTGATGCAGTGGAGTACCGGAACGAATTCCGGTGAAAATGATATTATGATAAGGGTGAAAAAATTTTTAGCCCACTCCATCACGCTTGCTGAACAATATTCCATCAAGAATATTATTGTTGACCCCGGGTTTGGATTCGGAAAAAGTGTTGCGGAGAATTTCCGGCTTCTGGGTAACCTGAACTTACTCTGCGAACTGGGGCGGCCAGTTCTTGCAGGTTTATCGAGAAAATCTTTTTTGGGCCACGCCATTACCGCACCAGGCGCAGAGACACCCCCGCCGGCAGAGCGACTTGCCGCCACCATTGCAGCGGAAACGATTGCATTGATACAGGGAGCCTCTCTTTTGCGGGTGCACGATGTACAGGCCGCAATGCAGTGTATACGTGTGGTGGAGAACATCCGCGAATTGAGCCCATCAAACCCTCACCCTCCAGATGTATCTTTCAAAAATTGAGCTTTTTGGATTCAAGAGCTTTGCGAATAAAGTCAGAATAAAATTTGATAAGGGACTGACCGCAATTGTTGGCCCGAACGGTTGCGGGAAAACCAACATTGTGGATGCCATGCGCTGGGTACTTGGTGAGCAGAAATCCTCCCTGCTTCGGTCGTCGAAGATGGAGAATATCATCTTTAATGGCTCCAAAAATCTCAAGCCGCTCAGCCTCACCGAAGTGTCGCTCACCATCGAAAATACGCGCAATGTGCTGCCGATTGAGTACACCGAAGTTACTGTGACTCGTCGGTTGTACCGCAATGGCGAGAGCGAATTCCTCTTAAACCAGGTATCCTGCCGGTTAAAAGATATTCTTGATCTTTTAACAGATACCGGCATGGGCAGCGATGCCTACTCGGTGATTGAGCTGAAGATGATTGAGGAGATTATCAGCAACAAAAGCGAAGAGCGACTGAAACTCTTTGAGGAGGCTGCAGGGGTCAACCGATATAAACAGCGGCGAAAACAGACCTTCAAGCTGCTTGACAGCACCTCACAGGATCTCTCTCGTGTCGATGATGTTCTGGCTGAAGTTGAAAAAAAGGTGAAAAATCTGAAGCTCCAGGTGAGAAAAGCCGAAAAGCTGAAGGAGCTGAAAAAAAAGATTCGGGAGATTGATCTTGCTCTCTCCTGGCTCGCGATGGATGAGTTACACGAAAAGTTGGAGCCCATGCAGCAGCGCATCATGGCTGAGGAGTTGTTGCAGCAGGAGTGCACCGCCAGAATTGCCACTGAAGAGAGCGTCGACCAGGAGAGGGAATTCCAACTGCTCCGGGAGGAGAGTGCTCTGTCGGAAACACAAAAAACGGTGAATGACAGTAACAAGCTCATTCATACTCTTGAAAAAGAGCTTCTGCAACATGAAGAGCATCTAAAAAATCTTGCTGCAGAGAGAGCGCGTACAGGGTCAATTATCAGCAGAAAGGAGCAGAAGATTGGAGAACAGGAGCTGCTCGAAGCAGAACTTCTGCAACGCAAAACTCCTGGTGAAAAAAAATGCAACGAGCTGCACACCTCGTTTCAGTACCTTGTGACTGAACACGATCAGCTCAACACGGTACTTGGAGAGAAAAGAGGTGAACTTGATCGAGAGCGCAAGCTCAGTGCTGAAGAGCAGAGTGCCGCCAACCATCTTGCCTTGACCAAACAGAGCCTTGAATCGAAAAAAGAGTATCTGCAAACGACCGTTACACGTCTTGAAACAAAATTACTGGCACTTCAGGAGAGACTGAAGAGCTTCAGTAACGCTGAAGAGCCGCTTACTGAAGAGCTTTCCCGAAAAACAACACTGATCGCTAATGCCAGAAATCGGGAAAAAGCATTACAACTGAAGCTGCTGGAGCTCACCAATCAGATCGAAGAAAAAAAAGAGCTTCTCCATCGGCAACGCTCCGTGCGCGACAAGCTGAACAACCAGATTCTGCTTGCCAACTCAGTGCTCGACAATTTTGAGGGGATGCCGGAGGGCATTGGATTCCTCGAAAAACAGAAAGTCAGAAAACCTGGAGTGGGCTGCCTCTCAGATCTGCTCTCACTTGAAAGTTCGTACCGCAAGGCCGTGAACGCAGCATTGGGTGAAAGTATGAACTACTATGTCTGCAACTCACTTACCGAGGCCAAAGAGGGAATTGCCTCACTGACACGCTCCCAAAAAGGAAAAGTCAATTTTCTAGTGTTGGAGCTTGTCACAGAAGGGATCGCAGATAATTATCCGGACATCAGTGGTGCAGAAAAAACTCTTGCTGTTATCAACTATCCGACTGAACTGCGCCACGCACTTCGACTGCTGCTCGGCCAAAGCTATATTGTTAAAGATCTTGGCATCGCCGAAAACCTTGCTCAGCACTACCCTGACTGCTCATTTGTCACTATCGAGGGTGAGAAATTCACCGGAAAGGGGCTGCTTTTTGGTGGAAGCTCAAAAAACAATGAAGGATTGCGGTTAGGGAAAAAAAACGAACGTGATCACCTGCACAAGGAATTTGACTCTCTGGAAAAAGCTATCAATAGGGAGGAGAAGACTCTCCGGCATCTAAGCAAAGAACTCGCCTCACTCAAAACAGTTGAACAGCACCGTGAGATTGAATTCCTGACAACAGAGCTGGCAACGATTGAAAAAAAAGCCGCCCGAATGGATGCTGAAAAAAGTGGAATCAAAACGGAGATAAAGCAGACAGAAGAGGAGATTGCCTCACTGCTTCTCCAGAAAAACAACTGCAAAACCGAGATTGAGAGGATGTTGCCCACCATCAGCGGCAGCTCAGCAAAAGCCGGAATCTACAAGGATAAAATCCAGGCCCTCCAGGAGAACCTCACGACCCTTGAAGCTCGCCATCACCACATTGGGCGAGACGTTCAAGCGCGCCAAAGCCTCTATAAAGATGCTCTGCTCGATCTGGAAAAGCTCAAAATCAGCATTGGCGCATCAACAGAGAGCCGTGTAAGGCTCCATGAAGAGATCAAAAAACTGAACACTGAAAAAGCCTCCGCTGAAAAGAGGCTCGCCACGGGAGTGGAAGCATCAGAGCGAATGAAAAAGAGGCTTGACGAGCAGCTTCTTGTCGCTGCCAATCAACAGAACATGCTCAATACCCTCGAATCGGCATACCGGGAGCATCAGGCGCAGCACCATGAAGCCCAAAGAACACTCAAGGATCTGCGCAGAAAACATGAGGTGGGGCTGCAGCTTCTCTCTCTCCTCACCAACGAACGAATCCAGCTTGAACACTCACTCGATCGGCTCTTCACGGAGGCCCGGCTAAAACACCATTGCGACCTCGCCACCATGGCTGAACCATGTATTGAACCATCATTTGACAGGAATTCAGCACAACAGCAGCTTGAAGCACTGACAAAACAGCGAGAAGAATTTGGCGCGGTCAATGAGCTTGCTCTTGAAGAGTATGAGGGAGAAAAAGGAAGACTCGATTTTCTCATGGAACAGAAAGCTGATCTGCTCAGCGCCGAACAACAGCTCCGCTCCACCATTGAGGAAATCAACAAAACCGCTTTTCAGAAATTTGAAACGACCTTCCGCGAGGTGAGAAAAAACTTTATCTCAATTTTCAGAGAGCTCTTTGACCCTGATGATGAGGTGGATCTGCTCATGCACGCTGAAAAGGATCCTCTTGATGCCAACATTGAGATTGTGGCCAAACCGAAAGGAAAAAAACCGCTCTCCATAGAGCAGTTGAGTGGTGGTGAAAAGGCATTGACCGCACTTTCACTGCTCTTTGCGATCTATCTGGTAAAACCCAGCCCCTTCTGCATTCTTGATGAAGTTGATGCTCCTCTTGACGACGCCAATGTCACCCGCTTTATTAAACTCCTGAAAAAATTTGAGAATAACACTCAATTCATTATTGTTACGCACAACAAAAAAACCATGGCATCCTGCCAGACGCTGTATGGTGTGACCATGGAAGAGGAGGGGGTATCACGCCTGATACCCGTACAACTTGAAAAAATAAGGCTTTGAGCGGTTCCTGGAGATGGTATGCTGAAGAAACTGGTGTTATTTGATATCGATGGGACATTGCTGAACATGGGCGCTATAAACCGCAGCGTCCTTGTTGATGCACTCAAGAACGTGTACGGCACTCCGGGAAGTGCGAATACCTGCAATTTTGCCGGCAAACTGGACAGCAACATTATGTATGAGACCATGCAGAGCGCAGGTCTCTCCAATGCGGAGATTGCCGATAAATTTGAACAGGCAAAAACAACCTATATTGAGATGTTCCGAGCCAGGGCAAAAGAGTCGGATGTTGTGTTGATAGAGGGTGTCCGGGAACTCCTTGAAAAACTGTCATCCCATTCTGAGTTGCTGCTTGGGCTGCTGACAGGAAATTTTGAAGCATCGGGACGGCACAAGTTGCTTCTTCCAGAAATTAACCACTATTTCTCCTTTGGCGCTTTCGCTGATGACGGAGGCAATCGCAACGATCTGCCACCAGTCGCCGTGCGTAAAGCATACCAACTCACAGGCAGACACTTTTCCGAACAAGAGATTATTATTATCGGTGATACGGAGCACGATATTGTATGCGCCAGAGCTGTGAACGCAAAATCCATTGCTGTGGCAACCGGTACCTGTTCAACGGAGGAACTCCAAAAGCATCATCCGCACGTGCTGTATGAAAACTTGAGTCGCACAGATGTTGTTCTCAATGAAATTCTCCAATCCTCAACCAATTAACTGCTCTTTTAATGAAGACCTACAGACGGCAAATCCGTGAAAAAATTTTACAGGCACTCTACACCATTGAAATACGGGATACCGATATAGACTCTGCGGCTGGCTGGCTGTTGACCGAGGAGATTCTTGCTGATGCCAATGCCATGAAGTTTTTCAATCTGCTTCTGAACAGCATCAAGGAGCATAAAGAGGAGATTGACCGTTATATCGTGAAGCATACCTTCAACTGGGATATGAGCCGTATCGCCATCATTGACAAAAACATCATTCGCATGGCCTTGACAGAAATTCTCTACTGCGAAGATATTCCTCCCAAAGTTTCGATCAATGAGGCGATTGAAATAGCAAAAAAATTCAACAGCACCGACAAGAGCAGCAAGTTTGTTAATGGAATTCTTGATGCTATTTTCAATGATCTTAAAGCTGCAGGATTGGTTCATAAAAACGGAAGAGGACTGATTGACCAATCCGTAACAAAGCTTGAGAAAACAGAGAGCGATGCTGAGAAAACCACTCTTGAGAACTGAGCGACATCGAACATGACCCCTGAAGAGAAGATTGTTTTTCTCAATGAGGCGCTTGGCCTCAACTATCCGCATCCGAAAAGCGAGTTGCAGTACAACAGCCCGTTTCAGTTGCTTGTGGCCACCATTCTTGCGGCACAGTCAACGGACAAACAGGTGAATATTATTACCCGTGAACTTTTTCGTCGAGCACCAGATGCAGAAAGTATGAGCCTCATGGAGGTTGACGAAGTAAAAAGTTTTGTGCGCTCTGTCAACTATTTCAACAACAAGGCGAAAAATATCCTCGAAGTCAGCCGCATCGTAATGGAGCGTTATCAGGGAGAGGTACCCGCAACAAGAGAGGAACTTGAAACTCTGCCGGGAGTTGGCAGAAAAACGGCAAACGTGGTACTCGGTAACGCATTCGGCCAACCAGTGATGCCGGTGGACACCCATGTCCACCGCGTTTCAAACAGAATCGGGCTGGTAACAACCACAAAAGTTGAACAAACCGAAATTGAGTTGATGAAGATTATTCCCGAAGCATGGGTTATTGACTTTCATCACTGGCTGCTGCTGCACGGACGTTACACTTGCAAGGCAAAAAAGCCGGAGTGTCCACACTGTACGGTCATCAGCATCTGCAATTATCCCGAGAAAAATTAACCCAGCTCCACCTTGCAGTCAACGGCATAGATCCACTCCCCCTCCGGACGATGGCGGTTTCCTGCCCACAACTCGAGCGTAACCCCTTTACCGGAGGAGACTGGTGAGGTAAAGATTTCAATCTGATAATAGAGCTCGTCGAGCAGGTCGTCCCAGAGCTGCTCAAGAGAGCCTGCATAAGCCTCTCCAGCTTTCAGCATTCCCTGCTCCGGCTTGAAATAGTCACTGAGATAGATGAAACTGTCGGGCATCATAAATCCACCCCTGAACGTACCCCTGGCACGCTTGATACCAGGAACTTCAACCCAGAATTCAAGCAGGGCATCTGAGGTAAGCTTACCGTCAACGGCCAGCTTTTCCAGAAGCTGCTGTACGGTCTGGCGGATGAGCACTTTGTTCTCCTCAGTAAGCTCACGCATTACAAAATCTGGGGTATGATCGCGCATAGTGGGTGAATTATAGGTTATTGAATCGGTTTTATGGGTGAATATAGGGTTATTTCGGGGTTACTTCAATTGGTTGTTTTTTTGAAGAAACCGGCTCTTAACCCTCTTGCTGAATTTGCCACATAGATCATATCGGCCTCTCTCAAATCCTCAACTGTCAGAACTTTTTCTGTTGCCCATGGACGGGTGGCAAGAAAGTAACGGCGGAAAATGCCGTTCAACAAACCACAATGAATTGGGGGAGTATGATAATATCTGCCCTTCCGAATAAAAATGTTACTGATTGCTCCTTCCGTTACCTCGCCTTGTTCATTCAGAAATATAACCTCATCGTAACCCTGAGCGCAAGCACTGGCATAAGATCGGTTGTACAGCTCCCGTGCTGTTGTTTTGTGATAAAGCAACGGTTGAGACTCGTCAACAGGATGCTCGGAGAGCACCAGACGAAGCGGCGCTCCAGAACCCGAAGCCATTATCGGATCGTAACTGAGGCTGAAGAGGCCGGAATGCGACAAGCTGAGCTTGACCTTGAAGCGATTAGCGGAGGATTGAAGCAGCTCCTCTTCAAGCCGTTCAAGCATGCCCCCGGCAACAAGAATATCGTATGGAAAGCCCAGTGCCAGAGCTGATGCTGCAAGTCGCAGAAGATGCTCCTCAAGCCAGAGATAACTTCCATTCCAGAGAATACTCTCAAACAGATCGAGTTTGTGCATTCCCGCAACAGCAAGAATTTTAGCCTTGAGCTGGCACTCACGATACTCCTCCAAAGGGTCGGAGTCGCAGACAATACCACTACCAGAACCATATACTCCTTTGTTACCCGACAACTCGACCGTGCGAATTGCAACGCTGAATACCATGTTGCTCCCTGGCTCGATATAACCGATAGCACCGGTGTAGATGCCTCTCGGCTCTGATTCAAGACTCTGAATCAGCTTCATGGCACTCACCTTGGGGGCTCCGGTAATTGAGCCACAAGGGTAAAGTGCCCGAAAAAGCTCGTACAAACCGACATCATCACGGTGCTCACCACGGATTGTTGAGACCATCTGATGAAGCGTCGGCCAGGTTTGGGTGTCAAAAAGGTTCTCTGTCTCAACTGAACCTGGCTTGCATATCCTTCCAAGATCGTTGCGCAGCAGATCGACAATCATCAGATTTTCAGCCAGATTTTTGGCGCACTGGCCAAGCCCCTTTTTCAACCGACTATCCTCCTCAATGCTTTCGCCTCGTGGAGCCGTCCCCTTCATCGGCATGGTTTTGATGAAAGAGCCCCGCTTTGCAAAAAACAGTTCGGGAGACAACGAGAGAACGGTGCGCATGCCGCAATTCAGCAATGCGATATATGAAGAGGGTTGAGCACCTCGCAATACAGAAAAGAGGGCTTGAGCAGAACCAGTAAAGGTGAAGCGGTAACGTCCGGTAAAATTAACCTGATAAACATTACCCGCCGCAATCTGCTCCTTGATGGCCGCTATTTTGGCAGCATACTCGCTTTCATAAAGGTTGAATGCTGCCAAACTGGCCGTAAACAGATCAGAATGATAAAAAAGCTGTTCAACCTCACGTTCTGAAAACCATTCGGGCTCGCGATACACACCAAACCAGCCAAGCGGCAGATCACCCTTGTTGACATAACCGTTGAGAAATGCTGGTTCAAAACCATAACCAGCTTCATAAGTGAGCCAGCCTGCAAGAAAAAAGCCTTGCTGACGCTTCTCTTCGAGTGTACGAAAGAAGCTCTCAACCTCCGAGAGAGAGGAGAGCATCAACACTTCCAGTGGCTCCGAAAAAAGCAGCGCACCACCACCATACGTTTCACAGAAGGCAGACTCAAACCAGAGTGAACCCTCCCTTGAAAGGCTCACTGCAATCCGTTCAACAGATGATAAAGCCAGCATCTCAAACAGATTTGAGCGAAATGGTTTTTTGCAGCACCGTTTCAAGCCACAGTTTCAACAGGTCGGCTGCCCAGATTTCGATATCAGGTTCAAACCTGCTTTTTAAAAAGAGAGTAATAGCATGTTCCCTGACCTCCACGGCAATACTCTGAATATTCTGACGGTGACCACGCTCAAGACCATTGGCAAGACGAAGGATACCGGAAAGCACATCAACCGCCCGTTTATGAGCTGGCTTGAGAAGACTATAGGCGGTATGCTTCTCTGAAGGGGTCGATTTTCGGTGATAACGAACAACGTGTCCCATAATTTCGATTTCGGAGGGTGAAAATCCACGAAGCTCTCCATTCAAAATGATATATTGACCGTGCTTGTGATGAGAGGAGATGGAGATGAATGCTCCAATATTATGCAACAACGACGCATACTCCAGCAGTTCGCGATAAGGCTGTTCAAGCTGGTGTTGCGTTGCCAGCTTGTCAAACAACTGCAGGCTGAGCCATGCAATGTACTCTCCATGTTCACGGTTCCATTCGCAACGGAATCCAAGTTCGTTAACGCTCTCTCTCCTGATATCAAGCGACTCCTCTTGCTTACCGTCTGAAGTGCTCTTGTGCTTCAGATAGTGAAGCACCATACCCTCCCTCAGGGCCGAATCCGAAATCACGATCTGCTCAAGCTTGAAGAGCCTGAAAATCATATCAACAAGAATCAACCCCGGAACAATAAAATCAACCCTTTTTTCGTCAAGGCCAGTCACTTTCTTCCTCTCTGCTGATCCAAGCGGAAGAACCACTTTGTAAAGCGTCTGAAACTCTTTTCGCGTAAAGGCGCTATTGTTAAGTGAACCGTCGCTCACCCTGCCGTGCATGGAATGGATCATTCGCGCAATATTCTGGGCAGTGCCCGAGGAGGCAACAGCCCGATTCACCTTAAGTTCTGCAGCTTTTTCAACCGACGAAACCATCTCTGCCGCAAAAAACTGTTCGAGCATCTTGATTTCATGAGCGGCAATTGGTTCACTGGTGACAAACCGTTCCCGCATTCTGGCAACCCCGATTTTACGGCTTTCGAGAAGTTGCACCCCGTTCTTGTTAACGAGAACAAACTCGACAGAACCCCCACCTATATCGAAAAGAAGATCCGGGTTTTTACCAATATTTACCGCATTACGCACACCGTAATAGATAAACTCGGCCTCCTCCTTTCCTGATATAACCTTCACCTTCAGGCCAGTCTCCGCCCTGATCCTGCGGAGAAAATCCCCCCGGTTTTTTGCTTCCCGAATAGCGCTGGTGGCAAAAGCAAGTACATTTTCCTCAACAACACCCTGCTGTGCAGCAAGAACCAGAAAATTTTTCAGCGCGGCAATACCCGATTGCATCGCCTCTTCATCGAGCATTTTCGTTGAAATGCTGCCTCGACCAATGCAGATCATATCTTTGACACGATCTATCTCAACAAGCCCCTTCTCCTTGCTCTCTTCGACAATAATCATGTGAAAAGAGTTGGTGCCAAGGTCAATAGCAGCTACCCGCAGTTTTTCAGTCGTCATGGATATGGTCTCAACCTGGTTTTAAAATGCACTGCCAGAAAATACGAAAAACCTGGCTTGGATGACGGATAATCAGGAGCGAATCAAGAAGCAGATATTCGGGCACAATTCGGAATAGTGAGATGAAATATGTTCCGTTTTACTTCTTCCAATGGAATCCCTGAGATGGACTCAGGGATTCTACAATCAAATTCCTCATGTTGCCATTCTCCTTCAGGCGTGGCTGAGATAACTTTTCTCAAAGTTCTTCAATCAACTGAAGCTTTTCAGAAAGGGCTATCGCTGCAAGAGCAGGAATTGCTATTTTCATGGTACGAGAAATAGCTCCAGAAAAAGTGATCTGGATGTGTCAGCAAAGTTGTTATAACAAGAGGCTCTGAATTTCGTTACATTATTACAACTATTTGTGAAGAATATGCTTAATTTTTTATGAAGCTTAAAATCGCCTCGTTCGATTTTACCTGCTGCGAAGGGTGCCAGTTGCAGCTTGCCAACGGGGAGTCAACACTCACCGACTTTCTTGAACTGCTCGATATCAGAAACTTCAGAGAAATTTCATCGGAGAGGCTTGATGACTACGACATTGCGCTTGTGGAGGGAAGCATCAGCCGCCAGGATGAAGTGGAACGGCTACTGAAAATACGGCGGCAGGCGAAAGTGCTGGTGGCTTTTGGCACCTGCGCCTGTTTTGGTGGGGTCAACAGCCTGAAAAACAGATTCCGGTTGGATGAGGCTGTCAGGGAGATTTATGGCGACATAACCATTGAAACCCTGCCGGTGCGCAAAATCAGTGACGTGGTGAAGGTTGATTTCTCTATTCCCGGCTGTCCGGTTGCCCGGGAGGAGGTTGAACGGATTATCGTAAGCCTTGCGACTGATTCGATACCAACGCTTCCGAACTATCCCGTCTGCGTGGAGTGCAAGCAGCAGCTCAACACCTGCCTCTTCGACCTTGGCGAAATATGCCTCGGCCCGATTACCCGCGCTGGCTGCAATGCGGTCTGTCCAACAGGGAAAACCGCCTGTCTGGGATGCCGTGGTCCTGCTGGGGAGCTCAATATGCCCGCCTTTCTTGAGCTGGTAAGGGAGAGAAAACTGAGCTACCGCGACCTGCACGAAAAACTTGCCTTTTATAACGCCTTTGAACCTGTCGCTACTGATGAAACGTGACTACTCGCTTGATATCCGTCACTTGACCAGAGTGGAAGGACATGCCAATATCCAGATTACGGTCAGGGATGGCGAGCTTATTGAGGCTCGTTGGGCTATTGTGGAGACGCCACGGTTTTTCGAGGTGATGCTCAAGGGGATGAGCGCTGAACGAGTACCCTTTCTGACATCAAGAATCTGCGGTATCTGCTCTATCAGCCACTCACTTGCAAGCATCAGAGCGGTTGAACGGGCAATGGAGATTGTGCCGCCGATTGTGGCAGAGAAGACAAGACTGCTGGCAATGCACGGCGAGACCCTCCAGAGCCATGCACTGCACCTCTTTTTCCTCGCCACGCCCGATTTTGCGGGCACTTCAAGCGTTCTGCCTCTTATGCAGTCTCACCCCGATCTGGTCAGGGCGGGGCTTCAGATCAAGGAACTCGGTAATGAGATCAGCACCATAACAACCGGACGCTGCACCCACCCCGTCAGCCTCGTGGTAGGCGGGCTAAGCAAGACTCCTGACAAGCAGCAACTGTTACATCTGCGCACGATGATTCAGGAGAGAAAACCAGTGCTTGAGAATGCCTGCACTTTTTTCCGATCGCTCATCATCCCTGATTTCAGCCGTGAAACGGAATTTATCTCACTCTCAAACGGCTCAACCTACCCGGCCATCGGTGGACAGCTTGTCTCAACAGAAGGCGTTATACGGGATGAGAATGATTACCTCTTGATGACCAACGAGTACACCCGTGATTTTTCCACCTCGAAATTTACCCGTCTCAGCAGGGAATCCTCGGCGGCAGGAGCGCTGGCACGCTTCAACAACAACTACCATCTGCTGCACCCGAAAGCAAAAGAGTGCGCCGAAAGCTTTGGGCTTCAGCCGGTGTGTCACAACCCCTTCATGAACAACATCGCCCAGCTTGTTGAGTGCGTTCATATCCTTGAAGATGCCGAAGAGCTGATCAACTCACTTCTTGATAGTGATCTTGCGGAGATAAAAACCCCTTACACACCAAAAGCAGGCAAAGCCACCGGAGCGGTTGAAGCGCCACGCGGGGTACTCTATCACCATATTGAAATCGACGAGCAGGGAAAAGTGGCAAAAGCGGACTGCATCATTCCAACGACGCAGAATAATGGAAACATCCATGCTGATCTGCGGGCACTCGTTGAACAGTCGCTCAGGGAGGGAAAAAGTGACGGAGAGATAACCAAACTGTGTGAAATGGTGGTGCGCTCTTACGACCCCTGTATCTCCTGCTCGGTGCATTGATAAAAATGCACGAAGCGATGGGCTGCACCCATCGCTAACATATCCCGCCCTTTCAGGGCTCTATTATCATGTATAAAACCAAAAGAAAATAACCATATTTTAGCCCTGAAAGGGCGTTTTCTGTTAACACAGGGTGCAGCCCTGTGAACTGGAGAGCCATGCGTGTAGCCCTGTGGGCCGGAGAGCCATGCGTGCAAAGCGATGGGCTGCACACCCATCGCTAGCATATCCCGCCCTTTCAGGGCTCTATTATCTGTATACGATTTCAGGAAATTTTTTAACTCACAGAATCTCCACAAGCTCTATCTCAAAAGTGAGCTGCTGGCCAGCCAAAGGGTGGTTGGCATCAAGCGTCACCGATGTGTCGCTCAAATCAACAATCATCACTACAGCCTGATTGCCATCCTCCAGCCCCACCTGAAGCTGCTGGCCAAGCTCAAGCTCCATGTCAGCCGGGAACCTTGAGCGGTCTACCTCTGTCACAAGCTCCTTGCTGTGCTCTCCATAAGCCTCCCCGGCAGGAATGACGGTGACCCTCTTGTCACCAGGTGCCATATCAAGAACAGCACTATCAAACCCGGCAATAACCTCTCCGCCACCTGCGGTAAACGTCAAAGGTTCTCGCTCTGCCGATTTGTCAAACACTGTGCCATCATCAAGGGTTCCAGTATAATGAACTAATACCTTATCCCCTTTTTTAGCCTGCGCCATACCACTCCCCCTTTTTAAGATTAAAACAAGT
Source organism: uncultured Chlorobiaceae bacterium (assembly GCA_903866255.1). Lineage (GTDB taxonomy): Bacteria > Bacteroidota > Chlorobiia > Chlorobiales > Chlorobiaceae > Chlorobium. Next base: position 104,077 of record CAIPMW010000009.1, on the reverse strand, counting down.
TACCGATGTCACAATACACATATTTTATTTTGCACTAACACTGCCAGACTACTCCACCTCCAGCATCACTTTCGGCAGCAGTAACGGATAGTTGACGCGCAAAAAGACAATCAACTCTTCACGCACCAGACAGCGAAGATCCCACAGCGCAGCAGCATTCGCCGCACTGAGCAGCGCCCGGACTTCGACAGATTTGTCAGAGGAGTTGGTCACCTGCAGCCGGGCAACTCTCTTGTCCCAAAGCGGGGTAGAGGCAACTATCCTCTCCAGCTCATGGCGAAGCGTTTCAGGTGGAATGGCATAATCGATGTAAAGAAAAACCGTTCCAAGAAGCTCAGTCGAAGTTCTGCTCCAGTTCTGGAAGGGACGATCAATAAACCAGGTAATGGGCACAATCATACGGCGCTGATCCCAGAGTTGCACCACCACGTAGGTGAGAGTAATCTCCTCAATTTTTCCCTTTTCGTTCTCGACAACAACCTCATCACCAATGCTGATCGGTTGGGTTATGGCAATCTGAATACCCGAGATGAGCGTCGTCAGGCTTTTCTGGGCAGCAAAACCAAACATGACACTCACAATACCTGCTGAAGCAAGAATACTCAGCCCGACCTGACGAACCGTATCGAAGGTCATCAGCACACCAGCAATGGCAAGAAGCACACAAAGCGCATTCAAAATTTTGCGGGCAAGGCTGACATGCGTGGCAATTTTTCGTGCCGCTTCGTTTTCCCGAACTTTGGCCGCATAGTACTGAAGAATAAAATGTTCCAGCACAACCAGCGATCGGATAATAAACCATGCGGTACCGACAATGGCAATCACCAGAAGAGCGTGGTTAAGCAGCTCCAGTGTAGCTTGGGAGAAAGGGAGATAATGAAAAAGAATAGCCAGCCCAATCAGGGAGACAAGTAGCCGGAATGGCAAAGCCATAATCTCCAGCGGAATAGTGAATCCCCTGATTGCTGAACGAAGAAGAGCAATAATTTTTACGGAGAGAGAATTTGCCCCGAAATAAAACAGCAGGGCAAAGAGTACAATGAGTGAGGGGATCAGATAAACCCCCTGAAGCGAATTCCATAACGTCATCGTCTCTCCGGTTGTTTAATCAACCTACCCTTTCAGCCTCTCGAATTCACTCTTCGAGCGACTCACACAATCCTCTATGGCCATACCACCAAAATAGTTGCCGGTGATGAGCAGATTCTTTTTTCCTTTCAGCATGGCATTGCTTTTGTCAAGCCACTGATGATGACCCATCCGCAGCGAAGGAACGGTATTAATTTTTGAAACAGTATGCTCTATCTTGGCAAAACTCACCCCAAGCACCTCGGTAATCCTGGCTCTTTTTGCCTTGTCATCCAGACCAGGTTTGAAATGAAAGGAAAAGCCCCGATAGTTATCATCGGGCACCGTATCACGGGAGACTATCGAGAAAAAAAGATCATTTGGTGAAATAATAGCTGCAACCGGTTTGAGTTTAACATGCTCCTTACGAACAATAACTCCGATTGAATCAACCTCAGCCGCCTTGAGCTGACCAAGATGGTTAGCTATATCAGGATTGATATCCCACAGGAGCCTTGAGGCAACCGCAGATGGAGTTGCAAGAACAAGTTTTTTGGCAGCATACTCTCCGCCATTGGCGCTCCTGACCTCATACAAACCATTCTCAAACTTCACCGAGTTCACATCCTGACTGGTAAACACGTTAAGACCACTCTTTGCCGCAATCACCCGGGCAACACTCTGCAGGCCACCCTTAAAGGTATAGTTCTTCAGCATATCCTTTCTCTTCTCACGGCTTTTGAACATCATGTCAGCCGGAAAATCATCGGTTTTCTGTGAAGGAACTGCATTGAAAAAGTGGCTTATCACATCATTGTAGTTCTTTTCACCTACTATTTTTGAATAGTAGGATTTGACGCTCTGCCCATCTTTCTTGAGTTTAAAAATATTCGGGCCGGAAAGAAGCAGTTCAAGAATATTGAGCTGGGAGACTATCGATTTGATATGGTCATTCACCAGCAGGGTAAAGGGTACCTTTGCACGAGGGATGATGGTGTCTGTTATGCCGCAGGCATCAACAATGTCGAGCAGATTCTGATAGGAGCTGTAACAGGTGTGTGCCCCGAGTTCAAGCCAAAACTTTTTTCCGTTTGCGCTGTACTGGGGAGAGGCAAAAGAGCCTCCAAGCGTATCACTCTTTTCAAGCAGGGTGGTTTTCATGCCAGCCTGGACACAATAAAAGGCGAGAGAGAGGCCACTGATACCACCACCAACAACAACAACATCGTTTTGCATCATAACAGACAAGGAGTTACATAATAACCGTGAAAAAAACAGGACTGGAAAAAAGATCAAAATCCAAACCAGCCAGGAACAAATTGAAAAACTCGCACCGCAATTTAATGAAATCAGGGAAGAAGACCGCTTGTATCAGGGCTGTTTTTCATCATCCCGATAGTTTTGTGCATAGCGCACATAATTTTCAGGCGACTCCTCAATATTGCGTCGCTCAGCATCGGTTATAGGGCGCATCACTTTTGCGGGCACACCGGCCACAAGCATCCCTGACGGCACAGTAAAACCCTGCCGCACCAGTGAACCGGCAGCAACAATTGACCAGGGTTCAATAACGCAATCGTCCAGCAGCACCGCTCCCATGCCAATCAGCACATAATCCTTCACCGTACAGGCGTGGAGCACCGCGCCATGCCCAATGGTCACACAATTGCCGATAGTCAGCGGGCCTGTATCGTGGGTGACATGGAGCGTCGCATTATCCTGCACACTGGTTTTTTCGCCGATGCGAATCGGACAGACATCTCCCCGTATCACTGTATTGAACCAGACACTCGAGTGAGCGCCGATATGGACATCGCCAATCACAAAGGCGCCGTCGGTCATAAAAACCGTCTCGTGCACCTGGGGCCACATACCCTTGTAAGGCATCACTTTTCCCATAGATCATCATCAGTTAGAATTACTACGCCATTATGGAGAGTTCAACGGAACAAACCAATAAACAACAGAAACCGGAATAAATGCAAATCATTCAGAAGAGAAAGATGAAAGGACTCATAAAAACGGATTATCAATTCTTTCGCTATCTTCAGGAGCTTTTACGACATTATACCCTTACCACCAAACTGGACAGAAAAATGCTCAACGCAAAATTGCGAATAGCCCAGATTGATTGCACTCTGGCCAATTTTGACGCGAATCTTGCCAGGCACTGCTCCCTTGTGGAAGAGGCAATCTGCGACGGCGCCGATGCCATCGCCTTTCCTGAACTTTCGCTGACGGGCTACAATGTGCAGGATGCCGCGCAAGATATTGCCATGCACATTGAAGATACACGGTTCGATCCCCTGCGTGAACTGAGCCGGAAAATCTGCATCATCTGTGGCGGCATCGAGCTGAGCAACGACTATGGCGTCTATAACTCGGCATTCATGTTTGAAGAAGGAGTCGGACGCAGCATCCACCGCAAAATTTACCTGCCAACCTATGGTATGTTTGAAGAGCTGCGCTATTTTTCTGCCGGTCAACAGATCAAGGCAGTCACCTCAAAACGGCTTGGCAGAATCGGCGTGGCCATCTGCGAGGATTTCTGGCACGTTTCTGTACCTTACCTGCTTGCCCACCAGGGTGCCAAATTGCTCTTTGTGCTGATGTCGAGCCCCCTGCGTATGTCGCCCGGCAGCGGCAACCCTGCCATTGTAAAGCAGTGGCAAACCATCGCCTCGACCTACTCGTTTCTCTTCAGCAGCTACGTGGCCTGCATCAACCGCGTTGGCAATGAGGACAGCTTCACCTACTGGGGCAACTCGTCGCTCACCGGGCCTGAGGGCAACGTCATCTGTGCCGCTCCTCTGTTCAAGCCGTATGTCATGGATGCCGTTTTGGATGTTACGGAGGTCAAACGTGCCCGACTGCACTCTTCTCATTTTCTTGATGAGGATCTGCGTTTGATCGGAGCTGAGCTGAATGAGATTATTGCGCAGGGACGGCGGGGTTAAGCGGAGGTGAACATTAGCTGTAACGTCTGTTGGCCATCTGCCGTACACCTGAAAAGATCAGTGATACAAGCATGAGCAGAAGACCCCAAAGCAGCGATATGCCACCACCGACAAGGGCAGCAACCAAGCCGGCAGTCACACCCATGGCAATAACTGCCACAAGCCACAGCAGAGCAATCAACAGCAGGAGAAACATCCTGAGCGATTTCAGCAGAGAGGGAAATGTGGCAACCGCCATCGCCACTGCCAGCGTTATCCACCAAGTGGTATTGGAAAAAAAGTACCACGCGGAAAGAGGCAAAACGTGGTCAGCCATCACCTCTGAAGACCGGCAGGTGCCGACAGCGCCCCGGTTGGGCAGCTTTCCGTCATGACCACAAGATCAACCTCGCCGCTGCGCTCTTCGATCATGCGCACACAAATCCCGCAGTCAACGCACTTTTCACGCTCCATGCTGATGTCAGCATTTTCGGCTTTATAAAAGCCCGGATGTTGGTGCTTTTGAGCAGCCTGAACAGGCAAATAACGTGAAGCAAGTTCCCGAAGACGGCAGTCGTTGATGGCATTGCATTGGCATTGGAGGCATCGGGCTGCCTCCTCGCGGGCCAGGGCTTCCGTATAGCCCGTTACCACTTCGCTGAAGCTTCCCGTTCGCTCTGATAGAGGCAACTCCGGCACCGCAACTCTTGGGGCTGGTTGTTTTCGCTGGTAAAAGGGCTGAGGTGCTTCATCTCGTGCGCCATAAGATGAATTAAACGGGACTTTCGGAACAGCAACCATTTCTCCTTGTAAAAAGAGATCAATAGCGAAAGCTGCCCGTTTTCCCTGCTCAACCGCCCGAATGGCGGTATCAGTGCCGGTAACACAATCACCTCCGGCAAAAAGCCCTGGTGTTGCTGATTGCAGGGTTTCCGAATTGACAAGCAGTTCTCCGTACTTGCCAGCACCTGTACCCGCAGCATGAGCGACCGAATGGTCAATCTGCTGGCCGATAGCCGAGATAATGGTGTTGGCAGTTATCGTAAACTCCGACCCTTCGACTGGCACCGGTGTCCTCCGTCCAGAGGCATCAACTGCTCCCGGCCGCATGGTTATAGCGGTAATTTCGAGTACACCATTCATTGGTCTGATTGCGGTTGGAGCCGCCCATTCTGTAAGGATAATACCTTCAGCAAGAGCTTCCTGAATTTCAGAGGCGTTGGCGGGCATCTCTTTTCTGGAGCGGCGATAGAGAATCGTGACGGTTGATGCGCCAAGACGAAGCGCTGTCCGTGCAGCATCTATGGCTGTGTTGCCACCACCGGTTACCACCACCTGACTGCCGGGATGAGGCTGATCACCTGATGCGGCTTTGCGCAGAAACTCAATGCCGGTGGTCACGCCGTATTCATCTTCGCCCGCAATATTCATGGTCGCAGCCTTTTGCGCGCCAATCGCCAGAAACACTGCATCACAGGTGCGATGCAGTGTTTCAAGGGTAACATTTTTACCAAACGTAGTATTGAACTGAAACTTCAGCCCCATGGCAATCAGCGTTGTAATATCGCTCTCTATAACGGATTCAGGAAGCCTGAAACGGGGAATACCGTAGCGCATCATCCCACCAGCTTGTGCACTTGCTTCGATTATGGTCACCTCGTGCCCATTGCACAGCAAAAACCAGGCGGCGGTGAGACCGGCTGGCCCTGAACCAACGATGGTCACCTTTTTTCCTGTTTTTGGAGAAATTTCAGGAACGAATCTATGGGCTTGCTCACTGTCCTTGTCAGCCGCATAACGCTTCAAGGCACAGATTGAGACCGGTTGGTCAACGCCATGCCGACGGCATTCATCTTCGCAGGGGGCGGGACAGACTCTGCCAAGAATACCGGGAAGAGGAATCGTCTGCTTGATAAGCTCTATGGCACGTGCATCGTTATGCGTGGCAATTGCTGCAACAAAACCGGGAATATCGCAACCGGCCGGACAGGTGACTTCACAAGGGCCCATACAATCTCCGCTATGCTCCTCGATGATTCTCTCCAGAGTTTGGCGCCTCATGGCGTTGAGCATATCATTTTCGGTTTCGATAACCATACCCTCCGATACCGGTGTATCACATGCCGGAACAAAGCGGTTTCTTCCCTTGATTTCGACAATACACATCCAGCATGAACCAGTCTCTCCAAGGGATTTATGAAAACAGAGAGTAGGGATGGTGATGCCTCCGGCAGTTGCTACTTCGAGAATAGAGGTCCCCGGCGCTGCTGTCATTGCCTGCTGGTTAATGGTCAGTGAAATGGAATTCATTGGCATAACAGAACAATCGTTACGACTCACTGTGTTGAGAGGAGTCCTGATTGGCAAAATTCTTTTCGAGGTATAGGGCAACTTTTTCAAGATGCCACATGGGCGTGGATGTAGCACCACAAACTCCGACATTGTCAATCGGCTTGCCATCACGACCGTTCAGCCAGCACTCCTCAATATCTTCAATATCTTCAATAAAGAAGCTGCGATGATTTGCTGCTTTGCAGATATTGTAGAGCACTTGGCCATTGGAGCTTTTTTTTCCTGCAACAAAAATGATAACATCATTGGCCAGGGAGAAATCGTGCAGCTTCTGATTTCGGCTTGATACCTGCCGGCAGATTGTATCTTTAAAAACAAACAAAGGCATGGGACGTACTCCGGTCATGGCTGCCGTAATATCGATATCCCTGATGGGCATCCATTGGTCGGGTTGCACTGAGGGCACCAAGGCAAAAAGCGCCTCAAGATTTGCTTTCAGCTCGTAAAACCCTGGAACATCCATGGTGGTCTGGGAGATGAGCGCGCTCTTTTTTGCCGGGTCAAGCGCCTTTATCTCCTGAGAGTCATTGAGGTCAGCATGCTTGATAATCACGGCGCTATTGTTACACTGGCCGTTGATACCGATCACCTCTGGATGGGTATGTTTACCGTAGATGATAATCTGGTAGCCCAGTTCAAAGAGCAGTCGTGTAGTGCGCTGCAATCGCGAGACGACCGGGCAAGTGGTATCAGTAATGGCCAGATTGTTCTCTTTTGCGATCCTGTAGGTTGAAGGAGGCTCACCATGCGCCCTGATCAGCACCCTGGCATCTTTGAGCTCTTTGAAGGCGGCCTCTTCAACGGTGACAAGGCCGAGATTTTCGAGCCGCTTTACTTCAACCTCATTATGGACAACATCACCAAACGAGTATAATCCTCCAGGCTCCTGGAGCTTCTCTTCGGCAACATGAATGGTTCCCTGCACTCCAATGCAGAAACCCGATGATGTTCTGTCGAGATGTACTTTCATGCTTGGCACAATAATTGATTATACCTCCACCAAATCAACATCTGGCTGTTCGGAACCCATGAAAAGTTGGTAGAGCACACTGAACTTTTGCGGTAGATCGCTGACCAGGAGATGCGGAATAAATGCTTTCTGCGAACGATTGAGCAGACCAGAGTCCGACAGGAGCGCTCTGGCTCTGATAGCTACAGCTTCAGCCGAATCAATGATACTGATTCCATTGCCGATGGTCTCTTCAATCACCTGTCGCAAAATCGGGTAGTGGGTACAACCCAGAACAAGGGTGTCAATGTGCTGCTGCCTGATCTCTGTCAGATAATGCTCGGCAATAAGTCGGGTTGCGGAATGGCTGGTCAAACCCTCCTCGGCAAGCGGGACAAACAGAGGGCAAGCCTTCGAAATCACCTCAATATCAGCATCAAGCTCATTGATGGCACAGGCGTACGCATTTGAACAGACCGTCGCCTGGGTACCGATAACGCCAATACGGTTATTTTTTGTCACCTGAACGGCCAGAATTGCGCCTGACTTGAGCACCCCGATAACCGGGATATTCCCGCTCGACTTTTCAACAACGTCAAGGGCAAGTGCTGAAACAGTATTGCAGGCAACAATGATCATCTTGGGCTGATATCGCATGAGAATAGCGGTATCATCGGCCGCATATTTCCTGATCGTTATCTGTGACTTGGGACCATAGGGCACCCGTGCTGTATCGCCGAAGTAGACAATCCGTTCAAAAGGAAGCGCCGCCTGTATCGCCTTGACAACAGTAAGTCCACCAATACCTGAGTCAAAAATACCGATAGGACGCTCAGTGTTCATACATTAAACCGGAAAACAATCACATCACCATCCTTGACGATATACTCCTTCCCCTCTGACCGGAGCTTCCCGGCAACTTTAACCTTTTGCTCAGAACCGAGTTCAATCAGGTCTCGGTAGAACATCACCTCTGCGCGGATAAACCCCTTTTCAAAATCAGAATGAATTGCGCCCGCTGCCTCCGGTGCTGCTGCTCCTTTGCGAATAGTCCAGGCATGGACCTCTTTTTCGCCAGCCGTAAAATAGGTCTGAAGTCCAAGGAGGTCATAAGCTGTTTTGATCAATCGATCAAGACCCGAGGTGTGAAGCCCGAGACTTTCAAGAAATTCAGGACGTTCCTCTTCTGGCAGTTCGGCTATTTCAGCCTCACTCTTTGCGCTGATAACCAGCATTTTAGCGCCGGATGCTGCGGCAATGGCTGCAACTTTTTCAGTATAACTGTTACCGTCGGGCAGGTCATTCTCAGAAACATTAGCCGCAAAAAGAATTGGTTTGGATGAGAGCAGGAAAAACTGTTTGGCCACGAGCTGCTCTTCAGGAGTCTCAATAATTTTACGCACAGGAATCCCCTCACTCAACCCTTTGATAATTTTTTCTGCTACATCAAGTTGCAACAGAAGCTCTTTATCCTTTCTGGCATTTTTTCTGAGCCGTTCAATCCGTCGCTCCATGCTGTCAAGATCAGCCAGCATCAGCTCCGTCTCAATCGTGACGATATCGTCAGCCGGATCAATTCTTCCTTCAACATGAATAATATTGTCATCGTCAAAACATCGGACAACATGAACAATGGCATCGACCTCCCTGATGTGTGAGAGAAACTGGTTGCCAAGCCCTTCGCCCTTGCTTGCACCTTTGACCAGTCCTGCAATATCAACAATTTCAAGAGTTGCCGGCACAAGTGTAGGTGTCTTGACAACATCGGCAAGGTGCTGCATACGTTCGTCAGGCACCAGGACGGTGCCGACATTTGGCTCTATGGTACAAAAGGGATAGTTGGCAGCTTCAGCCTGTTTTGCCGTAATGGCATTAAAAAGTGTCGATTTTCCGACGTTCGGAAGGCCAACAATGCCGCAACGAAGTGACATAAATAAAATGTTTGGTGCACGAGTGGCTTCTAAAAAACCATATTTTAACATGTAACCAATATGTTTGGAAAAAGCAAATATTTTTTATAAAATAGCGAGCTAATTCAAAATGCTCCAAGTAACACAGGAAATCGGAATAAAGCTTATCATTATTGCAATTGACGGGCCTGCTGCATCCGGAAAAAGCACCACGGCCCAGAGAGTGGCACAGCGGCTCGGATATACCTACATTGATAGCGGTGCAATGTACCGGTCAGTAACCCTCAAAGCTCTTCGTGCAGGAGTTCTTGGGGAGCTGCGGCACTCACCCGTTCGAGTTTCAGCTCTCCTTGAGGAGATCACCATTTCTTTTGATGGCGACCATGTTTTTCTTGACGGAAATGATGTGACCACTGACATCAGGGATAACCGCATTAGTCAGGAAGTAAGTTTTGTCAGCTCCCTGAAACCGGTTCGTGACAAGCTGAAAGAGCTGCAGCAGCAGCTTGGTCGAACGGGTTCCGTGGTGATGGATGGACGGGATATTGGTACCGTCATTTTTCCAGATGCTGAGCTGAAAATATTTCTTGTAGCTGATGCCCGTGAAAGGGCAAAACGCCGTTATGCAGAGCTGGTTGCAAAGTCTCACGACAGCAGCGCCCTGCCGGACCTCGACCTGCTTGAAGAGGAGATAAGACAAAGGGATAAGGATGATGAAGAACGGGAGTATGCCCCCCTGAAAAAACATCCTGAAGCCCAGGAAATTGATACATCAAGCTTGACAATAGATCGCCAGGTGGAGATTGTTTATAATCTTGCCCTGATGATGCAACAGAGTGGCCGGTAAGTGAGTCCGGTGTGTTCTTTCAATACTGTTTTTTATTAACCATAAAACCTCTGGCCGATATCTCTCGCGGCAGGCGGGCTAATTACAAGAGAGGAAGGAAAAAATTTAATGGCAGAAGCATTTACACAGGCAACCGAAAAAAAGGTCAAAGAGAGGCCGGCAAGAAAAAAACTCAAATTTTTTGCTCACTACGAGCCCGCTGAACTGGCGTTGATGGAGAAGCTTTACTCAAGCACCCTCAATGAAATTACAGAAGACGAGATTATCAAGGGCAGAATTGTCTCGATATCCAACAAGGATGTCACCATTGATGTCGGATTCAAGTCGGAAGGCATTGTCTCCCTGCTTGAGTTCAGGGCTGAAGATGAGGTCAAGGTGGGCGATGATGTTGAAGTCTATCTTGAGAACATCGAAGACAAAATGGGGCAGCTCATTCTTTCAAAAAAGAAAGCTGACGTTTTGAGAATCTGGGACAGGATCTATGATTCAATTGAAAACGATACCATCATCAACGGCAAGATTATCAATCGTGTCAAGGGTGGCATGACCGTCTCCCTCTCCGGCGTTGAGGCATTCCTTCCCGGTTCTCAGATTGATGTCAAGCCGGTTCGTGATTTCGATGCTCTTGTTGGCCAGACCATGGACTTCAGGGTTGTCAAGATCAATCCCGTCACACAGAATATTGTTGTCAGTCATAAAGTTATCCTCGAAGAGGCTTACGCCGCCCGTCGTGAGGAGATGCTTGCCAATATCAAGGTGGGCATGGTGCTTGAGGGCACAGTCAAGAACATTACCGACTTCGGTATCTTTGTTGATCTTGGCGGTCTGGACGGTCTGGTGCACATCACCGATATCACCTGGGGCAGAATCAACCATCCTTCAGAGGTTGTTGATCTTGACCAGCCGATCAAGGTTGTGGTTGTCGGCTTCGACGAGAACACCAAGAGAGTCTCGCTTGGCATGAAGCAGCTTGAGTCTCATCCGTGGGAGAATATCGAGATCAAGTATCCTGTCAGCTCCAAGGCGCAGGGTCGCGTTGTCTCCATTACCGATTACGGCGCTTTTGTCGAGATCGAGAAGGGCATCGAGGGTCTTGTCCACATCTCCGAAATGAGCTGGACACAGCACATCAAGCATCCGGGGCAGTTTGTCACTCTTGGTCAGGAAGTTGAGTGCGTGATTCTCAATATCGACAAGGATCACACCAAGCTCTCCCTCTCCATGAAGCGCGTGAACGAGGATCCGTGGATTGCTCTTTCAGAAAAATATATCGAAAACTCGTTGCACAATGGCACCGTCAGCAATATCACCGACTTCGGTGTTTTTGTTGAGCTTGAGCCCGGTGTAGACGGTCTGGTTCACATTTCAGACCTCTCGTGGACCAAGAAGATCCGCCATCCAAGTGAACTGGTCAAAAAGAACCAGGAGCTTGAAGTCAAGGTACTGAAGTTTGACGTGCATGCCCGCCGTATAGCGCTCGGTCACAAACAGATCAATCAGGATCCATGGGATGAATTTGAGCTGAAGTACGCAGTGGGTGCAGAGACACCGGGCGAAATCTCTCAGATCATTGAAAAGGGTGTTATTGTTATTCTCCCTGGTGACGTAGATGGTTTTGTGCCGGTATCTCACCTGCTTCAGGGTGGCGTCAAGGATATACACTCGTCGTTCAAGATTGGTGATGAACTTCCTCTTCGTGTCATTGAGTTTGACAAGGAAAACAAGCGCATCATTCTTTCTGCTCTTGAATATTTCAAGGACAAGAACAAGGAGGAGATTGAAGCTTACCTTGCAGCTCATCCAAATGAAAAAAAGGAGATTGAGGCGGCCTCGGCTGAACTTGAACCTCCGGTCAAATCAGCGGACAGGAAGAGTGTGGAACAGAAGGCCTGAGTCCCCTGGTATTTCACCTGTTGTAACCTTTATGTACAAAAGCCTTCCCTCTTACCAGGGAGGGCTTTTTTATGGGTCAATATCCGTAACTCTTCAAAAGGTTATTTTTCTTTCGCCAATCAGGCCGAACTTTGATAAAGAGTTCAAGAAAAACCGGCCGCCCAAGCATTTCCTCAATATCTGCTCTTGCTGTTTGACCAAGTTTTTTCAGGGCAGCCCCTTTGTTGCCTATCATGATCTGCTTCTGGGTATCACGCTCAACAATCACCGAACAGCGAATAAGATCCTTTCGTGCCGGATCATTTTCGTGCTGCTCTCTGAACTCATCAATGACAACTTCGGTAGAATAGGGCACCTCACGCCCGTAGAGCAGAAAAATCTTTTCCCGGATAATTTCACTGACAAAAAATCGTTCAGGAGCGGTACTGAGGGTATCTTCAGGATAAAGGGAATAGTGAAGCGGAAGAAAAGGCTGTATCGCCAGGACAAGTTGAGCAATATTGTTGCCTTTCAATGCCGAAACCGAGAGAACTGAAACTGGATGCCAGGTATCCCTTACAAACTCTTCGGCCTGCCGCTGGCGCTCTTCACTTACAAGGTCACATTTATTGAGTACGGCAATGACTGGTTTCCCGACTGGTTTCAGCCAGCCACTGAAAAGCTCTTCAGCAAACTCCCGATCCACAAAATCTTTTTTACCGGAATACGGCAGCAGGGCAAGAACAACATCCGCATCTTTCAGAGTATCACGAATAACTCCGAGCATGGATTCATGGAGTTTCTGTTGAGGCTTCATGATGCCCGGTGTATCAAGAAAAATAATCTGGCAGTTGTCGTTGTGGTATATTCCTGTGATTTTTTTTCTGGTGGTTTGCGGTTTAGGTGTAACAATGGAGAGCTTGAAATCAAGCAGTTTGTTAAGCAGGGTTGACTTGCCTGCATTGGGCGAACCAACAATAATTGCGAAACCGCACGAAAATGGGGAGGATGTCATGAAAATATTTATGAAAGGTTCAACCTGTTTATAAAATACAATACTAAATTGCACTGTCTCATGATACAGAAAAAAGGGTTACTCCAGGAGTGGAATGGAAAAACAAAAGAAACTTGACCAGTGGCTTCTGGCATCAGTAGCTGGACTCATTATAATGGGCCTCATGTCCATATACAGCGCAACCAATGGCTCCGGTGATACATCTCTTTTTTATCGACAACTGGCATGGGCTCTGTTTGGAATTACCGTCGCGGCAGTTGTCTTCTATAACAACGGGCATATTGTAAGGAATAACGCCTATATTTTCTACGCTATAGGACTTCTTTTGCTCATTATAGTCCTGATATTCGGAAAAAAAATAGCAGGCCAGACCAGTTGGATGAAAATAGGCTTTTTCAGTTTCCAGCCTTCTGAAGTAGTTAAAATGGCCACTATTCTCGCTTTGGCAAGATATCTATCGGATGACAGTACCGATATCCATTCAATCCCGCATCTCTTTATTGCTCTGGCAATAGCCTTTATTCCCATGATGCTGATCATGCTGCAACCAGATATGGGTACCATGCTGACCATTCTTCCATTCGTTGCCACCATGCTGATTATGGCTGGTTTCGATAGTTATTTTCTTATGCTGATAACGTTTCCTTTCATCCTCATGATAGCGGGATTGTTCAATATCCATATAGTTCTTGCCCTCGCCATTATCCTGGGGATAATACTCCTCTTCAAACAAAAAAAATTCAAGCTCCATCAATTGTTATGTATTGGGCCCGGTCTGGCTGCAGGTTTGTTTATCAACAGTTTTTCAGGTGAAATACTCAAGCCGCACCAGATAAAAAGGATTCAAACCTTTATTGACCCCATGTCTGATCCGCAAGGAGCTGGATATAATGCCCTTCAGGCTAAAATAGCGATAAGCTCCGGGGGGCTCTGGGGAAAAGGATTTCTAGCGGGAACACAGACACAATTGCGTTTTATACCTGCACAGTGGACAGATTTTATTTTTTGTGTTATCGCTGAAGAACTTGGCTTTATTGGCGCATCTCTCTTGATAGCGCTCTATCTGACATTGATTCTTCGATTGATTGGAATAATTGCTTCAATCACCAATAAATTTGTTCAACTGACGCTGGGTGGATTTGTATCTCTCATGTTTGTGCATGTCGTCATAAATATCGGGATGACTATTGGCCTTATTCCAGTAATTGGAGTTCCGCTCCCATTTGTCTCTTATGGTGGATCTTCACTGCTTGGAAACATGATTATGGTTGGCCTTGCCCTCAACTTCTTCAGTAACAAAAGAAATCTTGGATATCACAGCAACGTATTCACAAGAGATAAATTCCCACCGTAATAAGCTTTTATCTCTTGTGAATACAGTGAGAACAATTATAATTTTATTCTGTACACATAACGCTTGCCCTCTTTGCCTGAAGGAATACGCTCAATCTCGGGATCGTCAACACCAAACTTGTTAAACCAAAGGCTTACGGCTGTTCCTTTCGCATTCAGGGCTTCCCCAATATCTCGAGGTTTGAAGCTTCTATCGGCATTTGTACGCAAAAACTCCTTGATGGCTCCTCCAAGCTGGCTGCGGCTGAATTTCTGAAAATTGGATGAGGCGGGCGAAGAAACAGCACCTTCAAGCGTTGCAAGGTTTGCGTCAAGCTTTTTTATAACCGCAGCAAGTTCAGCTTCCAAAGGTCTGATTTTCTCCATATACTCTGTCTGAATCTGGCTGATATCCACTTGCAACCTTTTTTTTTCTTCAACCAGTGATTGAAAGGAATCGATCCTCTGAATGAAAATGTCGTATTTATCCGGTGCGCCACTATCTTTTTTTATAAAGTTCATCTTCTTCTTTGTTTATGGTTGCATCGCCTTTATGGATATTACTACCCTGCACAAATATATAATAATATCTTTGCCTCTGCAACATGATATTATTTGTCATTTTCTGATATGTTCTTTTGGCTTCACAAATTCTACTGCTGGTTTCAGTGTATGGTAATACCTGAAATAAAATAAAGATATGAACGAACTTCGATTAAAAAGCGTCGCCGCAATTACCCTTGGATGTAAACTGAACTTTGCAGAAACCTCGACCATACTTGATGATTTATGCAAAAATGGATGGAGAATTTCAACAAAAGTGGAAGAAGCGGATCTTGTCATTATTCATACCTGTGCCGTAACAAAAAAGGCAGAGCAGAAATGCAGACAGAAAATAAGGTCTCTCATAAGAAAAAATCCTGACGCACGGATAGCTGTTATTGGCTGTTATTCACAATTGCGTCCAGAATTACTCTCTTCAATAGATGGAATAGACCTTATCCTTGGTAGTAATGATAAATTCAACACTGAATTATATAACAATGTACAAGAAACGACGCGTCCAACGGCACTTGTCAGGGTAACTCCGGCACACACCATTGAAGCAATCTATCCGGGATATTCACTCCCTGCCCAGGCAAGTAAAGAGAGAACTCGCGCATTTCTGAAAATACAGGATGGATGTAATTATGGATGTTCCTACTGCACAATTCCGCTTGTAAGAGGTCAATCACGTTCAATACCTTCCAGTGAAATTATTGAACGTGCCACCCTTCTGGCCTCCTCGGGATATCGAGAAATTGTGCTGACCGGAGTCAATACCGGTGATTATCACTCTGCTACTATGAATCTTTGTGGCCTGTTGCAGCAACTAGAAAAAATAGATATCCGCCGGATACGTATCAGCTCTATTGAGCCAGACATTGTTGATCATGAACTTATTTCACTGGTTGCTGATTCCAAAAAAATTGTACCCCATTTTCATATTCCTCTCCAAAGCGGTTCAGACACCATCCTCAGGGCCATGCACAGACGATATGATACGGCGCTCTATCGCAATAAAGTGCAGCAGGCTTTGGAGAACATTTCAGAATGTGCAATCGGAACTGACGTCATGGTTGGATTCCCTGGCGAAACAGAGGCTGACTTTCTTCTTATGTACAGGTTTATTGAAGAGCTTCCTCTTGCATATCTTCATGTATTCAGTTGTTCCATCCGACAAGGAACCCCTCTTGCCCGACAAATTGATGCCCGGGAACGAACCCCTGTCGCACCAGAAGAAATTGCACATCGGTACCAGGAGTTGGTGAAACTTGGCCAGAAAAAAGAGGCAATATTCAAGGCTCGCGCTGTCGGAAAGGAGTACATGGTTCTTTTTGAAAACTCAAAATCACTTCCAAAAGGGGTAGAACAGTGCGGTGGCTACACCAGAAACTATCTCAAGGTGTTGGTTGAGAGTCATAACCAGCCACTTATACAATCGTTGAGAGGAAATGAACTCCCTGTTTTTATAGACGCTCTGGACGACGATTTGAATTTAAAAGGGAGAGTACTATCTTGGCCTTCGGTAAACTCTTTCTCTTGAACTTTTAACTCAATCAGTGCGATCCATGCCTATTAAATCTCTCATCCGTTCAGTTCCCGACTATCCTAAAAAAGGGATTCTTTTTCGTGATATTACAACTCTTATCAAGGATCCTGTCGGCTTCAGACTTGTCATTGATAACCTGACCCAGCGCTACAGACCGGAAGAGATGAATTTTGATGTCGTCGTTGGCATTGAGGCAAGAGGATTTATTATCGGAGGGGCGTTGGCCTTCGCGCTTGGCAAAGGGTTCGTACCGGTTAGAAAACCTGGAAAGCTGCCTGCTGATGTTGTATCACAGGAGTACCAGCTTGAGTATGGAACAGACAAGATAGAAATTCATGTTGATGCTCTCTCTTCAGGCCAGCGGGTTCTTCTCGTCGATGACCTGCTCGCCACAGGCGGAACCGCTCTTGCAGCAGCAGCTTTGGTAGAAAAGGTCGGTGGTATTGTCTCTGAAATGGCTTTCATTGTCAACCTTCCCGATATCGGAGGTGAAAGGCGTATCCTTGAAAAAGGGTACCGTATTTTCTCCCTTACTGATTTTGAGGGTGAGTAACCGATTGACAAGAATTGTATCCCTGCCACTTTGGACACCATAAAAACGGCTCAAGCAAAAGCCGTTTTTATGGTATTAACCATGCACTCTCCATCTGTTACTCACCCATGGTTTTCAGACTTTCACTCACCGCAGATTTGAACTCTTTTGAAATTTTGAACGTAGGCACATTTTTTGGCTCTACCGTCACTTTTTCGCCTGTCCTTGGATTTCTTGCCTGACGAAAATTTTTATGCCGGATATTGAATGAACCAAACCCCCTTATTTCAATTCGCTTTCCAGCCTTGAGTGAATCGATGATGCTTTCAAAAAGGCCGTCCACCACGGACTCCGTTTCGTTTTTGGTAAGGCCTGTCTTGTGGGCAATAACATTGACCAGATCCGCTTTTGTGGTTGTGTTTCCCATGGTGATATATGGCTTAGGTTATGATTATCTCTTTTATCTCCATCGCATTAAGTGACTCTTTCTCAATAAGCGCACCCGCAAGCTGGTGCAATGCCTCGCTCTTTTCGGTGAGAATCGTTCTGGCATTTTCCATACTACCCATGATAATGTCGCGAACCTCGTTATCAATCTGAAGGGCAGTCTCCTCACTGTACTCTCTAATATGTGAGTAGTCTTTTCCAAGAAAAACCTCCTTGTGACTATCTCCATAGTTTATTGGGCCAAGCTTGTCACTCATTCCCCACTGACGCACCATTCTGCGGGCTATATCGGTAGCTTTCTCAATATCGTTGGCCGCTCCAGTACTCACCTCATGAAATGTCAGCTCTTCAGCAACCCTACCGCCAAGTGCATAGGTAATCATGGCAAGCAGGTATTCCCGGTTATGGGTATAGCGATCCTCAAGCGGCAGATATGCTGTTAGACCGAGACTTCTTCCCCTTGGTATTATCGTTACTTTATGGATAGGGTCGGAACCTTTCGTAAACATTGAAACAAGCACATGACCTGCTTCATGATAAGCTGTAAGCTTTTTCTGCTCATCAGAGATAAACATACTCTTTCTTTCCGTTCCCATCAATATCTTGTCGCGAGCCAGTTCAAAATTCTCTGCTGTCAGACGATCCTGATTATTACGGGAAGCCAGCAGCGCTGCCTCATTAACAAGATTTGCCAGATCTGCTCCCGAAAATCCTGGTGAACTTTTTGCAATGACGTTTATATCGACACTCTCATCAAGCGGAGTGTTTTGTGTGTGAATAATCAAAATTGCCTCCCGGCCACGAATATCAGGCTTGTCAATGGTGATCTGACGATCAAATCTTCCTGGACGCAACAAAGCTGTATCGAGCACATCAGGCCTGTTGGTTGCGGCAATAAGGATAACATTCTCGTTCGTCGTAAAACCGTCCATCTCAACAAGAAGCTGATTCAGCGTCTGCTCTCGCTCATCATGTCCCCCACCAAGACCGGCTCCACGGCTACGCCCGACGGCATCAATTTCATCAATAAAAACAATACATGGAGAATTTTTCTTGGCCTGTTCGAACAGATCCCTCACTCTGGCAGCTCCAACCCCGACGAACATCTCAACAAAATCGGCTCCGGAAATTGAAAAAAATGGCACCTTGGCCTCCCCTGCAATAGCTTTAGCCAAAAGTGTCTTTCCGGTGCCAGGAGGCCCAAGCAACAAAACACCTTTCGGAATTTTGCCACCAATTTTCTGAAATTTTTCAGGATTTGTAAGAAACTCAACAGTCTCCTGCAACTCCTCAATTGCTTCATCCACTCCAGCAACATCCTTGAAAGTAATCTTTACATCAAATTCGCTCACAAGCTTTGCACGACTTTTACTGAAACTGAAAATATTTTTCGCCTGACCACCATTTTGACCGTTCATCTTTCTCATCAGGAAAAAGTATATAACGCCAAAAATGAGCCACGGGCCAAAAAGAACCAAAAACGTGTTCAAGGGGCTCGTACCCTCCTCAACCTTGAGTTTGATTCCCTTTTCAGCAAGGAGATCAGCCTGTTCAAGAGAAAATGACGGAATCCTTACAGAAAAGCGATTGCTCTGAAGTGTTGTGCCGCTGACAAGCTGGAGCTGGATTGGCGCACCGAGCTTTCCATTCAGGATTGCTGTTTTATCCTCAAAGCTTTTTACTGTAATCTCCGTAACAAGAGAACGTGAAAGAACAGATTTATACTCGTTGTATGCTATTTCAGGAGGATCAACGGACACAAAAAAACGCTGAACAACAAAAAGTATCAACAACCCGAACATCAGGATAACGATGAAGCGGGGAAACTTTCCCCGGGGGCTATCCCCCTTTCCCTGAAACCACCGAGAGCCAGGATCATCATCGCCGACAGGCTTGAATTTATTGCGTGAAGCCTCTTTCCCTGACCTTTTTACGGAATTATCAGACATAAAATAATGGCAAGAAATAGGATAAAATGTAAGTTACTACTTTACAAGTAATTAACGAAAAAAAAGTTATAATTTGCAATCTTAAAATAAAAGTTTGTTAACTTTTTATTATATGACGAGAAGTTTGTTGCATTTGTACCCGAATTGAAGAGTTTTCGGTTAATCTTATATCTTGTCACTGAAAGCAACAAGTTTTTCCTGGATTCGCTGTTTGCTCCAAATAGATGTTACTGTCTAACAATTAACCACACAACGCTCATTATGGTTGCTCAAAGGGTTAGAACCAGGTTTGCGCCTTCCCCCACCGGATACCTGCATGTAGGCGGATTGAGAACCGCTCTCTACAATTATCTGTTTGCAAAAAAAATGGATGGGGACTTCATTATCAGAATTGAAGACACCGATCAAAGCAGAAAGGTAGAGGACGCACAGAAAAATCTTATCAAGACCCTTGAGTGGGCGGGAATTGTTGCCGATGAAAGCCCGGAACATGGCGGAGATTATGGACCTTATGTCCAGTCAGAAAGGCTTGATATCTACGATAAATATTGCAGGCAACTCCTGAATGATCAACACGCTTACTATTGCTTTGCAACGCATGAAGAGCTTGAGGAGAACCGCCAACTTCAGATAAAACAGGGACTCCAGCCGAAATATAACAGAAAATGGCTTCCTGAAGAGATGGGAGGCACCATGCCGGCAGGCATTATCAAGCAAAAACTTGACAAGGGCCTACCCTATGTTATCCGCATGAAGGTGCCTGACTATGTCTCTGTCTGGTTTGAAGACATCGTCAGAGGCCCTGTCGAATTTGACTCTGCCACCATTGATGATCAGGTACTGATGAAATCGGACGGGTTTCCGACATACCATTTTGCAAGCGTCATCGACGACCACTTTATGGAGTTTACCCATATTATAAGAGGAGAAGAGTGGCTCTCTTCCATGCCGAAGCATTTACTTCTTTATGAATTTTTTGGATGGGAACCACCAAAAGTAGCCCATCTCCCCCTCCTGCTCAACCCTGATCGATCAAAACTCAGCAAAAGGCAGGGTGATGTTGCCGTTGAAGATTATATCCGAAAAGGGTACAGCGCAGACGCAATTGTCAACTTTGTTGCCATGCTCGGTTGGAACGAAGGAGAGGGAAGTGAACAGGAGGTGTACAGCATGGAACAGCTTATACAAAAATTTTCGTTGGAGCGAGTGGGCAAAGCTGGCGCTGTCTTTAATATTGAAAAGCTCAACTGGCTTGAAAAACAGTATATCAAGAACCGACCTGCAGAGAAGCTTGTTGCTATCATCAAACCGATTCTCAAAGCAGAGCTGGAACAGAAAAAGTCGCTGATGCCACTGGAGATAATTACCAGTGATGCATATCTTGAGAAAGTTATTGAGCTAATGCGTGAGCGTGTCGGGTTTGAGCATGAGTTTGTTACCTTCTCATCATACTTCTATTTTGAGCCGGAAACCTGGGATGAAGAGGCGATCAAGAAGAGGTGGAGCGTTGAAACGAACAATCTACTTAAGGGATTTGCTGTGCTCCTTGATTCACTTGATGATTTCAGCGCTGAGAATATTGAAATACTGCTGAAAGAGTTTGTTGCACCTAAAGGGTTAAAGGCTGCAGCTCTCATTCATCCACTGAGAATAGTGGCCTCGGGAGTGAGTTTTGGACCAAGTCTTTACCATCTGCTCGAAGTTTTGGGCAAAGAGACCGTGCTTCGACGCATTCAAGTCGGAATTGAAAAAATCAATTATGTTGACTAATCCACCAATTCCCAATACGAAGCGAGAGGAGAATAGCGCAGTATTGGGAGTTTTTTCTTTTGTTGTAAAAGATTTATTCCTATATTTTGCTCAAGTTTGAGGGACAGATAGCTCAGTTGGTAGAGCAAAGGACTGAAAATCCTTGTGTCGTGGGTTCGATTCCCTCTCTGTCCACACATTTTCAAAGCGATATCCGCCTTTTCTATCTTCTGCATACCGTTCTTTGCGGGTCTTATTTGTCATGCCGGTTAATTCAGTCATGCGACCGTGTTTGAACATCACCAATCTCCGGCATGAATATTTCCACGGATCCCGATCAGGAAATCTGGCATGATATGCAAAAGCCCGGCGCTTATGAGTGGTGGTATTTCGACGCAGAAGAGAAAACAAGCGGCTATTCTGTCGTTCTTATATGGTTTGCAGGCTTTCCTTTTTCCCCCTACTACACAAACCACTACGAACAGTGGAAAAATAATATCTCCCCGGATCAGCCACTACCATCCAATTACTCCGGCTTTAGTTTCCAGTTGTACAAACATGGGAATGAAATAATCAATTTCATTCGGGAGGGAGGTCAGGAACTTTTCGAAAGCAGCCATTCCACCATCGGGGTTCGATTTGAAAGAAACCTGTTCTCCTACAACGCATTGAGGGATGAATACTCTCTTGACATCAATTTTTCTTTCCCTGCACGTCACAAAACAGTAAAAGCAACACTGTTGTTCAAATCAGGCCGCAGAATCAGTTATGAAAAAAAAGATGCCAACAATGAAGGCAACGTACCTCTTCACCAGTGGCTGTTAAGTGTCCCAAAAGCTGATGTTGATGGTTTGATTGAGGTTATCGATCAAACCACAGGCAACGTTCACCAAATTCCGTTTACGGGAAAAGGATATCACGACCATAATTTCGGTGCTGTACCCATGCAGGAGTATATTGCCCGATGGTATTGGGGAAGAGCCTTTTCCGTACACTATGATCTTGTTTACTACGTCGTTTTTTTTAAAAACAGCGAATACCAGCCACTGACTCTCCTGGTGCTTCAGGATAACCGGTGTAATACTGTCACCATGTACGATACTATGAGTTTCGGTGAGAAAAATTTTAGACATGGCGTTTTCTCTCCGGTTCACAGTATGGATCTTGAGCTGAGCAATGAACTGGCAAGAGTGAAGATACACCACCACAAGGTGCTTGATTCGGGACCTTTTTATCTTCGCTTCTCTACCGATATTATCGTACAGGTCGAAGACCTGCATCCAGAAAAAATCAGGGGAATGTCAGAATTTCTTGTTCCATTACGGCTCCAGTCAAGAGTTATGCGGATTTTTACCTGCAGCCGAATCTGGAGGAATGGAGTACATTCAGTCATGTATGACAGCTATAACCGTTTTAAGAACTCTTTGGATTGGAATAATCAATGAAAAAATGATAAATTCACTCACCGTTTGAGGACATTCGTTATTGACTGAACTAAACGAAACCGCGAGCAACAACAGGCGCTGAGGTAACGATATCGGCTATTGCATTAACAGTGTATATTTTTTTTCTGGTTTCATAACAAAAGATTTAAAAAGGAGATAAGTTGTAATGGCACAACAAGGTAATTTCAAGAGCCCGGCAAGGATGGGCACGCTTGGAGGCGGTGCTTCACTCTCTTCATCAGGTTCTCTCTCAAGCGGCAAACCCCGTGAAGAGGGCATAGGTGGGGTTGACTTTGAACGTCGCAGTTTCCTCGGCAAGGTAGTCGGCGGAATCGGCGCGGCAGTCGCTGTTTCAACACTCTATCCTGTTATCAGTTACATTATACCTCCTGCAAATACAGCCAAAAGCGTTAATGAACTTGTTGTCGGAAAAGCTGCTGAAGTGCCTGAGAAGAGCGGAAAAATTTATCAGTTCAACAAAGACAAGGTAATCGTCGTCAACGACAACGGCCGACTTACCGCATGCAGCGCTGTCTGCACCCACCTTGGCTGTCTTGTTCACTGGGACAACTCCCTGAATCTTCTTGCATGCCCCTGTCATGGAGCGACATACAAACAGACAGGGGAGATTATTGCTGGCCCACAGCCTTTACCTCTGCCAGTTTTTAAGGTAAAGGTTGTTGGAGAAGATCTCGTTATTACAAAAGCTTAACCGTTAATTATCAGAAAACCAGGGGAGTGTGAAAAAATGGCTGAAAACAATCAGACCGCTGAGGCTGCAAGAGTTGCTGCCAAGCCGAAACCTGCTGTTCCAGGCGCTGCCAAGCCAGCGGCTCCGGGAGGAGCAAAACCTGCCGTATCTGGCGCTGCAAAACCAACAGCACCACAAAGTGGAGTCTATAAACCACCGGTAGATCGTCCGGATAGTAATCCCTACAAGGATTCACGTATCAATGCACTGAACGGATGGTTCAGCGAGCGTTTTTATATGGTGATCCCTATTGTCGATTACCTGAAAAAAAAGGAGGTGCCCCAGCATCGCCACTCTGTCTGGTATTATTTTGGCGGCTTGACCCTTTTCTTCTTTATTCTGCAGATACTTACAGGGTTGCTGCTCATGCAGTATTACAAACCAACTGAAGCTGAAGCTTTCGCTTCATTTGTTTTTATTCAGCAGAAAGTGCCATTTGGATGGCTCATCCGTCAGGTTCACGCATGGTCGGCCAATGGAATGATTCTTATGGCATTCATTCACATGTTCAGCACATTTTTCATGAAGGCTTACCGTAAACCACGTGAGCTGATGTGGGTTAGCGGATTTGTGCTGTTTGTTCTCAGCCTCGGTTTCGGTTTTACCGGCTACCTCCTTCCCTGGAATGAACTGGCATTCTTTGCCACTCAGGTAGGTACAGAAGTTCCAAAAGTTGCGCCTGGCGGCGCTTTTCTGGTAAGCATTCTTCGTGGTGGTGAAGAAATTTCAGGCGAAACGCTGACGAGAATGTTCTCCATGCACGTCGTCCTTCTTCCTGGTATTCTGATGATTGTTCTGGCAGCTCACCTTATGCTTGTACAGATTCTTGGCACATCAGCACCTATAGGCTATAAAGAGTCGGGGAGAATTACAGGATATGAAAAGTTTTTCCCGGACTTTCTTGCCAAAGATGTTATCGGCTGGCTGGTCGGTTTTGCGCTGCTGATCTATCTCTCCATAGTATTTCCATGGGGAATAGGTGTCAAGGCCAATGCGCTTGCACCTGCTCCGGTTGGCATTAAGCCTGAATGGTATTTCTGGGGCCAGTTTCTGCTGCTTAAAGATTTCAGCTTCCCGGGAGGAGAACTTGTCGCGATTTTGCTCTTTACCTCCGCAGCAATAGTCTGGGCTCTTGTGCCATTCATTGACAAGAAAGCATCAAGAGAAGAGAAAAGTCCATACTTCACCATGTTTGGTCTTTTTCTCTGTATTGCCTTTTTAGTGTATACCTTCCGCGTATTTCTCCTTTATGGCTTTTAAAGGGATCAGCAATACCGTTTAAAAAGCCCGGTAGAACCGGGCTTTTTAAATTATAATAAAAGCAAAAACGGTCACTGTTCCATTGAAAATCGGGGAGGAGTAAGGCTCGTCCTGTATGTTTCAGGAAGACATATCATGGCAGCAACTGCGTCATGCTCATGCTCGAAAAGCCCGAAAACTGCTGAGCCGCTGCCGGAGAGAGAGGCAAAAATAGCTCCCGCTTCAAGCAACAGCAATTTGACACGACGAACCGATGCAAAATGATCGAAAACTGCAGTTTCAAAATCATTTTCAAACGCCCACAACCCATCCTTCTTCCCGGAAAGACAAAGGTCTGAAACTCGATGCTTCAGATCAGGAAGTTCACGATCAAAACGAGCATGGAAATTCTTGTATGCCCAAGCGGTTGCGATATGCTCTTCAGGAAAAACGGTAACGATGTAATAAGGAATGGTCAAGCGAAGATCATCAAGTTCATCTCCAATGCCTCTCGCATAAGCAAGTCCCTTCGTAGCAAGGAAATAGGGGACATCAGCGCCAAGTTTCACTGCCAGTGTGTGCAAATCAACAGCAGAAGCGTTAATCTGCCAGAATTCATTGAGAACCCTGAGCACCGCAGCCGCATCACTGCTTCCACCGCCAAGACCAGCGCCGAATGGTATCTCCTTATGCAGCTTCATGGCAACACCTTTCTGCAAACCGGCAAACCGCTGAAGAGATTTTGCCGCCTTGATACAGAGGTTGCTATCATCAACCGGAAGATCTGCGTTTGAACAGCTCATTGAAAGCAGCTCTGAATCTTTGAATTCAAGAGTGTCATACCAGTTGATGGGCGCAAAAATGGTCTCCAGTGTGTGATAACCATCAGCACGTTTACCGGTTATCAGCAAACCAAGATTTATTTTTGCAAAGGCTTTGACTGAAAAAGGTCGCATGGAATGCAATTGAATTTTATATAAAAAATTTTGGCATATTCACCAAGGACAACTTTTATGGAAACAGTGAACAAGAACAAACCGCAGACCAATGCTTTCTGACACAAAAAAATCAATCCTTCGCAAAAGCCCTGCAACACTGTGTGTTGCCCTCTCTGTTGCCCTCTTTTTCCCGCCCGTCCTGCACTCTGCCGGGGAACCCTCTTATGTCGAGGAGATAAGGCGATATGTCGCTGAAGATAAGGTTTATTTGTTAGAAAATATCAGGCAAAAAGTTATCCTTCCTGCTGAAAAACTGGTTATTGATGCACTTCTTTCTGAAGATGGCCCGCAAGCTGTCACGCTTTACCAGAAACAGTTAACTCAATATCCTGACCCTGTGCTGGATCAAATCAGCACCTCACGTATAGCAGCCTACAGCCTCGCCAAAAAGAGTGTTATGCCTCTACCCAGAGTGACCATTTCTGAACCTTCACGAAAACCAAACGCTCTGGGGCCGATCCCGGAGTATGTAAAACAGCCGGTCGCGTTACGAAAAGAAAAATCGAAACAGGAGATGGGTATTGACACCCCAACGCAACCCGCACAGACAAAAAAAGCGTTTGCCCTACAATGCGGAAGCTTCAAAAGCAGAGAAAATGCCGAAACACTGGCAAAAAAAATTTCTCGGCAACTTGCAGCAAGTGTTATCCCGCAGGGAGAGTTTTACAAAGTAATACTTAAAACCCATTATGGGTCAAAAGAGGAGGCTGTGGCAGCAGCAAAAAAAATACCGTTTGAAACAGTGGTAGCTCAAGGCTTGTAACATCACTAAAACATTGAACAGAAGCCAGAACCCCCTGATGAAACATGAGACTGCCATCATTGGACAATCAGCCCTGATAGTACAGCTCAAGCAACTTGCGCTCCAGGTTGCAGAGACTGATATTTCTGTGTTGATTATCGGAGAGACCGGATCCGGCAAAGAGGTGCTCGCTCGTTTCATCCATGCTAACAGTCTCCGTTCCGACAAGAGCTTCATTCCGGTCAATTGCGGTGCCATTCCTGCCGGCATTCTAGAATCAGAGCTGTTTGGCCATGAAAAAGGTGCCTTTACCGGTGCAGTACAAAGCAGAAAAGGGTACTTTGAAAGCGCCGACAGAGGCACAATTTTTCTTGATGAAATAGGAGAGATGCCTTTGGAAACACAAGTAAAATTTCTCCGGGTAATTGAAACCGGAGAATTTCAGCGGGTTGGCTCATCGGAGACCATTTACTCAGATGCACGCATCATAGCCGCCACAAACAAGAATATGTACCAGGCTGTAGCTGAAAAAAATTTCAGGGAGGACCTCTTCTACCGCCTGCGTAGTGTTGAGCTGCAGATCCCCCCCCTTCGGGAACGGGGTCGCGACATACTCCTGCTGTCCGAAACTTTTGTGCATGAGTTTGAACTGAAGCACAAAATAGTCTTTGAAGGATTCAGCCCGAATGGCGCTGAAATGCTGATGCGTTACCCCTGGCCAGGCAATGTCCGGGAACTCCGAAATCTTATAGAGTCGCTACTGGTGCTTGAAAAAGGAAAATACATCACTCCTGAACTTCTTGAAAAACATCTTGTCCAAAAAAACAGGTACAAAAGCCTGGTCCATGACCCCGCAAGATCAGAAAAAAACGAACTTCAGGTGATCTACAGCAATGTTATTCAACTTCGCCAGGAGGTGAGTGAAATCCGTCTGCTTTTGCAGCATCTTGTACAGGCAAGAGCCATCGCTCCACTGCTCCTGCCCGATTTTCCAGAACAACAACCACAAAACTATCCAGCTCTTCAACCACCACCAGAAAAACCGGCACCATTACTGTCATTGGACGACATGGAAAAAAAATCTATTATAGAAGCGCTTGAACGGTGTGGCGGTAATAAACGTAAATCTGCTCTTGCGTTGGGCATCACCGAGCGAACCCTCCACAGAAAAATCAAGGCATACGGCCTGCAGTGAATCAACAGGTTATACCAACGCTATAAGTTACAAAGCCTTGCTCCCTCTTCTCAACAAAGCAACCAACAACAACAACGCTGAAATGAGGACGGCTGCTTTCGGCAAAAGATCCGGGTTGCATGTATAAAACGTAAGAGTACTCTCCAGTGGCACTTCTGCCGTCAGTGTCTGCTCCTCCCACCACGGAATTTCAGCAATGGTACGTCCAAATTTATCAAGCACAACCGTAAGCCCGGTGTTGGCACAACGCGCCATTGCTCGACGGTTTTCAATACAGCGCAGTCTCCCAATAGCCAAATGCTGATAAGGACCATAAGAGGTTGCATACCAGCCGTCATTGGTTACAAGGGTAAGCATTCGTGCGCCCTTACGAACAAACTCGGTCACAAAAGCAGGGAAAATAGATTCATAACAGATAATATTGGCAATAACTACCTTTCCGTGTGATGAAGAGAGTTCCATGACCGAAGCATCGCCCCCTTTTCCCCATCCCCTGATACCTGATAACGAAAATGTTGCATTTCCAAGCCATGGGAAATAATCAACATAGGGCACCCGCTCAGCAAATGGCACAAGATGCATCTTGTGATAAATCCGGGGCACACTGTTGCCCGGTTCAAGCAGCATGGATGCATTATAAGCCTCTCCGGGCATCCCCCCTCCCTTATATACAACGTCAACAAACCCGGTCAAGAGTGGCGCCTGCCACTGTCGCAGCGACCTTTGCAGAAATTGCAAATCCAAAAAATAGTCCGAATCAAAAATGGAAAAGGGAATCGCCGTTTCAGGCCAGATGAGCAGTTCTGGTCGATTTTCACGAACAGCTCTCTCAGTCATACGGTAATATCGTTCCATAATGTCAACACTTTTATTATGCAGCCATTTACCATGAGGATCGATATTTGGCTGAACGAGTGTCACCCTAAGTTGACCTTCCGCCTTGGAAACCGCTCCATCACTATAGAAAAGCAACATGGAGTACAGCAGTGGGAAAAAAACCATCACGACCATAATGAGAAGAGAACGAAGTGCCTCCCTGCGACTACCGATCAATACTAAAACCGCCAGTACATTGAACCATAGCAGCCAGAAACTTATACCCCAGACACCGGTAATATCAGCATACTGAATCATGACATTCAGATTAGCCTGTGAATTTCCGAAAGTAAGCCAGCCCAATGACAACTCCTGCTGCATGTAGGACCACTCCCAGGCAACCCAGATGAAAGGCAGAGAAAAGAGCGCAAACAGATAGCCAGCCTTTTTTTTGATCAGATAAAAGGCAAAAAGAGGCAGAGTCATGAAACATGCCTGTGCCAGAACAGTGAGTATACCGCCAGGCAGAGTTGCAAGACTGACCCACCAGAGACTGATCAGACAAAAAAGCAGCATTGTAATAAATGCACGTCGAAACAGCTCACCGGCCGTCTCTACAGTACGAAGGGAGATGAGCAGTGGCACTAACGCTACCCATGCAATCAGTTCGAGACAAACATACGGATATGAGGGGAATGATACACCAAGAAGCACACCACTGAACAGAGAGGCACGATATCGAGCATTGCTCAGTTGGTTTATTATCCGGGATACAAGGGTCATAAAACAATCAAAAAGTTATCGGCAAAGGGGTGGAGAAATAAAAAAAATCTCTGGGAAAGGGGAAATCGCTGAAAGTAAACGATATTTCAATCAAGCAGATAACCACTCCTGAGATATTTTACTTTATTTATTGATTTTTATTCTTTAAATTTGTTCCAACCTGTTACATAAATGGAAACATATTCTATGAATTTTTTTCCTGAAAATATCCAATTTCAACGCCATTAGAAAAAGGAGAACTCATTATGGCTCTTTTCGGCACTAAAGACACCACAACCGCACACTCCGACTATGAGATCGTGCTTGAGGGCGGTTCAAGCTCGTGGGGCAAAGTAAAATGCAGGGCCAAGGTTAACGTGCCTCCCGCATTGCCTCTGTTACCGGCAGACTGTAACATCAAGATCAATGTGAAACCTCTTGATCCTGCAAAGGGTTTCGTGAGATTTTCGGCTGTTATTGAGTCAATTGTTGACAGCACAAAAAGTAAGTTGGTTGTCGAGGCTGATATTGCCAATGAAACCAAAGAGAGGAGAATCTGTGTCGGTGAAGGCTCGGTTACCGTTGGAGATTTCTCCCACTCGTTCTCTTTTGAAGGTTCAGTTGTCAACATTTTCTACTACCGCTCAGACGCGGTCAAGAGAAATGTCCCCAACCCAATCTACCTGCAGGGACGTCAGTTCCACGACATCATCATGAAGGTTCCACTTGACAATAATGATGTTATTGACACATGGGAAAACACTCTTCGTGCAATGCAGTCAACCGGCTCCTTCAATGACTGGATTCGCGAATTATGGTTTATCGGACCAGCTTTTACCGCGCTGAACGAAGGCGGACAAAGAATTTCAAAAATTGAGGTCAACAGCATCGGCACCCAGAGCGGAGAAAAAGGGCCAGTCGGAGTGACCAGATGGCGTTTCTCCCATGGCGGGTCCGGTATTGTTGATTCTATCGCACGTTGGGCAGAACTCTTCCCTGCCGACAAACTGACCAAACCAGCATCTGTTGAAGCGGCATTTCGCTCAGATTCACAGGGCATCGAAGTCAAGGTTGACGGTGAGTTCCCTGGCGTATCAGTTGATGCTGGCGGAGGACTTCGCAGAATCCTGAACCATCCCCTTATCCCTCTTGTTCACCACGGTATGGTGGGAAAACTGAACGACTTTACGGTCGATTCACAGTTGAAGATTGTCGTACCGAAGGGTTATAAGGTACGCTATGCCGCGCCTCAGTTCCGTTCACAAAACCTTGAAGAGTATCGCTGGAGCGGTGGTGCCTATGGCCGCTGGGTGGAGCATGTCTGCAAAGGTGGTACCGGACAGTTTGAAGTGCTGTACGCTCAGTAAGCCAAAGATTGATTACAACAAAAAAACCGGTGAGAGCCGGTTTTTTTGTTGTTGTCCTTGTTGTCCCTTTGTAACCATTCTATCCCAGCAACTGAAGAATATCCTCAATCTCCACCTTTATCTCCTTCAACAGCAGCGTGCGACGTTCATCGACTGCAGTTTGACGACTCTTCTCATTACCAATCTGTTTCCGCAGCTTGAGAATCTCTGAGGTTTTATGGTCATCATCACTATCCCGGGGCTTGCCCTTCACAATTTCACTCGCCTTGCCAAGCTTGTAACCCTTCTCATAGACCAGATCCTTGATATTGAGCACCATGGCAATATCACGGTTTGTGTATCGCCTGTTCCCGCGTGTATCTCGTGCTGGAGTCAGCTCATTAAAAAAACCCTCCCAATACCGGAGCAGGTAAGCAGGTATCCCTGCTATTTTGGTCACCTCACTGATCGAGTAATAACTCTTCGTTGAATCAAATGCCATGACAGTGTTGCCAGTATGAAATTTTGTTTTCCCTATTCTTATGATACATTACTACCGTCACTTCAAAAACTTATGACGGATGAAAAATCTCCTCAGCCTCAAACCCTATCTCTCAAGGTATAAAAAAAATCTTTGGTCGGGCTTTTTCTTTATCATTCTGACCAATCTCTTCGCCGTCATCGCTCCAAAATATATCGGACTTGCCATCAACACCATGAGTCGTCCATTCGTCCTGACGGAGGTTCTCCGCGATACCGGCCTCTATTTTCTCTTTGCCCTGCTCAGTGGCTACTTTCTTTTTCTTGTCCGACAGAACATTATTGTAGCCTCACGACACATTGAGTTTGATCTGAAAAACGACTACTACCAACACCTTCAGAACTTGCCAAGACAGTTTTACAATACCACAAGCACTGGTGAACTTATCTCCAGAGGCACCAACGACCTGAATGCCATCAGAGAGTTTCTCGGCCCCGGCATCATGTACTCCCTCAATACCTTCTTCCGACTTGTTTTTGCACTCGTCGCAATGGTTGCCATCTCTCCGAAACTCACCCTTTTCGCCCTGCTGCCCGCACCCATTTTGAGCTATTCAGTCTATAAAATCGGCAGCTCCATGCAAAAACGATCGAAAAGCATTCAGGAGAGCTACGCAGCCATAACCAATCTGGTACAGGAAAATCTCTCCGGCATCAGAGTCGTCAAAAGCTACACTCGGGAATCCTTCGAGATTGAGCGGTTTGCAGCGCTCAACAGAGAATACTACCGCAAAAATCTTTCACTCGGAAAACTGCAAGCGCTTTTTTTTGCCTTTCTCACCTCCATGACAGCCTTTTCGCTGCTCCCTGTTGTCTGGGTTGGAGGTATCAACGTTATTGAGGGAAGCATGACTGTTGGAGGGATCGCCGAATTTATTGTCTATGTTTCCATGCTGAGCTGGCCAATCATCTCCATCGGGTGGGTCACCAGTATTATCCAGAGAGCCGCCTCAGCCCAGGTACGACTGAACGAAATATTCAGCATACAACCAAATATCTCCGAACATAAGAGGGATAGCGCTGAAATGAACAGCTTTCCAGCCGCCCTCTCATTCCGTAATGTTCGTTTTTACTATCCCGGCCAGGAGAAGAATCCCGTTCTGAACAACATCACACTCGACATAGCCGCAGGATCAAAAGTGGCAATCGTCGGGGCAACTGGCTCAGGTAAAACAACTCTGGTCAACCTGATACCACGACTTTACCAACCGGTTGAGGGCTCCATACTGATTGATGGTCTCAACATCCAAAGCCTTCCAATCACTACATTGAGAGAGCTTGTCGGATTTGTGCCCCAGGTCAACTTTCTCTTTTCCGACACCATCGCACGCAACATCAACTGGGGCAGCCGCGATGATGATGCTGAAGCGGTCATCGAAGCAAGCAGAATTGCCATGCTTCATGATGACATTAAAGATTTCCCTGACGGCTTCGAAACAATGCTCGGCGAAAAAGGGATCAACCTCTCAGGCGGACAGAAACAGAGAGCCTGCATTGCCAGAGCCATTGCCTGGAAGCCCCGCCTTCTCATCCTCGACGATGCCCTTTCAGCCGTAGACACCGACACCGAAGCCCGTATCTTTGAGGCCCTTTTGCAGAAGCTCCCCGACACCACTATTCTGCTGATCAGCCACCGCATCTCGACCGTCAAGAACTGCGACAGCATTGTGGTGCTGAAAGATGGGGCCATTGTTGAGAGCGGCACCCACGAAAAGCTGCTGGAACAGAAGCACCTTTATGCTGAACTGTATAAACAACAGTTGCTGGAGGAGGAGATACTTTCAATAGCGTAGGGGGGATACTCACTGATGAGTATTCCTGGGTATCGAACATCGCCCGGTACGCTATCATAACCAGCAATAGTTGACAGTTTTTTACAACGGATTCGTTTTATTCAAGAATCGGCGTCCGGTGTGTTGGTATGCGTGTCATAGACATGGCCTGCATAGAACGTAATCCGAGAATTTGAAAATGAGAAATGTCTTCCGGTCCAGAATAAGCAAATCCGGTCAGCCACAAAAGCCACCAGCAGGGCGCTGATGGCTTTTTGGCAAAACGGCTACCATCGAGCGGCAACAACCTCAGCAATCTGCACCGCATTGGTGGCAGCGCCTTTGCGGAGGTTATCGGCCACAATCCACATGTTCACGGTGCGGGGGTGCCAGTAGTCGCGGCGAATCCTGCCCACAAAAACCTCGTCACGCTCGTAGGAGGTAAGCGGCATGGGATAGATGCGTGCCGAAGGGTCGTCCTGCAAAATAATGCCCGGCGAGATGCGCAGAAGCTCCCGCAGCTCGTCAATATCAAAATCCCGCTCCAGCTCAATGTTGAGCGACTCACCGTGGCCGCCGTAGACCGGAATACGAACCGTGGTAGGAGAGATACTGATGGCATCGTCGCCCATAATCTTGCGGGTCTCATTCACCATCTTCATCTCCTCCTTGGTGTAACCGTTATCCGTAAAAACATCAATCTGCGGCACGGCATTGAAGGCAATCTGGTGAAAGTGGGTAAACTCATCCTGCTTCTCGCCGGCAAGTTCGCTCTCAAGGGCATCGCGCCCAACCTTGCCCTTTCCGGTAACAGACTGGTAGGTCGAAACAACAACCCTCTTCAGCCCGAAGCGGTCATGCAGCGGCTTGAGCACCACTACCATCTGGATAGTTGAACAGTTGGGGTTGGCAATAATCGGCTCAGGAGTGCCATCACCCTTGAAAATATCTCCGGGGTTCACCTCAGGGACAACAAGCGGCACATCGGTATCCATGCGGAAAGCCGACGAGTTGTCGATAACAATCGCGCCCTCGCTGGCCGCAACCTGCGCCCACTCGCGACTCGCCTTTGCGCCCGCCGAAAAAAGGGCGATATCAACACCCTCGAATGCCTCTTTTGAGGGTTCACGAATAATGAACTCACGACCCTTGAAGGTTATCACCTGCCCCGCGCTTCTGGATGAAGCAAGCGGTACGATGTCACTGACCGGAAAATTTCTCTCTTCCAGAACCTTGATCATGGTGCGGCCCACCAGGCCAGTTGCGCCAAGCACCGCTACCCGACAGCGAAAATCCGAACTGCTCATAACTTGTTTTATGGTTTTAACTTAATAATTCAGTACCAGTTTATCTGAATGGTCATTCAAACTCTCCGTATCGTCACAAATCTTTCCTTCCCGTGCATATCCCTCACACTCCGCCTCATAGTCGAGAAGAATCTGGATAACCTGCTCCCACCCCTCCTCACGCACCAGCTTGTTGCGCACCCGCGAAACCATCGGCAGCGCCTTCAGGTAGGTAGAGTAGTGGCGGCGCATCTCAAGATTTCCATACTTCTCCCCCTTGAACTCCACCGAAAGCGTCAGGTGATCAATTGCTGCATGAATCCTTTGGCGGAAATCGGGAGGTGGAAGCGGCACTCCGGTTTGGACAAGCTGTTTTGCACTCTCAAAAATAAAGGGGTTGCCGATGGAACCTCGCCCAATCATCACACCTTCCGCGCCCGTCTCGGCAAACATGGCAACCGCATCTTCGGCACACCAGATATCGCCGTTGGCAATAATCGGTATCCGAGCCTGCTGCTTCACCTCACGAATCCAGTTCCAGTCCGCCTTTCCCTTGTACATCTCGCTCCGGGTCCGGCCATGCACCGCCAGCGCCTCAATGCCAGCATCCTCAAGCCGGTGCAATACATCAATAATGTTGATCGACTCCCGATCCCACCCAATCCTTGTCTTGGCGGTCACGGGAAGAGTAACCGCTTTCACAACCGCTTCGGCAATAGCCGTCATCTTCTCCGGCTCCCTGAGCAGCGCGGCACCGGCCCCCTTGCCCGCAACTTTTTTAGTGGGGCAGCCAAAATTGATGTCGAGGTAGTCTGGATGGTACTCCTCGGCAATCTCCGCCGCCTCAACCATCGACTCAACCGTGCTGCCAAAAATCTGTATGGCAAAGGGCCGTTCGATTGCATCAGTTTTCAGCTTGCGCAGAGACTTTTCAACGCCCCGGCGCAACGCCTCGGCGCTGATAAACTCGGTATAGACAATATCAGCCCCGTGGCGCTTGCAGAGCTGCCTGAAAGCCCGGTCGGTCACATCCTCCATGGGTGCAAGGATGACCGGACGGTCGATATCAATACGCCCTATCTTCATACCTGACCGCTGATAATCTCCGCCGGGCCATTCATCAGCGCCTTGACCTGATCATGAATCTTTTTGTAAAGCAGATGATCCTCACGCAGAGCCTTTTTGACCGTCTCGCGTCCCTGACCAAGTTTTTCAGTGCCATAGCTGAACCATGAGCCCGCTTTTTTAATTACCCCGAACTCTACGCCAAGATCAATCAGTTCGCCAATGGCCGATATACCCTCACCGTAGAGAATATCAAACTCGGCACTCTTGAAGGGGGGAGCAACCTTGTTTTTGACAACCTTGACCCTGGTGCGGTTGCCGGTGCTCTCATCTCCATCCTTGATCTGGGCAATCTTGCGAATATCGAGACGTATCGAAGAATAAAATTTAAGAGCCTTGCCGCCCGTTGTTGTTTCGGGGCTGCCATACATGACCCCGATTTTATCGCGAAGCTGGTTGATGAAGATGCAGACACAGCTCGATTTGGAGATAGCACCGGTAAGCTTGCGCAGCGCCTGACTCATCAGACGGGCCTGCAAGCCCATGACGCTGTCACCCATCTCCCCCTCAAGCTCAGCCTGGGGAACCAGGGCGGCAACCGAATCGACCACCACAACATCAATGGCTCCACTGCGGACCAGCGTCTCGACAATGGAGAGCGCCTGTTCGCCCGATTCAGGCTGGCTGATAAGCAGGGCATTGATGTCAACACCAAGCTTGCGGGCATAGGTAGGGTCAAAAGCATGTTCAGCATCCACAATCGCCGCAATACCACCCTCTTTCTGCGCTTCGGCAATCACATGCAGCGCCAGAGTGGTTTTGCCCGATGATTCAGGGCCATAAATCTCTGTTACCCTTCCACGGGGAAGACCGCCAACGCCAAGCGCAAAATCGAGCGCCATAGAACCAGTAGAAATGGACTGCACCGTCAACCCAGCAGAACCGTCCCCCATTCTCATGATAGCGCCCTTGCCAAACTGCTTTTCAACAGCTTCTACCGCCAGATTCATCTGTTTGAGTTTTGCAGGATCAACAACGATCGGCATCTGTTCAGTTTTCTGGATATCCATAGTCAACGCATGATAAGATTATAAAAAAGAGAAGAGTTCAGGCAATAATAGTCTTGAATGTTTCGGGAAGATCGCGATAACGAAGCGCCAGAGACTGTGTGGAAAGCGTGTTACAGTAGGCAAGATGCCTCGTGGAGGTACGCATACTCTCCAGACTGATAAAAGAGGGACGATGCAACAACAACGACCAGCACTCTCCCCCAATTCCGGCAAGCCAACCAAGCGCCTCTGGTATCATCATGGTATTACTGGCACTGCGACCTCCACTCCTGCCGATACGATCGAACAGCTCCCGAAAAGAGAGATTATGACCAACAATGATATAGCGCTCCCCCGATAGCCCCTGTTTCCAGGCCGCAAGATGAGCCTCAGCCACATCATGAACATCAACAAAACCCGTACTTCCTGTGGGACAAAGTGGCAATTGCCCTTGGTAAATCAACTTCAGCACATCGTTGGATGAGCTGACGGATGCCATATTCTGCCGATCAATACCAATCACCACACCGGGATTCAGCATCACCACCTCAAGCCCCTCCGCGACTCCGCGCAACCCTTCAAGCTCCGCCAGATGTTTTGCCTCCATATACCCGTTACGGCGTTGCCACTCCTGAAAAGTTGTGGATTCACTGGCCGGAGAACCATCCTCAGAAGCGCCAATGGCCGCGATGGAGCTGGTCATGACCAGCCTGCGCACCTTATTATGAAGAGAGGCATTGACGACGTTTCTGGTTCCGAGCACATTACTTTCGTAAAGTGCATTACGAAAACTCCGGTTGTAGGCAATCAGTCCGGCACAATGAAAAACCGTGTCCGCTCCTTTGAATGCTTCGTTGAGGGCGAGAGGCTCAAGGAGGTCAGCATTGACTATTTCAACCGGCAGCTCCTTGAGAAAAGAGCTGTCAGAGCTTGTGCGAACAATCGCCCTACAGTTGATCTCTCCAGAAAACCGGGAAAGAAGGGCGAGGAGAACCTGTGACCCAATATATCCGGTGGCTCCGGTTATGACAATTGATGATTTGAGCATGAATCGCTGAATATTGCTGGCTGTTTGTTTCCGACAATTGATCTCTTGTAATAGCTAAGGGAGCAACCATCCTCCTCTCTTGCAGAAGCAAAATACCTTAATTTTTCGCTAAACACCAAAAAAAAAACCGACAGCGGCAGTAAAGTGATAGAATCGACTGGCAAAGTTTCACTGTTCCTAAAAATAAGAATTAAAACTACATTGCATTGAATTGAACTCACAAGCATCAGAAAATTATTCTGTCATGGCAAAAGGTAATCACTCAATTCCGGTAACTCCGTTGTTGGGAGGGGCAGTTCACCAGGGTGTTCTTGGCAACGGATTGAAAATTGTCACTGATGCCGTTCCATACCTGCAAAGCGTTACTCTCGGCATCCAGATCGAAGCCGGTTCACGAGATGATCCGGAACAGAGTCCGGGACTGGCACATTTCATTGAACATGCAATTTTCAAAGGAACAAAGCGGCGCAGCTACATTGATATCGCCAGAAATATTGAAAAAAACGGTGGATACCTTGATGCATACACAACCAAGGAGCAGACCTGTATCTACCTGCGCTGCCTTCCAGAACACATCGAACCATCCTTCGACCTGCTCTCGGATCTTGTCTGCGACCCAATTTTCCCTCCTGAAGAGATCCAGAAGGAGAAAGAGGTAGTTATTGAGGAGATCAGCAGCGTTAATGACTCCCCTGAAGAGCTTATTTTTGAGGAGTTTGATCTACGCTCATTTCCCAACCACCCCATAGGCAGACCGATTCTGGGTACAGAAGCAAGTGTTGAAGGGTTCTCGGACATTGACCTGAAAAACTTTATGCGTCAGCACTATGTACCACATAAAATGCTGCTCACAGCAACCGGTAATGTGCATCATGACGAGATTATGCAGCTTGGGGTGCGATTTCTCGGTTCCCTCGCAGAAACCGCCGGATCCCAGTATTTCCGACAACCATTCCTGCCGGAACACTACACACCATTTACTGTAAAGTTGAAAAAACGCCTTTTTCAGGCACAGATTGTGCTCGGCACCGCCATAGCCCGGCATGATCCTCTCTATTACAGCCTGATGGTGCTCAACACCATGCTCGGCAACGGCATGAGTTCTCTCCTCAATCTGGAACTGCGTGAAAAACGGGGACTTGCCTACAATGTCTACTCATCAGTCACCTTTTGCGATGATCTGACCGCACTCAATATCTATGCAGGCACCGACAGCAATAAAACCAAAATCTCGCTTGAGCTAATCAAGGAGCTACTCAAAAGTGATGCTCTCCTCCATCCCGACCCTGAAGAGGTACGGGCAGCCAAAACAAAACTGCTCGGTTACCATATTATGGGTCTGGAAAAAATGACGCGCAGAATGTCGCAGACCGCTTCTGATCTCTCCTATTTCGGACGGTACATTGAACCGGAAGAAAAAACTGCAGCAATCGAAGCTGTCACCGTGGATGATATCGCTGAAGCCACAAAGCAGATACTGCATCAAGCTCCCTTCTCAACACTGGTCTATAAGCCAGCCCGATAGATTTTGAGAGGAGTGGAGTGGCTCTATTTTAATAAAAAGGATATATTCGTATCTTGTTCACTTTTATTTTTTTCAGCATTACCAATTAACCAAAGAGAGCCTTGCAAAAGATTATCAGTAACAGTAACGAAACCGAACAGATTCTGGAGATTACTCTTACGGCAGAAGAGTTTGGCGCCGAATATAACCAGGAGCTTGAAGAAGCCCGGAGAAACATTCAGATCAAGGGATTCAGGAAGGGACATGCCCCCGTAAGCCTGGTAAAAAAACTCGCAGGCCCCTCTATTGAGACTACCGTAGCTGAGAAAATGGCCTCGAAATATTTTACCGAAATTGTAGAAGCCGAAAACATTAAACCGGTCAACCGTGCGGAAATTGTCAACTTCTCCTTCAAAGACGGTCAGTTGTCGCTCAAGCTTGTGTATGAAGTACACCCCGAATTTGAGCTTAACGATTTCAGTGGCTACTCATTCACCAGGACAATCTATACCATTACTGAGGATGATGTAGACCGTGAAGTAAATAATATTCTAAAAGGACATGGATCGTTGATCAGCGTTGATGATGCTGCCTTATCAACAGATACTGTCATTGGCGATGTGTGGAAGCTTGATGAAACTGGTAAGCCGGATGAAACACAGAAGACCTCAAACCACCATTTCAGCCTTGAATACCTTCCTGAAGAGAACCCTTTCCGCAAAGAGCTGACAGGGAAAAAAGCCGGGGAGAGTGTTGACATTGAAAACAGGCAGGACGATTCTGAAGCAGAACCAACCCGCTTCCGGGTAGCCATCAGTGAAGTCAAACGACTCGACCTTCCAGAACTCACCGATGAGCTGGTCAAGGAGATTACCGATCAGCAATTTGAATCAGTAGCCGACTTCAGGGCTGACATACAAGCGCAACTTGAGAAGCACTTTGCAAAAAAAGCTGAAGAGGAGCTGCTCGAATCCATCTCGGAAAAACTGATTGACGAAAACTCCGTACCCACCCCGAAATCAATCGTTAAATCGTTCTCTGACATGCTGGTTGACAATGCCAAACGCCAGATGGGTGGAAAATTCCCGAATGATTTCGATGCCGCTGATTTCCGGGAATCTTTGGACGAAAATGCCATCAAACATGCTCAATGGATGATTATTACCCGGAAAATAGCTGAAACAGGCAATATTTCAGTAACCGAAGATGAACTCAAAGCCTATATGGAAAAAGAGGCGCTGAATCATTCGGAAGATCAAAGAGAGCGATTTGTTGAATCATATAAAAACCCTGAAATCCGGGATTACGTCTCTGAGATTATTTTCAAGGGGAAGATCTACGAGCTTCTGAAATCGCAAGTGACGATCACTGAAGAGGCAAAACCAGTGACAACACCCCTCCAGGAAGATTGATCAGTCAATCGTGGAGAGTAAAATGTATCAGCAGGAGTTCATAACAAACAAGACTCCTGCTTTTTTATTTCCCCTGTGGCTCTTCAATCATCGCCATGGCTACAGCCGCACGTCGATCATGGGCAATTGAAATTTTGATGGATCGTCCCTGGAAACATTGCACACCGGAAGAACGCACATAAGGACGTCCCCTTTCATCATTGAGTATCTCAAAACTTTTCCAGTGTACATCCCCCGAA
Organism: uncultured Chlorobiaceae bacterium; assembly: GCA_903866255.1. Classification (GTDB taxonomy): domain Bacteria; phylum Bacteroidota; class Chlorobiia; order Chlorobiales; family Chlorobiaceae; genus Chlorobium. Next base: position 63,818 of record CAIPMW010000009.1, on the reverse strand, counting down.
AATCCTGTACCAAGAGCCTTCACAACCGCTTCTTTGGCTGCAAATCGTCCTGCTATGCTGGCAACCACCTGCGGTTTATGCAGGCACAGAGCAATCTCCTCCTCCGTGAGAAAACGCTGGAGAAACTTCATACCATATTGAGTATAGAGCACCTCAATCCGGTCAAGGTCAACAATATCCACGCCAATTTCCATACGCTTCCTTTCAGTCAAGCCTGATGGTCATGGAGAGATCAAGAGCTTTGACACTGTGCGTCAATTCGCCGATGGAGATAAAATCAACACCCGTTTCCGCCACAGCAACCACATTGTGCAATCCGATATTGCCCGATGCCTCAAGCAGAACACTGAGACCGGTGCTTCTGACATTGAGCACAGCCTCCTTCATAAGCGCAGGCGTAAAATTGTCGAGAAGAATAATTTCCGGTTGGCATGAGAGAGCTGTTCTTAACTCATCAAGAGAGCGCACCTCCGTCTCAATCTTCACATCAAGCCTGTTTTTTTCACGATACTCTTTGGCATGAAGGATAGCCGACGCAATTCCCCCGGATGCATCGATATGGTTGTCCTTGACAAGAATCATGTCGAAAAGACCAACCCGATGGTTCGCTCCGCCACCAATCCGTACCGCCTCCTTGTCGAAATAACGCAACCCTGGGGCAGTTTTACGGGTATCAAGAATTTTTGCCCCGGTATGGCTGATGGTATCGACATAGCACCTTGTTCGCGTCGCAATCCCCGACATGCGCTGCATGAAATTCAGCGCGACACGTTCACCAATGAGCATTGGGGAGAGCTTTCCCGTTAACTCAAGAATCAGATCACCACTAAGTACGGCATCACCATCAGTGCGATGCGACACAACCGCAAGAGCTGGATCGCAGGCGGCAAATACCTGCATGGCAACAGCAATACCGCCCACAATGCCACTCTCCTTGGCTCGGATAACCGCACTTCCTCCCTGCTGAGAAGCGATAGTGGCAAGAGTGGTAATATCCCCCGTGTAACAATCCTCCTCGAGAGCGAGCATTATTGCCTTTGCACGGCACCCCTCATAAAAATCGGCGAGAGCCTTCATCAGAGTCAAGAGTTAATTCGTGTAAAGAGATCTTTCCCAACGTTCAAGGTACTGAATTTTAGGCACTGGTAAGGGATCTGGCTGTTTTTTTCGGGTATTATTCAATAACAGCACAAATCTTATAAATCCCTGCATTCGTTGCCACGCAACACAGGATAGTCCGTATATCCCTTGGGCCCGGGAGTATACAACGTCTCCTTATCTGGAGCGTTCAGGGGGGCACCGGTTTTCCATCGTTTGACAAGGTCGGGATTGGCAAGAAATCCCATGCCAATGGCAATGAGGTCACCTTTTCCCTCTGCCAGATCGCGTTCAGCCCGCCCGGCATCGTAACCTCCCGAAAGAATCAGGGTTCCCTTGAAGGTGTTGCGGAAGGTCGCCTTCATGCTGTCGGGCACGATTGGCGCACCCATTGACGAGTGGTCCACAAGATGAATGTACGCCGGAGCGGCAAAATTGAGCTGTTGGGCCAGCCAGGTGTAATCCTCCTCCATGCTGTCGTAGAGCGGCATGTCGTTGAAGACACCGAAGGGAGATAGCCGGATGCCAACCCTCTCTTTGCCAATCGCCGCAATCACGGCATTGAGCACTTCAAGTACAAAGCGTGCGCGGTTTTCAATTGAACCGCCATAACTGTCCGTGCGAAGGTTCGAATTCGGACGAAGGAACTGTTCAAGGAGATAGCCGTTTGCTCCATGCAGTTCAATGCCGTCAAACCCTGCTGCAACGGCATTTTTTGCTGCCTGAACATACTCGGCAGCAGTAGCGTTGATATCCTCAAGAGTCATCGCCTCAGGAACAGGAAAAGGCTTCATGCCTTCGGCATCTGTATAGGTTTCACCCGAAGCGGCGACGGCTGAAGGTGCTATGACGCGAGATCCGGCAGGCATATTCAGAGGATGAGAAATTCGCCCACTGTGCATGATCTGCAGAAATATCTTTGCCCCCTCCTTGTGCACCGCTTCGGTCGTGGCTTTCCACCCCTCAACCTGGGCCTGGGAGAAGATGCCCGGTATGCGCGCATAGCCCAAACCATTCGGAGAGGGAGATACCCCCTCGGTAATGATAAGCCCTGCCGTTCCGCGTTGGGCATAATAGTCGACCATGAGCGCATTGGGAATGTTGCCAGGGGCACGACCGCGCGTCATCGGAGCCATGACCATACGGTTCTGTAAGGCGAGCACGCCAAGAGTGGTCGGGGTGTAGAGTAATGACATGGTATCGTCGTTTAGTATGTTTTGTTCAAGGTTCGAAGTTATCAATTTCAAACTTCAAAGTTTAACATTTTGGCAAGATAACGATCTTTGTCCTCTTCCTGAAAGAGGATATTGCGTTGCTGCATCTGTGGCTTTGCCATGTTCCATTGAAGGCTCATGGTTGCGGATGAGGTGTTTGAGACGATGAAGGATTCGAGGCTCACCTCTGGGTCATTGAGGCGGTGCTCAATCTCTTTAATGGTTTCGTGAAACTGGATCTTGGTGTCGTTGGAGGCAAGGTAGCGAATACCTTTGGGGGCGACAAAAATGATGCGCTGTTTGCCATCCTCGATGAGATATGATGCCGTATCTTCCCTTATTTCTTCAATACCATAGAGATGGCATGATGGATAGTCCTGAAACAATTCAACAGGAATGGTTGAAAAGCTCTGTTTGTTCTATCTGGTCTGTCGCTCTGTTTTGCTGTCAAAAAGTTTTATATTTCAGTGGAAGGTAAAAAAAGTGTGACGTTGTGGTGAGGAGACGGTGCCTGTGATGGGCCAATGTTTTAAATGGAGGTTGGCGATGAAAAAGCTGCCGGTGGGCATACAGACGTTCAGTAAAATAATCGAGGGTGATTATCTCTACATCGACAAAACGGAGATTGCCCGAAGCCTGATTGACAGTTATCAATATGTCTTTCTGTCGAGGCCCCGGCGATTCGGTAAAAGCCTGTTTCTTGATACGCTGAAGAATATTTTTGAGGGAAATCGGGAGTTGTTCCGGGGGCTCTTGATTGAGGAGCAGTGGAACTGGGAGGTGAAATATCCGGTCATCAAAATTAGTTTCAGTGGCGGGATTGACAGTCGGGAAACTCTTCGCAAAAACCTTTTCTATATCCTGAATGACAATCAGAAACGGCTTGGTATTCTCTGCGACGAGAAAGAGGAGCCCAACCAGTGTTTCGCAGAATTAATCGAAAAAGCCTGTGAGAAATATCATCAAAAGGTGGTCATCCTGATTGATGAGTACGACAAACCGATTCTGGATAATATTGAGAATATCCCCGAGGCTCTGGTCATTCGGAATGGAATGCGGAACTTTTACACAAAAATCAAGGAGAATGATGAGTATCTGCGCTTCGCCTTTCTCACCGGGGTGAGCAAATTCGCCAAGGTGTCGATCTTCAGCGGTCTGAACAATCTCGAAGACATCAGCCTGAACCCTGACTATGGCAATGTTTGTGGTTACACCCAGCTTGACCTCGACACCTCTTTTGCCCCTTATCTCGAAGGGATGGATATGGAGCAGGTCAAACGGTGGTACAACGGCTATAACTTTTTGGGTGACAGTGTTTATAATCCTTATGATATCCTGCTCTTTATCAAGAACCAATGTGTGTTCAAAAACTACTGGTTCGAGACAGGAACGCCAAAATTTCTGATTGATCTCATCAAAAAGAACAGCTATTTTATTCCCAGGTTGCATAGACTGCGGGTTAATGAGTCTCTGGTCAACAGTTTTGACCTTGAAAATCTTAATCTGGAGGCTATTCTGTTTCAGACCGGCTATTTGACTATCAAGCGTCTGCTACCGTTGGGTGTGGGAGTTCGATATGAGTTGGGCTTTCCCAACAAAGAGGTGCAGACCAGTTTTAACGACTCTATTCTGCAATCGATGATCAGCGTTTCAGAAAAAGAGCTGATCCACGATGAACTGCTTGATTTCATCGACACTGGAGATGTTGAAAAATTAGAGTCCGTTATCCGGCACCTTTTTGCGAGTATCGCCTATAATAATTACACCAACAATGATATTGACCATTTTGAGGGTTTTTACGCCAGCGTCCTCTTTGCCTTTTTTGTCGGCTTCGGGGTGGACATCATCGCCGAAGATGTGAGCAACAAGGGGAGAATAGATTTGACACTGAAGGCCGGAGGGCAAACCTTTCTCTTTGAATTCAAGGTGACCAACGGGGAGCCACTTGAGCAGATCAGGAAGATGCAGTATTACGAGAAATATAGTGGCGAACGGTATTTGATTGGCATTGTCTTTGACCCCAAGGCAAGGAATGTCAGCAGGTTTGAGTGGGAGAAGATCTGATGGGCTGTATGTCACAAACAATTCACCCGAGATGAGAAAAATCCTCAAGCCTTGTTATGGATTACTGGACAACTTCTGCCCACTTTCGGACTGCATTGGCTTCATCAAAAGTAATTTACCGCTCAATATCCTTCCAGAAATCAACCGCCGCAAATTGCGGGTATCGGCCTGACGCGCATGGCCAAACCATCCTGAAAGAGTCTGTCTGATGTTATCCGGCTTTGTAATCAGGGCGCATTGAATCCGTCTCTTTGCCCGGCGAACATTGTCAGCAGGGAGCAGGCGATATGACTGAAAGACCCGATGGCCAAGAAAACTCTTCCCTTCCGTCGAGGGATAGAGTTCTGTTCTCTGCGGGTTGAGTATCAAGCGGTACTGCTCAAGAACCTGATCGATGGCTATTTTCCACTCCCACAACTCCTGCTTGCTGTTGGAATGCAAAACACAATCATCCACATATCGCACGTAGCCTTTGCAGTGCAACACCTCTTTGACATAGTGATCGAAAAAACTGAGGTAGTAGTTGGCAAACCACTGGCTGGTGAGGTTCCCAATCGGCAGGCCCCTCCTTCTTTCGTGCGGGGTAAAGAGGGTATCGCCGGGGAAATAGTGAAGATGCTCAACTTGCGGATTGCTGTTGTCGATGATGGTTTCAATCAGCCAGAGGGTATCGGCGCAGGCAATTTTACGCCGCAGCAGTGCTTTGAGAATCTCATGGTCAATGGAGGGGAAGTATTTTCGGATGTCGCACTTCAGCGCGTAGGCGTACTTTGTGAGGTAGTGCTGGTAGCGTGCGATTGCCTTGTGTGTCCCCTTGCCGACTCTGTTGGCGTAAGTATCGAAGATAAAGCTCCGTTCCAGAATGGGCCCGACAACGGTGATAAGCGCATGATGCACCACCCTGTCACGGAATGGCGCTGCGCTGATCTGGCGGGGTTTTGACTTGTAGATGCTGAAGGTTTTGTACGATCCTGGTTGGTACGTTTTGTTGCGCAGCTCCGAAATAATCTGCCAGAGGTTCTCTTCGAAATGGTTATAAAACTTCAGCACAGACTGCTCTTCACGCTTCCCTTTCGCCGCCTTTTGAGCTGCCGAAAGCACGTTTTCAAAGGCAACTATACCCTCAAAAAGGTTTTTGCTGGTTTTCATGGCGTTGGCAAAAAAAAACAGGCCGCTCTTTCAATGGCTTACTCAAGCGACCTGTTTTGTCTGTTCTGTTTGTGCCCGCCCCACCGACGAGGTGGCGACGTGCCTCAGGAGAAAGAGCCCGATGTCATGCCCAAAAACTGTCCGCTCTTCCTTGAAAGAGCGGCATCAGGATGGGCTTTTCACTCATAACCGGGCATGATTGGAACGAATCACTCGAAAACCCACATTGTTGTTGTTGTTCCTCGGATTGTTGTTGTTCCGGGAGGAGCAGCGCAGAGCATCAGCTTTGTTGTTTTACAAGCTCCCGCACTTCGAACGGGGAGATCATGGTATCGGCCCTTATCCGCAGGAAAGTTATCATTTCTCCACCGATTGTTCAACCTTTTTTATCCAGCCACCAAGCATTTTCCCCAACTCGGCAATCTGCTGGCTCCCGAATTCGTAGGAGGCAAGATTGATGAATTTCATCTCAAAACTCATGCGGAAAAGGAGCCGCAACCGGGTCAACACCCCATCAGCCTCATGCAAACCCTGAAGCTTGCTGCTGCGCATGTTGGCCACCGCAACGAGTTCGGTAAATTCGAGTACACTGTTTTCGAGCCGCACCGCAATGCTGAAGCGAAAGCTCTTCGGGAACTTCCCCGTGTGATGCAGCAACCATTTCGAAAAATCGAAGGCCTTTTTGACGATCAACATTTCGTGATTTGGCATTGCGGGACAGTTAATCGTTGTCAGTGGTCAGTTGTCAGTTCAAAAAAAATTTCTTGCCTCTCCATGTTGGTTCTGCCTTGTCGTGTGAGCTTTCTTTTTCAGGGTTCCAGATATCAGGGGATCAGATTTTCAGGAAGAGGGACTGGAACGAATCACTCGAAAACCCACATCGCTGCTGACGCTCCCCGGAAGGTAGTTGCTCCGGGAGGAGCAGCGCAGAGCATCAGCTTCGTCGAACCAACAACCTCCCCGTAACGAACGCACATCTTCATCTTTATCATAAAAGTCATCCGTCCACTCCCACACATTGCCTGCCATATCATGCAACCCTTCCGGTGTAGTGCCTTCTGGGTAACGCCCGGCAGATGTCGGGGCACCTTCATGATTATTATAATTAGCCAATGTTTTATTTGGTTCACCTTTCTCTTTTGACCACGGCCAGGGTCTGCCCTCTTCTCCTGCTGCGGCATATTCCCACTCCACCTCAGTCGGCAACCGATAGAGAGCACCATCGCTCTCAAGCAATGATAACCAGAGGCAATACGCTCGGGCGGCATACCAGTTCACCCCTGCCACCGGTTGGTCATCCTTGTTAAATTGTTTATTGGTGTCCGTATAAGAAACAAAACGCTTCGCCAGTGAAGGCTCTTCTTTTAAATAGTCACCGAATCCCTTGATGCCCGCTCCCAGTTCTTGCAAGCGCTCCTCGTACGTTTTGAGTGGAACCCTCTCTGCTAATTCGGGCTCTTGAGCATCCAGATAGCTGATAAAGCGCCTGAAGAGCTGATTGGTCACTGTGAATTTTGCAACGTACATCTCCTTCACGGTTTCCCGCTTTTTAGTGAGGGAGTAAGGGAACGTCCCGCCCTTGATGAAGATGTACTCAGCGCCGAGTTTGTCATATTTCACCTCTTTGACCAACTGCTGCTCTTTCGTCAACCCCGACTGTTTGAACTCCAATAGTGCCGCAATTGCCTCCGGCTTCCCGATATTTTTCAGGCACTCCAGCAGGTAGCGCTGCCGGTTTGCCGTGGTTGCCGGATCAAGCAGCTTCGTGCGCAGGGCATCAATCTTCCGCTGTGGTGCCTCCTCTACGAGAGCAATCAGCAAATCCTGCTGCTTTTGAGTCAACTCTTCCGTCACCGGCGAATCGAAAAGCCTCTGCATGAAACTGTCGAACAGCTCTGCATCCTCAACATGACCGATGAAAAAGCGGAACACCTCTGTCCACCAGTCGTCGCCGAAATGGCTCACCAGCTTGTTGAGAGAGTCTTGTTTGTGAATATTTTTGAGCAACTGAATGCCCGCCATATACTCGCGGAATGATTTATGGCGGAAGAGATACTCCTTTTCGCCGTACTCAACCAGCAATCCTGCACGGTCAACAAGGTTCCGGCAAAAATCGGAGGCTGGCAAAGAGTTATACAGGGTGTCGAGCTGCCCCTGCATCTGCTGCTGCATCTCTAAACGATCAATCTCATCTTTTTTCAACTCCTCCTGCATAATAAGCGAAACAGGAGAGAGCACCCTGCGCGCATCCTGTGCGGAAAGTTTTGGATAAAGACCACGACGACGGTCGCGATAATCAAGGAGATAGTTCAACGCCGCATCGTACAGCTCAAGGCGACTACCAGGTAAATACTCACGCTCTTTCCAGAGCATCGCCATAATCTGCAACAAGAGCGGCACACCCGCCAGAGGGCGCAAACCGCGATTTTTCTCCAACGCAAGAAATGCAAGAATGGCATCGGCTTTTTTGGTGGCCTTCTGTTCCTGCTCCGTTCGCCATGCTTCTTGATCGCCAGCAGGTGGAATCTCACCACAAAAAGCAGCCTTGAACCAGCGGTGCAAAAACTCCGCCTGCCGTTGTGGAGAAAAATCCATAATGTCCGCCCGCAAATGATCAGCCTCAATTTCAATGCCATCACCTTTGCGGTAACCCGTGCTCCGAGACGTCACCACAAACTTTGCCTTGGTGAAGCGCCCAACCGTGCTGTCAATCCACTTGCAAACCGCTATCCGATCCTCCTTATCGCTGATTTCATCCAACCCATCAAGCAGCACCAACGTTGATGGTTGGTCAAGCCAATCGGAAAAATGTGCTGCATCAATGGCGAGAAACTGTTTTTTCGCCCATGCTGCAAGGTTATCCGCAAGCGAAATATCGCTGCCATCGCCTATGTTCAGCTCACGCAACGGCAGAAAAAAAACGTTCACGGGTTCACTGAAGCCAAAGTCACCATAGCGTTGTTCATTGAGGCAAGAAAGCGCATAATGCTTCAGAAGTGTGGTTTTCCCAGAACCCGGATCACCGATAATCAACAGCAAAGGATGCTGCTGAAACACAATACTCATAACCTTTTCAGGCGTTCTGCTTTGCGCATCAATCATTACTTCGCACTGCTCAACTCCCTTGCAGAAGCGTGTTTCAGAACGCACCGAACCAGAAAGACTGAGCGACACAAACGTGTCAGAAAGCCTGGTGGCAAAATGCTCCAGCGCTGGCGAACCCGTGAGCGTTATGTTACCAAGCTGCCGCATCAGTGTAGCCTGGTAGAGGCGGAGAAAGTCGGAAGCGGTATTCACCTGCGGCAAAGGAGTTGGACGAAGTATTGGAGACTCTACAGCGAGAATATCTGCCATCGCAACCCGCACTTTGTCACGCACAATATTTTTCAGCTCTTCAATACTCTGATAGGTTGGGCATGGTGTCACTGAACACGAATCAGTACTTGTCCAATCACTTGTCAACTCCTCCTGACGTTCCAGTAATGCCGTCCAATCGCGGGAAGCCTGAAGTTTGGCCTGTGCATTGGGAAACTTGCCCTGGTAAGGCTTCTCCTCTGGAAACAATGCCAGGATATGCAGGTGCTGCTCACGACTTCGCTCTCTTACCTGTTCCAGCTCCTGCCAGGTAACTTTTCCTACTCGTTCTTTAAAAATAAAAATGGCAACTCGTGCGTGGTCAAGAGCGTGTTTCACAACCGCGTCCTGACCACCAGTGATGGTTAATGCATCTTTACCCCATGCCCAGAAATTCCACCGACGAAAACGCGAACGATGCAAATTAACTTTCAGAAATTCCCTGAACATCTTCTCAATCTCCAATCTCAACGACATTACAGCCTCAACTTCAGCCGACGCATCGTCGCTGTGCCCGATAAAAATCAGCAGCTCATCGGGCGGAAATTCAGGGTGTACGTATTGTGCATTTGATTTCATAACAAATTATAAATCAATGTATTGATCAATATTTGAACACACAGGGAGTTGACACCGTTACCATCACTCCCCATCCACCTCCGGCATAGCCCTGCGCATGAACTCATCGAAAAGAGGCACCGTGAAGGCCATCACGCCATGCGAAGGGCTGTAGATCATTCCCTTTTTAATCAACCCTGAGCGCACGGAGCTGAGCGCTGTAATGTCAACACCGAGTGCCGTGGAAATGTCGGCGCTGCGACAGGGGCCGGGGCCAAGCTCGGCCATTGCCCGCAGGTACTTTTTTTCACGATCGGTAAGTCGGTTAAAGCGCACCCGAAAGAAATTTTCATCCAGACGGTTGACGACAAGTCTGGTTGTTTTCTCGACAACCGACAAGGTAATGGGTGAACTTTCGGCCTGGTTCCACACCTGATACCCCCACTCCTGAAGAAAATAGGGATACCCTTTGGTCAGGCGAAAAATTTCGTGGAGGGCTTCACTCTCAAATGAGACTCCGGCCTCACACACAGGTTCCTGAAGCGCTTTGGCTGAATCCTGCTCGTTGAGCGCACCGATGTCGGGGAAATTGAAGAGCCGTTCTGCATAGGACTTTGCTTCACCGGCAAGCCCCGGCAAAATTGGCAGACCTGCAGCAACCAGCACAACGGGCAGTTGGCGTTGCTGCATTTTGTGCATGGCCATAATGATGGCATTCAGCTCTGATGAAGAGAGGTACTGAATTTCATCAATCAGAATGGTCACGGCGCTCTTGCGTTCCTCGGCAGCTTCTCCCACAGCAACAAAAAGGCTCGAAAGATCGACCTCCAGGTCTCCACTGTCAGCACTCCCCTTTTCGGGATCAATATCCAGACCAATCTCAACATCCCCAAGCGATACCCTCACGCCGCCAATGAAGCTTTTCAGCACAGCAAGAGCACGACGAACCTTTTCGCCACCGCCAGCAACCCTGTCCAGATCGAAAAGAAGCTTGCGCAACTGCGGCACAAGGAGCAACACCAATGACTTGTTCTCCTGCGCTTCAAGAAAAAGAGTTCGATATCCATCATGGAGAGCCATACGCTCCATCTCATTGAGCAGAACCGTTTTGCCCACACCTCGCAGCCCTGTCATCATCATGCTCTTTTCGGAGCGTTTTAGGCGCACCCGTCCGAAAAGCACATTGGCAAGCTCCAGAATGGCATCACGTCCTGCAAGTTCCGGAGGAGGAGAGCCAGCACCGGGAGAGAAGGGATTTCTGATAGCATCCATCGACAATCCTGATTTATTGGAAATTATATTTGATTATACCTATTTATACATAACTATACAATGATTACGGTATAATTCAACCCACAACACCATCATCGCGGCACCCCATCCAACACCGGTACAAAACAACCGGCAATACAGTAAAAAAATTTTCCCCATACGCAAGTGGAACAGAGCAGCATGAGAGGCTTTGCTGTGTGAGTTCAGGCTTTGCTGGCGATCGGTTCAGCACATTATCCTCGTTTTCTGCCGAGCTGGAGCTCGGCGCTCCCAGGTATCGGCGTTCCCAGGTATCGGCGTTCCCGGGTATCGGCATCGACTCCATCAGTATCCTGCAGCACTATAATTTTCAAATCAGGAGCAATTTTTTCATGAGTTCTACTCATTCCCCACTTAACCATGCCTGAGCATACTCTTGGCCAGCTTCATCTGTTCATGCTCAAAGGCTGGAGCAAAATCGTTCAGCTCATGAGGCTCCATGCCGACTGCCGGAGTGAGAGCCAGAACGCGCCAGTTCTCAACAGCGTTACAGACCTGTCGAAGGATTTCGAGCGCTTGCTCTCTTTCGAGCCAGAACTGCCCGGCAACACGCACCACCTCTTTGATGGAGGAGACGGGGCCGGTCTCCTCCGTCAGCCAGGTTTTAAGCTCCTGCTCCTTATCGGGGAATGGATTAAGATCAAAGGCGGGCGCAAGCCGCCACTGGCCGTGGCCGACATGCAGAAAGCCATGATTGTGCAGATGATCATCCACATTGGTGATGAGCAGGTTGAAAACGATACGACGCCACAGCTCTGACAGATCGTGCTTTGGATCTGCACTGGTGGCGATGAGACGCTCGGCTATCTCGCTGTATGCTCGTTCATCATCCCTGCGTGCCTGAAGGAGCGATGCTGCCGAAAGATAAGGAATACGAGCACCCTCAAACGTGCGATCAAAACGACGCACGACAGCCACTGGAGAGTTTTCGGCATAGACAATACGAGCCTGGGCGGCATCAATACCGGCAACGACAGCAAGACGCAAGGCCAAGACTTCACCTTTTGTCACACTGCGCTGATCTTTGACGCTTGGAAACTTCCCGATGGCCAACTGCCCATCGTCATCAAGAACAGAACATTTTGGACGTAGCCCGCCAAGTGAGGTTCCCCTGCCACGAAGGTAACGAAGATCGGCTTCCGTCTCTCTCCCCTGCTCAACGGCATGGCTTGCCCCAAGCAGAGAACCCAGCTCCAGCAAGGGTGGCGTTGCGCGATCACCACTCTCAATGGTTCGCAGATAGTTTCCCGTTTCATCACGCAAACGCAGGGCGCCAACCCGACTGAAATCATCCACACCAACCAGATAGTCCCATGACGTAAGAGGAGCAAAAGGCTGCTCAGCACCTTGTGCCTTATGCGCGTTACGACGCTTTGCATGGTCACGTGCAATGACACGGCAACCCCAGCCATCTGGTGCCGTATCGGCAATGGCAAAATGAAAAACGGAGTCATTTGCTGAAGCGGCCTTACGGTACTGATACGTCTCTGTCAATGCAAGATCCGGAGAGATTGAAAAGCGCTCTATCGACTGAAGCCACTGCTGGCTATAGACAAACGAAGAGTTCTCACGCACTCCACTGCGGGAATAGGCAAGCTGACCAACAACCACACCGCCTTCACCAAGGCAAACGGTAGCGCCTCGCTGCATCGCCCGGCTCATAGCGCACCAGACTCCGGTGAGGGTTTTCGGGAGCGAATGCGCCGGGGCAACTGCTCATCCATCAGCACAAGCCCTATATCATCGTTTGCCGTGTCGAGCAGTTGATTGAGCTTCTCGATTTCACCAAGCACATACATGGCGCGTGCAATGGTACCCCAGCTCAACGTTGGATCACCTTTTTCCAGTCGCCTCAGGCTTGAAACCGAAATACCAATCCGCTCAGCCATCGACTGCTGCGAAAAGCGCCGCCTGCGTCTCGCCAGCGACAAATCCCTGCCAAACTTCATGACGGCCCGCTTAACCGGCAATGGCATCGGCGCCTTTTCGACAGAACCGGTCATATATAAACTTTTAAATTCTATTACCACTTTTTTATAACCGAATATAGAAAAGAGCAGCCAAAAGCGCAAAGAGGTACAGCCCGTTCCGACCACACCCCTGGGAACGCCGAGCACCAGCTCGGCATCTTTTCCGAAAACGCCAACAAGAAGAAGAGACAACCGGCACAGAATAACAGATTATGAGTATCAGCCTGACCTGCATAACCTTCCCGCAAAAAAAATTTCTAGCCTCCCCATGTTGGTTCTTCTTTGTCGAGTGAGCTTCTTTTTTCAGAGTTCCAGATATCAGGGGATCAGATTTTCAGGAAGAAAAAGACTGGAACGAATCACTCGAAAACCCACACTGTCGATGAGGTACCTCGGAAAGTCGACGAACCGGGAGGAGCAGCGCAGAGCATCAGCATTACTCTCATAATACGCGCCGCCCCGTATTGAACGCCAGTCTTTATCTTTATCATAAAAATCTTCCATCCACTCCCACACGTTACCAGCCATATCATACAGCCCCTCCGGTGTCACCCCATCAGGATAACGACCTGCGGGTGTGGTAGTCCCTTCATTTTCATTGAAATTGGCACGGTTCGGTGACGGCTCTTCCTCACCCCACGGATAGGTTCTGCTCTCACTTCCACCTGCGGCATACTCCCACTCCTTTTCTGTGGGCAAGCGATAAAGAGCATTACCATCCAGCAATGAAAGCCAGAGGCAATAAGCACTCGCACCATACCAGCTTACCCAGGCAACTGGCTGCTCATCCTTGTTGAATTTTTTGTTGTTATCATAGCCTGAGCGAAAAATGGTCGCCAACTCTTTCCCTTGCTGAAGAAAGTCGCCAAATCCCTTTATACCTTTTGCCGTTGCATTCAAGCGCTCTTTATACTCTTTGACAGAGACAATACGTTCAAGCTCTTTCTCTTGAGACTCCAGATAGCTGATAAACCGACGATAGTGCTGATTGGTCACCGTGTATTTTGCAACGTAGAGGTCTGGAACAGTTTCCTTCTGCTTCGTCAAGGAGAATCTGAAGGTTCCTCCCCTGATCAAAATGTATTGCGCACCAAGCTTGTCCATGACTAACCCCGAAACTCCCTTTTCAACATCAGAACACATCTCTGGCTGCACTTGCTTTCGAGTAATTTCAGCGGCATAACGCAGGATATCAACATTGTCCGTAATTCCCGATTCTGCAAATTTGCTGACAACATCAATTGCTGACCGGTTCCCTGTGCCAATGGTTTTCAGACAATCCATAAGATACCGCTGCCGATTTGGAGTGGTTTTAGGGTCGAGCAGCTTTGCCTGTAACGCATCGCTCTTTGTTTCAAGGGCCTCTTTCATAAGAGTTGCAAGCAGCTCCTGTTTCTTTGGTGTCAATGTCTCCGTGACCGGTGAATCAAAGAGCTTTTGCATGAAGAGATCAAAAACTTTGTCATCCACCTGCCCGATAAAAAATCGAAGCGGCTCTTCCCACCAGTCGTCACCAAAATGGGTGACAAGCGCGTTGATGCGCTCGTAAGGACGATCTTCCTTGAGCTGAACGCCTGCCATAAACTCGCGGAATGATTTATGGCGAAACACATACTCTGTGTCGCCATACTCCACCAGCAAGCCTGCCCGTTCGACAAGATTTTTGCAAAACTCCTCTGCGGAAGGGGGGTTTTGCTGGGTTTGCAACTTCTCCTGCATTCTTGCCTGCACTTCAGCTCTGGGGGCTTCATCCTTTTTCAACTCCTCCTGCATCCAGAGAGAGAGAGGAGTCAGCACTCTCCTTGCTTTGTCAGCGGGAAGCAATGGCTCAATATTTTTTTGCCGATCACGATAATCGAGCATGTAGTCCAAGGCAGCATCGTATAACTTTACACGGCTTCCCGGCAGATACTGGCGATCCTTCCAGAGTGTTGCCATGATCTGCAACAGCAAAGGCACGCCAGCCAATGCCTGCAAGCTTTTGTTCTCCTCTTTGGCCAAATAGGCAATAATGGTCTCTGCTTTTTTAAGGGCATCACTCTTTATCTGCTCTTGCTGAGTTGCGGCATCAAGAGGATGATCGCGCAACAATGCAGCGTTAAACCATCTCTTTAAAAATGTTGCCTGCTGATCCGGCGAAAAATCCATGATGTCTGCCCGCACATGCTCAGTCACAATCTCAATCCCGTCTCCCTTCCGGTATCCGGTTGTGCGTGAAGTTACAACAACACGCGCCTTCGCAAGCCCTGCAGAGGTCTGGTCAATCCACTTGCACACCTTGATTCTGTCGTCAACATTGCTGATTTCATCCAGCCCGTCGAGCAATAGCAATGTTTTTTGATCGTGCAACCAGTTGAAAAAGAGAGCTTTTGGTATTCCGAGCTGATGATCTTCAGACCAGGCAAAGAGGTTGTCAGCAAGGGATTCATAGCCGGAAGCGCTCTTTTTCAGTTCACGCAACGCCAGATAAAAGACCATCACTGGTTCAGTGAAGCCAAGCATTTTATAACCATCTTGCTTGTTACCATCTTTTTTCAAACAGGTCAGGGCGTAATGCCTCAGCAGGGTTGTTTTGCCTGAACCCGGATCACCAATGACAAGCATCAGTGGAAAATTTTTAAAAACCAGCCCCATCACCTCTTCAGGTGTGCGAACATGGTGGTTTTCTCTTGGCTGTTCCTGACTTTTATCGGGGATAAATTTTGTGTCGCTCTTCCAGGTCTCTGAAAGGCTGAGCGAAACAAAGGTGTCGGTCAGTTTTACGGAAAAGCTGTCGAGAGCATTTGATGCAGGAAGATTGCTTTTGTCGAGTTCGTTTGCAAGGGCAGATTGGTAGCGCTCTGCGTACTTTTTACTGTCCTTTTTTATTGTTCTGGCTTCCTTCAAACCTGGATAAATCTTTGTGAAAAAAGCCCATATTCCACCAATTATAGTCAGGAAAACACCACTCAACGCAATAACATCTCCAATACCCAGACTTATACCAAAGATTTGAAAATTCCCATCGGTTTTGTCTTTACCCGTCAGTACCTTATCCTTCAGCATTACAAGCCCATCCCCTTTTTCCTGATTTGCTGTTGCTGTGGCAACGGTAGACATTACAGTTGACGGCTTTGCGCTCTCACCTTTTGCCCCAACGATACCACCGCCAGCAACTGCCAAAAAAGCAAGAGCAAGCAAGAGCATTCTGCTTATGCGGCTCATGCACTTCACTGATTCCGAAACAGGCGAGCAAGAAAAAGCCATAGCACAGGTGTTGTGGATGACGAGGTGAAAAGATGCGTAAACGAATATAGTATAATCGGTCGCGAAGAGAAAAAAAAGAGAGGAGTTCCTGAGGTGAAAATTATCTTGTGGTTATTCGAAGGAAGAAGCATCCATTCCGATCTGTATTCCGAAAACAGTTGAAGAACATTCACGGGGGAGTTGTGCGGAAGATTGACTCTCAAGCTCACGAATCTCCATAATGACCGCGAGCCGAAATCACAAAGACTCTGCCTCTTCAGAGATTACGACAGAATACTGTCCCATATATTATTGGGATCTGTGATTGTTGTGATTCTTCCAGCTTTGATATCAGCTTTGCCACGCTTAATAGCCTCCAAAACCCTGGGGTTAGCAAAGTACTTGTCCGTTTCTCTTAGCTTATTTACAGGTAATGAGTTAGTCTTTTTTTCTGGTTTAAGAATTCCGCGAAATCCAGCACTTCATGAAGCATTGGTTCAGTAAGCTTTTTCACTGCCTGGTATATTTTCTCTGCTGTTGTCATTGGTTCTTCTTTTGAAAAAGGTGATAAAAGAAAATTTTGTATTCATAATGTAATGAAATCTCAACTGATTTTTTGTTGCACCGAAGCGTGGTAGCAGAATCAAATCCAACCCTGACGGTAATATAATCGGGTCGATTTCAAGGTGCGCAACCAGAAGCAAGAGATCATCATCATAGAGATACTTTCCACAAAAGCAACAGTGAGATCAATTCATAGCGATTTAGCATCTCATCACTTCTCCTGATAATACTCCGATTATTTTTGTATACTCACTGCAAGTTCAAGGCAGGATTTATAAGAACGCATGAATTTCGATATTCCCGGTAATCAACTTCACTATTTGAAGGTTGCAATGACACAACACTCCCGATCATGCGTCCGACTGGTTAATATGGTCTTCTATGCCCATCACGGCGTGCTCAAGGAAGAGCATACTGTGGGCGCCAAATATGAGGTCGATGCTGAGCTTGGCTTCGATTTCACTGACGCCGCAAAAAACGACGACATTACGAAAACTGTTGATTACGGCTCAGTGTACAAAAAGATACAGGAAGTGCTGACCCTTAAAAAGTATTTTTTGATTGAGGCTGTTGCTTGTAAGATTGCTCACGATCTTCTCCGTGATTTTCCGATTCTCGACCATGTCTCCATCAGCGTCCGCAAACGCAACCCTCCTGTTGATGGTATATGCGACTATGCCGAGGCCGATTACTCCACCACCCGTCTCTGAAATATGCCAATGCACAAGGTATTTATTGGAATAGGCTCCAATATCGGAAATCGTCTCGTCCATCTGCAGGAAGCCATGGATTTGCTTATGGAGATTGAGGATACGTCAGTTTGTGCCGTATCCTCAATCTATATGACCGAACCAATTGGTGAAACTGAACAACACCGTTTCTACAATGGGGTTCTCTTGCTGAAAACCCCTCTTTCACCGGAAGATCTTCGTCGACGGTGCAAGACCATCGAACAGAATCTTGGACGACCTGATACCTATCCCCGCTGGAGTCCAAGAGTTATCGACCTGGATATTCTGCTCTATGATGGCCTCTGCCTGAGCACTGAAACCCTCTCCATACCACACCCTGAACTGCCGCACAGAAAATTCGTCCTTATCCCCCTGCTTGATATCGCCAATCCTCTGCATCCAGAAACAGGAAAGAGTACCCGTCAACTGCTGCAGTGCTGCAAAGACCCGTCCGTATTGGTACGGACAAAAGAGAAAATTACGATAAAAAAAGGCGGAATACCTGTTAAAGCACTCCTCCCTGTAATTGCATGGTCACAAGGAATAAACTGAACAGATCACTCAGTTGGCAAACGTTATGTTCAGGTTTCCTTCGTCAAAATCTGCCCCCTCCGTCTTCCGCCCCACGAGAACATTTGGCAGGATAATACTCTTGCGAAAATTATTGATGTCCACAAGTAACTCATCGCCCTTGATATTCACATTAAGCTTCTTGACTTCAACATTCGGCAAATAGAGACTCAGCACATATTTCCCGTTGATCTTCTCAAGGCGCTGAGTTTTGTCGTTTGTGTAGAGAATGTCCGACGGGTTTTTATCACCAAACATCTCCTTGCTCAGTTCATAGAGTCTGTCTGTATTGATAATCTCAGCCGTAGACTGCTTTACCCTGAAAATCGGCACTGGATAGAAACAGTTATCGATCACCTTGAGATATTTGCTTTGAATATCAATAAGGCTCTGCAAGTAACTGTCTGAGGAACTCTGAGGAAGAATCTTGTTGACAACAGCGGCATCAAGTTTGTAGCCAAAAAGATTCAGATAGGTCTGTACCCGCAAAGCCTCTTTTATAACCATATTTTCCGGATTCAGAACTACCCTGAAGGTGGTTATCGATTTATCCTGAAGCATAGCGTGGAGCTCTTTCATGTGATCGTTCACCTCCGGCATAAGCTTGAATATGTTTTTCTTCGGCATGAATTTGGTCAGGAGAGGTGCTGCAAAGCCAATTGCTTTTGAGTGCCATCCACCAATCTTGTCAGCATACCAGCCGTAAGATTCAGGCATCCCAAGCAAACGCATCGTCTCGCCCGTTGGAGCGGCATCAACAACAACAACATCGTAATTTCCTGATTTAGCAGCCTTCCAGATGTAGCGTAGACTGATCATCTCCTCCATTCCTGGCATAATCGCAAGCTCTTCAGCAACAACTTCATTTGCGCCATCATGCATCAGGATTGATGAAAAATAGGAATAGAGCTCCGTCCAGTTCTCCCTTATCTCGGCAAGAACATTCACCTCCATGGCAAAAAGATTCTTTTCAACTTCCACAGGCGTAGAAGAAAGCTCGGTATTCAAGGCGTCGGCAAGACTGTGAGCAACATCGGTACTCATAATCAAAACCCGTTGTCCTCTTCGGGCAATCGCTGTAGCGGACGAAGCTGAAACGGTAGTTTTACCTACCCCTCCTTTACCCAGGTAAAGAATAATTCTCATGTTGATAATAAAACTTGATATTGTCTGAACACTATTTATCGACGATTCGGATGTTGGTCATCATCACTATCTTCTGACTGCTTCGCCGAAATACCCGCACCAGGCGACTGAACACTCTCCCCGGAATCCGATGTAATCATAATTTTTTTTCTGGGGATGCTTCCATCAGCACCCTGTCCAACAGGCTCTGCGCCTCTCTCTGAAAAATCATCCATATTCATCATATTTTTCACCAGAGGGGATAGCTCATCTTCAGAAGTTTGAATCGAAATGCTTTTGCGTGAAGGAATAGCACTCTCTTCAAAATCATCTCTTCTCGTCATTTTTGCAGAGGCTGCAGAGGCCCTCTTTTTCTCAAAATCTGAATCAGCGCTGCTGAAACAATCATCGTTCAACGTCGCCTCATCATCGCTATGAATGTTGATTTTCTTTTTAACCAAAGAATCATCGTCACTGAAATCCCTCGGTCTGGACTCAGAAGAGTCCGTTCTGGACTCAGAATTTCCTGTCCTTGATGCTGACCGCTGTCCCCTCCTCTTTGAACTTTCGCCAAAACTGGCGGAGAGACGCAGCAGCTTGCCTACAGAGCCGATCACACCGTCATTTCTGACTGCAGTTTTAACAATATTAATGACAAAGCGCTCCGCCTGCGGATTATCTGCTATACTGTTAAGCAGCTCATTAAGTGCTGTTAGCATACCCGGAACATGTTGCAGGTCACTCTTGACCTGATCTCGAATCTTGAATGGCGCATCACCAATCATATCTTTTATGGATTCAGCAACCCTTTTCAGTGCAACAGGATCCGTCGGGAGAAGATTTTCAATTCCCCGCAATGCGTCTGCGGCAGAAAAGCCTTCTGCTTTCTTTTCACCACCCTGGTGACGCAGGGGTTCTTCAGATTGGGAATAGCCAAGACTCGCTTTGTATTGCTCAAGAAGATCCTGTCCGTAGCCAATATTGCTCTCCTGCTGAGCTGGAGCTTCAAATCGAAGGGAAAAGGCTTGAGGTACACACACACTTCTCGAAGCCTGCAAAATAAGCAGAGAGACGTTATCAGGAAGATTCTTGCGATAATTCATCCCAAGATTCTCTTCAATAAGTGATTCAACAAGCGTATGGAGTTTGATGATCAATTCAGCTTCACGTAACTCCACCATATCAAAAATCACATAAACAGGCTCTTTATCCTCACGTCGCACCTTGAGATTCAACGTGGCAAAATCATGGTCCTTGTTCCGACTGCTCACAGAAACGGAGCCAAGATTAAATCTGTCGAGATAGTCTTTATTTGAGCCTCTGGCCCACAGGTAAACGGCTTTGTCTGTGTAAATGAGATAATCCTGAAAGGCTATATTCCCAACTCGCTCCTGATGCGACTCATAAAACACCCCCTCAAAAAATGCGATGGGATTCTCACCCGCACTCATGAGGCCCTTTTGAAAAAATTCAGCCACATCACCCTGTTCGGTCTGCCCCGAAACATACAACGATACATTAGCCATTGACCATACCTGTTCAGCTTAACACGTTTCAGAAGCTCGAACTCAAATCTATGAAATTTTTATAATAAACAGAAATCAGTCAATCATCCTGTCAATATGAACCCTTGACTGGTTTTGCTTTTTACAAAAAAAAAGGCAGTGAAAGCTTATAACGCTTTTCACTGCCCATGCACAGAACATCATAAGACGCTTACTCAGCGAACTTTGATTCTATAGCTTTGGTAGGAACAGCATAACCTGTCACCTCAGGTGAAGAACCACGAAGACTTCCGCCTCCACCCATGCTGCCATAGGCATTACGATTGATCCTCATTGTGCCTTTGCCAAGAGAATCAAACAGCATCCCAACAGTCTCCCAGTGCCCCTCAACCATAACCTCAAAAATACGTCCGGCTGCGGCCAGGATATCGGTAAATACACCTCCACCACTCATAAGTCCCCCTTGTAATTTAAATTATTGGAAATTTTAAAGCCTCAGAACAGCTCTCTTTCTGCAATCTACAGCAATTAACAAAAAAAAACAAAAAAAGATTTCAACCTATGGCACAAACGCCAGCCAGCCGAAGAGTACATCTGCTATTTTCTTGGCCCTCTCTGGAAAGAACCTGCAAAATTCTTCACAACTTCAGAAGCCGAAACTCCTGCATCACCGACAGCAGTCGCAGCATTTCCTGTTGCATTTTCAACAGTTTCCACAGCACTGGCATACAACTCGTTAGCCGTTCTTGAGGCATCCTTGACGGTAATAGCAACCCTGTCAATGGTTTCTCCAACGACCCCGCCTGTGTTGCCAAGCAGATTTCCAATACCGGTTGCGTCAAGAACAGCGCCAACTGTGCCTGTTACGGTGTCAACAAGGTTTCCCGCCAGATTAAGACCACCCACAACAGCACCCTGCCCCGTCAGAAGAACACTCTCTGCAAGAAATGTAAGGCGATCTGTAAACTCAAGCTCCTTGAAATCTTTACGCAATTTCTGGTACGATTCCGACATATTTTTCTCCCTAGATAGTGAGGCATCCACTGGAATACCTCTGTTATTGTTTACATATTGAACACACCATCTTCGCCGAATTTAGTCATAAATATCGATCAA
The DNA here is from genome assembly GCA_903866255.1 of uncultured Chlorobiaceae bacterium. Taxonomy (GTDB): domain Bacteria; phylum Bacteroidota; class Chlorobiia; order Chlorobiales; family Chlorobiaceae; genus Chlorobium. Next base: position 42,264 of record CAIPMW010000009.1, on the reverse strand, counting down.
AACAAATCAACTGCATCAAGTCCCCTACCCTTGATCATACTCCTTATGCATCTTCTGATCCTGAGGCGAGCGGCTATGATTATTTCGGTCAAGATCAAACGGAATATGCAGCCATCTATCCTTGAAAACAGCGTTTCCTGGCTCAAGACCGGTGAGGCTGATCGGAAGCGAAATAATTTTACGCTGATTACCAATCTGCACAAACAATTCATCCCCGGTTACCCATACGTCAATATCAACAGGGTTGGCAAACATAAGTTTCAACTGCACCTCATAGACATCCTTGTTCCTCACAAACTTGATCGGCGGCTCGTCATACATCATATCTGATGGATCGGAATCACCATACATATCTTTGGCGAACAACTCAAGTGACTGAAGACCCACAATCTCCTGTTCATACATCCGCAGCTTTTTTACCGGAAGAGGTGAAAAACCCTCCTCTATCTCCCCAAGGTACTTCTGCTGAATGGCTTTCCAGTTCTCAAGATATCCACTATCCTCTTTGGTATCAAGCAGCCTGTTCACCAGCACCATATCCACCTTGAAGCCATACAGGTTGAGATACGTGAGCGCTCGCATGGTCTCCTTGATTGACATTTTTTCCGCATTCATGACAAGTCTGACCGTTGATTTTTTATTGTCCGTCAAAATCTCACGAATATCCTCAAGTTCATCAAAAACCTGGTCAACTGACTCGATGGCATCAGCAGGGGGAACAAAAAAAGCAATTTTGTCAGACATCTTTGAGAGGGGCTTGCTCAACGGCTTGATCAGATATTTATTAACATTTTTGATTGCTTTCATGCCCCACGCTAGCGTATCAGGGAGAGAAAGAAGACGAAGAGTCTCACCAGTCGGGGCTGTATCAAGCACAAGAACATCATAAAGACCCGAGGCTTTGTAACGCTTTATCCTCAGAAGGGAAAAAAGCTCTTCCATACCTGGAAGGATGGTCATCTCATCGGCCATAACCCCGGAAACACCCTGTGCCATAAAAATCCTGGTGTAGTACTTCTGCACAGATTGCCAGTTCTCCTTGAGATCAACATAGGGATTGACCTCAATAGCATGAAGATTATCCTTTATCTTTGTCGGTTCAGCGCCAAGAGGAAGATTAAATGAATCTGATAGACTGTGCGCGGGATCAGTTGAGAGAACAAGAGTGCGATAACCAAGCTGCGACAAACGAACAGCAGTAGCTGCGGATACACTGGTTTTGCCTACCCCGCCTTTACCTGTAAAAGTTAAAATACGCATGAACCGAGATATTGTATTTGGAAATGCAGAGAAAACGTCAAAGATATAACTCAAAGCTGACACTACAAAAGATCTTCTAACATACACAGTTCGGACAATCTTCAAAATATTTATCAAAGCCGATAAAATTATTACAGGCAGTACTGATACATTTCCGGTGTGCCGTAAAGAGTTAATGCTTTTATTGAAACCCCTGTGTCCGAAACCACTTGCAAATGAACACCCTGCTCACTTAATTACCCTCTTTATTAACTGTCACCGACTCCTGACGGGTTCCATTATGTGCAATACAAACTCATTTGCTGATATCCGGGCGTCTGTCGTCCAGGTACAACCTGTCAGCCGCGATGTCAGCATCATCACCCTTGATTGCCCGGTCATTGCCTCCACAGCAAAACCAGGAAACTTTGTTAACATCAAGATTAACGATGCCACACAGCCGCTGCTCAGAAGACCGTTTTCAATACATAATGTTCGGGGCTCCCTCATTGATATTATGGTGAAGTCCATCGGACGCGGCACAACCTTGTTCTGCAAAACCCCCAGTGGCTCGGACGTGATGGTTCTCGGCCCTCTCGGCAACAGCTTTGATCTCACAAGCGAAGCCTTTCATACTGCAGTACTTGTGTCGGGAGGCATTGGAACAGCTCCCATGCTTTTTCTTCAAAAAACTGTTCTCGCCTGCGGCAAAGAGGTGATCAACCTGACGGGCGGAAGAAGCAAAGATGATCTGCTCACTCAAAACCTTACAAACTGTCGATGTGCCACGGATGACGGATCTGCAGGGTTCAAGGGAAATGTTGTAGAGCTGCTCCACAAGGAACTCCCTGAACTCAATAGAAAGGGTCCCTTTAAAGTTTTTGCCTGTGGACCAAATCCGATGCTGAAATCACTTGCGCAATTCTGCCAGGAACATCAGTTGGCATGTGACCTCTCGCTTGAATCGGTCATGGGATGTGGAATAGGTATATGCTATGGATGCAGTGTCGACATAAAAACTCCGAATGGCAACTCCAGGACGATACTCCTTTGCAAGGAGGGGCCGATTATCAATTCCAAATTATTTATACAATAATACGTATTTTTATAGTATATTTCTCCCGTATATTAATTTGATAATGTCCTGGGAAGAGCATTCCCAAAGCTTTTTCAACGAACCTCATACTACCATGGCAAAAGGACTGAACAAAGTAATGCTGATCGGACATCTTGGCAGTGACCCTGAAGTAAAAGTGATGACATCCGGCCAGTCGAAGGCCAATTTTACTCTTGCTACCACCGAAAGCTTCAAAGACAACGATGGAAACTGGCAGGAAAAACCTGAATGGCACAGGATCATCGTCTGGGGTAAACTTGCTGAAATATGCGGTCAGTACCTGAAAAAGGGGCGGCAGGTCTATATTGAGGGACGTCTGCAGACCAGAAGCTGGGATGATCCAAAAAGTGGGGAGAAAAAGTATACCACAGAGATTGTCTGCTCTGATATGCAGATGCTCGGTGCTCAACGGGATCAGAATAGCGTTTCCGGGGGGTATGATGGGGCTGACCGGCCGCAGATCGGCTCTTCCCACCAGGGATATACGCAAACGAGTTCATCGCAAGCCATCCCTCCTTCAGTATCAATACTCGAAAGCGAAAAAGATGACCTCCCGTTTTGACTTTTAAAACCTGCAGGGCGCATCCCGGTGCGCCCTTTGATGTTTGATATCTATGGAAGCATTGAAAAAAAGTATTCTTGCTGGTGCCATTGATCCGATGTATCTCCTGTATGGCGCTGAAAGCTTCCTTAAAGAGGAGGCTGCAGAGATGATCAAAAGGGCGATTTTTCCTTCGGAGGCTGATGCTGCCGACAACACGCAGATCTTTTATGGTCCAGACTTGACACTTGGCATGCTACTCTCCAAAGCCTCTGAATACCCTATGTTCACCCCGAAGCAGCTCATTATAGTCAGGCAATTTGACAAAATCAAAAAGCCGGCAACAAAAGAGCAGCAAAAGCAGTATGATGAAAAACTGAGTCAATACATCGCCAGACCAGCAGAATTTACCGTTCTGATTCTTGACACCGATCCTGTCGATAAAAAGGATATTGAAAAGTCACCATTCAATCTGCTGAAAAAATACCGCCACGAGTTCCCGATTATCAAAGCGCCTGACCTTTTTGCCTATAACAGGGCAAAATCGCTCGGATGGGAATTTGACGCCGATGCACTCAAAGCATTCAGCGCTTATATCCAGCCATCGGCAAGGGAGATATGCCACGAAATCGAAAAGATTATCCTGTATGCATCATCCCGTACCAACGAAAAAAAACAGATTACGGCACCGGACGTTTACGACTGCGTCGGCATCTCTCGCACCTATAACATCTTTGAGCTGGAAAAAGCCCTGGCAGATCGAAACCTGCGACTCTGCAGCGGCATGTCGCTCCTGATCATGGACCAGGAGGGGCAAAAAGAGGGCCTTGGAAACATTATCCGTTATCTTACAATATTTTACCTTCGCCTGTGGAAACTTTCACTTCCTGAAGTGCGGCAGTTGCCTCAAGTTGAAATTGCAAAAATTCTCGGCATGTACGGCAAACAGGAGTACTTCGTCAAAAACTACCTTGGCTACACAAGGTCGTTTTCGTTGCAGAATGCTGAACACGCAATCATCGCCCTCCAAGAGGCCGACGCTGCGCTGAAAGGACTGCGACCCTATCCTGATGAAAAATATCTGCTCTTGCAACTCATGCAAAAATTGCTCGGGTAGGGAATCATAAACCGGGCCCGGTTCACAACCACCCTTTTCGCTGATACCAGTCAACGGTTTTTGCCACACCATCAGCAAGAGTCGTTCTGGCTGTAAAACCAAGATCATGAAGAGCCCGTTCCGGTGAACAAACCCAATAGTTCTGCACCAGCTCATTGGCTTTGTCGCGATTGATCAGTGCTGGCTTTCCCAAAAGCGACCCTGCCGCACCGATCACCGTCCCAAGAAAAAAAACAAATGACTGAGGCAAGGAGAGTTTGTACAACTTGCTGAACCCAAGCACCGGTTTTGAAGCGGTAATAACATCATCCCATGACAAAGAGCGGGGAGAGGTGATATAGTAGGTTCGGCCAACAGCCTCCTCTGAACGAGCAGCCATCATTATCCCTTCAGCAAGATCGTCAACATAAATCATGCTGAAACGCTGCTTCGCTGCAGTGCCCGGAAGCACAAGAACTCCTCTGGAAAGCATAAGAAAAACCTGAAGAACATCCCTGTCTCCCGGTCCATAGACAGCCGGTGGACGCACAATGGTCACAGGAATCCGTGCGGCGTGCTCAAGACAAAGGCTTTCCGCCCTGAGTTTGCTACGCCCGTAAGCACTCACAGGATGAGGAGAATCGGACTCTTTGATGCCTCGCATACCCTCCGAAGCGGGCCCTGCCGCTGTAAGCGACGAAATATAAAGGAAGCGCTTCAGATCCGGATTATGCTTCCTGATCGCAGCAAAAAGGTTTTGTAAAGGCATAACATTACCAGCATCGTACCCGGATTCATCAACAGCTTTGGTTACCCCGGCAAGATGAACAATACGGTCAACACCTCCCACCGCCCGAGCAAGAGTTTCCGGGTCACTGAAACTTCCCCGAACAATCTCCACCCCGTCAGGCAAAACTCCAACGCCACTCTCAACGCGAAGTAAAATCCTTATATTCACTCCCTCTTCTGCCAGGTATTGTAATAACCTTGTCCCAATAAAACCGCTTGAACCTGTTACCAAAATTGTTTCACTCATATCCCTCATCACTTGCATTTATTCAGATACCAAAGCAACCATTCCCCGCAAACAGCGTTGCGAGGTAAAAAAGACGAAACCCGTTTTAACAAAAAAATAAATAAAATTTAATTACATTTCGTTTCAAGAGCAGAATCCGCTTACCTGAGGAAATTATCGCTGCAAGAGACACAAAAAGCAACGATCGTAACAAAAAGAAATTCCGGCGCTGTCTGTCAAAGCTGAAGATAAAAATGAATTCCTGTGGAGAAAACGAAAGACCTATTCAAAAAATGCGTTGATTATACCATCGCTGACGAAGTAAAAGCTCAAGGCATATATCCCTTTTTTCATCCAATAGACGAAAATGAAGGTCCAGTTGTCACTTTTGGAGGGCGCAAGCTGGTTATGGCTGGCTCAAACAACTATCTCGGCCTAACTGCCGACCAAAGGGTAAAGGCAGCTTCAATCGCCGCTATCAACAAATACGGAACAAGTTGCAGTGGGTCACGGTACATGACCGGAACGGTTAACCTTCACGTCGAACTGGAAGAGAGGCTTGCTGACTTTTTTGAAAAGGAGCGCTGCTTGCTCTTCAGCACTGGTTACCAGACCGGACAGGGCATTATTCCAACACTGGTACAGCGTGGCGAATACATCGTATCAGACCGCGACAACCACGCAAGCCTTGTGGCAGCATCCATCATGGCTCAGGGGGCGGGGGCAAATCTGGTGCGTTACAACCACAACAATATGGCGGATCTTGAGCGGGTACTTCAGACAATTCCTGAAACTGCAGGCCGCCTGATTGTCTCTGACGGAGTTTTTTCGGTCTCCGGTGAAATTGTCGATCTCCCACACCTTGTGCAACTGGCAAAAAAATATGGCGCACGCATTCTGATTGATGACGCTCACGCTGTCGGTGTGATAGGCAAAAACGGCAGAGGCACTCCATCAGAATTTGGCCTTGTCAATGAGATTGACCTCATCATGGGCACCTTCTCGAAAACGTTTGGCTCACTCGGTGGATACGTTGTTGGCGACCGCACTGTCATTAACTACATCAAGCACAACGCTTCGTCACTCATCTTCAGTGCCTCACCAACACCGGCGAGTGTGGCTGCAGTTCTGACCACTCTTGACATTATCCGTTCTGAGCCAGAACTCTCGGAACGACTGATTTCCAACACCGACTATGTCCGACAAGCACTCCTCAAAGCTGGGTTTACTCTTATGCCTTCGCGTACGGCTATCGTCACCGTGCTGATCAGTGACCAGATAAAAACTCTTCTGTTCTGGAAAAAACTGTTTGATGCCGGAGTTTATGTCAACGCCTTCATTCGGCCTGGCGTCATGCCTGGCCACGAAGCGCTCCGCACCAGCTTTATGGCAACCCACGAGCGCGTACACCTCGACAAAGTCATCACAGAATTCTGCTCCATTGGCAGAGAGCTTGGTGTCATCTGAGCATATCGTCCCTCCTGCTTTAAACTCCCCGGCAACTGCCCGGGAGCCCTCCCTCCATTATATTATTGCATAAACTTTCTGTTTTAACCACTGTTTTAATCCAATTACCAAGTATTTTTTTTAATTATTTCATAGATTGGGATGTCGACGACATGCAAGGGTAAGGTATAGTGGATTTTTGTTGATGAATTCAAGTGCAAGTCGGACGATACGAACACAGAGCGTAACCCTGTTTTTGTTTGTACGAATCACTGCAACTCAACCAGATACAATCATGAAAAGAAAGCATGCACGAACGTCTCGTTTTGTCCTTTCCGCATTTTGCCTGTCGGCATCACTGCTCCCTCTTCCCTCTTATGGAGCTGATACTGGAACAGTGAAAGGAAAAATCATCGACAAGTCTGACGGTGAAGGCGTTTATGGCGCATCAGTAAACATTGCCGGTACCACCATCGGCACCGCAACCGACATGAACGGCAACTTTACCCTTTTTAATGTCCCCGCCAAACAGCAAAAGATCGCTATTTCAATTGTTGGTTATTCGCCGGCAAGTCAAGTGATAAACGTCAGCAGTGACAAAACCACTGAGGTCAACCTGAAACTTGGCCAGACCACTATTATGGCATCCGAAGTTGTTGTTGGCGCCTCGCTTTACAAGCAGGACAGGCTTCAGGTCCCTGTGACTGTCAACGTGGTGTCACAGGAAAAAATTAGGCAAGAGCCAAATGCCACTCTCGATAAAGTCGTAGAGGACGTTCCGGGTGTATCGGTCAATCGCGCAGGTGGCCAGACCACATCCGGCATACAAATTCGTGGTTCAAACACCTATCAGGGTGGAGCAATCGGCACCCGCGTACAGGGTTTTTATGACGGATTTCCACTCAACGCTCCAGAATCCGGTGAAATTGCGTGGCCAGCAGTCAACATGAATGCTGCTGACAAGGTAGAGATCCTTAAAGGCGCTGCTGCTACCCTCTACGGTTCAGGAGCGATGGGCGGTGTGGTCAACGTCTTTGGACACCTTCCAGACAAATTCGAAGTAAAGGCCGGTGTAAACGGTGGATTCTACGATGCCCCACCCTCAAGCGACCAGAGCGTCTACCGGAATAAATATACCCCCTGGTTCTGGAACACCTATGTCGGTCTTGGCAACAAGAGTGGAAAATGGAACTACAGCTTGCTCTACACTCATAGCAAAGACGATGGCTATCGCCAGAACGCACAGACCAAGCTTGATGATGTAAAGCTAAAGGCCCGTTACGACATTGATGCAAAACAGTATCTGCAGATCAGTTCATTCTATAACGAAACTAATGGCGGATATGCGTACAACTGGCCCTATCAAGCGACAGGAGTTCCAAATAATTTCACCACAATCCCTAACAGATCATTCGATATTTTTCAACAATCTAGAGGCTTTGCAGATCTGGCGACATTAGCCTCTTACATAACCGCACACCCTGGTGAATCAATTACAGTTGGCAGTACCACACTGACGTTACCGACTTCTTTTGTTCCTGGTGTTGACCCTGCTCATACTCTTGGTCAACCTAACGCATTAGCATATGCAACGTTAGCCAATACCTTTGCTGGCGGTAAAATCGTTAACTTCACGACCTACGACACCGTCTATGCTGATGATATTATTAAAAGAAAGAATGCTCAGGTCGGCTTAAACTATGTCAATCTGCTAAGCGACAGTGTCAGTCTTGACACAAAACTATACTTTACACGTTTTGACACCCGTATTGAGTATAACCCAACAGCCTCTTTGCAAGATTATCCAGTAACAGACAGATTAGCTGGAGAGTTTAATCAAACCACCTCCAACCGTTACGGTGCCGGGGCAAAGCTGGACTGGAGAGTTAATGACCAGCATCGCTTTATTTTTGGGGTTGATGGCAATATCACGAATGTTATGACAACCACCGTGTCCGCAGAATTACCAGAAAAAAGCAAGTTGAAGCCAATTCAGGAAAAAAACGCAGCAGCTTTTGTGCAAGATGAATGGAAAATGTCGGACAAACTGACCTCACTCCTCTCCCTACGTTATGACTGGAGTGGTATTGATGCGACTAGAGCTGAAAGAACTGCAGGTAACTTTTTTGACTTAACGAATAAGTCGGTCGATGCCCTAAGTCCACGTGTTGCCCTTAACTATAAGGCAATGGATGACATATCCTTCCGGGCATCGTATGGAAAAAGCTTCCGTGCTCCAACCTTGTCTGAGCGCTTCATTCGCGACGCAGGACTGTTCACCGGAATACCAAACCCTGCTCTGGACAAGGAGACTATGACAGCTTATGAAGTCGGCGTATTTAAGCAGTTCAGCGACAAGGTATCTTTGGATATCGCGGGCTATCTTAACGACTACAATAACCTTATTGAGTCTATTATTACCCCGGTTGGGTCAGGAGGAACATTCATCTATAGGAACATTACCAAAGCACGCATCTACGGTGTCGAAACCAGTCTAAATTACAGACCATCTAATGATTGGTTACTGAATGCAACCTACACCTACATGAATGCAAAAAACCGCTCCTATGTTGCTGGACAAAGCTCAAATCAGGATCTAAACCCTGATCCAACGTGGTTGCCATACCGCGCAGAACATATGGCCTCTGCCGGAGCAACCTGGAAGCCTGTCAGCAAACTTGCTCTTAATCTCAACGGACGTTACGTGAGTCAGTACAAATCAATAAGTTCTTTTCCTAACGCAACCAGGACCAACTATCCAGGTGGCTTTGTTGTGCTGAACACCAGCGCAAAATATCAGGCAGGTAAAACGGTCTCTTTAAGCCTTCTCTGCAAGAACATTGGTAACGTGCAATACGAAGAAGCTGAGTGGTTCAGAGCGCCAGGACGCAGTTTTATTGCAGGGGTGGATTTCACCTTCTAACAAATTGCTCTCTTTCGTACATGATTGTAACCCTGAGCCAGCTCCTCCGCAAAGAGGGGCTGGCTCTTTTTTTAATCGTTAGTTTACATCCCGGGATTTTATTACATTTTGCAGTCTTGTTAAAACCACCAACAAACGTACATTTTTTGTATTTCTATGCACGATAAAATCAGAATTGCCGCTATTGTCGGGATGGAACAATGCAACCAGCGGGTATGGCGCGAGGTAACCTCCAAAATTGCTGACCATGCTGAACTCACCCAATGGACCGATCAGGACCTTGAACATCAGAACCCCGAAGCCGCCGAAGCTATCCACAATGCCGACTGTATTTTTACCACACTGATCCAGTTCAAGGGCCAGGCTGACTGGCTGCAGGAGCAGGTCGACAAGTCGAAGGTAAAGGTTGTTTTTGCCTACGAGTCGATGCCAGAGGTGATGCAGATGACAAAAATCGGCAATTATGTTGTCTCGGGCGATGGAAGCGGTATGCCTGATATTGTCAAGAAAGTTGCAAAAATGCTGGTTAAGGGGCGCGACGAGGATGCACTCTACGGCTACATGAAGCTGCTTAAAATCATGCGCACCATGTTGCCGCTGATCCCGAAAAAGGCAAAGGATTTCAAGAACTGGATGCAGGTGTACACCTACTGGATGAACCCCACCACCGACAATCTGGCATCGATGTTCAACTACATCATGTCAGAGTACTTTGAGGTTGGTGTCAAGGTTGAAAAGGTACAAGAGGTTCCCACCATGGGCTTCTACCACCCGGATGCGCCGGAATACCTGAAAGATCTGCACCATTACGAAAAATGGCTACACAAACACGACCGAAACGCAACAAAAAAACGCAACATAGGGATGCTCTTCTTCCGCAAGCATCTGTTGCAGGAGAAAGAATATATTGACAATACCATCCGGGCCATTGCGGCCAAGGGGCTCAATCCCCTGCCCGTTTTTGTGATGGGTGTTGAAGGTCACGTGGCGGCCAGAGAGTGGTTTACACACAACAACATCGACATGCTGGTCAACATGATGGGCTTCGGCTTTGTGGGGGGCCCGGCAGGCGCAACCACACCGGGTGCCTCATCCGCCGCACGCGAAGAGATTCTTGGCAAAATCAATGCGCCTTATGTGGTTTCACAGCCGCTTTTTATTCAAGATTTTGCCTCATGGAAGTCGCAGGGCGTTATCCCGCTGCAATCCGCCATGACCTACTCGCTGCCTGAAATGGACGGCGCTGTATGCCCGGTTGTGCTCGGAGCCATCAAGGATGGACGGCTGCAAACGGTTCCGGATCGCCTGGATAGACTGGCCGGACTTGCCAAAAAGTTTTCAGAGCTGCGGCAAGTTCCCAACAAGGATAAAAAAGTTGCCCTTGTGGTTTATGACTATCCTCCGGGTATGGGCAAAAAAGCAAGTGCAGCCCTGCTTGATGTCCCAAAAAGTATTTATAACATTCTGCTGACACTCCGTGCGGAAGGGTACAACGTTGGTGAGTTGCCAGAATCACCAGAAGTACTGCTTGCCATGCTCGACAAGTCCACTGATTATGAGATCCAGGCACACGAGCAGGAGTGCTTTGCCATCGACCGCGAACAGTTCAACAGCATCACCTCCGGCAGAGAGCGCGAGCGCATTGAAGGACGCTGGAGCGGCTTCCCCGGAGAAATAGCCCCGATCAAACCTGACAAACTCTTTATCGGTGGCATTACTTTCGGTAATATCTTTATTGGCGTTCAACCTCGGCTTGGTATTCAGGGCGACCCAATGCGGCTGCTCTTTGACAAGGAAAATACGCCACACCACCAATATATCGCCTTTTACCGCTGGATCAGCCGCGTCTTTGGAGCCAACGCTCTGGTACACATCGGTATGCACGGTACGGCTGAGTGGATGCCCGGCCTTCAGCTTGGCGTCACCGGCGACTGCTGGTCAGATGCACTGCTCGGCGAAGTGCCCCATTTCTATATCTACCCGATCAATAACCCGAGCGAGGCCAATATTGCCAAACGTCGCGGTTACGCCACCATGATTTCACACAACATCCCTCCGCTGGCACGCGCTGGTCTCTACAAGGAGCTGCCTGCCTTCAAGGAGATGCTGAACGATTACCGTGAACGCGGGCTGCAAAATACTGCGGATGCCGAGACTGAAGAGGTGATTATCACCAAGGCACAGCAGCTCAACCTGACGGACGATTGCCCTCGCGTTCAGGGAGAGAATTTCCAGGAGTATATCAGCCGCCTCTACACCTACATGATGGAGCTTGAGGGACGATTGATTTCGAACTCGCTGCACGTTTTTGGCGAAACTCCGAAGCTTGAAACGCAGGTAACGACGATCACCGAATACCTGAAGGTGCGCGGCAACGAAAAATCCCTGCCATCAATCATCATGCAGGCGATCGGTGAAGACCGAATTTATGGTGACTACCCATCGCTGGCCACCCGAGCCCGCAAAGGTGAACAGCAGGCAATGACCGCACGTGAAACAGTAGACGGGCACACCAAAGAGTTTATTGAGCAGACCATTTTCGGCAGAAGCAATCCGACAAACCTCTTCAACAAGCTGACTAACGGTGCAAAAGTATCGTCGGATATGGTTGAAGCCATTAACGGTGCGCTACAGGATGGCCTCGCCCTCAAACGGGCGCTGGAGGATAACAAGAATGAGATGAAAGGCTTCCTGAGAGCCCTGTGTGGTGAGTATATCCCCTCGGGTTCAGGCGGCGATCTGGTTCGTGACGGTGCGGGCATACTGCCAACCGGCCGCAACATTCACGCCATTGATCCATGGCGCATTCCTTCAGAACTGGCTTTCAAACGCGGCAAACAGATTGGCGACAGCATCCTGAACCGCCACCTTGAGGAGAATAACGGAGAATATCCTGAAACCATTGCCCAGGTGCTTTGGGGGCTTGATACCATCAAGAGCAAGGGCGAAGCAGTTGCCGTGATTATTCACCTCATGGGCGCTGAACCAGCTTATGATGGACAGGGCAAAATCAGCCACTACCGTCTGGTACCGCTCGAAAAGCTTGGTCGTCCAAGAATTGATGTGCTTATCCAGATCAGCTCAATCTTCCGCGACACTTTTGGTGTTCTTGTTGATCATCTCGACAAACTGGTCAAGGATGCCGCAAGAGCCATTGAGCCCCACGAGATGAACCATATCAAAAAACATGTCGATGCCGCATTGAAAGAGGGTAAGGATTTTGAGAGTGCCACGTCGCGTCTCTTCACTCAGGCACCGGGCGCTTACGGCTCACAGGTTGAGGAGCTGGTTGAAGATTCAGCATGGGAATCGGAGGATGATCTCGACAACATGTTCATCAAACGAACCGGTTTCGCATACGGGGGCAACCGTTACGGCGACCAACAGACCGATATTCTGAAAGGGCTCCTGAGTACCGTTGACCGGGTGGTACAGCAGGTCGACTCGGCTGAGTTTGGCATTACCGACATTGACCGCTACTTCTCCTCATCGGGAGCGCTGCAGCTTTCAGCCCGTCGTCGCAATCCAAAGGGTGACAACGTCAAACTCAACTACGTCGAGACCTTTACGGCCGATGTCAAGATTGACGATGCCGACAAGGCGCTGAAGGTGGAGTTCCGCAGCAAACTGCTCAACCCGAAATGGTTTGAGACCATGCTTGACCAGGGGCACAGTGGCGCCGCTGAAATCAGCAACCGCTTTACCTATATGCTCGGCTGGGATGCCGTCACCAAGGGCGTTGACGACTGGGTCTACAAGGAGGCTGCTGAAACCTACGCCATGGATCCAAACATGCGCGAGCGCCTTATGAAGGTGAATCCTAAAGCCTTCAAAAACATTGTCGGTCGTATGCTCGAAGCAAGTGGACGCGGCATGTGGAGCGCAGACCCCGACATGATTGAAAAACTTCAGGAGATTTACTCAGACCTCGAAGATCGCCTTGAGGGGATTGATGTGTAAGAGAGTTCACGATGTTCCTGACAACCATAGAGAAAAGCTAACAACGCAACCGACAAAACTTTTACCATGAGCAGCTCTTTCAATGCTGAAGAACACAAGAAAATGCTCCGTTCCTATTTTAACGGGCAGGGCTTTCAGAGATGGGCATCAATATACGGAGACGACAAACTCTCCTCTGTACGCAATACCGTCCGCCAGGGCCACGCCGTGATGATGGATAAGGCATTCGACTGGCTGCAAAAACTGGGATTGCCAAAAGGTGCAACAGTGCTTGATGCTGGCTGTGGAACTGGACTCTTCAGTATCAGGCTTGCCAAAGCAGGGTACAAGGTAAAAGCTGTCGATATTGCCTCACAGATGGTGGATAAAGCCAAGCTTGAAGCAATCAAGCAAGGTGTGGAGAAAAACATCGAATTCGAGGTCAACACCATTGAGTCGGTAAGCGGAAAGTACGATGCCGTTGTCTGCTTTGATGTGCTTATCCATTATCCGGCTGAAGGGTTTGCCCAGGCGTTCAGTAATTTGAGCCGCCTTACCAAAGGAGCCATTATTTTCACTTATGCCCCTTACAATAAACTTCTGGCCCTCATGCATTGGGCGGGTGGCTATTTCCCCAAAAAGGAGCGCCGCACAACCATTCAGATGATCCGGGATGAGGAGATGAAAAAAGCTATGGATAAAGACCGGATGCAGGTAAAGAGCAGGGAAAAGATCAGTTTTGGGTTTTATCACACCATGCTTATGAATGCCAGCCATCGCTAATTCATTTTTTAATAAAAGGTTGTTGCCTCAGATTACATGTTGGAATTTTTCAATTGCCATTGGGGCAGCAGGGCATGAAAACGCTATGAAGTTTTTGGAAATAAATTGTAAATTGTCAGTTCATTATTTTTTGTGAGTCTATGCGGGATGCATGTTGTTATAGTGTTGCATTCCCAATTTTGTAATAAAACATATCTGGAGGATGGAGACCGATGAAAATATTGATGGTTCAACCAAATTATCATTCAGGTGGAGCCGAGATTGCCGGTAACTGGACGCCAAGCTGGGTAGCCTACATTGGTGGTGCCCTGAAAAAAGCTGGATTCGATCAGATTAAATTTGTTGACGCCATGGCCGACGACATTCCTGACGACCAGATTGAAGCTATCATCCGCAAGAACATGCCGGATGTGGTGATGGCAACCAATATCACTCCGTCGATTTTCAAGGCGCAGGCAATCATGAAGCTTGCCAAAAAGGTGAATCCGAAGATCAAGACGATTATGGGTGGTATTCATTCAACCTTCATGTACCCGCAGGTACTGAGTGAGGCGCCTGAAACCGATTATGTCGTTCGCGGTGAAGGTGAAGAGGTTACCGTTAACCTCATCAGGGAGATCGCAGCAGGAACTGACAAGCAGAACCGTGGAGAGATTACCGGCATCGCCTATATCGACGACGAAGGTAAGGTGTTCGCCACCGCCGCACATCCTGTTATTGAAGATCTTGATACACTCTCCCCCGACTGGAGCCTTTACGACTGGGATAAATACATTTACACCCCTCTGAACTGCCGTCTTGCGGTTCCTAACTTTGCAAGAGGCTGTCCGTTTACCTGCACTTTCTGCTCACAGTGGCAGTTCTGGCGCCGCTACCGTGCTCGCAGTCCCAAACTTTTTGTCGATGAAATTGAGGTACTGGTCAAACAGCATAAAGTGGGATTTTTCATCCTTGCTGATGAGGAGCCAACTATCAACAAGCAGAAGTTTGTCTCGCTTTGCCAGGAGCTGATCGACCGCAAGCTTGATGTGACCTGGGGTATCAACACCCGCGTAACCGACATCATGCGCGATGCCGATCTGCTGCCATTCTTCCGCAAGGCAGGCCTTGTCCATGTTTCGCTCGGCACCGAAGCTGCCAGCCAGATGAACCTGAACCGTTTCCGCAAAGAGACCACTATTGAGGAAAACAAGCTTGCCATCAAGCTGCTCCAGAAAAATGGCATCGTGGCTGAAGCACAGTTTGTTATGGGTCTTGAGCACGAAACCCCTGAAACCATTGAAGAGACCTACCAGCTCTGCAAGGACTGGGATCCCGATATGGCGAACTGGACCATCTACACACCATGGCCCTTCTCCGACCTTTTCAAGGAGCTTGGCGACAGGGTAGAGGTGCGCGACTACTCCAAGTACAACTTTGTGACGCCGATTATCAAGCCCGACAACATGGAGCGTGAAGATGTGCTGAAGCTGGTGCTGAAATCTTATGCACGCTTCTACGCACGCAAAACCTTCTTTGGCTACCCATGGATCAAGGATCCTTACGTCCGCAAATACATGCTGGGCTGTCTGAAAGCATTTGCCAACACCACCATTACCAAGCGCTTCTACGACATCGACCGCGTCAAGACCAAGAACCGCAAGATTGAGATTGATCTGGGCTTCGACAAGACAAGAATTCTGACGCAGGACGAGGTGAAAAACCTCAAAGAGCTTCGGCCTGAAATGGTTGCCGACATGAGCTTTGGCCTGAAAGAGGCTGGCTACCAGCGTGAGCACGACGAGCACAACTGGGACGAGTTCGACGAGAGCACCATCAAGGATCGTAACTCTTCGACCGTGCGTAATTGCTAACTTTCAGTGTTCTATGATGTTATTGAAAAAAATCCCTCCGCATTACGGGGGGATTTTTTTGTCTGGGACAAGCTGCAATTACCCCTTCAATATCGTCCCAATCCCAAGCAGATCAGCAATATTTGCGGCAGGATTAATAACCGGCTTAATGAGCGGTGAAGCGCAGGTCATAAGCGTCGTAACGCCTGGCCCATGCCCCGCTTCGAGACAATCACTGTGAATCACAATACCAATAGTGATGGCACCCTTGCGATATGCTCTACCGTAACGGTTATCGTGGTCAAGCAGGGCAACAAAGTCGCCAAGACGTATCTTGTCGATTCCATACTCGCTGACGGTCTCGGCATCACTCGTCATGATGTCGTAATCTCCTTTGGCCACATGCGCTGAACCAATGCCAGAGCCCATACAGACTGCGGGAACAAGGGTGGTGACAGGCACTTCGAGTACGCCTCCCTCAAGTTCACGGATCTTCATGGTATGGAGCAGAGCCGGATCAAGATTAAACAGAGCAATAGCAGGATAGTCTGTGAGTTTCAGACCCTGACCTTTCCCTCGAATAATGATGGTATCGCTGTAAAGCAGCTTCTCCTTGATGTCACGAGGAAAATCAACAATCACATGTTCAGAGCCACCGTGGTGACCAAGAACACGACCTTCAGCCCCTTTGGCCTCGCCGGTGGCAACAGTCGCAGTGTTGCCTGCACAGGAAAAGATCTGCAGGCCAACATTGGGATGTTCAAAGGGTTTCATGGTATCGGCAGTGCAACTGACTCCCGGCTCAATATGGTCGCCCGCCCAGCCAAATGCTGGATCGCCTGCCTGAACATTCAGGGTAATACCGCCGATTGCGGGAAGAAGAAAAGGTATGCCCTGATGGTCAACCTCCCAGGTTCCTCTGGTTTTTGGCTGGCCCGGGTGGCATTGCAGCAGAAACTCTACAAGTCTTTGTTCGTTTGTGTTCAGCATGAATTATTCTTCTATTGTATTGAGCAGACAGTGAAAAAGAGTACTACCCGTCGATACGGACGCATCAGGGAAAAGAGCTATTCTGATCTAAAAAACAAAAGGCGCATGGTGGTGCGCCCTCTGTTTTTTGTACCGTAACCAACGTCAGCCAGTTATCCGGGCAAAACGAAAATAATTTAAAGAGGGGTTACATCTTCAGCCTGAAGGCCTTTTGCTCCCTGAGTTACTTCCATCGTTACTTTCTGGCCTTCTACAAGTGTTTTGCGACCAGTGCCATTGATGGCACTATGATGCACAAACACATCTTTTCCGCCTTTCTGTTCGATAAAGCCGTAACCTTTTTCTTCATTGAACCATTTTACAGTTCCTTCAACCTGAGTACCCATATCTACCTCTTTTTTATTTTTGCCAGTTAAACTTGGCGTTACAATGAGCGAACCTCGACATGAAGCGCTCAAAAACGAATTAATTCATCGTGAGAATAATTTACTTACTTTGTGCTAAATCAAAAAGAAAGTTCTGTGATTTACGCTACTTTTTTATTATTGACAGAAAAACACCCAACATAAAAAAAGAGAGGATAAAGCAGGTAAACACCTATAAATAAGCACTCTACCTTATGGCCCACAATTTGATCTTGCGGTCATCACTTCCACTCGCAATTGTGTGACCATCAGGAGAGACATCGACCGACTGCACTTCAAGAACATGACCCCTGTATAAATGCAGCTCCTGACCTGACTGTATATCCCACAACCTTACCGTTTCATCGTTTGCCGCACTCACAACTTTTGAGCCATCAGGGGTAAAGCAAACACTTCGGACAGCATCACCATGTCCCTCAAAAAGCTTTACAATCTCTCCTGTCGCTGCATCAAGAATCTTGACCAAGGCATCACGTCCACAAAAAGCAATAAACTTGTCATCAGGACTGTAGGCCAGAGCATGTGAAAGCCTGTCGTCAGTCTTGTAGTTGGCAATATTTTTGCCCGTTGCAACATCCCATATTTTCACCACAGGTTCCTCACCGCAGCTTGCAAGCCTTTTGCCATCATGACTGTAGGCCAAGCACTCAATATATGATTTATGGCCGAGAAACCTCGAAAGCTCTTTACCTGTTTCGACATCCCACAGGCGTATTGTCGTGTCACGCGAACAACTTGCCACAATCTTGTTATCAGGACTGAAAGCCACCATACGCACAGCCGTATCATGCCCTTTACAGACATGCAGGCACCTGCCATTTGCTGCGTCCCATATCCTTACCGTGCTGTCGGTACTGCCACTTGCAAGTCGCCTGCCATCTCGACTGTAATCAATACATTCAACCCAGGTTTCATGGCCCTTCATGGTGAAAAGACTTTTGCCCGACTCCACATCCCAGAGCATCACAGTCTCATCAAAACTGCCACTGACCAGTCTCTTTCCGTCGGCGCTGAATTTTACCCCCAGCACACGGTCAAGATGTCCCCCCATTGTCTTGATCAGGTTTACATCTTCAAGCACTTTTGGAAGCTTGATTTCTACTTCCTTTTTACCAAATATGTTCGACAAAAAACCCATGAATCTTACGTTTGTTTGAATTGATACTCAAATTATTATCGTCAACAGATCGCCACAAGCCGACACGATGATTTTTATCCCCTAATTTAAAAAAATTTATCACCTTCCCAGAATTCTCCCCTCAGTCAGGAAAAATTGTAGCTTCTCCCTTTCCATTGAGAGCCATTGCCAAATTTAATACTGTAAAATGAGTTGATGGCTATGGCAAGTAACACGGTCTGAGAAAAAACGTGAAGCAGAAGTATCGGAAGTGGTTGCCGAAATGCAACTGCAATATAATACCTGGTTAAGAGTACAACAGCAATTTGCAAAAGCGGCAGCAAAAAAAACTCCTTACTGAACTCCGCAGTCAATAGTGAACGGACAAGAAATGCATAGGGCATAATATACAAAAACACCATCACGGCAATCACGAGTAACAGAGCTGTTGTCTTGTACCCAAGGCCTGCAAAAAGATTTTTTGAAAACCCCTCCCACACCTCCCTGGCATTGCGGTACATCCTGCAACTGACCGTATCGGTACCATTATGCGCAACGACAATCCCACCAGCTTTTTTCACCGCCATGCAGAGCCAGACATCTTCAACAATATTAGCTCTGACGGTGGCATGACCATTGATGCTTTCATACATTGCCTTCCGAAGGAGAATATACTGGCCGTTGGCAAAACTGAATGCCGGGTTGCGGCTTGTCCGCACAAGCCGCAGGGGAAGATAACACATAAGAATAAAATAAACCATCGGTACGACCAGTTTCTCCAGAAGAGAACCAAGCTCCTGATGCGGTGTCAGTGAGAGCATGTCGGCTCCGGAATCATGCAAAGCTTCAACCGAACGACGGAGAGAATCGGGTTGGTGCATGGTATCAGCATCGGTAAAAAGCAGCAGCTCCCCCTTTGCCTGACACCCTAGCTGATGGCAGGCCCAGGCTTTTCCGTGCCAGCCTTCTGGAAGTGGGCCGCCTTTCAGGGTGCGCAGACGCCCACCCGACTCACTGGCAAGAGAGCACAATAACTCAGGTGTTATATCGGTTGATCCATCATCCAGCACAAGAATCTCAAACAGCCCATAGTCCTGCTGCAGAAGCGATCGTACGCAACGTTCAATATTATGTGCTTCGTTTCGGGCAGGAACCAGGACAGAGACAAGAGGCCCGATAACAGACGCATGCTCTGGCAGACCTTTAAGGTCGACCAAATTTCTCAGCACAATTCCCAAAAAAACAATCAACGCCAACAGCACCAGGATCTGATAGAAAAGCAGCATGGCAACGATAAAAAAGACAGCCCCGAAGAGCAGTCTGTAAGTTTCATGAGTATGACAAGCTCATTCAGTCGATCAGTTTGTTGATGTTATACTCAAAAATACCTTCCGCCCCGGCCCTTTTCAGCTCAGGAATAAGCTTGCGCACAATTTTTTCGGTAACAATCACCTCTAGTGCTACCCACTGCTCACCTGCAAGACTCGATATGGTCGGCTGGCGCAGCGCAGGAATAATGGCCATAATCTTGTCAATCGCGGATTTCGGAGCGTTCATCTTCAAACCAACTTTACCCTGGGCATTGATTGCGCCAAGCAGCAACAGGGCCATATTCTCAATCTTTTCGCGTTTCCATGGATCGTTCCACGAACTTTTATTGGCAATCAGTTTGGTGTTCGACTCAAGAATGGTGTCGATAATCCTCAACTTGTTTGCCCTGAGAGATGAACCGGTTTCAGTCACCTCAACAATGGCATCTGCAAGATCAGGTGGCTTAACCTCTGTAGCGCCCCAACTGAACTCAACAGACGCATTGACCCCATTCCTGGCAAGATATTTTTTGGTAATATTAACCACTTCAGTAGCAATATGCTTGCCCTCAAGCTCTTTGACCGAGGTAATCGAGGAACTCTCAGGCACACAGAGTACCCAGCGCACAGGCCTCATGGAAGCTTTTGAGTAGACCAGATCCGCAACTTCAACCACATCGGCATCAGTTTCAATAATCCAGTCCTTGCCTGTCAACCCGACATCAAAGGCACCAAGCTCCACATAGTGGGCCATCTCCTGGGCCCTGATCAAAATGGCTTCCAGTTCATCATCATCAATTGAAGGGAAATAGGATCGGCTCTGAACTGAAAAATGAAATCCTGCCTGCGCAAAAAGATCGATTGTTGAATCCTGCAGACTTCCTTTAGGCAAGCCAAGCTTCAAAACATTATTTACATCACTCATAACGACAGCTTAACAATGAATATTATACTTCCCTGAGCTGAACAACTCCACTCCCGTAAACTGCATAAGGAGAACCACCGTCAATCCAGGTTCCGAGATTAACATACCTGCTGGAACCATCCGAAAGCTCGAAGGAGCCCTTGACATGGTTGTGGCCGCATATAAAATAATCGAAATCTCTCTCGGTCACCAATAATTCAGCAAATTTTAACAGCCGATCCCTTTCCTGGGGAATATTGACGGGTTTGTGCGTACGACTCAATTGTGATAACCATTTCAGCAGGCCAATTGCCAGATCTGGATGAAACCTGCCAAGAAGAGCGAGGTTAACGCGATTACGGACGACACGTGAAAAAACTTTATACCCGATATCCCCACTTCCCAATCCATCACCATGAGCAAGGATAAACCTGCACCCATCAAGATTGAGTTCATGCAAACCATACCTGGTTTTTATACCAAGCTCATCGTCAAAGTACCGGCCAAGGAAAAAATCATGGTTACCTGCAACATAGACAACCTCAATGTTGTGGCACACAAGATCTGACAAAAGACAAAGAAATTTGGTAAAACCCTTCGGAATGAGGTGGCGAAACTCAAGCCAGTAATCGAAAATATCGCCAAGCATGTAGAGTGAACCGCCTTCCGACTTGATAATGGAAAAAAGTTGCCCAACTTTATCAAGCTTCCGCTGTTCACTCTGGTCGTCCTGAAGCCCTAAATGAATATCGCTGATGAAGTAAATACCAGCCATCTCACAAAAGCCACGATGCCGCAATGACAGCAAGAGGAATGGTCAGGTTATCAACTTCTTTCGGACTGACACCCTCAACAACAGTTGCAATCAAGGTGATGACAGCAATTTTAGCCACATCAAACGACCCCGGCACAATCAAATGGGTAAAAAAGAGACCGGCAGCCAAACTGCCTACCAAAAATGCAAGACTTCCTTCAATACTTTTGTCGCTGAGTATATGGTATTTCATCTTTCCATACCGCGTGCCGATAATCGGAGCAAGACCATCACCCCAGCCCAGTATAGCCATGGCCAGAACGCCCGCAGGCTGTTTATAGTAAATCGTACCGCAAATCATGGCAACCAGGACAAAATAAAGCGTACCCTTAAGTAGCTCTCTCTTGTCTCCGGTACGGGTCATCGTTTTCACCGCCTGGTCATCGTCAGCAGCAAACAGCCCTTTTTGAATAAGCAGTACAGTCCAGACTGCAAAAACAGTAATATTGAGATACTGCGACCAGTGGCCATCCACAAAAAGAGGAAGAAAAACAATTGCAGAACCAGCACAGATATGGGTAATTTTACGGCTGATATCACGTGGTAATGAGTGGTTGGTAACCAGATAATCCATAAGAGGAGGCACACTGAAGACGTAGATAAAGGTCAACAGGGTAACCAGCGCATTGTGCCAAACGACTGGAAGCGAAAAAAAAGTAACTGGTAAAGTATCCATAGTCTCATATTGATTTAATAGTTATGACTCCATACAAAGTAACCGATTGAATACAAATACTATTGCATCACCTCCATATACCTGGCGCCAACCATCCCGGCAATAAGAAGATTATTGACTAAAAACAAAAAATTGTTCGCAACCTGAAACCTGAGAAATGTATTGTGTTCCTGAACATCGCTTTTGCCTAATACATTACCAAATCCATCTTCAACAGCCCCTTTCATAAATGATATTCCCCCTTTCGGGTCGCGCAATAGTTGCCACTGAAGAACCATATTCAATACCAGTCCTAACAAAACAAAAAATGAAGGGATAATAAAACCCCACGTATACGAGAGATAAGCAAGAACAGCAAAAACAGTATCAATAATCATAAATGAGACAAAAAAAGTATTTTTTGCGCCAATCATAACGGTAAGTGACTTGAGCCCCCCCTCCTTGTCACCTGCAGCCGACTTGAAATCATTGAGGATAATTAATGCCACTGCCATAAAAAAGTTCAGGCTGGCAAGCCATAAGGCTTCCGGGCGTATATCTCCAAAAAGAGCATTGGCTGACAAAAAAGGGGCCAGACCATAAGAAAAGCCAACCGCAGGCGCCGATGCCAGTATATTTTTTTTAAGCTTGAGTGGTGGCGCTGAATAGATATATGCCACAAAAAGAGCCACCAATATTGAGATCAGTATCACCAGACCCCTGACTCCACCAATATGTAACCAAAAAAAAACTCCAAGTCCAATGGCAAGCACGAGAGCAATGATGCTGTTCCATAATCCCTCTTTTTCACTAAGGCGGCCTGATGGAATCGGGCGGGATGGCTCATTGACCCGGTCAAGTTCGAGATCAAAGCAGTCATTGACCGACTGGCTGAAACCGGTACCGAGAGGGCCGAACATCAGAAAAATAGCGAGAAGGAGAAGATAGTCGTGAACAGTACCCCTCATCGCGCCTGAAGACATGACGCCTGCCGCAAGACAGGGTGAGACACTAATCCATGTTACAGGATCAAGCAACTCCAGATGTGCCCTTACTTTATCAACCAACCCAATTTTTGCTGGAACTGGCATACTTTTGTTCTCTCAGAAGCCCGATAACGGGCAGTTAAATGATCAGATGTCTCAGGAGGCCAATTTACAAATACCACTGAAGATAAAAAACTCTGAAATGATGACAAGAGTTATTACGGAACCTGTGGCACAGACTGGCCGGTAAGAGTGGCTGATGTTGCTCCGGTAATCCTCACATGCAGCAGATCTCCCGGCTGATGATGCTCTCTGTCAAAAACCACCGTCCTGTTGCCTGCCGTCCGTCCCATAAGCCTCTCCGTTGAACGCCTGCTTTCTGATTCAGCCAACACTTCAACAACCGTCCCGATCGCCTCATGAAAAAGGCTGGAAGAAATCTGATTCTGGAGATCAATAATCTCCTGCAAACGCCGCTTTTTGACTGCCTCAGGCACATCATCCTCCAACGTTTCTGCGGCAAGCGTTCCCGGTCTGGTGGAGTAAAAAAACATGTACGCCGAATCAAACCGGACATTGGAAAGAAGAGCAAGCGAAGCCTGGTGATCCTCCTCCTGCTCGCCACAGAATCCGGCAATAATATCAGTGGAGAGGGTAACATCAGGAATAATTGAGCGAATCAGGGCAATTTTTTCCATGTACTCCTCAATGGTATGGCCGCGATGCATGCGACCAAGCATTCTCGATGAACCTGACTGTACCGGTAAATGAAGAGCATTACAGATGTTGGGACGGGACGCTATCGCTCGTACAAGCGATTCTGAGATGTCTTTTGGGTGTGATGTGGTGAAGCGGATTCGCGCCTTGGGTGCCTCTCGACTGACGGCATCGAGCAGAGCCGAAAAATCATATCCATGTTCAACATCCCAATAAGAGTTGACATTCTGGCCAAGCAGTGTAATCTCCCGATACCCCGAAGCAACAAGCTTCTGCACTTCAAGCATAACTGAACTGAAAGGCTGGCTCCGCTCGCGACCACGGGTAAATGGAACGACGCAGTAGGCACACCGGTTATTGCACCCCCTCATAACAGGCACAAAGGCACTGGTCACACCATCTCTTACCGGTTCAACCCCTTCATAAGTCTCCTTTGAGTTGAGCTCCAGTGATGCAAGCTTTCCGCCACGACGAACCTGTTCAACAAGCAATGGAATGGTTCGATAGGTGTCGGGGCCTGCAAGGAAATCGATAGCCGGGTAGAGTGAGAACATCTCCTCCCTTTTGTACTGAGGAATACAGCCAGCAACTCCGACAATCAACCCCTTCTCTCTTTTTTTCCGCCCCTGAAGGCGCTGTAAAAAGTGTTCGACCCGATCAACGGCATTTTCCCTGACTGCACAGGTGTTCAGCAGCACAATACCTGCATCCAGCTCCTTCTCTGCCTGAACATAACCCTCCGCCTGAAAGAGGGCTGTAATAATACCAGAATCCGCCTGGTTCATCTGACAACCAAACGTATGAATAAAAAAGGTGCTCCCTTTTTCTGCCCCCATCATCTCATGCGCCAAAATGTATGTGCTTGAATTTTTCGAGCAGCACCTCAGTTTCCTCCTTGCACTGGCCACAGACGGTGCCACACTTGGTGCGCTCCTGAAGTTCAAAGTAGGTGCGCGCCCCTTCAAGCACAGCATCCTCAATATCATGGTCAGTAATGTTCATACACTGACAGACCACCTTAACCAGCTCCTGCTTGACCTTGTCCTCCTGGCCATTGCGGGTATAATAATTGTTAATGGCAGCACGTAAAGCCTTGTCGCCAAGCACCGAGCAGTGAATCTTGTGATCAGGCAGCCCGCCAAGCTCCTGGGCAACCTCTTTGGGAGAGATATGAAACGCAGCATCAAGCGTCCTGCCTTTCACCATCTCCGAGAGAACCGAAGTACTGGCGATTGCGCTGGCACAACCATAAGTCTTCCACTGACAATCGGTAATAGTATCCTTCGCCTTGTCCACCTTGATGACCACCATCATCTGATCACCGCACTGCAAGTTTCCCTCCATCCCGACACCATCGAAATCATCGGTATTCTCACCTTGCAGAATATTCTTCGGGTTCATGAAATGTTCCTTCAGTGTTTCACTATATGCCCACTCACCTGCTTGTAGCATGCAATCCTCCTTTTATATATGCCGTTGACATGTTTCTGATTTGTTTGATTACCCTTGGTAAAACATCAAGCAGGTACTCAACCTCCTGCAAGGTTGTTTCGCGCCCCATACTGAACCGGATTGAACCATGAGCAAGCTCTGCATCGACCCCCGTAGCAAGAAGCACATGCGAAGGATCAAGAGAGCCTGAAGCACAGGCGGAGCCAGTAGAGACGGCTATCCCCTCAAGGTCCAAATAGAGCAGGATTGCCTCACCCTCAACACCGGTAAACGAAACATTGAGCGTACTGGCAAGCGAATCCGTCGGATGGCCATTGATAGAGATATCATCAATCCTCTCCTCAATTCCCTTTTGGAGCACCTGTTTCAAAGTATGCAACCGCTCCTCCTCCTCCGGCATTTCAACCATTCTCATCTCTACCGCTCTCGCCATGCCAAGAATACCAAGCGTATTTTCAGTGCCCGCACGCCGACCACGCTCCTGATGGCCACCCCTGATCAAGGGGCAATATGGAATCCCCTGTTTCACAAACAGCGCCCCGACCCCTTTTGGGCCATATATTTTGTGGGCTGAAATCGTAAGAAAGTCCACACCAAGTTCCCGGACATCGACAGGTACCTTTCCAACAGCTTGCACCGCATCGGTATGCATATACGCGCCGCTCTCATGCACCATTTTTGTAATGGTTTCAATATCCTGCAGGGTGCCAATCTCATTGTTGGCCATCATGACCGAGACAAGACCAACATTATCGTTGAGCAGGCTGGCAAGCTGATCCAGATCTATTTTACCATAGCGATCAACAGCAAGATATTTGACCTTGACACCACGATGCGCAAGACACTCGGCAGTCTCAAGCACACAGGGATGCTCAATTTTTGTGGTAATAATGGTGCTGCGTCTCGAACCAGGAATACATTGGCTGGAGGAGCAGACAAAAAGCGAAAGCACCGTATTATTGGCTTCCGATCCACTTCCCACAAAGATAATTTCATTCTCCTTCGCCCCGATAAAGTTGGCCACTTGAGCACGGGCATGCTCAACATTTGCCCTGGCCTCACGCCCGTAAGCATGCATGCTTGACGGATTGCCAAACATCTCCATTCCTGCTATCATCTCCTTCTTTACCTCAGGATGAAGCGGTGTAGTGGCATTATGATCAAAATAAACCTTCATGTCTGCTATAAGAGTCTAATATTGTGTGATTACCGTTTAAACCATTATTAATTCATAACCAGAGCTTCGATATCGACATCAGTTTCCAATAAAATACTGCCTTGACAACAAGTCATAACAAGACATCTTAATACAAAAGTAAGACTTTTTTTGTCTTATTGCTAAAAAAAACAACAGGCCGTCACAAAAGGCAAAATCAAGTAAAGATAACCCCCCCTGTTAAAATAAGAAAGTGGCCGGTAAATGGAGTGCCTTTTTCGCCCTTTGCCCCATCATCCGCTATATCCCCGAACTTATTTTATTAATCAACTCCGTACGAAGAGATATACTTCCAGCTATCCTTTTCTGTTGTAACATGCTTGCGTAGCATTAAAAGCACCTCGGAACCAGAAACCGTACGCTGCATCTCTTGACCAATCTCGTGCTCCAACCTCTTAATTTCAGAAGCTGTAAAATTTTTCCAAAGAAGAAATATCCGATCGCGGGGAGCAAAAAGTTTATGCAGACGTGCTCCCGAGACATTATCGACCCGGTAGAAGGAGATCCGTGATGAAACAGGAACCTGCTCAGGTTTCCCCGATAAAAGAACAAACTCTTTGATTGATGGCAAAAATGAATACCGCTTGTCAGCGTTTGAAACAGAGGAGTTTCCGAGAATATGACAGGGCAAAAG
Organism: uncultured Chlorobiaceae bacterium; assembly: GCA_903866255.1. Classification (GTDB taxonomy): domain Bacteria; phylum Bacteroidota; class Chlorobiia; order Chlorobiales; family Chlorobiaceae; genus Chlorobium. The sequence goes on along the minus strand of CAIPMW010000009.1, from coordinate 15,113 downwards.
GTCATCGGCTATAATCACAAGATGGCTGAAACCACTTGTTGATGCAGCAAGTGGCTCATAAAATGCACTGGTAAACCACGCTTGTTCACTGCCAGGCGTTGAAGAGAGAGTGCCTGATGCCAGCTCACTCTGAAGAGAGCGAATAGCTGAGTCTGGCGTATGCTGTGCGTTAAAGGAGAGAGGACTTCCGATAATCTGCAACTGCCTTTTTCCTATAAGCATAACGCCACACAGACTATCGGAAAGCAACGGCTTGATCATGAGTTGATCATCTTTCAGCGCTCCCTGAACGGTACGCAGCGTTACCGGAATATACTGAAGCGCTTCTGCTGCCACAGGATTAATGGCACGCACTTCCGAAAGCAGTTCAAGCATCTTTCCCCTTTTGATATTCAGCGCCTGATCAAGCTCTCTGCTTGTTTCAACCCCTTCTGCCTGACTGAACATATTGGCTTTCCGCTGAAGCAACCCGGCAGTTTCATGTTGCAATCGACGCACCTTCGCCTCAAGGGCCTCATGGCCTTTTCCCAGAACAAAACTGTTCGGATATCGCTGCAGAGTGCGCTTCAGCTCAAGCGTGCCTATTTTTTCTTCGGCATCGAAAAGTTCAAAAATCCTTGATTGTTCCAGGAGCAGCGAGGTGAAGCGATGGCCAGCACTTTTTTCAAGTTGAAGATACCCTGTTGTCGGATAAGGGGGAGCAAAATCCCTGCTGAGGGTAAAACCCTGTTGCAGGGCAGCAATCCGCTCTTCAGCATTGAGGGATTTACTGCCCGCCAGCATAAACAGTGATGCAGCCTGGGCATATTGCATAGTATTGGCCCGGAAATAGTCCGCAGCCTCACGGAAAGTATCCGCTTTTCGAACAATAACGGCGTTCGACTCCAGACGAAGCACCTGTATCAACGGCTGGTTCTGCGACTCCTCCGCCAGCATAAGCGCCCTGAAAAGGAGATAACTGGCATTCCGCTGCTGTTTTTCAAGCAGCAAAAGACTCTTTGCCGCAGCTCTGATGGCCTGAATCCGCAGCACCAACTCTCCATCACCTGCAAACACTCGTTTCGACTCAGTCGCAATTTTACCGGCTATACTCTCGGCACTTGCGGCAACAAGCTCCGGCTGCGCAACCTTGCACTCAAGAAGACCGGCAAAAGCCCTTATCCTTATGGCTGGCTCAAGCTCCGTAGCGGTATAACTGTTATAAATCGCTGCCGCCTTTGCATAATCACCACTTTCCTGATAGAGCATCGCCTGTTCAAGGCGATGCTCTACTGCCGGAGAAACAATCTTCTCAAGAGAAGCTGCCGCCGCCCTGAAATTGCCCAACTCCCGGAGCCAGGTGGCTTCGTCAGAAAAGAGCCGGTTACGAAGTGAATCGGGAAGTGCTCCTGCAGGAAGTTTTTCAAGACGAGCGGATGTCCTGAGCGCTTCGTAATATTCGCCTGTCAACCCCTCAATACCCCTCTTTTCATAAAGAGCCTTTGCCATTCTCAACGAGTTCACCTGCAGGGTATCGAGAGCAATTGCCCTGTTATAAAAATCAAGTGCCTTAACATAGTGCCGACTGCGGTTGAAAACGTCGGCCTGCTTATAGAGTTCCTCTGGAGTTTGCTCCACCTGATTGCCTGCACCACAACCCGAAAAAAGAAAAAAAAGGGCAACAAGCACCATTCCTGACGGAAGCCGCCGGAAATGAATTTTCATAACGTGGAGCCTCCAGCTCCCTTTTCAATAATTTTGTGGTATGTTGACTATGAATATAAAAGAACTCAGCGTTTAACAAGACAACAGTAGCCAGTCATGATAGCAGAAAAAACAAAAGCGCCGGCATTTACCCTTGCCGATGGTGATGGAAAGCAGGTCTCACTCTCCGATTTCAGCGGAAAGAAAGTGCTGATCATCTTTTATCCGGGCGACGACACACCGGTCTGTACCGCCCAATTGTGCGATTACCGGAACAATGTGCTCGAATTTACGAAACGCGACATTGTGGTACTCGGCATCAGCTCCGACAGTGCCGCCTCACACAAAAGCTTTGCCGAGCGCAACCAGCTCCCCTTCACCCTTTTGAGCGACACCGAAAAAAACGTGGCAAAAGCCTACGATGCCCTCGGTTTCCTGGGCATGTCGCAACGCGCCTACGTGCTGGTTGATGAAGCTGGATTGGTTCTGCTGGCCTACAGCGACTTTCTGCCGATACTCTATCAGCCGATGAAGGATCTGCTGGCAAGAATTGACGGGGTGTAGGTTTCAATAATCCACCGCTTTTCCGTATCTTCGCCCACGAACTTGTATGCTTCAGTTAACATTCAACATTGCACTGACCATTATGGAAAGAACGCTTACCATCCTGAAACCCGATTGCGTCCGCAAGAATCTTGTCGGCGCCGTCATCAATCACATCGAACGTGCCGGCTTTCGCGTTGTGGCCATGAAGAAAATTCGCCTCACCACAGAGACTGCCGGAGAATTTTATGCTGTCCACCGCGAGCGCCCTTTTTATGGCGAACTGGTTGAGTTTATGTCTTCAGGCCCTTGTGTGCCTATGATTCTTGAGAAGGATAACGCTGTTGCTGATTTCCGCACGGTAATCGGTGCCACCGATCCGGCCCAGGCCGACGCAGGCACGGTGCGCAAGCTCTATGCCGACAGCAAGGGTGAGAATATTGTCCATGGCTCTGACTCAGACGAGAATGCCGCCATTGAAGCCGCATTCTTTTTTTCGACTGAAGAGGTTGTCAGAGGCAATTAGGCGTTACAGAAGTTGAACAGCAAAAAAGCGATCGTAAGGTCGCTTTTTTTATGGGTTGTCGTGCATGATCAGGATAGCATCCTCAACAAAACCGGCTTTGAGGGTATCCCCCCACGACAAGCATCATCCATGGCCGGATGGCTTGTCACTTTTCAGCTCGGCGAGATAGTCGCTGAAGCTCTCCCCGTACATCTCCCATATTGTCATAAACAGAGCGGCAACAATCGGACCAATAATAAATCCGAACAGACCGAACAGCCCAATACCTCCCAGCGTTCCAAAAAAGATCAGCAGCTCATGCATCTGTGTATCGCGCCCGATAAGCATGGGACGAAGAATATTGTCAATCTGGCCAACCACTATACTGCAAAAGAGGAACACTCCGATCGCCTGGGGATACTGCCCGGTTGCCGCAAGGTAGATCACCGCCGGAACCCAGACAAGCGGGGGGCCAAGAACCGGCACCACCGAAATCAGCGACATAATGGTGGCCCAAAAGAGAGCGCTGTCGATACCAGCAAAATGCAGGGCAAAACCGGCAAGAGAGCCCTGCACAATCCCGACCACCATGCTTCCCTTTATCGTTGCACGGGTAACCGACAAAAACCTGTCGAGCAGCCGATGCTGATCGGTATGCGTCAGGGGTAGAAAAGAGAGCACTTTAGCCAGCAGCGCTTTTCCATCCCGTAAAAAAAAGAACATGGTGTAGAGAAAGATAAAGAGCAGGAACAGATCGTTGACTGCCGAATAGGTGAATGAGGAGATTGAATTAAACAGCATTGAGCCCGTGTTACTGGCAAGCTCTCCTGCTTTCTGAAGTATTTCCTCCCGATAGAGTTCAAGCTGGTCATAAAAAGGGAGCGCACGCAGTTGTTCGTCAACGGTAGCTGAGCCAATAAGCTGCTGCTGAACCCAGGGAACGGCAATGGAACTGATACGGACAGCCTGTTTGGCAACGACACCCAGCAGTGTGGCGAGAGGAAGCACCACAATCAGCAGCAGGGTGAGCATCGTCATAGCTGCACTCACGCTTTTGGCTCCCCTGAACCAGCGCTCAAAACGGATGAAAACCGGCATGGCAAGGGCTGAAAAGAGAGCGGCGAGAAAAATAGCCATGAGGAAATAACGAATCATGGCAAAAAAAATCGCCGAAATGAACAGAAGAAGAAGGAGAAGAATACCCTGATTTGATGTGATTCTGTGCATGATCGTTGTTATTAGCCTCAAAAAAAATTAAAACCACTCCGCAGAGTCCTCTTCAAGGAGTTGCGAACGAACATAGGCCACAGCAAAAAGTCCAGCCGTTTCAGCCCTGAGAATCGTTTTTCCAAAAGAGATGGGGGCAAATGCCGCAACCTCAGCGGCCTGCACCTCACCCGTCGTAAAGCCACCCTCGCCCCCGATCAAAAAAAGAGTCTTTTTACCAGCGCACTTCACCCTGGGCGGTACCTCTGAACCCTCATAAGGAATCAGCCTGAGATCGTATCCCTGAAGTTCCAGAACCTTTTTGAACGAGAGTGGTTCATAAAGCTGCGGGAGGTAATATCGTTTTGATTGTCGCGCCGCAGAGAGCATGATTGTTCTCCACCTGTTGAGCTTGCCCTGAACTTTTTCACCCGAAGGCTGGGATATCGTCCTCGCCGTGATCATGGGAATAATTGAAGATACCCCAAGTTCAGTGGCCTTTTCCAGAAAAAGCTCAAACCGCTGGGGTGCCTTGAGCAGGGAGAGCGCAACCGCCACTTCGGCAGGTGACCGCTCAATACTCACATACTTGAGGATTTCTCCCCGCAGCGAGCGTTTATCGAGCACCGAAATAGTGACCTCACAGCGCAAACCGTTGCCATCGGTCACCAGAATCTGATCTCCCTCCTTTTTTCGCAGCACCCGCACCAGATGATGAAACTCATCACCATCAATCACAAGAGCCCGGGCAGCGAGATCAACATGCGCCGGTGATGTATAAAAAAGTTCCATTGCCTCTTTTACTCCCTTGCAGCCAGAGCAAGAGCGGCGAGCGAGACACTCCTCGCTCCAGCCTGGCGAAGAGCCTCTGCCGCAGCAGCCATGGTGGCACCCGTGGTCACAACATCATCAACCAGGAGTACATGCCCGCCTCGCACCCCGCTGGTAGCAAAAAACGCACCGGCAGAATTTTTTTTCCGATCAATGGCTGAAAGGCCAGTCTGGGAAACAGTAAATCTTTTTCTGACAAGAAATTCGGCCCGCACCGGTTGCCGCAATGATTGAGCAAGACCCTCTGCAATTTTTTCTGACTGGTTATAGGAGCGTTCAATTTTTTTAAGCCGGTGCAGTGGAATCGGCACAATACAGTCTATATCTCCAAGCCTCCCGTCCGAAAGCATCCATTTGCCAAGTTGACGGCCAAAACTGGTGCCAAGGTTAAAGAGCCCCTCATACTTCATGGAGTGAAGCACCTGCTGCAATGGACTTTTCTTGTGAAAAAGGTAACTGCACCAGCCCCGTTCAAACGGAAACTGTTCGCCAAAATGAGCAGTTATCGTTTCCCGCAACTCCATTTCGGCCTCTGACGGTGTTGTGAAAGGAGAGAACTCCCTCATGCAATCAGTGCAACAGTGCTCTTCACCTGGTTGCAGAAGTCTCTTGCAGATCAGGCAGACATGGGGAAAAAAAAGATGAAGCAACTGTTCGCGCATGGTACTTGAAAAAAGATAATTAGCCGAAGCATAAAGCTGCTGCGCCATACATCCCGGCCTTGTTGCCGAGACGCGCCGGAACAAGCTCAAGCCCTTCATGCATGGGCGGAAGCATCGATCGACGAAGCTGCTCCAGGGCTGGAACAAAAATCAGGTCACCTGCGGCCGAGATACCACCTCCAATAACAAATTTTCGGATATCCATAAGCACAGCAACATTGGCAAGCCCGATACCAAGAAGAGAGCCAACCCGATGCCAGATCGCAAGCGAAACTTCGTCGCCCTTGAGAGCCGCCTGTTCAAGATGTCGCGGAGAAAGTCGTGCATAGTCACCGCCACAGAGGTCGGTAACAGCAGATGCTGTTGAGCTCTCCTCAATCATCTGCCGGGCAATCGCAAGAATTCCTTTTTTTCCGATAAAGCTCTCAAGAGTACCCCGTATACCTGCATGAATAGTTGGCCCATCAAAATCGAGAATCATAAAACCAACCTCCCCCGCAGTACCATAAGCTCCATGATATAATTTTCTGTTCAACACTATACCACCTCCAACACCAGTTCCAAGAGTCACCATGAGGAAATCCTGAAACTCTCTTCCGGCGCCATAGACCGCTTCACCAAAAGCTGCCACATTGGCATCATTGTCCAGAACAACTGAAAGAGATAATTGTTCCTTCTCATGGAGGCATTTTTGCAGTTCATCCCGCAAAGGAAACACCGTCCAGCCAGGAAGATTTGGAGGATAGCTTAGCACTCCCTTCACCACATTAACCGCTCCCGGAGCTCCCACTCCAACACCAGCAAAATGACCGGGGTCAAGGCTCCCGGAGGCTTCGCGATAAAGATCAGCAACAATGCCAGAAAGTTGTACCACAATGCCACCTGGCCCTGAAGCGGTATCAGTAAGAAGCTTCCTTTCTGTCTGAATACCTCTCTCTTTGTCGACCACCGCCGCCTTGATTGCCGTACCACCAAAATCTATACCAATTGCCCATTGAGACATAGCGCAGGAATAACTATTTGTGATTGAAAGGCCTGATAAATTTTCTGCCATGGCTGCCTGCTGCGAAAAAGTCAAGAATCTCCAGCAGTTCCGGCTCAGGAGGCAGTTCCAACTTTACCTTCTCGATAGCGTTAGCAAGAAGAAGTCCCGACTGAAAAATAATCCGATAGGCATCTTTAATGAGGGTTATCTTTTCCGAAGTAAAGCCCCTCCGTTTCAGACCAATACTGTTAAGACCCTCAAAACGGAATGACTCATGCCCGGAGGCCATGACAAAGGGTGGAACATCAAGCGTAGCCCTTGACAGTGCCCCCACCATTGAGAAACGTCCGATCCGGACAAACTGGTGCACACCGGAAAGCCCTCCAACAACCACATAATCACCAACCTCACAATGACCGCCAAACGGGACACAATTTGCAACGACAACATGACTCCCAATCAAACAGTCATGGCCAACATGAGAATAAGCCATAAAGAGATTGTCGGAGCCAATGACGGTCTTCCCGCTAGCCAAGGTGCCACGATTCAGTGTAACGCACTCTCGAACAACCGTCCGGTCTCCGACATAAAGAAAGGTTTTTTCACCAGAAAATTTGAGATCCTGGGGCTCTGTGGAGAGCACCGCACCTGAATAGATCTTGCAGCCACTTCCTATTCGTGCGCCTGATGCAATATGAACATGGGGCCATATTGTGGTACCAGCGCCGATTTCGACATCATCCTCAATAACGGTAAAGGCGCCAACACTGACACCCTCTCCTAAAATTGCACTCTGGCCAATAATCGCAGTTGAATGAATCGCACTCCGCATAATAGTTATTTTGTTTCAAATTCTTTGATCAATTCAGGCTCTTTCAGCTCTGCAGCAAGCGACTCGACGATACGCTGCGCCTCCTCCTTTCTGCCAACATCACTATACGCTCTCGCCAGTGCATAATAAAGACGAGGATCCATGCCCGGTGATGAGTGGCTGCTCAACTTTTCAAGGTAATCAATATACAAAGAGGTTTTCTGCTTTTCACCAAGGAGAACATACAGGGCAATCACCGAACCAGCAATTTCGGGATTCAGAGGATACTGTCCAAGCGGCAGAAATCTCGCAGAAGTATCAAGCACCTGCAATGCAAGTTCTCCACGCTTGATACTCCTTACGGCGCCAGAGGCATCACGTATTGGAACCACTCCCGAAGGGTCTGCCGCCAGCTCAAGAGCAAGTCGAACAAAAAGAGGAGGATAGTTGCCACACAATCTCCGTGAGGTCTCCTCAAGGGTAACCTCACGATTATTAAGATTTCTGTACTTGTAGAGCTGGACAAGGTTTCTGTACAAAAGCACCGGATCGACATAACTCATTGTATCGGAACTTTTAAGCGGCACAACCCTGTAGGCCAGACCATCAAGACGCAGATAGTTTTCGAGGCCAATCATGCTTTCGGGATCAACCGTCAGAGCAAAATAGATCGGCCGTCTGGCAAAATTATTCATCAGAATCTCATACACAGCAATATCCTGGGGGCGAAGGTAGCCCTGATTATTGTACACAAACCCCGGTTTCAGCAGCCAGGTCATGGTGTCAACCGGCTCAGCAGGCAACGAAAGGCCTCGAAGGCTCGACTCACGCAACAGCTCCCGCCGAGCAACCGATGAAGGAAGTACGGCATCAACAGAGTCAATTGGGAGATAGGTGATGGCATCAATCTCACCATCACCCAAACTGAACGCAACCGGTTTTGCCCCACGCGGGGTGCTGTTTTTCAACTGGTGGAGATACCATCCGGTATTGGCAAGACTCAGGTTGACCACACGAACGTCAGTACGAATGCGTTCAACCTCCTGCAGATACCACAAAGGAAAGGTATCATTATCACCATTGGTAAACAGGATAGCATCTTTTTCACAGCTCTGGAGCATATTCCATGCCCAGTCCCAAGGCACAAAATTCCCTGAACGGTCGTGCATACGATAGTTTGCCTGTAACATCCGGCCATTAATCAGAAACACCCCGGCACAAACCGTCAGGGCGGCAACAAGCACCTGCGGCCTGCGACCAACAAGCTTCAAACGCTTGACAAGCCACTGCCAGATACTCTCAATCCCGATCCCTATCCAGAGAGCAAAGGCAAAAAAACTGCCAGCATAACTGTAATCACGCTCACGCGCCTGAGGTTCTGTCTGGTTAAGATAGATCACCAGCGCTGCGCCAGTAAGCACAAAAAGTGTGGTAACAACCAGCCCCATTTTCCACTGCCGTCTGAAATGACTTATTGCGCCAGCAAGTCCGACAAAAAAGGGAATTCCCCACAGCACAGACCAATCAACTCCAGCCCCCTCCATATCATGCTCCCTGCCAATAAACTGCCAGCCAAAATAACGGAGGTACATGTTGTCCAACTGGTAAGAGAGAAAATAGTCGAGGTCGCTCGAATACTGCTTATAGTAGTACTGATGTACTGGCTCAGGAGACCACCGCCTCGGCCAGAGCGGCATCTCCCCGTACTGATCGCGATTAAGGTAAGAGAAAAAAGCCTCGGAGGTCGATGGATTATTTTCGTTGATCGGCGGCCCTGCCTGCGCACGCACCGAGATCATACCATAAGAGGTATAGCCGATAACGATCAGAAAAAGAGAGATCAACATGGTATTGAGCAGAGCCATTCGGTTGATGTGCGAATACCATGTAGCATAGCCAAGCAGTATGAGAAAGAGTGCAAAACCCCACCACGAGGTATGTTGCAGCAGTATCGGAAGGCCTTTGATAATGCCAATATAAATCAGGAAAAAAAGTCCGGACGATGCAACAGTAAAAAGTGCAAAGGATTTAACCGTAACCTCATATTTCTTGAAGTAGTAGAGCAGTGCAACGGCAAAAACGGCGAGCAGACTGAGCAGATGAACTCCTATGGAAAGCCCGATAATGTAGATCACAAGCAACAGCCACCGTTCATGGCCTGGTGCCGGATCCTCTTCATACCAGCGAAGAATCAACCAGACAACCAGAGCTGTAAAGAGTGATGAAAGAGCGTACACCTCCGCCTCAACGGCATTGAACCAGAAGCTGTCGGACAAGGCAAGAGCCACCGCTCCCACAACAGCCCCGCCATAGGCTGATACCTTTTCAGGCAGGCTCCACAAGTCAGGCTCACTCTTGCGATAATGGGTAATCAACCGCACAATAATCAGGTAGGTCAACATGATGGTTGCCGCACTGGCAAGGGTGCTGATAAGGTTCACCCGTGCCCCGGCATCACTGAACAAAGGAATCATGGAGAAGAGACGCCCGAGCAGCAGAAAAAGCGGCGCACCCGGAGGATGGGGAATTCCAAGGGTAACAGCAGTGGCAATAAACTCTCCGCAATCCCAGAACGAAAAGGTGGGGGCCATGGTGCGGAGGTATAAATATTCAGCGACAAAAAAAAGAACGGCAGCAAGTATGCGGTTAATCGTCCGGTGTCTCATGGATAAAACGTACTCTGATAATAGTGGCTTAAGCGACAATAAGAGCCGCTGCTATATAATCGGCAAACAAAAAACCTTTTTCCGTCAGGTAAAGGAGCCCCGCATCAAGCCGAATCCACCCTTTCCCGGCAAATTGATCAATACTCTCTGCAACGCGATGCCCCAATTTATTTTCTTTTCGCAAAAACTCAACATCAAGACCGCAGTTTATTCGAAGCGAGAGAAAAACCTTTTCAGTAAACCGCTCTTCAGCCGACAACTCTTCATGAAACACAACAGCATGAGCGGGTGCGGCCATATATCGGGTCAAGCTTGATACATTGGCCATGCGGATTTCACGCTTCTCAGCAACAAGAAAACTGTGGGCTGAAGGGCCAAAGCCAAGGTATGGCTCACGCTTCCAGCTTGCAAGGTTATAACGGGAATGATGACCCGGCAGACAAAAATTGGAGACCTCATAATGGCTGTACCCATGAAGAGCCGCTTCACTCATTGCCACTTCATAGAATGAGGCCTGCACGGCATCATCAGGAGCAGCAAGTATCCCCTTTGCTATCGTACGATGGATCTGTGTCTTCGGCTCAACCGAGAGCATATAGACGGAAAGATGGTGAGGGTGATACGACAGCGCCTCATGAAAATCGGCATTCCACATCGCAAGATCCTCTCCTGGAACTCCGCAAATAAGATCCACGCTCACTGAGTCGAACTTCTGGAGCGCACCAGCAGTTACCCGCCGCGACTCAGGCACACCATGCTTCCGACCAAGTATCTTAAGCTTTTCAGGAATAAATGATTGCACCCCCAAACTGAGTCGCGTTATCCCCGCTGCACGAAGCTCGTCCATTATCTCTGCCGAAAGATCTTCGGGATTGGCCTCAAGGGCAATTTCAATGTCGGCAGCAAACGTACAAAGCGAGCGAAGCTGGTCAAGCCATCCGGCAAGAAAACGCACTGGCACAAACGATGGTGTACCTCCTCCAAAATGGATGGCACTGATGACCGTTCCCTTGAGATCAGCAGAGCGAGCAGCGGTCTCAAGGGAAAGCGCCCTGAAAAAAGCATTGATATGCTCCTTCTTTGTAACAAGATAAAAATCACAATAGGAGCAACGAGCCTTACAGAACGGAATATGCACGTAAAGCGTCAGCATGCGGCGCTATCATCTGACGTCAAACGAGACAATAACATCATGAAGAGGCCAGAATGTACTCCGTAACAGCTTGATAGAGATCATCAGCCACAAATTCAGGAATAATATTTTGTGCAAAGCAGAGCTCTTCTTCGTTATGCCCTGTCCTTACCAGCACAGGCCTGAGCCCGGCACGCAAACCACACTCAACATCAAGTGTTTTATCTCCAACAAAAAACGATGCAGATCTGTCAACGATGAGCCCTTCCGCGAGAAATTCATCAATTGCCTGCTCAACCATACCTGTCGCCGGTTTCCTGAAATCAGCAAACCGGTCGTATTCAGGATGGGGATAGTCTGGATGAAAGGGACAGTAATAACAGCGGTCAAATCCTGCATCTTTTGCCGTGAGCAGTTGATTGAGATACCGGTTTACCCCCTCTACCTGCTCTATGGTGGCAATCCCTCTGGCAATCCCCGCCTGGTTGGTCACAATAACAATTCGAAAGCCGGCACGCCTTGCAAGCGCAATCGCCTCGCCAGCACGATCAATGAGCAGCAGTTGCTCTCTTGAAGCGATGTAAGAGCCAGTATCCTGATTGATAGTACCATCCCGATCAAGAAAAAGGACCTTGATTTTTTGCGTTATCATCCCTGTGGTTCAAGAAGTTCGCGGTAGAGATGGTCATACTCTTGAGCTGAATTTTTCCAGGTAAAGTCGCGAGTCATAGCCTCAGCCATAATCTGCGGCCAGCACTCCTCGTCATGGAAGCATTGGAGAGCGTCACCAAGCTTGCCAACAAGCGATTCGGCAGTATAATCATAAAAAAGAAACCCTGAGCCTCTCCTGTCGGTATGATCCACTATGGTTTCAACAACTCCGCCGGAAGCATAAGCGACAGGTATTGTACCATAATTCATGGCAAACATCTGCATCATACCGCATGACTCAATCATGCCAGGCATAAGCAGAATATCCAGACCCGCAATAAGAAGGTGAAACAAAGTATCAGAATATTCAGCCTGAACGCTCATCTGCCCAGGATGCTTCAGAACAAAATCCTGAAACAATGTTTCATATTTCTTGTCACCTGAACCACTGACAAGAAGCTGAATATCGAGGGAAAGAAGCTTTTCAAGACTCTGCAGAAGGAGATCAGCGCCCTGAAATTCATCAAAATTGGCAATAACCCCCACCAGAGGCACTCCTTCGCGCCAGGGCAGGCCAGCATGCTCAAGCAGCGCTTTTTTATTCTCCAGCTTTCCCTCCAAATGTTCCAGACTATACCGCTTTTTTATAAGCTTGTCTGTTGAGGCATTCCACTGCCTGCTGTCAATGCCGTTGATAATACCATATAACGTCGCCCTGGACTCTTCAAGAATCCGCCCAAGGCCATAAGCCCTGGGGCCATCGCGAACAATCTCCTCAGCATACAGCCGGGAAGTTGTCGTGAGGAGATCAACATGTTCAACACCAGTATAAAGCATGTTCACATCGTCATGGGGGCAATAGAGCCCTGAGCAGACTTCGTCAGGCAATGACCTCTGAAACGCCTTGTATGGAAGGACTCCCTGACGATAAATATTATGAATGGTCAACACAGTTTTTATATCCCTGAAAAACGCATTGGATGCATAAACCGTCTTCAACAGAAGAGGAATAAGACTGGCATGCCAGTCATGACAATGGATAATGTCAGGCTTCCAACCCAGACGCAGCAGGGTCTCAAGCACGCCAATATTAAAAAAGACAATCTTGTCTGTGCTTCCCTTAAGATCACTTCCGTTACAGGTTTCTGTAAAAAAACCGTTGCGCTTGAAATATTTTTCGTTATAAAGGAAATATGTCTGGATCTTGCTTGAAGGCAACGCCGTTACCTTGACATTCAGCAAGTCGGTTTTCTCTTTAAGCTGAACCTCAATATCGGAGAGACGCAACACATCATGGAGTCGGAACTTTCGATCATTAATAGTGCCATACTTTGGCATCATGATACGAGCCTCAAAACCCTCTTCTTCGATAGCCTGGGGAAAAGATGCCATAAAATCAGCCAATTGGCTGATTCTTACAAAAGGAGAAACTTCACCGGAGACGTAAAGAACCTTATAATTTTGTCTGGGCATCTATATGGCACTCAATCTATAATTTTTCACGAAAAACTTTTATAGAACTACATTAGTTTCTAATTTACGAATTTTCACGGTCAGATACAATCAAGCCTCTCTCACCAGTGATCCGAAGGATTTTCATGCAGAGTGCCTCCCGCCCAATAAACATGCTCTTCATGCTCCTGCTCTGGATTGCCAGCGGCTGTGCTTCCGATATCCCTCCCTCAGGAGGCCCGACAAATACCGACCCGTTACGAATACTATTCTCCGATCCTGCACCGTTGAGCCTTAATGTATCAACAGGCATAATCAGACTGACTTTCAATCATGAAGTTACTGCACGGCAATTACTCAACGCCCTTATCTTTTCTCCCTCCATCGGTGTGTACGACATAACCATCGACGGCAAAAACGCTGAATTAAGCGTAGATAAACCACTGGCACGCAACCAAACCTATAGCATCACCCTCAATAAAACACTCAGGGACAACATGGGGCGAACCTTTGCCGCTCCTTATGCCCTGACTTTTTCCACAGGTGCGACTATCAATAACAGTACTATCAGTGGAAAGGTGATCAATAATGACTTTTCACCTGCTACAAATGCGCTGATACTCGCTTTTGCTGAAGACCCAGGAACCACCGGTACAGGAGACCTGCTGCAAAACATACCCGACTACCTCGTTCAGGCAGATATAACCGGCACCTTCTCATTTCACCACATTGCTGCTGGCTCATACAGAATCATTGCGATAAACGACAAAAACAATGACCTGCATTTCGCTCCGGGTTCAGAAGAGATTGGCCTGTGCAGTACAGCGCTTGTGCCAGCCGGCTCTGCCAATCTGATTTTCAGGTTTTCAGAACTTTCCAGAAAATCTCAACCGTCGTCAGTCAAAACGCCGCCTGCTCCATCCGAAACAGGAGGTATTTCGGGAAGATGTTTTGCTTCAGGAGAAGAAATTGTTGTTGAAGCATCAACCCCGACAGCATCCTTCAGCACAACGGCATCACGGAATAAAAAAGGAGTATTTCACTACTCGTTCAAAGAGTTGCCTCCTGGCAGTTATACCATCAGCGCCTACTCTTCAAACAGAAAAAAAAACGAGACAAAGTCACCATGGAATCCAGGCTCCGTCAACCCTTTTCTGCCAGCCGAACCCTTCGGATATTATCCTGAGAAAGTGACTGTTCGGGCGCACTGGAGCGCAGAACATATCGATATACATATCAAAGTCCTGTAACCAAAAACAAATTTATATGACTACGCCATCAAAAATAGGACCTAATTCCATTATCCAGACAGTTGCCGCTCTTGAAGCCACCTACGGTAAAACAAAAGCAGAAAACATGCTGCGTAAAATAGGCCAGGGGTATCTTATTGGAAATCTGCCAAAAGAGATGACTGAAGAGACCAAATTTCACACACTGGTTGGTGCGCTTCAAAAAGAGATAGGGGACACAGCAACCGCAAGTATCCTGAAAGATTCCGGTGAAAGAACTGCACGATACTTGCTGAAAGTCCGTATTCCAGGCATCTTCCAGAGGATAGTAAAACTTCTCCCGCCTCGCCCTGCTTTCAGACTGCTCTTTTTCGCCATCAGCAAAAATGCATGGACGTTTGCAGGAAGTGGGGAGTTCGCATACACCCTGAGCCGTCCACCTGAGATATCCGTCCGGGTAACCTTCCCAACGCAGCCAGTGGTAGGGAACTTCTACCTCGGTACCTTCACAACCCTTTTACAGGAGCTGGTGAATAAAAAAGCTGTAATCAAGGCAGATATCCGAAAAGAAAACAAGAGCATACGCTGCCAGTATCGATGTGAAATCTGAAAGAGCTGAAACAGCAAAGCCCATCGAGTGATGGGCTTGAGCTGTGATAAAAACTCGGCGACGACCTACTCTCCCGCTTTTAGGCAGTACCATCGGCTCTCCAGGGCTTAACTACTCTGTTCGGAATGGGAAGAGGTGATCACCTGG
>CAIPMW010000008.1 GCA_903866255.1 uncultured Chlorobiaceae bacterium | reverse complement strand
GACGGACAAGGAGCTGCAGGAGCGCATCAATGAGGTGAATATTTTTGCCAGGGTTGTGCCGGAACAGAAATTGCGTCTGGTGACGGCCCTCAAGGCCAACGGGGAGATTGTTGCCATGACTGGTGACGGGGTGAATGATGCACCGGCACTGAAAGCCGCCAACATTGGCATCGCAATGGGCGGACGCGGTACGGATGTGGCCCGTGAGTCAGCCTCACTGGTGTTGCTTGATGACGATTTTTCGTCGATAGTGCAGGCAATTAAACTTGGTCGCAGGATCTTTGATAATATCCGCAAAGCCATTGCCTACATTCTTGCTATTCATGTTCCCATTGCCGGGCTCTCCCTCCTTCCGGTGCTGTTTCAGTGGCCGCTTCTTTTGCTGCCTGCCCATATCGCTTTTTTGCAACTTATTATTGATCCTGCCTGCTCCATCGTCTTTGAAGCCGAGGGGGAGGAGAGAGATGTCATGAGCCGTCAACCCCGCAACTCCCGGGAGCCGTTATTCAGCCGCACGACCGTTCTGCTCAGCCTGATGCAGGGCATTGTGGTTCTTGTGGTTGTTCTTGGGGTGTTCCTTTTGGCCTGCTCCCGGGGAGAGAGCGAGCAGGAGGTGCGCGCCTTGACCTTTACCACACTGATGATTTCAAATCTCGGCTTGATTCTCACCAATCGCTCCTGGAGCTGCACCTTCGCTGCCACCTTGCGGTACCCCAATATGGCGCTGCTGCCGGTGGTTGCCGGGGCGCTCCTGTTTTTGGGCGTTGTGCTTTATGTGCCCTTTTTTGTTACCCTGTTCAGATTTTCGGCTTTAGATTCCACTGATTTGCTGCTCGCGTTCT
This sequence comes from uncultured Chlorobiaceae bacterium, assembly GCA_903866255.1. GTDB lineage: Bacteria > Bacteroidota > Chlorobiia > Chlorobiales > Chlorobiaceae > Chlorobium. The sequence continues at coordinate 35,805 of CAIPMW010000008.1, read as the reverse complement.
TTGCCGGGATTGGGAGTGTGCTCTGGTTTGAAGCGCTGAAGTGGTTCCGGATGCGCAGGGCTGATGCCGGTTAAAAAACGTTGTTCTCCCCTTATGAAGTGAGTCGCCAAACATTGAGCAGGCCATGGATTTTGATATTGACTGCGTCCGCGAGCTTTTTCGCACGATGCAGGGCATTATCCTGCAGGATGACTCATTTATACCATGCCGCAGGCCTTCTGCGAGCGCGACGAGGTGTTTGTCGGGCGCATCAGACGAGATTTACTGGCATCCGCAAACGCTGAATATGTGGATTGTGACTGATAACCTGCGCAAAGGTGCCGCCGCCAATGCGGTGCAGATTGCTGAGGTTATTGTTGCGAAGAATTGATGTTTTGTTGACAGAGGCATCTTTGAAAATTATTTTTGGGGATTATCAGACTCTTGTAGCATCTCTACGATGTTATCAGATTGGTGAAATCTGACCATTGTTCGACACGGAAAGCGCCGGACTCAACGACACAAATGCGCATGATTAGTCCCGAAAAGCGGTGCTCACTGCATACCAGATCATGTTTTTCGTGATTCATACATTCGCAGGGAAAGAGTAGTTCGTCAACACTGAGGTGTCTGACTCATTTTATGTAAAAAAGTTATATATTTCGGTGTGTAGTAAACAAGTGTTAAACGGCGTTGCTGATCTGTTGGAGTGTTTATACCTGCGATGGACTTATAGGATGACGATGAAAAAGCTGCCAGTAGGAATAAAGACCCTCAGCGAGATTATAAACGAGAATTACCTCTATATCGACAAAACGGGGATAGCCTGTAGCCTGATCGACAACTTTAAATATGTCTTTCTGTCGCGGCCCCGGCGATTCGGGAAAAGCCTGTTTCTCGACACTCTGAAAAATATATTTGAGGGAAATCGGGAGCTGTTCCGGGGTCTGCTGATTGAGGAGCAGTGGAACTGGGAGGTGAAATATCCGGTCATCAAAATCAGCTTTAGTGGCGGTATTCACTCGAAAGCCGATCCGGAGGCGGATTTATTGTTCATACTCCAATCCAATGAGAAGCGACTTGGGCTAAAGTGTTAAAACAGAGTCAGGCCACAACACTTCTTCGCAGAATTAATCGAGAAAGCTTATGAGAAATATCATCACAAGGTGGTCATCCTGATTGATGAGTACGACAAACCGATTCTGGACAATATTGAGAACATTCCTGAGGCCCTGCTCATCCGTGATGGAATGCGTGACTTTTACACAAAGATCAAGGAGAATCACGAGTACCTGCGCTTCGCCTTTCTCACCGGGGTGAGCAAATTCCCCAAAGTGTCGATTTTCAGCGGCCTGAACAATCTTGAAGACATCAGCCTCAACCCTGCCTTTGGCAATGTCTGCGGCTACACCCAGCTTGACCTCGACACCACGTTTGCCCCCTATCTCGAAGGTGTGGATATGGAACAGGTCAAACGGTGGTACAACGGCTATAACTTTTTGGGTGACAAGGTCTATAACCCTTTTGATATCATGCTCTTTATCAAAAACAATTATGAGTTTGACAATTACTGGTTTGAAACCGGTACGCCGCGTTTCCTGGTTGAGCTGATCAAAAAGAGCAGCTATTTTATACCCCGGTTTGAGAGACTGTCCGTCAACAAGTCTCTGCTCAACAGCTTTGATATTGAAAATCTTAATCTGGAGACGATTCTGTTTCAGAGCGGCTATTTGACCATAAAGCGCCTGATGCCGTCGGGTACGGGAGTTCGATATGAGCTGGGTTTTCCCAACAAGGAGGTGCAGATTAGTTTTAATGACGCTATCCTGCAATCGATGATCAGCGTTTCGGAAAAAGAGCTGCTCCACGATGAGCTGCTTGATGTTATCGAAACCGGAGATGTTACAAAATTGGAGTCTGTTATCCGCCACCTTTTTGCGAGTATTGCCTATAATAACTACACCAATAATCACATTGAGCGTTACGAGGGCTTTTACGCCAGCGTGCTCTTTGCTTTCTTTGTTGGCTTCTGGGTGGACATCATTGCCGAGGATGTGAGCAACAGGGGGAGAATAGATTTGACTCTGAAGGCCGGGGGACAAACCTTTCTCCTGGAACGATTTCTTGAGCTTATGCACAACCCGAAGCAATCTTTTTATGCCTCTGAGGTTGTGGGAAAAATGATGCCACTGGGTTGAACCTTGCAGTGCGGACAATGTTGCACATTCCGGAAAATGGCTGATTCTTGAAATATGTCCCGAAGCCGAACAGGAGAGAACGTTGTGTGCAGTGGGTGGATTTTTAACTATTGGTTTGGCGTTGAAATAGAAAAACCGAAACGGTTTTGCTTATATTGCTGTACGACAGTGATCAATTCTTGTTCACTACTTGTGCGTCATGACAACAGCGTAAAGAGAGCAGGGGGTTCGCCAACGAAGGCAGGGCAGGGTGTGGACAATAAAGGACTCGAACCTTTGACCTCTCGCGTGTGAGGCGAACGCTCTAACCAACTGAGCTAATTGTCCATAATTTTGAAGCTGCATTATAGGGTTTGAGAATCATTTTTGCAACGTTGTTCATCGTTATTTTTTTAATCTCAAGGGGTGAAAATGTGGATAGAACGAATCAGGTAACTAAAGCGAGAACGTTGGCACATTGTTTTTGTGGCAGAGTGTTCATGGCGCTGCTGCTTTTCTCTCTTCTGTTCAGCAATGCGGCTGTTGCCAGTGATGGGGTTGAACGCGTTGGCGATATTCTCCAGATTGTGTTGCCGGTCAGCGGAGCTGGTATTGCTCTTTCCCGGGGTGACAAGGAGGGGCTCAAGCAGCTTGCCAGATCAGAGGCCCTCACGCTTGCCCTCACTTTTGGGATGAAGTATACCATTCCTGCTACTCGCCCTGATGGAGGAGATCACTCCTTTCCATCGGGACATACCTCTATTTCGTTCTCCGCAGCGGAGTTTATCCGTGAACGATACGGTTGGAATTACGGTATTCCCGCTTATGTTGCAGCCTCTTATGCAGGGTATAGCAGGGTAGATTCAAAAAGACACTACACCCGGGATGTGCTTGCCGGTGCTGCAATCGGAATAGGCAGCAGTTTGTTATTTACTGAGCCATATAAAGATTGGTTTATGCAACCTGCAGTTGCCAGCTCCTTTTATGGAGTTAATCTTTCTCATGTATGGTAGGCAGCTTTTTTCAGCCATGTTTTGCAGGTATGTTGCATTGGTGTGTGCTGTTTCTCATTTTATCATGTAATGCTATGGGATATAATCAATTGACACCTGACGAAAAGAGGGTGATTCTGCACAAAGGCACTGAAATGCCCGGAAGTGGAAAATATTATCTTAACAAGGATGCTGGCCTCTATCTCTGTCGTCAGTGTGATGCACCTCTTTTCAGCTCTTCTGATAAATTTGATTCAGGTACCGGTTGGCCAAGCTTTGATGATGCCATTACCGGCGCTGTCAAGCAGGTTCCTGATGCTGATGGACGACGTACGGAGATTGTGTGTGCCAGGTGTGGCGCTCATCTTGGCCATGTTTTTTTCAAAGAGGGGCTGACGGAAAAAAATGTTCGTCATTGTGTTAACTCACTCTCCCTGAGTTTTTTGCCGCAGCAGACATCTTCTGCTGTGAGGCAAAAGGCTATTTTTGCTGGCGGATGTTTCTGGGGAGTTGAGTACCATTTCAGTAAAATCAAGGGTGTGCTCTCCGTCACATCGGGCTATACGGGAGGGCTTGTTGAGCATCCGGCCTACAAGCAGGTTTGCAGTGGCAAAACAGGGCATGCGGAAGCGGTTGAGATTGAGTTCGATGCTTCTCTGGTCAGCTATGAGACGCTTGCGAAACTCTTTTTTGAGATTCATGATCCGACACAGATGAATCGGCAGGGGCCTGATATTGGCACTCAGTATCGTTCTGCCATTTTTTATACCGATGAAGAGCAGAAAATGGTGGCCGAAAAGCTGATTGGGGAGTTGAAGAGTAAAGGATATCATGTCGTGACAGCCGTTGAAAAGGCAGGGACTTTCTGGGCGGCAGAGGATTACCATCAGGACTACTACGCAAAAACCGGTCATCAACCCTACTGCCACATCTATCAAAAACGTTTTTAGCTTTGAGGATGAAGCAGCTTCGGGAGTGTGTACATCGTTTGTCAATCGGCAACAGGTTTGTGTGCAGTCTGTTACCAACCCCTCCTTTTTCTTTAAGGTATGATAAGCGGATATGACCTTGTTGGTGTGTGGCGGGAGTACAGGAAGCTTGACAGTGGTCAAGCAACCGTTGACATCAATATCGGGGATTTCAGAGGGTATGTGGCAGGGGTTTGCGATGTCTGTAACTGCTGGCTGTTTACCACTCCTGAGGGAACTACACAGGGGCAGGTGTGCGCTGTTGTTGGGCTGTGGCTGGAAAAAAACCCTCAGCGGTGGCACGAACCGGCAATGCCGCTGGTCATTCAGGCGCTTCAGGAGGCATTTCCTTATCGTCGCAACAAACGGAGACGCGTGTGGAGTGCCATCTTAACGTTTGAGGGTAATGCTGTCGTTAGCGCGCTGGTAAACGTAGCTTCTCGGGTTGTCTATCTTTTTCACCGCAAAAATCGTTGATGCTCTCTCCCACAAGTCAGTATCTTCAGCATAATCAAGATTTCGGAACCCTTCCAGAGCAAAAAAAAGCTCTCTTTTACCAAAGAAAGTTCCACCAAGGACGCACTCACGAATGTGGATAAGTTGAGTGATATCCCGACAGTTTTTCACCATAATTGTTTCATCACAGAGAAAGCCTCCAGAGAACAGGTCAACATCAGGCATTGCCTCCATGAGTGCGATTCTTGATGCCAGATGGCTCTCCAGATAATGGTCGTCACTGTCGAGAAAGGTGATATATCGTCCAAATGAAGCCTGTATTCCCGCATTTCTGGAGAGGGCGACGTTCCGGTTTTTATGCTTCATATACCGGATGTTAGGGTGATGTTCAAGAAATGGTTCGATTATTTCGACGCTGTTGTCTGTACTGCCATCATCGACAACAATGAGTTCCCAGTTGCTGAATGTCTGGGCAATAACACTCTTTACTGCGTTTTCAAGATGCGCTGCCCGGTTAAAGGTGGGCAGAATAACCGAGATGCCAGGCGTGTAACTGAATCTCATGGTCTTGCGCTTCTGATTGCAAACGCACAGACAAGCATGCCTGCAACCAGAAAGTTCTGGGCGATGGCGTTATAGCGCACATCCATGGTGGCCGGTGATTTGACCAGAGAAAACTGCAACAGGAATTGCGGAATAACGAGCGCACCAACCACTATCCCGTATGTGGATTGCCCGATCATGCACATATAGAGGGCGGCAAGAATCTGGCCAGCATTAATCAGCACCGCAGCAATTATGGCAGCATTGGTTTCACCGAAAACCACCGGCAATGTTCTGATGCCAACCTGTCGGTCTCCCTCAATAGATTTGAAATCGTTGATGGTCATGGTGCCGGTGCTGGAAAGGGTAAAAAGGGCAGCAACAATCAGTGATGGTTGCAGCGAAGAGAGGGAAAAAGCTGGATTATAAGCGATCACTCCCGCCATCCAGGGGATGATAAGATAGGAGACTGCCACAATGATATTGCCTGCCCAGAGTCGCTTTTTCAGCTTCACAGGGTTAGCGCTGTAGAGATGTGCATTGATAATACCTATGATCACGTAAAAGCCAATCAGTGGATGAATCAGGTAGCCGGTGATGACCGATAGAACCGACCATAGGGCAATGAGGATGGTGGCGTTTTTCAATGATATTGCTCCGCCGGGTATCGGGCGATTGGGTTCGTTGATCTCATCAAGATCACGGTCAAAATAGTCGTTCAGCATCTGGCAGGTACCACTGGCCAGCGGGCCGGTCAGCAACATGCCAAGAATGAACTTCATGCCGGGTAGATCCGCCCATCCAAACGCGCCACTTGCTACGGCGCCACACAAAAAACTCCAGATAACCGGAATCCAGGTGACCGGTTTAAGAAACCGTATAATCAGCGCCAGCTTCGACAGACTCTCAGCGGGCATCGGGCGGGCTTGCACCAGCTTGCGCACATTGAGTGGTGTTTGGAACTCACCACTCTCTTGCGGCTGTCCTGAATTTCTGGTAGTACGCAAATCGCTCACACTTCCTGGCTTATAGGTTGAAAAACAGTGGGTGACGGAAAATAACAGGTAAAATTGAATAAATGAATTGCTGAATTTGCGGAAGAGGTTATTCTTGAAAAAGTTGCTTCTTTTATTCTGGACGAGGGTTGTTTCTCGCTGGTTGGTGATAGCGATGGCATCAATGGGCATAATTTCGCAGTTGGCGGCGGCCGCATGCCAGAAAGCGGATGCTCACAAACCGCAGTTGAGAACTATTGCCTTGTCGTCCACCACTCATCACCATAGGAGTAGAAGAGCTCTTCACCTTTACTGATATCCTGCAGGGCGTAGAGAACAAGCTCAGGTCCGAGTGACGTCTCCTCTCGATAATAGGCGACATTTGGTGTGGATGAGTGGTTAAAAAGCATTCCATTGCCCATTGCCACCAGACGGGCGTTCTCTGTTTTGCCGTAAAAGACGTAGTTCAGAAGTTCCCCGCCGATATCTTTATCGGTAACTTCAAGCGCCGGGCAGCGTTCAATGATGTCCCCTTCCCTGATCTTTTTCAGGGCAAAAGCTCCCCGTCCACTGACAGTTGAGGCCTCGATTGCAACAATTTTTCGAGGAATCCATGGAGCTTTTCTGCCAAGGATCATACCAGCGCCGATACCAATGACAAGAGTGGTGAGGAGTAAGAGCGGGATGATGACCAGAAGATTCGGTTCCATAGGCCGTTTGTTGCTGAACAGTATCGTTTCTTTCAAGAGCTTGAGCGTAAACGAAAAAGCCCCCTGTTGAAGGAGGCTTTTCTGCTTTTAATCTTTGAGCGGGAAACGAGACTCGAACTCGCGACCCCAACCTTGGCAAGGTTGTGCTCTACCAACTGAGCTATTCCCGCTTGATGAGGGACAAATATAAAGATATTTTTTTCTTGTGCAACTCTGGAGACTATTTTTTACAGTGCCAGCTCACGGATAATGGTCTCCATATCTTTATCTCCCCGTCCTGAAAGATTGACCACAAGGATAGCATCTTTTGCCATACCGGGGGCTCTCTTGATGGCGTAGTGGACGGCGTGGGCGGATTCAAGCGCACAGATGATCCCTTCTGTTTTTGCCAGTGTTGCAAGAGCTGAAAGGGCTTCGCTGTCAGTGACGGAGGTGTAGGTGACAATGCCCAGTTCTTGCAGATAGCAGTGTTCAGGGCCGACACCGGGATAGTCAAGGCCAGCAGAGATGGAGTGTGCCTCCTGTACCTGCCCATCTTCATTCTGCAGGAGCTTTGTCATGGCTCCATGAAGTACCCCGGGTGTGCCAAGAGTCAGTGAGGCCGCGTGTCGCCCCTGAAGCCCCTCGCCAGCGGCTTCAACTCCAATCAGTTCGATCTGTTCAGCATCTTTCAGAAACTCATAAAACATGCCGATGGCATTGCTTCCGCCTCCGATACATGCCGTTATCACATCAGGAAGTTTTCCTGTCTGCGCAATAATCTGCGAACGAGTCTCCTGGCCGATGATCGCCTGAAAATCCCGAACCATCATGGGATAGGGGTGCATGCCGACAACTGAACCGATGATGTAAAAGGTCTCTTCGGGGTCATGCATCCAGTCGCGGATTGCTTCGCTGGTGGCATCTTTCAAAGTTTTTGAGCCGTTGCCGACAGCGCACACCTCAGCCCCAAGAAGTTTCATTCGTGCAACATTGGGTGCCTGTCGCCGGATGTCTTCCTCGCCCATATAGATGATGCACTCAAGATCAAAAAGTGCGCAGACAGTTGCTGTCGCTACCCCATGCTGGCCAGCGCCGGTTTCAGCAATAACCCGTTTTTTACCCATACGTCGGGCAAGGAGTACCTGGCCGAGGGCATTGTTTATTTTATGGGCGCCGGTATGGCAGAGATCTTCCCGTTTGAGATAAATCTGTGCCCCTTCCAGTGTTTTGCTCAGCCGCTCAGCATGATAGAGTGGCGTTGGTCTGCCAACATAGTCGCGAAGGAGCTGGTCAAGTGTTGAGCGGAAGCTTGGATCACTTTTTGCCCTGAGGTATTCTGCTTCGAGATCGGCAGCATTTTTTATGAGTGTTTCCGGTATAAATTTCCCTCCGAAATTGCCGAAATGTCCGGTTGCATCGGGAGCGCAATATGGTGTTGGCTTCATGGAACGAAAAGGCAAAAAGAGTGTCTGTAAAAACAATTATCATGGGACAATAAAATAATATATTCTGAAACTTTTATCAGCGGCTGCCACAATACTGTTGGGGAACATTACTGCATTGACGTTTATCAAGCGAAAATCCTTATTTCTGCCTGTTTCGAGCATCGTTATGCTGCTCTTGACCCTTGTTTTTCAGAGGGTTTTGTATGCTGCCGACAGGCAGGAAGAGCGGAGCACCATGAAAAGTGTTGTCCTCTTTACGGCAAAGGATTCAGTTGTCTATAATTTTGATCGCAGGAGCATGGAACTCCGGGGTAAAGCGAGGATCAATTACGATGACATCAGTGTCAAGGCTCCAAAAATAGTCATTGATGGCACTACCTCCCTGTTGCGTGCTTTTGGTACCGTAGACTCTTCAAAAGCGGTTGCAGAACCAGCGATGTTCAGTGACAGGCAGGGGAGCTTTCTTTCCGAAACGATGACCTATAATTTTCAAACCAGAAGGGGAGAGACGACAAATATTTCATCCTCTTCAGGGGTTGTCAAATTTAAGGGGGCTCAGGTTTCCAGGCTTGAAAATGGTGATATGGTTGTCAGGGACGGTGCCTTTACCACCTGTGATGAGATTGAGCCGCATTACTGGTTCTCCTCCCCGTTCATCACGTTTAATCCCGATAGAGGTATCAGGGCAAAGCCGCTTTATATGTATATCAGGCCCGAGATCTTTTCGGTGCGCCTTCCTGCCATACCGGTTATGGCTCTTCCCGGTATGAGCTTCCCGTCCAAACGTGAAAGGACGTCGGGTTTTCTTATGCCCACGCTTTCGAGTTACTCGCACAGTCTTGCTTTGTCGAATCTTGGCTATTACTGGGCCATAAATGATTACTCCGATCTCAGGGCAGCGGGAGATATCGCCCTGAACGGGAGTTGGCGACTTGGGGAGAGGTATCGATATACAAAACGGGATACCATATCGGGGCAGATCGACGGGGAGTACAAGCGCTATGTCGTGGATGCTACTCTGCCACTCTCGTCTGAGTGGAATGCCAATATTGTTCACCATCAGGTTCTTGATGCATCATCACAGTTGGATGTTGCTGTTCAGCTTCAGGGCGGTAAACGTCACGACGATTTGAATGCGATGAATGTGGAGACTGTTTTGACTGAACAAACCAATTCACGAGCATCTCTGGTAAAGAGCTTTCATGATGAGAACAGCATTCTTGCCGCAACCAGTAATCGCTCCTCTGATCTGCGCAACCACAATGATCGTCAAAGTACCGAGGCAGCCTTTTATCAGAACCGTCTCTATCCTTTTCGTTCCGGTTTTTCCCGGGAGGATGAGAGCTGGAGATCGGCAGTATCAATAACAACCGGCGCATCTCTTGCTGTTGAATCCCTTTCGGTGAACAGCGTCTCATCTTCAGGCTATCGGGGATATGCCCACGGGGAACTTGGGTATTATCGGGAGTTTGCTGATGGTTATAAGGCATTGTTTACGCAGGGGATAAGTTTTCAGAGTGTGCAACAGGCATCGGGGAGCGGGTATAGCGGTACGAGACTGCTGTTGCCATTAAGGATGCAATCCACACTGTTTCATCATCTCAATATCAATCCATCCATCACCTCCATACACTCTCTGCGAATGGATGGTGAAGAGAGCCCTTTTTCTACGACGGTTTTCTCTGTGGATGCTGGAACACGGCTTTATGGTACTCTTGGCACAGGTTTGTTTGAACAGAGTATTGGGCTGAAGTCGTTGCGTCATACCTTTATTCCTGTCATCAGCTATACCTGGAATTCTCCATTTTCCGGTCATTGGTATGGTGCAGCATCGGGCAATGCCTATGACTGGCCGAATGCAACGCTCTTCAACAGCTTTGAGGCGACAAAGTTTACCGGCGTTCCAGCAGGGCAAAGTACGATTGGTATTACTCTGAAAAACCTGTTTCATGGTAAATTCAAAGCTTCGTCTGATGCCGAAGAGGGTAATGTGGCTGATGGGGAGCGTACGGTTCAGCTACTCTCATTGACAGCATCCACAGCCTTTAATGGCGCAGTTGATGCTTTTCGTCTGGCGCCGCTGACCGTTGTCACAACGAGCAATGTGCTGATGCCAAACTTTCTTTTGAGTGGAGGTGCAATGTATGATTTTTACAGTTATCATCCGGTCACCGGCATCAGGGTGAACCGCTACAACAGTGACGATGGAAACGCTCCGTTGCGTTTTGTTAAAGGATTTATGAACATGAGTCTGAGTATGCAGGGTAGTCGACAGGCTGGTTCTGTTGCCTCTTTTGCATCAACCCATGCATCGCCTTTTGACTCTTATTCTGATTATGCACTGTTTCATGAACCTTTTACGACCGGTGACTGGCAACTTCGATTCTCTTTTTTGATGCAAACTGATAAAAGTAACCCACTGGCGAGCACTTATGACAAGTTGCTCAATGTTTCAGCGAAAGTGGCATGGTCAAAAAATTGGCAGACAGGCGTGAATACAGGGTATGATCTTGGAAATGGAAAAGTTATTTTTCCGATGCTTCAGCTTCATCGTGATCTGCATTGCTGGCAGATGGGCTTTCAGTGGGTGCCTTCCGGCGTCTTCAAAGGCTACGCCTTCCAGATAGGCCTGAAAGCCCTGTAGCAATCGGTACTACTTTTTGTCATCAATCAGGTCAAGAATCATTGCCAGTCGTTTGTTAAACCCTTCATCGGCATCATGGTGGATGCAGTGCGATGCTTTGGGGATAATGTATGCGCCCGCCTGTGGCAAAAGCTCCTGAAATTCCGGGATAATTTTGTGTGGCGGGAGGGCAACATCTTCAGCACCCCAGACCAGAAATGCAGCTCCTTTGTAGTTGCATGGTTTGTCCAGATGATCAAGCCTGAAATCGAGAGGTCTTTTTGAAGGGGAGAGATAAGAGTATTGGGCGCCCCTGTCTTGCAGTGGCTGGGTAAACTGGTTGATGAGTACGTCATCAACCTTTTGCTGATTGAAATATGTCGGCGTAAGGCTTTGGCCTACAGCGACGGGGTTGGCGAAAGCAGTGAACAGCATCTCTCCGATGAACGGGGAGGCCACCAGTCCAAAAAATATGCTGGTCATGCCATCCATCGTATCACCAAAAAGTCCGGACGGGTTTGCCAGTATGAGCGCTTTTATCTTTTCAGGACGATGATGCGCAAAGTAGATGGCGCTTGCCGCGCCCATCGAATGGCCAACAATAATGACAGAATCGATGTTTTTCAGATAGAGAAAGGTCTCAATCTGTGAGGCAAAGAGTTCCAGAGAGTATCGGACATTTGGTTTTTGTGATTTTCCGAATCCGATCAAATCCATTGCATAAATTTTATATCGGTGTGCAAACTGGGGAATATTCAGATTCCAGTGCTCAATCATTCCGCCATAACCGTGAAGAAACAGTATTGGGACTCTTTCCGGATTATCGTCACCATACTCCTGATATCTGATTTTTGCTACTGTGTCAGCGGACAATTGCCATTGAAAGTATTGATCTTTGACTGTTCTGCTCATGATTGGAAAATCGGTAAAATGTTCAATGATGGTAAAAACCTGTCTATCCGAAAATCTGGCCTGAATCAATATATAAATATTGGTTAATAAGAATAATAGGGTTAAATTTATCCGGTTTCAGAAAAGATTTAATGGTTCATATTATGCTTCAGGTTTCCAGAAAATTTGAATATGGGCTGCACGCCGTTACCTACCTTGCAACAAAGGGTCTCGGTCGAGTCGTAACGGTCAAGGAGATGGCTGACGATATTGGCTTTTCACAGGAGTTTCTCTCCAAGGCATTGCAGAGTCTCAAAAGGTCTGGTATTGCAAATTCTGTCCAGGGTGTCAAGGGAGGATATATGTTGTGCAGGACGACGCACGACATAACCGTTGCTGATGTTGCTGTAGCCATTGAGGGGAAGCCTCATCTGGTTCGATGTGGTGTCAACAGGGATCGTTGTGAAGTTTTTTCATCCTGTCACCACAGGGGATATATGGGCACGTTGCAGAATACTATACAACAACTTTTGGAATCAACCACCATACACTCACTTTTGCAGCAGATGGGTAAGTGACTATCTGATCGTATAAAAAAACAAGATGATATTTCAATTGATATGACCAGTAACAGACCAGGTAATTTTGCAGTCAGTCAAACAAGTTTGCCGGATATAGTTTTCAAGGGAATTAATACTCATAATCTCAGGAATATTTCAGTTTGTATTCCCCGAAACAAGTTTGTTGTGTTAACGGGGGTGAGTGGGTCTGGTAAATCAAGTCTTGCCTTCGATACGCTCTATGCTGAAGGCCATCGCCGGTATGTGGAGTCACTCTCTGCTTATGTGCGGCAGTTTCTTGAACGAATGCCCCGGCCTGATATTGACAGTGTTGAAGGGATTGCCCCGGCCATTGCCATAGAGCAGAAACCCATTCCAAAAAATCCGCGTTCAACGGTTGGTACCGTCTCGGAAATCTATGACTATCTCCGTCTGTTATATGCTCGTATTGGTAAAATCTACTCTCGTGATACCAATGAGCTTGTACTCAAGCACACCCCTGATGATATGAGTTTGCAGGCCGGATTTTTTGAGGAGGGGACAAAATTTTATGCCGGTTTTTTCTTTCCCGCCCATCAGGATGCCGGACACCATAGTTGCTCCGTGCAGGATGAGATAGCAAGTCTCCTGAAAAAAGGTTTTTTCAGAGTGGTTGCCGGAGAGGAGATTCTTGATCTCAACCAGCAAGCTGCATGCAAGCGGGTGCTGGAGATGCCTTCCATTGATCGGGCTGCGCTGCTCGTGCTGGTTGACCGTTTTGTGGCGCGGAAGGATGAAAAGGTGTTCAGCCGTGTGTCGCAAGCGGCGGAGAGCTGTTTTAATGAATCTGGCGGATATGCGGTGTTGAAGGTTGTCGGAGGTAAAAGCTATCTTTTCAGTGATCGGCTTGAGCTGAACGGGATTGAATATCAGGAGCCATCGCCACAACTTTTTGCCTTTAATTCTCCCATCGGCGCATGCACAACCTGCCAGGGATTCGGGCGTATTGCCGGTATTGATGAGGATGCCGTTGTTCCTGACAAATCGCTCACACTTGAAGAGGGTGCTATTGCCTGTTGGAACTCTGAAAAATACCGTTGGAATCTCATGGAGCTTTTTACGTACGCCGATGATATGGGTGTTCCGATCCGCGTGCCTTATGAAAAGCTCTCTTATGCGCAAAAAGAGATGATCTGGAAGGGTATGGCGGATGGGCGCTATAAGGGGATTCGTGCTTTTTTTGCCGAGATAGAAAAAGAGGCCGGGTACAAGATGCACTACAGGGTCTTTTTGAGTCGGTATCGGGGATATGCTGTCTGTCCTGATTGTGAGGGGAGCCGTCTCAACCCTGATGCCCGGCTTGTGAGGGTCTCAGGCCGCGATATTGCTGAAGTGTCGCGCATGAACATTGCCGAGGCTTCGGATTTTTTTCGGAATCTCGATATTTCACCTTTTGATCGAAAAGTGGCTGAAGTTATTTTGCAGGAGATCGTCAAGCGTCTTGGTTATCTGCTTGATGTTGGCCTGAACTATCTCTCTCTTGACCGCCTGACCCACACGCTCAGTGGTGGCGAGTTTCAGCGCATTAATCTTTCCACCTCTCTTGGCTCTCCTCTGGTCGGAGCAATCTATATTCTGGATGAACCAAGCATAGGTCTCCACCAAAGCGATTCAGCTCGTCTTATTACGCTGCTCAGGAAGTTGCGCGATCTTGGAAATACGGTGGTGGTTGTTGAGCATGACCGTGAAATTATTGAAGCGGCTGATGAAGTCATTGATCTCGGTCCTTATGCAGGGCGTCTTGGAGGAGAGGTGGTTTTTCATGGTTCGGTTGCAGAGATGAGGGAGACGGGTATGTCGCTTACCGCACAATATATGAATGGCAAGAAAGAGATTGCGGTGCCACAGTGTCGCAGAACGGTCGATTTAACCTGTTGTATCGAGATTACTGGCGCGATGCAGAACAACCTGAAGAATATAAATGTGCGCTTCCCTCTGAGCGTCATGACCTGTGTGACTGGAGTGAGTGGCTCGGGCAAGTCCACGCTGGTCAACGATATTCTCAACAAGGGAATTTCACGCGCAAAAGCCGGGACAAAAGAGAGTGTTGGTGCCCATCGCTCAATGAAAGGCGCATGGCTTGTTGATCGCGTTGAGCATGTTGACCAGTCTCCCATTGGAAAATCAAGTCGGAGCAACCCTGTCACCTATCTGAAAATATTTGATGATATCCGTAACCTTTTTGCACAAACACCGGATGCACAGCAACGGAGACTGAAGGCAGGCTATTTTTCTTTCAATATTCCAGGTGGTCGCTGTGAAACTTGTGCGGGCGAAGGAAGTGTACATATTGAAATGCAGTTTCTTGCTGATATTGAAGCAGTCTGTGAGGATTGTGGTGGCCTTCGATATAAGTCAGAGGCTCTTGCGGTGAAGTATGGGGGCAACTCCATTGCGGAGGTGCTGGAGATGACGGTAGAGGAGGCAATCAGCTTTTTCAGCAAAGAGAAAGGCGTTGTTAAAAAACTGATGGTGCTTGATGAGGTGGGGCTTGGTTATATCAGGCTTGGTCAGTCGTCGAGCACGCTTTCTGGTGGAGAGGCGCAGCGCCTTAAACTGGCCAGTTTTATCGCTCATGCCGATACTGCACACACGCTGTTTATCTTTGATGAACCCACTACAGGGCTCCATTTTGAGGATATCAACAAACTGATTCTCTGTTTTGAGAAGCTCCTTGAGCAAAATAACACTCTTGTTGTTATTGAACATAACCCGGATATCATCAAACAGGCAGACTGGGTTATTGATCTCGGGCCTGGCGCTGGAGACAGGGGTGGTTCCATTGTGGCTGAAGGGACACCCGAAGAGATTGCGCTTTGCGATGAGTCGCTGACGGGGAGGTATATCAAGCAGCTTGTCTTGAACCATGATTAAAGGATTCTGGGCTGATGCTGCAAAGTGTCTTGAACCTTGATTAAAGGATTCAAGGATTGGCTTGATTTGCGTAACTCAAGAATCAAGCCATCATGAAAATCAGGAGAATCAAGGTTCAGACAAGCGGATCGTCTTCCAGTGCGCCGCCATGCAGCCTGATGTGCGGAAAATGACCATGAGTGCGTTCAACCCATACGTCACCGCCCTTGTTATGCTCGGTTTCGTTTGAAGCAACCGAGATGCGGTTTTTTGCAAGCGCGGTGATTTCCTCCAGGTAAACAGCCAGTAATCGATCGTCAGCAGTTGCCGTATCATCCTGCATTTTTGAGTGGATGCTTGCCAGTTTTTCCGTGGCGACCTTGCCAATGGTGCAGCAGAGTGTCTGGTTCATGGTCTCTATCGGGAGAGTGAAAAATTCTGTTCATCCAGCAAGAAAATGTTTGGATGAGATAAAATTTTTCTTATTATTGAAAATCAATTTAGCACTCTATGTGTTCGAGTGCTAAAAGTGATATAACTTGTTTACCGTAGTATCTTACTATTCAATCAAAAACCCAAACGAGAGAAGACAATGAACTTGAAACCCTTAGCTGATCGAGTTATTGTTAAGCCAGCAGCGGCGGAAGAAAAAACCAAAGGTGGTCTTTACATTCCTGATACCGGGAAAGAGAAACCCCAGTATGGTGAAGTTGTAGCCGTAGGTGCAGGTAAAGTTGCTGATAGCGGTCAACTGCTTGAAATGCAGGTGAAGGCTGGCGACAAAGTGCTTTACGGCAAATATTCCGGCACGGAAGTGAGCGTGGAAGGTGAGGATTACCTCATCATGCGTGAGTCGGATATTTTCGCCATTCTTTAATAGTTACGAACCTTTTAAAACCTTATTGGAGGAGAACAGTACAATGACTGCAAAAGATATTCTTTATGATACCGAAGCCAGGGCGAGGCTTAAAGTTGGCGTGGATAAACTGGCCAATGCTGTAAAAGTTACCCTCGGACCTGCCGGACGTAATGTTCTGATTGACAAAAAATTTGGTGCTCCAACCTCAACCAAGGATGGTGTGACCGTTGCTAAAGAGATTGAACTCTCTGATGCAGTAGAGAACATGGGCGCTCAGATGGTGCGTGAAGTTGCATCCAAAACCAGCGATGTCGCGGGTGATGGCACAACCACAGCCACCGTCCTGGCCCAGGCTATATACCGTGAAGGGTTGAAGAACGTCACCGCCGGTGCTCGTCCGATTGACCTGAAGAGAGGTATTGATCGCGCCGTGAAAGAGGTTGTTCAGGAGTTGAGAAACATCAGCCGCAGCATCTCCGGGAAAAAAGAGATTGCCCAGGTTGGAACCATCTCTGCAAACAACGATCCTGAAATCGGTGAACTGATTGCCGAAGCGATGGAGAAGGTTGGAAAAGATGGTGTCATCACCGTTGAAGAAGCAAAGGGAATGGAGACCGAGCTGAAGGTTGTTGAGGGTATGCAGTTTGACCGTGGCTACCTCTCGCCTTATTTCGTGACCAACTCTGAGACGATGGAAGCTGAGCTTGAAGATCCGCTGATTCTGATCCACGACAAGAAGATCAGCAACATGAAGGAGCTGCTCCCGATTCTTGAAAAATCAGCACAGTCTGGTCGTCCTCTTTTGATCATTTCAGAAGACATAGAAGGCGAAGCTCTTGCAACGCTTGTGGTGAACAAGCTGCGTGGTACCCTGCGCGTCTGTGCAGTCAAGGCTCCGGGCTTTGGCGATCGCCGCAAGGCCATGCTTGAAGATATCGCAATTCTCACCGGTGGTACGGTTATCTCCGAAGAGAAGGGCTACAAACTCGAAAATACCACCATCAACTACCTTGGTCAGGCTGGCCACGTCACTATCGACAAGGATAATACCACGATTGTTGAGGGCAAAGGCACTGCCGAAGAGATCAAGGCCCGCATTAACGAGATCAAGGGACAGGTCGAAAAATCAACCTCTGATTACGATACCGAAAAGCTTCAGGAGCGTCTTGCCAAGCTTTCAGGTGGTGTTGCTGTGCTGA
The DNA here is from genome assembly GCA_903866255.1 of uncultured Chlorobiaceae bacterium. Classification (GTDB taxonomy): domain Bacteria; phylum Bacteroidota; class Chlorobiia; order Chlorobiales; family Chlorobiaceae; genus Chlorobium. The sequence goes on along the minus strand of CAIPMW010000008.1, from coordinate 18,534 downwards.
ACATTGGCGCATCCACAGAAGTTGAGATGAAAGAGAAGAAGGCCCGTGTTGAAGATGCGCTGCACGCTACCCGCGCTGCTGTGCAGGAAGGTATTGTTGTCGGTGGCGGTGTTGCCCTGATCCGTGCGATCAAGGGTCTTGACAGAGCTGTTGCAGACAATGAAGATCAGAAGACCGGTATTGAAATTATCCGCCGTGCACTCGAAGAGCCACTTCGCCAGATTGTTGCCAACACAGGCACCACCGACGGTGCTGTTGTGCTTGAGAAGGTGAAGGCAGGAACCGGTGATTTTGGTTTCAATGCCAGAACTGAAGTATACGAAAACCTGGTTGATGCAGGTGTTGTTGATCCTACCAAGGTGACCAGAAGCGCTCTTGAGAACGCTGCATCGGTTGCCGGTATTCTTTTGACCACCGAAGCTGCTATTACTGACATCAAGGAAGATAAAGCCGATATGCCGGCAATGCCTCAAGGTGGAATGGGTGGTATGGGCGGCATGTATTAATCAACGCTCAGCACGTTATAATTCCAATAAAAAAGCCAGCCTCGGGGCTGGCTTTTTTATTGTTTTCATGCCAGAGTGCCATCCATAAGAAGATATTACTTCACATCATTTTCGGACTTGAAAGGTATAATTTGTAGAATTAAGCGGAATAATTTACATTGACGAACTTTATTTTTCGCAATAAGTCCAGTTAATCCATAGTAAGAGCATGAGCAAGACGTTAAGTTTTAAAACATATTCGGCCAAGCCTGCAGAAGTTGACCGCAAATGGTATGTGATTGATGCCGAGGGTCAGGTATTGGGCAGAATGGCTTCTGAAATTGCAATAGTATTGAGGGGCAAGCACAAGCCACAGTTCACTCCACATATCGACACTGGCGACTTTATTGTGGTAACCAATGCGGAAAAAGTTTTACTTACCGGCAAAAAACAGGAGCAGAAGAGCTACTTTTCACACTCTCATTACCCTGGCGGTGTAAAGGTTGACCATGTTAAAGATTTGCTGAAGAAAAAGCCGGAAAGAATTGTTGAGAATGCAGTGTGGGGAATGCTGCCGCATAACAATCTTGGTCGTCAGCTCTTCAGAAAACTCAAAGTCTATCCTGGTGCAAGTCATCCGCATATTTCGCAGTCACCAGTTGAAATGAAGGTAAACTAAATTATTAAAGCATTGGGAATGAAAGAGGTAATTGATACAGTAGGTCGCCGTAAAACTGCCGTGGCCAGAGCCTTTATGACTCCGGGAAAAGGTAGGGTTATTATCAACAAAAAGCCGGTTGAAGAGTATTTCAAGGATGAATTCAAGCGCCAGCAGGCACTCCGACCGCTTGTGATTACCGAAAAATCGGAAGAATTTGATATCAGGGTAAATGTTCAGGGTGGTGGTATCAGCGGCCAGTCCGGAGCGGTCAGCCTTGCCATTGCCCGTGCCCTGACCGAATTTGATGAAGCTGCCCGCGCCATCCTTAAAACGGAGAAGCTGTTGACCAGAGATCCCCGAATGGTTGAACGCAAAAAATTTGGACGAAAGAAAGCCCGCAAACGTTTCCAGTTCTCAAAACGTTAATCTGGCGCACTCTTGTTTGTATTGTACAATTTCAGAACACAACGTCACATATCATGACAGTCTGAGTATTGCAGTTCAGACGAAGCTTTCCGGAAGTGTCTGGCGCCCTGCGCCGGATACCGGTCAGTAGTGTCACGGTAGAGGAAAAACTAAATCACAAAAGGAAAGTCGCCATGTCACATTTTCAGCTTGAAGAGCTCCTCCGTGCAGGAGTTCACTTTGGTCACCTGGCACGTCGCTGGTGTCCGAAAATGAAGCCGTACATTTTTATGGAAAAAAACGGTGTCCACATTATTGATCTCCAGAAGACTGTTGTGCTTGCCGATGATGCGCTCAAGGCTCTCGAAGCTATTGCGCAGACTGGCAGGGAGATCATGTTTGTAGGCACCAAAAAACAGGCCAAGCATATCATTGCCGAGCAGGCCGGGCGTGCAGGTATGCCCTATGTTTGTGAACGCTGGCTGGGCGGTATGCTCACCAACTTCCAGACTATCCGTCAAAGCATCAGACGCATGAACTCTATTGACAGGATGGCTACTGACGGCACTTATGATATGATTACCAAGAAAGAACGTCTCATGCTTGGTCGAGAGAAGGAGAAGCTTATGAGGATTCTTGGCGGCATTGCCACGATGACAAGGCTTCCGGCAGCACTCTTTATCGTTGATATCAAGAAAGAGCATATTGCTATCAAAGAGGCTCGTTCGCTCGGTATTCCGATTATCGCGATGGTTGATACCAACTGCGATCCTGAGTTGGTCGATTATGTTATTCCGGCAAATGATGATGCCATTCGTTCAATTCAGCTTATGGTCAAGGCCGTTGCTGATACCGTTATCAAGGCACGTGAGCTGAAGGTTGAAAATGAGGTGCTTGCCGAGATGGATGAAGTGGAGGTGGATGTCGAAAAAGAGGAGATCAGCGAATAATCACCGTTACATAATAATAAGAGTAAAATTTCAATGAGCCAGACTTCAGCAAAAGATGTAAAAAATCTTCGTGATATAACAGGTGCAGGGATGATGGATTGCAAGAAAGCCCTTGATGAAACAGGTGGGGATATTGAGCAGGCTATCGATTATCTGCGCAAGAAAGGTGCAGCTTTGGCGGCCAAGCGTGCAGACAGGGATGCCAAAGAGGGGATGGTCATTATCAAGGTAACAGCAGATCACAAGAGTGCTGTTATTCTTGAATTGAACTGTGAGACTGATTTTGTTGCACGTGGCGAGGATTTCACAGGCTTTACGGCAGCGCTTGGCGATCTTGCACTTGCCAACCGCACCACTTCGACCGAAGCGCTTCTGGCGCTCACGCTTGGAGAGGCTTATAGCGGCGAAACTGTGGATGATGCCATGAAGACCATGACCGGCAAACTGGGTGAAAAGATTAATCTCAGACGCCTTGCTTTTTATGATGCCCCTGATGGGCTTGTCGAAGGTTACATTCATCCTGGCGCAAAGCTTGGCGCTGTTATTCATATCAATACTGATAAACCAGAGGTTATAAAGGATTTGGCAAAAGATCTTGCCATGCAGGTAGCCGCTGCCGCGCCGATTGTTGTTGATCGCTCCTGTGTGCCAGCCGATTATATTGCAAAAGAGTCCGAAATCTATCGTCAGCAGGCTCTCGAACAGGGTAAAAAGGAGGAGTTTGTCGACAGGATTGTTCTTGGCAGGCTTGAGAAATATTATCAGGACGTTGTGCTCACGGAGCAGGCTTTTATCAAGGATGACAAGGCAAAGGTCTCAGGTGTGCTGGGCGACTGTCGAAAAAAGCATCTGGCGAAGGTTGATGTGATTGGATTTGTTCGTTATCAGTTAGGAGAATAAGAAGAAAAAAGCCTCGTTGTTCGAGGCTTTTTTTTTAATCGATTGAGGACATATTCCTCGAAGCTCTGGTTTGTGAAGGAATTCATGAACATGAATTCATACCCTGTTGCTCTGTTGCAGGGTTTGTTGATTGATACTTTTCTTGATGCTTGTTTCTTGTTAACCATTTGTTTGTAAGGATAATGATATGCTCCAGTACAAGCGAGTCCTGCTGAAATTGAGTGGTGAAGCACTGGCCGGTGATGATGGCTATGGTATTAATTCTGAAATGCTGGAGCGTTATGCGGAGGAGATAAAAGAGGCGAGGGATATGGGCGCTCAGATTGCTCTGGTTATTGGCGGAGGCAATATTTTCCGGGGTATGTCGGAGGCTGCGGCTAATATGGATCGTGTTCAGGCCGACTATATGGGTATGCTGGCAACAGTGATCAATTCATTGGCTTTTCAGGATGCACTGGAGCGCAAAGGGGTATTTACCCGTCTTCAGACAGCCATAAAAATGGAGCAGATGGCCGAGCCGTATATCAGGCGTCGCGCTGTTCGTCATCTTGAAAAAGGGCGTGTTGTCATTTTCGGGGCAGGAACAGGCAACCCATATTTTACAACAGATACGGCAGCCTCTCTGAGGGCCATTGAGATTCAGGCTGATATTATTGTTAAAGGTACCAGGGTTGATGGTATCTACGACTCCGATCCTGAAAAAAATTCAAATGCTCATTTTTTTTCGGATATCTCTTATCTGGATGTCATACGGAAAAACCTGCGGGTTATGGATATGACGGCAATAACGCTTTGTCGCGAGAATGCCTTGCCGATCATGATCATGAACATGAACGAAAAGGGGAACTTTACCAGGCTGCTGCGCGGCGAAAAAATTGGTTCACTTGTTCACGGGGAGCTTCCTTAACAGGGGTCGTTATCATGCTGATCATACTCAAAAAAACGCTTGAGTACCACCTGAATCTCCTGCCATCCAAATCCCCGGTTACGGAGGAAGAGTTCAAGCTTTTTCCTTTGCTCGTTTTTAGCTCCTCCATGCAGTGAACTGATTTTTTTTTCTGCGGCTTTATGGCATAGTTCGACGCTTTGATACTCATGAAGAAGCTCTTCAATGATGGTGTTGGAAATCCCTCTTTTTTTAAGCTCGGAACAGAGTGCCAATTTTCCCGATGGTTTTCGTCTTGAGCGGCTTCTGATCAGCTCCATACTGAACACCTTGTCATCCAGTATGCCCTCTGTAGTAAGCTTGTCCAGTACGGGCCTGATTCTCTCCGCAGTATATCCCTTTTTCATAAGTTTCCGCTCAAGCTCATCGTGGCTGTGATTACGCAGGCTGAGCAATTTGAGAGCGAATGTCATGGCGGAGGGAAGTTCTGAAGTGGCCATTGAAAAAAACTATACCATGAAATGAAGATGTCTGAAATATCGATACCGAAAAAGTAGTCAATTAAATAAGAGACTTGCAAATCTGGTACACTGACCTGTTTCGTGCGGCTTTCAGAGAAAAACAGTACCTTTGGATTATCCTGGCTGCCAACAAATAACGTAAAAGAAGCGCATTATACGTTATTTTTTTCGTAAACTATCTGTTTACGAAAAAAATAGTTATGGTAAAGATTTATTTATTGATGTATCTTTCATAAGACACCATAACGGGGTTTATGATATTAGTGATTCTGAAAGTATTTATGGCTGTGTTTTGATATATTTTAACGTTTTTTTCGTCTTGAATCAAAGTTGTTCGTAAAAAAATAGAGGGATGTTGGAGCCCTGTTATCCGTCAATCGTTTTCTCGAAGTTGAGCTTTTGGGGAAATTACTTACCAGAATATAAAAATAAGGGGATTTATGCCGTATCCTATTAGTGTTAATGAAGATCGGAAGCTTGTTCTTACCGATCTTGCATTGTTGCTCGCCAGTGGTGCAAATAAGCTCGTTTTGCGTGTGACGGAAGGTTCTTTGACCGCCTCTATTCCATTAGCTTTGACACCGAATAACGTAGGTGTTGCGATTGTGGTTGATGCGCTGACCGGATATTCTACCATGACGCTCACAGAAAAAGTTGCAGGTGCGCTGGCTCCCTGGCTTGCCCAGCAACTTGTCTATTTTGTTCCCTCTGCCACTGCCGCCCCGGCAACACTCTCTTATGCATCGTTTAATGGAGCTGTTGCTGTAAATTCCGGCACTGTAGGCGTAATTAATGTTACGACAGGTGTTAACGATGCACCGGTTGTGGATGCTGGTGGTCCGGGAACATTGGGGAATAATTATGCGGTTACATTTAATCCTGTTAATGATCCCGTGAGAGTTGTTGCGAGTGATTTTACCATCACTGATGTTGACACCGGCTCCACTCTCCAGGGGGCCACAGTCGTATTGAAGGCTCCGTTGACAAGTAATCCTCTTGCCTCTTCAGAGGGCCTTTCTCTTGCCTCCGGTACGTTGGGAGTTCCGATTGGCAGTATAACTGTTACCGCCAATGCAGACAAGACGCAGTTGACATTAACCGGTAACGCTTCCCTTGCGGATTATGAAGGTGTGCTCAAAACGATTGTGTACAACAACAGCAGTATAGATTCAGCTCAAAATACCACCTCACGCCACGTTGAGATTTCTGTAACAGATGCGTCTGGCGCCGTGTCTAACTCAGCCTCCATCACGGCGCTAAATCCAAAACCCGCTATTCCTCTGGGAAGCAAAATTTATATCAATAATGTCGATACTGGTCAGATACTGGAGGGAAAAAGCAGCGATGGTTTACATTTCCTCGCCAGTGGGCCGCTGGGGGCAGCGTTTGTTGAAGGTTGCACAGTAACATTTCATGATGTTCAGAATGATACAACGGTCAGGGGTACAATAATCCAGTATGGATCGGTGTTGGCAACAACTACCATTGGAGTGCAGTGGGTGCCGGTAGCGGTTCCCAAAACCAGCCTGGTGACGGAGGGTAACTCGCTGGACAGTACGTTGACTTCCATAGGCTTTAACCCCAATTCGACCAGATATTCGTGGGATCACTCAGTAGCCGGCTTGACCATAGGAACTGACGGCAGCTACAACTTTGATGCGAGTGACTCTGCCTACGATCATCTTTCTGCCGGAGCGACAACGGATGTTGTGGCAACCTTTACGGTAACCGATGATCAGAGCGCAACAGACGCTGGAACGCTGACGATAACGGTGACGGGTGTCAATGATGCTCCGTCAGGGACTGATGCTACAAATTCGGCTACAGAGGGCGTAAGTAGTACAGGTACATTGACCTCAAGTGACCCTGATGATAATCATTCGGCGAGCTATGCGCTTCAGGGCGTAGTAGCTGGCTTGACCATAGGAACTGACGGCAGCTACAACTTTGATGCGAGTGACTCTGCCTACGATCATCTTTCTGCCGGAGCGACAACGGATGTTGTGGCAACCTTTACGGTAACCGATGATCAGAGCGCAACAGGCGCTGGAACGCTGACGATAACGGTGACGGGTGTCAATGATGCCCCTGTGATTGCGATTCATGACGGTGATTCAGTTGCAGGCACCATTTATGAAGGTGAGAGCGGTGACGTTGGAACGGCCTCTCATTCCATTTCAGGAACAATTCACGCTAGTGACGCTGATGGAGATGCCCTGTCTGTATCGTCTGGCATATCAATAGAAGACAGGGTAGCTTTTTCTCCGGATTCCAATGTCACATTCAAGGTACATGTGGCGGAAAGAATGTCTCATGTTAATTCTGCTTCTGATGAGAACAGTATTCACTCGGCTCTGGGAGATTTGTTTGATGCCGTTGCCCACGGTTTTACTGTAACACTTGACGCAAACAACATGGTCACCTGGGACTTGACCGTTGCCCAGTCTGCGATAGACCTTCTCCAGGGTGGCGATGAATTGTATGCAACATTCGATATCAAAGTATCGGATGGAATTGATACTGTTCATCAGCCAGTAGAGGTAACCATTGCAGGTAAGGACGATGCGTATGCGGTAACAGAATCAATAACGTTCTGGAATGGTGGTGCGCCAGTTGAAGGGGTTTCAGTTCACAATATCAGCTTTGCAGAAAATTCTTCCATTGAATTCAGAAACATTAAACTGAGTACTGATTGTGAGACCAACGTTACCACCGCCACTTATGAAGTATGGAAATTACATGGAGCAGAATCAGGGATCAACAGTATTCAACTTGAATTTGATGCCGGCGATGGAAACACCATAACCGGATGGAGTGAAGGCAAGGTCGACGAAGAGGGCTGGTTTGTTGATTCTTTTCTTGGAAAGGATACAGGACATCTGACGGTCGTTGCGTCCAGTCAGCGGCATGATTTGGGTCATCAAGGCGATGGTGTAGATTATAATGGTGATGGTGTTATAGATTACTGGTCTGGTGGTGACGACTATTATTTGGGCAAACTGAAAACCACCTTTACGGGCGATACTGGTACGGTACAATTAACATCTGCCGAGTTTGGAGTCAATAACCTCGCAATACCGGTGGTCGTTGCTGACAACCCTCTTGTTGTTACCGTACAGGGTGCTGTCAGCAGTGACGAAGGCGCTGTTACTTTTGCCACTGACATTATGCAGGGTCATAATCAACTGCTGACTGCTGAAAAATCTGCAGACGATATCTCTTCTGGCACAGTTACGGCGATTGATGTCTGGTGTGCCCAGAGGATGGCCTCAGGGTACAGTCCCAATGGTGACGGCACGGATTTGAATGGGTACCAGGTTTTTGCTGCCGATGTTAACCAGGATGGCAATGTTGATAGCCATGATGTTTGGGCTATATGGAAGATGGCGCTTCATGAGGAAACGAGTGGCTGGGTATTTGTTGACGGGCGTCTGGATCCCGATAAAGAACTATATAATATTGATTGCTGGCAGAAGTACGGGGAATTGAATATCAATACTGATGCTGTTTTAGGGTTGTCAACATCGGCAGATTCTCCAGGGCACTCTTCAAAACCGGGAGATGACAATGACAAAATATCCGGGGTGTCGACATCGGCAGATTCTCCATGGCTCTCTTCTCATGAACCGACAGAGGTCCCTGTGATTGGAGTTGTTCTTGGTGATGTTAATGGTAGTTGGTCTTTGCCGGAAGTGGCCTGACAGGCGAGGTTATTTGCATGAACATACAGTGCTTTGAAATTATGACAAATATCGCCTGCCAAAAGAAAAAGCAAGCGCTGCTGTGGAGTGATGGTGATTTTTTTTGAACATTTCCGTTGGAATGCTTGTGACGCTTTTTTTGCAATGATATTTGTTGTGTAACTACTTAAATAAGCAAAGGGGAAAGACTTATGGCTATAAATATTTCGTTTACTGAAGATCATCGCTTGTCGTTGGCAACGGGTACTCTTCCGAATTCTCTTCTGAATTATCTTGGTGCAGGAGCTACGAAGCTTGTACTGAGCGTGGTAGACGGCACGTTCCGGGTACCTGGATCTTCTGGAGGTGTAGCGGTTAGCGGTGTTGGCACAAGTACTTTAACACTTACAGGTGCCACCAATGCTGAATTGACAGCTTGGCTGAGTGTTGTTGATCGAGTTGGATATCTCTCTTCGCCCAATGGCTTGCTTGGCGATGATATTCTTACCCATTCCTCGTTTTCGGGTGCAGTACCAGTTATTACACCAACACAAGTAGCAATGACGCTTGTCCCCTCTAACGATGCTCCTGTTGTGGATGCCGGAGGGCTATCAGACGCGGCGGGTAACAATGATTATGCGGTGTCGTACCATCCACTCGGAGATCCACTGAAACTGGTGGCTGATGATTTTGTTATTACCGATGTTGATCTTACGGCGGAGTACCTTACTGTAGCCAGGATTACCTTGTCGGGAGTGAATATAGGAGATACTGAGCATTTGACCTCTACATTGGATATGGTGGCTGACTCATATACCTATAAAGGTACTCTTGGAGATATTGCCATTTCTTCAGACACAAGTGATGTTGACGTCTCTTCACACGCGATAAAGTATGTGACACTCAATGGATTGGGTACGCTGGCAGACTATGAAGCCGCGATTGCAACGCTTCGCTACCAGAATGATACGGATGTTCTTGATCAGAATAGTAATGTTCGCTATGTCCATATATCCGTGACCGATGTTTATGGCCTCCAATCGAATACGGCATCGTTTACATCAAATACCTCAATACTCTATAATTCTTTACCAGTCCCCCTTGGGGCGCGTATTCATGTTAATGGTGTGGATAGCGGTGAGGTGCTTGTAGCGGTTTCCGCTGACAATAAGCACTTTCTGGCTGGTGGCCCTTTAACATCGATGCCCTCTGACGGTTCACAGGTGAACATAACCTTTGTGAATGAATCGGGCTCTACAATAGCAACGATACCACCCCAATCGTCCTATTATTTTGGCGGGGCTGTTACCACTATTGCCATAGATTGGCTTCCCGCTGTTGACCTTGGAGGGAGCAACACGTCAAGTGGTGATATTGCGGTTGATTTTAATGAAGGAGGTACCGCAGTAGCTCTTGCTGATAGTAGCAATGCGAATCTTATGCCATATTATTCATACCTTTCGGGTGTGAATGTCAAGAGTTTGACGGTGACATTGACCAATACCCCTGATGGAACATCAGAAAGTTTGGCCTATGATGGTCCTTTCGATGTTGGTTATGATGTTGCCTTTGATGCAGATAAGCACTCAATTACCTTTACAGGAACTGTTGAAGCGGAGGGGTTTGACCCTTCGGTTCTTTCAATGTATCTTGATCACATAACTTATCTTAACACCGAATCTCAAGATAATATTGATCAGACTGACCGTGTCGTGAATTTTGTTGGTACGTCACTGGGTGATGTGGACGGGCCAACCACCCAGGCGATAATTCACATTAAGATTCCGCCGGTAACAACGGCTGATGTGTCGGAGGGAGATATGGTAACAGGCCCGCTGAATTATACGGAGCCTGTCCCTCCTGATACATATACGTTTGTGCTGGATGGTACGGATATAGCTGGCTTGACAATATACACCGATGGTGCCTTCAGTTTTGATGCGGGTGACTCTGCCTACGATCACCTTTCGGAAGGAGCGACTACGGATGTTGTGGCAACCTTTACGGTGACCGACAGTGCCAGTGGTACTGGCAGTGGAACGCTGACGATAACGGTGACAGGTGTTAATGATGCTCCGTCAGGGACTGATGCTACAAATGATGCGACAGAGGGAAGCAGCGCTACCGGCACGTTGACATCGAGTGGCGATAATGATGACAATCATTCAGCGAGCTATGTGCTTGACGGCACAGTCGCCGGCTTGACAATAGCCACTGATGGCAGCTACAGCTTTGATGCAAGTGACTCTGCCTACGACCACCTTTCTGCCGGAGCGACAACGGATGTTGTGGCAACCTTTACGGTAACCGATGATCAGAGCGCAACAGGCAGTGGAACGCTGACGATAACGGTGACAGGTGTCAACGATGATCCGTCAGCGACCGATGCTACAAATTCGGTGAAAGAGGGGAGAAGCGTTTCCGGCTCATTGACATCAAGTGACGTTGATGACAATCATTCAGCGAGCTATGCGCTTGACGGCACACTGGACGGTTTGACAATAGCCACTGGTGGCAGTTACCGCTTTAATGCGAGTGACTCTGCCTACGATCACCTCTCTCAGGGAGAAACCGAGGACGTTGTGGCGACCTTTACGGTAACCGATGATCAGAGCGCAACAGACAGTGGAACGCTCACGATAACTGTGACTGGAGTGAATGATGCACCGGAGTTCTCCTCTCTTAAAAAGGATTCATTGTATGGGCAGATTGATGAAGGTGAGAGTGGGGATGTTGGCACGGCCGTTCATAGTGTTTCAGGCAGGATTCATTTTACTGACCCTGATACTGCCAACAGACCTGTAGTTTCGGTTTCTAAATGGGATGTTAGTGGATACGATGTTCAACATTCATCGTTTTCCTCTGGCGAGGACCGTGTCGTGGGCGGGGATGCTCTCAAGGAGATGTATGACAGTATTGTGCAGGGATTTACTGTAACCCCCTCCTTGAACAACGGTAACGATGGCGTAATCACCTGGAATTTAACGGTTGACCAGTCACATCTTGACTATCTCAAGGCTGGTGATAAGGTAGAAGCAACGTTCACTTTAGCCGTTACAGATGGTTTAAAAACAGATCACGAGGATGTTCATGTGACAATTTACGGTCACGATGATGCCTATACCTTTACTGAATCGGTAAATTTCTGGAACAAGGGGCGCGAGGCGCTGGGAACGCCGGATGTTGGAGCAGCAATTGCACCAGGTGATCCTGTTGAGAGTGTGAATCTTGAGAGGGCTGGCTCTATTGGCAATGGCCTCATTGAATTTAGAAACATGCATATTTCTGATAACGTCAGGTATACAGATCAACAGGTAGAGCCTGGTTCTTCCGATGCGAACAGAGAGCATGAGCATGTTCAGTATGTTGAGTATGAGGTGTGGAAGTTGCCGGGAGCAGGTTCTGATATCAACAGTATTCAGCTTGAGTTTGCCGCAGAAACAGTTGCTGGAAAATCGCCGGAATGGGTAGATATTCTCGGTGAGGATAGCTGTGGCTGGGGAGTTGATACCTCTTCCTCAGAGGCCACTAATGCAGACGCAGGCAGGCTGACGGTTGTTGCCGTAAATCATACAACTCCTGGTGACTTTGATATAACTACGGCGGATTATTTGAATGCTTTGGATTACCTTGCGTATGTCAATAATCAACCGCCGCTGGATAATCTGACTCCTTACGATTATTTTAATTTTATCCATCAACTGTCACTGGATGATTTAGCTGGCTATCTCCAAAATCATCTGGCACCTGGTGATTATGTAACAGTCGGTGATTATGAATCGTCTATAAAATTTCTGGGTTATGTCAATAGTCTGTCAAGTGAGGATTATGCACAGTTTGTCAATAGTGCGCCGCCTTTCACGGAGAAGCAGGTTGGTGTTCTCGTTCCCCAGGATTATCTCGCAGACATCAGTTATCACAAGACGCTTGGGGATTTTAATCTGACAGTCAAGGATTATGAGAATGCTTTGGATTATATGGATCACAAGGCATTGGATAGTGGCTCAGTACTGCTTGGTGTTATCAGAACTATCTATCAAGGAGATGATGTCCCTGTTGTGTTGACAGGTGGCGAGTATGGTGTTGATAATGTTGCCATACCATTGACTGAAGCTGGAACCCTTGATACGAAGGTGGATAGCGCTGTTACTGACGAGAAGGGCGAAGCGACTTTTGAGGATATCAGTCAGGGTGTGCATGTTCTGAGCGCCGACCGCCTTGGTGACAACATTCCTGCTGGTACGGTGACGGCGATTGATGTCTGGGCTGCCCAGAGAATTGCAACCGGCCTTGATCCAAATGGCAGTCTGAGTGAGGATCACAGCAGCCACCATCATTACTCCAGTGAAGGGGATGGTCTGAATGCCTACCAGTTATTCGCTGCTGACGTGAATGGTGATGGCGAGGTTAACTCTCGTGATATTAGTATTATACAGCAGATGGCACTGCATAACCCTTCTTCCAAATATCAGGGTGGTTGGGTTTTTGTTAATGGCAGTGTACCCCAGGATGAGTTAGGTAACCAGGATGAGATCAACCAGGATGCCATTTTGGCATCAACCAATAATGATAGCTCGCCTGTGGCCTTCTACCTCCACGAAGAGACCGATCTTCAGTTGGTTGGCGTTGTGCTGGGGGATGTGAACGGGAGCTGGATGGCGCCAGTGTCGCAGGCCGGATAATCAGGGTTGTGGCACAGTGAAAAGATGATCTCCTGTTCTCTTTTGTGGCAAGCATCAATAATCAGGCGTTCTTGCTGGTTATTGATGTTTGCGCGTTTTACGTCGAGTATTGGTGTTATACCACCTTCTTGTATGCAATGCTGTTTTTGGTAAATTTCTTTTTACGATATTGCATTTAATTCCTCCTGCTTTTGCGCTGTTGATGATGATGTCTGGAAAGGAGTGCTTGTTTATAGTCCGACTAATTTTTTTATCTGAACGACAATGGATATTCGGTTGACTCATGTTGCTGTTGCACCTCACCTCATGGTATCTGAAGAGCTGGCGCTGTTGAAAAGAGATCAAACAGCAGCGATCGACAGCTTTTTTCGGAGAGGTCGGCAGCTTCTTATTGCGGATGCAGGTATAGCCGATGGAGAGGTATTGCTTGATCATTTAAGGCCGGACATAGACCTTTGGCGTGTGACTGCCGATGATAACCCCCTGGAGATGCTGAGGAAGGCGTTGCTGCATGGTTATGAACAGCTTCATTTTCTGGGTCATGGTAAGCCGGGGAGTATCACTCTGGGAGGCCGATCGCTTGGCCATGCCGATTTTACCCGCCATGCTCCTGATGAAGCCACGAAGATGGTTGCTGTTCCATCCTTTCATTTTTGGTCATGCCTGACAGGCTCAGGAGCAAAGGGCAGGCAGTTCGTTGACCGTATTACCCGGGCTTATGGCTCTGCTGTTACCGCATTCAGCACTCTTGTTGGAGCAGAGAGCCTTGGTGGTTGTTGGGCGCCTGATGTGATGTCGTCCGGGGTCGATAGCATTTCTGTCCCGTTTGGTTCTGTTCACCTTTATCCGTATACGCTTCAGGATTCCGTTCTTGAGCTGAAAAATGTTGATACTGCGACAGGTGTGGATGTTCAGGTTTGGTTGAAAGCCGGTACTGTTACCAATAACTTTGGTGTGGTGCTTACCTATGATGCTGCATTGGCAACTGCTGCATTGGCAATTGATCCCGACTACACACCTGATTATACACCTAATCCCGCAATAAAGACATGGAGCTTGATGTATAATCCTTATACGTCGGGTATTGTGCGATTAACAGCTTTTGCTTTTTCAAAGCCAGCAATCTCAAGCAGCACCGACCTTCTGCTTGACACTATCAGCTTTACTGGTGGCAACAGCGAGGGATGCAGTACGGCAATTGTCTGGAATACAAATTTTTATAACGATGATTCACCTGTCTCTTTGGGAGCGTTGCCAGTATTATGCAACCTTAAGGAGACTGATGCGGTACTTTCCGCCTCCGGTACTCTGGTGACCTCCTCTTCTGTTACTGCTGCCCATACCTTTGTTCCTCAGGCAACTGTTCCAGGTTCAAGCGGTTATGGTCTTTTTACCATATCCTCAACAGGGTGGAGCTACACGGCCAATAGCGCGCACAATGAATTTGTTCAGGGTGCTGTTTATACCGACACTATTACAGCAGTAACGGTTGACGGGTTGACCTCTGAACGTATTGCGGTGTCGATGACCGGCACCAATGATGCGCCTACAGTTTCAGTTGCAGAGAGTAGTATCACCAATAATGGCGCTGACCCTTATCATCTTGATTTATTGTTACATGCGAGTGACAGTGAAGGTGACATGCTGAATGTCAGCAATATTGTCTGCAGTGTGGATGGTGTGCCGACGGGCAATTCCGGACTGGATCTGCCTTCTGGATTCACTCTTTCAGGCACGACACTGACTGTTGATCCCTCCAATACGGCCTATAGTGATATTCCTGTTCATGGAAGTTCCACCATAGTTCTCAGCTACTCCATCACTGACAGCTACGGTGCCAGTGTGCAGCAGATGGAAACTGTTACCATTGTCAAAAAGAGTCAACCTGCGACCTTTTCCGGGATGGACATGGCGAGTGTTACGGAGGATAGTGGCAGTTCTGTGGAGAGCGGCACGCTGGTTGTGAGCGACGTTGACAGTCCGGCCACCGTGATTGCACAAACAGGTGTTGCAGGCAGTTACGGGTCGTTCAGCATCGATGCTGATGGTCTGTGGAGTTACACGGCAGACAACAGCAAGCTTCAGACGCTGGGCGGAACTACCCTGACAGCAACAGAGTCGTTTACGATTACCACTGTTGACAGCACAACACATAACATTGAGGTGACGCTGACTGGAGTGAACGATGCAGCCACTTTTTCCGGTTCGGACACGGCGAGTGTGACGGAGGATAGTGGCAGTTATGTGAAGAGTGGCACGCTGGTTGTGAGCGACGTTGACAGTCCGGCCACCGTGATTGCCCAAACAGGTGTTGAAGGCAGTTACGGATCGTTCAGCATCGATGCCGGTGGCCATTGGAGTTACACAGCAGACAACACCAGGCTTCAGCCCCTGGGTGGCATCACCCTGACAGCAACAGAGTCGTTTATGATTACAACTGCCGACAGCACAACCCATAACATTGAGGTGACGCTGACTGGTGTGAACGATGCTGCCACCTTTTCCGGGACGGACACCGCGAGTGTGACGGAGGATAGTGGCAGTTATGTGAAGAGCGGCACGCTGATTGTGAGCGACGTTGACAGTCCGGCCACCGTGACTGCACAAACAGGTTTTGCAGGCAGTTACGGATCGTTCAGCATAGATGCCGGTGGCAATTGGGTTTACACGGCAGATAACAGCAAGCTTCAGGTGTTTGGTGGAACCACTCCGACAGCAACAGAGTCGTTTACGGTTACGACTGCCGGCGGCACAACGCACGCTGTAAAGGTGTCGTTTATTGGCCAGAACGACTTGCCGACAGGAGGAGTGACTATTGCCGGCGAGGCGATGCAGGGCGCCACACTGACCGCAGCCAATACTCTCGCTGATGCAGATGGATTGGGTGGTATCAGTTATCAGTGGCAGGCAGCAGGAGTTGATATCGCAGGAGCGAACGGGAACTCACTGATTGTGGGGCAATCGGAAGTTGGCAAGACGATTACAGTAAAGGCGAATTATACCGATGTCGGAGGTGTGCATGAGAGTGTCAGCAGCCAGCCTACAGCCACCGTGACGCTTGTCCCGGGTGTTGCCCAGGATGGTTATCTGGCTCACGCACTGGTCTGGACTGATACCGATAATGATGGTGTGCGCGATTGGAACGATCTTAATGGCAACAGCAGTTACGATGCCTCCGAAGGGGAATCGTGGACATTGACCGATAGTAACGGCCGGTTCAGTGGACTAACCGGTTCAGGTACTCTTCGTCTTACGGCCAATCCTGCAGGGGGTACTGTTGATATTTCAACAGGAAAACCATTTACCGGCAGTTACTCCGCACCTGCCGGTTCCTCGGTGGTTAATCCGCTGACCACTCTTCTTGGCTCTGTTGGCAGCAGTGCGTCAATTGTTGCAACCGCCTTCGGTCTTGATCCCGCATTGGACTTTACCACATACGATCCACTGGCAGGACTTTCGACCACTGGCACCGCCAATGATGCCATGGCCTTGAAAGTGCAGAGTACCGCGCTTCAGATTGCCACGCTTATGGAGATTACAGCAAAAGCCATTGAAGCTGGCGGTGCAGGCAGCACCACCACAACTGATATTGCAAAAAACGTTGCAGACAAGCTGATAAGCCTTGCGACGGCAACTTCTAATCCTCTCAATCTTACTGATAATACAGTTGTTGCTGATGTTATTCTGTCTGCCGCAACGACTCTTGACCCGGGGACGGTTACAACCAGTAATGCCAATGCTATTGCAACTGCTGTTTGCCAGGTTACTTCTTCTATTTTAAATGCGTCAACTGGTGTTGCCAATGTCTCCGATTCGCTTGTCAGGATGGTCAGCGCCCAGATGTTTGCGCAGACAACTCTGGCCGAACAGGTTGTGCAGGTTGTGCTGCAGCACAATAATACACTGATTACCACAGATGCCGCAACGATTAATCAGCAAATTCTTGACAAGGAAAGCGGTGTCGGGCAGCTCTTTGTGCCAATTGCCGGTCAAACACAGCTTAACCATGCACCGGATGGAGCTGTAACCATTACCGGTACAGCAACTCAGGGTCAGACGCTCGCAGCTCATAACACGCTTGTTGATGTCGATGGTCTTGGCGCAATCAGTTACCTCTGGAGTGCTGATGGCGTGGCAATCAGCGGAGCTGCGGGGAGCAGCTATACGCTCCAGCCGTCCGATGTTGGCAAAAATATTTCTGTAACAGCAAGCTACACCGACCAGTTGGGTACACCGGAATCCATGAACAGCGCATCTACTCCTGATGTAGCTTTTGTAACTACCGGATCCGATCCTTATGCAGGAGATCATGGTGGCAGCGGTGGTGGTGCAGGAGTTATTCTTGCCGGGGTTGGTGGACTTGGCCTTCTTGCATGGCTGATCTTGTAAATCAGGCTGAGGCGTTTCTGCAACGGTCAACAACGGCCTTGTTGCGAAAAGATTTTGGAGAAGCTCTTCTCTTGTGTGATGAGGGGCTTGCGACGAACCCGAATCTTGCCGGATTGCTCTATAACCGTGGCCTTGCCTTGCAGGAGCTTGGTCGCTGTCATGATGCGGTGTTGAGCTATGACAAGGCGCTTGCCGTAAACCCTGATAATCCCGCTGCATGTTATAATCGCGGAAATGCCCTTATGTCGTTGAGGCGGTATGAGGAGGCGCTTGCAAGTTATGAACATGCAGCAGCGATAAAACCCGACCATGCGAAGGCATATAACAATATTGGCAATGTGTTTCGGGAGTTCAGGCGTTATGATGAGGCATTGTTGAGTTATGACAAAGCGATTATCATCAACCCGGATTATGTTGATCCATATTGTAATCGGGGTGTGGTGCTGCAAGAGTTAGAGCGTTATGGCGAGGCACTGTTGAGTTATGATGCTGCTCTTGCTCTCAATCCGGACTATACAGAGGTTCACTATAATCGCGGTCTTGCGTTACATGATTTGAAACGCTACGAAGAGGCTGTCGTGAGTTATGAGCGGGCGCTTGCCTTGGAACCTGATCGCGATTTTTTGTTTGGTATGTGGTTGGGTGCAAACATGAAGATGTGCGACTGGCGTGGCAGTGATGCTCATTGTCAAAGCCTTATTTCAAAAATCCTGGGTGGCGAAAAGGTATCACATCCATTTGGTGTTCTCGCCCGGGTGGATTCTCTTTCGATACAGCACCAGGCCGCGAAAATTTATACACAGGCAAAATTTCCGGCCAATCCCGCGCTTCCTGCTCTTGCCAAACATACCCGTCGTGATACCATCCGTATTGGTTACTATTCAGCAGACTTTCATGACCATCCGGTCTCCTTTTTGATGGCGGGGCTGTTTGAAGAGCACGACAGATCAAGGTTTGAGCTGTTTGCCTTTTCCT
>CAIPMW010000007.1 GCA_903866255.1 uncultured Chlorobiaceae bacterium | reverse complement strand
CTCCAGCTCGGCATTCCCAGAAAGCTTGTGCTCGGAAAAATAGTTATAATTACAACTTGCATTCTCTTGAAAATCAGGGATAAATATATGGTAACGTATTTTATTTTATAAAGATATTTCTTTCATCGTTATATTTCTCCCGGGAAATCAGGTTGCATGCTTATGCTTGCCTGGCCACTCTTATAAAAAGACGAATAAAGAGATAAAATTACCAACCGTACCTCATTATTTTTGGTGGGGGAGTGCATTGACTGTTATATTGGAGGCTCAGACTATTTAATGCAGAAGCCTATGGGAGTTGGGGCGGGGAGAAAGCCGGAGTGGCTCAAGATAAAGATGACATCGGGGGCATCATTTGCGGCGACAAGGCAGTTGCTTGGGCGTCACAGTCTGCATACGGTCTGTCGTTCAGCGATGTGTCCTAACTTGCAGGAGTGCTGGTCACGCGGGACGGCGACGTTTCTTTTGCTTGGCGATGTTTGTACGCGAACATGCCGCTTCTGTGCTGTCGGCAAAGCTGAAAAAGCTGCGGCGCTTGATCCTGATGAACCGGAAAACATAGCCCTGGCCGTTGGTACCATGCGCCTGAAGCATGCTGTACTGACCAGTGTCAATCGCGACGATCTGGATGATGGAGGCGCACAGCAGTGGGTCACGACCTTACGAGCTATCAGAAGAGTTGCCCCGTCGACCACTCTTGAATGCCTTATTCCTGATTTTCAGGGTAGAGAATCTTCCCTTGACATGATCATGGGAGAAATCCCTGAAGTACTGAACCATAATATTGAAACCGTTCCCTCGTTGTACTCAAAGGTGCGACCACAGGCAAGTTATACGGCATCGCTGAAGCTTCTGCGGCGGGCAAAAGATCGACACGGCTTGGCAACAAAGTCCGGCTTGATGGTTGGTATGGGCGAAACTGTAGAGGAAATCACCACCTCACTCTACGATCTTATACACCATGGCTGCGATATGGTTACCATCGGGCAGTATCTTCAGCCATCGTCGGCACATCTGCCGGTGGAGCGCTATATCACGCCCGGGGAGTTTGAGCAGTACAGAGATATTGCCATCACGGTCGGATTTCGCCATGTACAGTCAGCCCCCTTTGTCCGAAGCTCTTATCATGCAGAGGCTTATGCACAAAACAGTGAATCTCTTCCCTAACACCAAACCATTACCACACCATGTCGGTACCAATGATGATCTATGCTTACTGGGCCCTGGCTTTTCTGATTGGCCTTCTGTTTTTCAGGAAAGATATCATGACCTTTAACCGGGAGTTCGATACCAGACGAATTGCGCTGGTCGTAGCCTCGTTTGTGGTCGTAGCCATCAATGCCTGGGTCTACACCCACTCTACTACCGACGGTGGCCGTCTGCTTGACCCCCTTACTGTTCTGGTTTTCAGTGTTGGTAATGGTATTGCTGAAACGTTCATGTTTTATGCGGTTTTTCGTCTTGGTACCGCTCTTGCCAGCCGCGTGACACAGAATAGCTGGGCACTTTTTTTTGCCGGTTTTATCTGTTTCATGGTGTACAGCGGACTGATCCACGGGCTTTTCTGGATCAATATTCTTCCTGAACATGTGGTTCAGACCAGCCCCTACAAGCCATTTTTCATGCCTGTTCAGATGATGATTGCCGGAAGCTGGGCACTGAGTTTTTTTTGGTATCGTGATATCAGAACCGTCATTCTGCTGCACGCCCTCGTCGATCTGACGATGGTTTACAATGTGAAATTTACGATGTTTTAAAGAGAGTTTCAGCTCTCGTCATGATGAAAAGAATAGCTGTTATACTGGTTGCCCATGGAGAAGCTGAAACAGACAGTTTTGTTGAGAATTTCTCCATGATCCGCCACACCCTCGCCCACGCGGGTGAAGTGATGAAGCTGCCCCGTCCGTTACAGCTCGTGGCATCGCTGGTTGGCGGGTTGAAAAACAGAGTGACCTTTCGTGCACAACAATACTGTTCGCCGCAGAACAGGATCACCAGACAACAGGCTACGCTACTCCAGGAGAAGCTCAACAGGGTGATGACACAGCACCAGACCAACGTTGAGGTCTATTCGGCATTCCTTGCAACACCACCATTCGTCAAGGATATCGTCGAACAGACGAGCGGTCACGACCTTCAGCTCCTGGTCTCCATGTCCCCCATCGATAATCGGCTCACTTCAGGAACTCTGCTGCTGCTCTCTGCCCAATGCTCGCCTGTCAACGGTCAGCGACACCCTGTCGTGGTACACGGTTTCTGGAAAGATGCGGAGCTCCGAAAAGTCTACCTCGATCACCTGTTCCCCCATGAGAAGAGTGCCGACGGTTCGGCTTTAGTGCTGACCTTTCATGGCACTCTGGTCAAGGATACGAAAGGAGGAATACCGACGTTTCATACTGGCTTGAAAGAGATGCAGGAGATGGGCAGTACTCTTCTTCATGCTATCCTTATGGATCCTCGCAACAGTTATGAAGCTGTCGAAATAGCATACCTCAACCATGATGTGGGAGGAACCTGGACAAAGCCATCTCTTGCCGACTCCTTAAACGCACTCTCATCCAGGGGGATCCGGGATGCCGATATTTTCAGTTGTGGTTATTTTTCCGATGGAACGGAGACGATTCTGCACGCACAGAAAGAGGCCGCTGCAAGTTCCGTCAAAACAATCCGGTTTCTTCCGTGTATCAATGATTCTGAGGCCTTCGCCGACTTTCTTGCAGAAAAGGTTGCCGCTGTTGTGGCGGTCGAATCGCCACAAGTTTTTCCTGTTGCAAGGCGTCCCTGATGATGATCTGTGCCCAAGCTTTTCTGTGCAAAGTTTACAAAAGAAGATCACGTTACCGCCATAACCCGAGCGAGTTCTCTATTTTTCTTGTACCTTCTTTTTGGATTGTTTCAGCGCACTCGTAGTACCGTTAACCTCATAGCCTTCGAACGATTGAAGATCATCGACAACATCAATACCCTGCTCGGCGACGATCTGAAGGCTTCCATCCGCCCGAACGACAAGCTCAAAATTGCAGCTTCCTGCTTTTCGATCTATGCTTATGAGGCTCTGAAGCGGGAGTTCTCAAAGATTGAGTCGCTGGAGTTCATCTTCACGGCGCCAACATTTGTTCCCAACGAGGTAACCGACAAATTCCGGAAGGAGCATCGCGAGTTTTTCATACCCAAGTCCAACCGGGAAAAGAGCCTGTACGGCTCAGAGTTTGAAATCCAACTTCGCAACAAGCTTACCCAGCGGGCTATTGCGCGGGAATGTGCTGAGTGGATGCGGCTAAAGGCGGTTTTCCGGTCGAACAAGACAAAAGCGCCCATGCAGCAGTTTGCCTGCATTGAGTCGCCGGAACAGAGTGTTGCCTATATGCCGATGAACGGCTTTACCGCCGTAGACCTGGGTTATCAGCAAGGAGACGCGATGTCGAATCTTGTCAACCGGTTTGAAGAACCGGCCTTTACAGCGACCTATCTGCAACTTTTTGAACAGATTTGGAAAGATCCGGAAAAGCTTGAAGATGTAACGGCTGTTATTTGCGATCATATTGCTTCCGTCTATCAGGATAACTCGCCAGAGCGCATCTATTTTTTGATGCTCAACAACATTTTCAGCGAGTTCCTTGAGGGTATTGATGAAGATGTTCTGCCTAACGACCTTACAGGTTATCAGGAATCGCTGGTCTGGAAAAAGCTTTTCAATTTCCAGCGAGATGCAGCAACCGGTATTATCAACAAGCTCGAAACCTACAATGGCTGCATTCTGGCTGACAGCGTAGGACTCGGCAAAACCTTCACCGCTCTTGCAGTCATTAAATACTACGAACTGCGCAACCGCTCCGTTCTGGTACTGTGCCCCAAAAAGCTTGCCGATAACTGGCTGAACTACAACAGAAACCTCAAGACCAATATTTTTGCCAAGGATCGGTTCAATTATGATGTGCTCTGCCACACCGATCTTTCCCGAACTTCGGGCGACTCTTTCGGTATTCCTCTGAACCGGATCAACTGGGGAAATTATGACCTTGTCGTCATTGACGAGTCACACAATTTTCGCAATAATGACGTTTTCAAAGAGAGAGAGACCCGCTACCAGAGGCTGATGAACAAGGTTATTCGTGAAGGGGTCAAGACAAAGGTTTTGATGCTTTCGGCCACCCCGGTCAACAATCGTTTTAATGACCTCAGAAATCAGCTTGCCTTGGCTTATGAGGGAGATTCCGAGAACCTCAGCAAGAAACTTCGAAGCAAGCGAAGCGTTGAGGAGATATTCCGGCGTGCTCAGGCTGCGTTTAACCTCTGGTCAAAACTTCCGATTGAGCAGCGTACCTCCCAGGCTATTCTCGGCAGCCTTGATTTTGATTTTTTTGAACTACTCGATAGTGTTACCATCGCCCGGTCACGCAAACATATCCAGACTTACTACGATACCAAAGATATCGGGCAGTTCCCTGAACGGCTTAAGCCGCTCTCGTACCGATGCCCGTTAACCTACCGGAGCGATGTGCTTGGGCTGAATGACATTTTCAAGCAGTTGGCGCTACTCAAGCTTGCGGTTTATGCGCCAATCAGCTATATCCTGCCAAGTCGGCTCAGCAAATACGAGGAGTTGTATGACACTCTTGTAGAGGGCGGCAAAAGCAAACTGAGGCAGGCGGACCGTGAACGAAGCTTGCAGGCGCTGATGACAACAAACCTGCTCAAACGGCTCGAAAGCTCGGTAGAGTCCTTCCGGCTTACTTTGGGTAGTTTGCTGCGCAAGGTGGTTGGTGCAATAGAGCTTATTGAGGCGTTTCAGCAAACCGGATGTTCGGCAGCAATCACAGATTATACGACCGGGCTCGAAGCTCTGGAGGCAGAAGAGGATGATTTTGTTTTACCTGAAGATGTTAAAATCGGAGGAAAAGTTCAGATCAGCCTGAGTGATATGGACGTTGAGCGGTGGAAACATGAACTGGCAGCAGACCAAATTTTGCTCGAAGAGCTTCTTGCTTCAATGCAAAAGATTACGCCCGACGATGATGCCAAGCTGCAACATTTGAAAAATCTTGTCCTGAACAAGATTGCCAACCCGATTAACGACGGGAATAAAAAGGTACTGATCTTCACCGCCTTTGCCGACACTGCCAATTACCTCTACAACAACCTGGCTGAGGATATTCTGCACACCAACGGCTTGCACACTGGCAAGGTAACCGGCAAGGATGCACCCAAATCAACGCTCAAAAAAAGTTACGATTTCCAGTCTCTGCTCACTCTCTTTTCACCGAGAGCGAAAGAGAAGGCCCTTGTGCTCCCTGAAGAGCCGAGAGAGATTGATATCCTTATTGGCACCGACTGTATTTCAGAGGGGCAGAACCTTCAGGATTGTGATTACCTGATCAACTACGATATCCACTGGAACCCGGTGCGCATTATCCAGCGATTCGGTCGAATTGACCGCATTGGTTCGCAGAACACAACCATACAGTTGGTCAACTACTGGCCGGATATTTCGCTCGACGACTACATCAATCTCAAGGAACGGGTCGAAAACCGGATGATGATTGCCGACGTCACGGCCACCGGTGACGACAACCTTCTTACCGCACAAAGCAGTGATGTCGCATACCGCAAAGAGCAACTCCGGCGCCTTCAGGATGAAGTGGTCGAACTTGAAGAGCTCAAAACCGGCGTCTCCATTACAGACCTTGGATTGAATGAGTTCAGGATGGATCTGCTCAACTCTGTCAAAGCTTATGGCGATCTTGGCGACTTGCCCAAAGGGATGCACGCCGTTGTTCCCGCCAACCCGGCAGCAGGAATAAAACCCGGAGTCATTTTTACCCTGCGTAACCGAAACGAAAGCGTGAATGTGAGCTTGCATAACCGCCTGCATCCTTACTATCTGATTTATATTGGACGGGATGGTGAGATTATTTCCAATCATACAGAGGTCAAGAGACTCCTTGACCTGGTGAGAGTAAGCTGCAAGGGGCAGCCGGAACCTCTGCAAGCACTCTGCCACCTGTTTAACCAGCAGACTGACGAAGGCCGTAACATGAAGGCTTATTCCGATCTGCTCAGTAACGCTATCCGCTCAATGATGGAGGTCAAAGAGGAAAAAGATCTTGACAGCCTCTTTTCAGGTGGAAAGACTTCTGCCCTGCTCGACACCATCGCCGGTCTTGATGACTTCGAGCTTATCGCATTTTTAGTAATTATGAAGGATGAAGGATGAAGGCGAAATGAAAGACTTAAAGGTCAGGACGAAAGAGTTTGCTTTGCGGATTATTCGCCTGTATGTCGCTTTACCAAAAACCACAGAAGCTCAAGTGATTGGCAAGCAACTACTCAGGTCGGGGACATCTGTTGGCGCTCATTACCGTGAAGGGATTCGCGCTCGTTCTAATGCGGAGTTTATCAGCAAGCTCGAAGGTGGATTACAGGAACTTGAAGAAAGTTGCTATTGGATGGAACTCTTGATCGAATCCGGTTTACTTCCAGAATCTAAACTATCAGACCTCATGGATGAAGCAGGTGAATTGACAGCCATTCTGACAACCTGCGCAAAAAATGCAAAGAAAATAAAGGGGGATCGAGTATGAGTTCATCCTTCCACCTTCATCCCTCATCCTTTCTTTTTGAGTATCCAAAAAGTTCGGCATTTGGCCGGATAGTGCCGAAGAGCAAAATCTATGAGCATGTCTCTCCAGGCAAAGCCTTGAAAGAACTCTTTGTTGGCCAGGTTGAGCAGATTGTCTGGCAGTATAAGCTTGCACCTGAGACGATTAACTTGCGACAAACGCCTTCCGTGCCAGAAATAGAGATTTTCACCATTACCCTGAAAGATGGCGAGCTAAAACACGATGTACTCCGCTCTATTGACCAGGCGATTGCGTTTCCGCTTCTTTTTGAACTCCTGTATGGTGATAAGTGCAAAGTTATAGCAGCGTACAAACGCCCGAGCGAGGCCGATAGTGCGAAATGGGTCGTCAGCGACTATTTTGAATCGGCATGGTTGCCAATTGAAACACCCCGAGTGCCATTGCCGGTAGTCCTCGATCTTGAAGCGCTCTACGAACATCTGCTTGCATCACTGATGCCTTTTCCGTCCCGAAACGGTGAACGGTTGCAGCAGCGGGTCGAACGGATGAGTACGATCCGCTTCAAGCAGAGAGAAATGGAGAAATGCGAATCACGCCTCCGCAAGGAAAAACAGTTCAATCGCAAAGTTGAGATCAATGCCGAGTTGCGAGAGTTGAAAAGGGAGCTGCAATGTGTACTTTCATAATCGACAAAATACAGAGAAAAATGAAACCGGATGGTACACGATGACCGAATTAACACACTACCGGAGTTCGTAGTGTAAAGAAAAATTTATTTGTACATTTGCAATATTTGAACGATCAATCAGGAGTAATGTTATGATGACTCAACATGAATTCGTTGATGCGATTATCTCTGTAGCTCAGTCTAAAGGCTACCTTGTCGAAAATAGCAGAAATGGCAAGCAAATTGATTTTGGTCATAAGAAGCTACATGAAGGGCACTTGATAAAGCTATACCCCAGTATCCTTGCTACAGGAGCAAATATTTCCTCTCTTATCGAGTCAGTAGCTCCAGGTCGCCCTTGCAGTCATAAGCCAATGAGGGAAATTGTCGCTAAAGTGAATAAACTTAACAGTACCATGTTAAGCCGGAAATCACTGACGTAAGCAATTTTGTAACTAAGCGTTTTCGCCACGATGCCAACATTTTCAAATTTTTGGTGATACTCCTGTGGGCTAAACAATGAATTATCAATTGTCTCTATTTTTGAACAGTGACTGACAACCCGATAGTTCTTGACGGGGGTTTCCTATTTAATATAGATGGAGCCGAATTTCCATGTCTCCTTTCTTGTGGATCATTCAGCTTGACTTTTTGATTGGGCTGTATTGACGTAAAGGTGCAATATGGTATTCATGATAAAAGCCAGCGATAAGATCAGTTTCAATTTCATGTCGGTGGACTGATGTATTCTCTTGTGATAAATACACATAAGAGAATAATAATTCTGCTTCTGAATCAGCCAATGGTGACCTGGAATGGGCCATTAATCTGTTTTTGATCTCCCCCGATTCGCCTATATAGATAACCCGATTTGTGCCGGTACTGATGATTTTGTAAAAACCGCGACCTTTTTTCATTTTTTTTACTACTCCCGGCAAGAGTTGTTCAGGAATACACCAATCAAGGTTCATCCAATCAAGTGATAGGGCATCCTGTTTGAATTTTAATGGCTTGGTGCCATAACTACAAAACTGCTCTGTTTGTGGATATAGCGGATTAATTTTTCCACCGATCCGACCTTGCTTTTGGCTTGACGACTTAACATAATTAGAATGGAAATTCCCATGATTGCACAACGTCGATCGTCCGGCTTCGCTTCTGGATAGCCATAAGATATAATCTTCTACGACTTGTCTGGTTTGATAATCGCATTCTAAAACCGCAACAGAACACTCATATTCTCCGATTCCTTCATTACGCCACACCCATAGATTTGGAGCGGCAGTATGCGGGTCATTAAATGGCATTGACTCAGCAAAAGTTCCCTTTTGCAATTGTTTTAATCTTTCCCTGAGATTTCTGCCGGTTTGTCCTATATAAACCAGTTCATTACATTTCTCTGCTCGTATTCTATAGAAGCCAGGACGGGATGTTAGAGATTTCAGTGTGGCTGTTTTTGTAAATGCAGTCCAATCACTCCAGGATAAACCACCTAAGTTCAATTGAAAATAATGTTGTTCCATGTTGTACTTTTTTAAATTATTAAAAATCCCCCGTGGTAAGCAACGGGGGATCCCATAGATTTACACAATAGTGACGATTGATAGTCGCGACTCTATCTGTAAATTAAATAATGAGCTATTTATATCCTAGCTTTCAGAAAAAAATTGCACTCTATCATTAAAAGCTAATCTATTATGACAAAAAAAGGATCCCCAGAAACCCCTTTACCTTTGATTCTTTTCACAAGACTCATTTTCATCAAAACACAAAAAAGAAATGTTGTATTACAATCATGCCCTGCAGGCGTTGCTTTTGAGTTAAATATTTCTGGTTTATAGGCTTTTAAGTCATTAGTTGACATTTTTTTCCCGCTAAAATCTGAGTATGACTGATAAAGAACTTCAAGAGGCACACTAATAGGCGACTTTTTTCTTTTATATTTAACTATTCCATTTTTTACGGAAATTACTGTTGAATCTCCTTTTTGGGGATTCAGAAAAATAGAACCAACTTTAATCTGCTCATGAAAAGCTAAAACGAACTCAGAGAAATCCATAGGTAATAAAATTTATTTGTCCATAAAAATAATATCATTTTATATTTTACCATCAATCAAAGCCTGAGCACAGGTGTATTGCCAATTTGTTTTTTGCGTTGTTATAAATCGCTCAAAGCAAAAGCCGCGCTCTGCATCTGGTGTTTGTGCTGCGTTATAAAATATTTTCTTTAAACCACTTAAATCGGCTGTCAACTTTTTAAAAAGTGGTTGATAATCTTTTCCTCCAACAAAGACAATATCTTCACCATCATTTATTATTTGGCATAAATCATCATAACGATCTTTTTTCTTTCTTTGAGCATACGATTCAACGTTCTTTGCATTACTAAACGTAATATCATAATCTGGCGTAAGAAAATCCGCCGCAATCAGTCCCCAACCTGCTGAAAGAATAAATACCTTTTCTATACCAAATCTTTTGACTAAAGTTTGATACACTTTATGATCATAAAGCTGATATGCTGGTAAAAGATGAAACGGATTTGTTTCAGCACTTTTATTGTATCCCAATAAACGTTCTCTCCAAGTTTGCTTATTATCAGAAATATCATCAGGATGAGCATAAAAAATATGCTCACTTTTTGGGGCTTTCTTTGGATCAGCTACGAATTTGACCAATTGATGATCCGCATTGTAAAAACCGGCATTTGGTTGCTGTTGTTTTTTTGTTCCAGCGCATTGAATAACAATCTTCATACCCTGCTCCTTGATTTAATTGTTAACAAACATACTTTTTTAATCATCAACACCAATACTGAAACCTGAATGGTTTCCACGACACTTATTCCATTCATCCCGCCCCAAGCGACAAACACTAAAAACGCCCGCGTGAGGATATTTAAGCTTCAGCATCTCAATCATCACCTCAACAAATAAGAAGAAAAAATAATTCAAAGTCAAGGAAAAATGAAAAATTGAGAAATTTTGTTATCAATTATCAATTATCAATTATCACTTATCACTTATCACTTATCACTTATCACTTATTAGTTATTAGTTATTAGTTATTAGTTATTAGTTCTGTTGTGTATCTTTTTTGATATCCAGAACTATGTTTGATATTACTGTACATGTTGATTATGTATTATATACTACTTATTATGTATTCAGTACACACCCAACTATTGAATGGTTATTTCATGTACACATACTCATCCACTGAATCCGATTTGTTACGGGTATTGGTAACAGGTCGTCTTGCAGAAGTGGAAAGATGAGTGCGTTGCAATCCCTTATGATTTCCATAATGTTATGAAAGAAAATTTTACTATACTGCACCTAAATTATTGGACAACACCCCCCACGCATCTCGTCAGCTCTGCGCACCATGGGGGGTTACTTGTTTTCGGGGGTAGGGTATGCGCTTAATAGAGGCAATAAACTGGTATTGATATGGAAAAACTGAAAATGCACTCGCCAAATTTGACTGAAGGCAATATTGACCGCATTCGAGAGCTGTTTCCCGGCTGTGTTACTGAAGCGCATGATGAACATGGCACTCTGAAGCTGGTTGTTGATTTTGATCAGCTCAAACAGGAGCTGAGTGACTCGATTGTCGAAGGGCCTCAGGAGCGTTACCACCTTAACTGGCCGGGGAAACGTGAAGCGCTATTGACCGCAAATGCACCGATTGCAAAGACCCTTCGCCCCTGCCGTGAAGAGAGTGTTGATTTTGATACCACGAAGAATCTGTTCATTGAGGGCGACAATCTGGATGCCCTTAAGCTCCTGCAGGAGACCTACCTCGGCAAGGTCAAGATGATCTACATTGACCCGCCATATAACACCGGCAATGACTTTATCTACGAGGATGATTTTGCTGAAAACGCCGATGAGTTTTTGCTGCGTTCAAACCAGAAGGATGAGGAGGGAAACCGGCTTGTTGCCAATACGGAGTCGAATGGACGGTTTCATTCGGACTGGTTGAGTATGATGTATCCGCGACTGAAGCTGGCGAGGAATCTGCTGCGGGATGATGGTCAATTATTTATCTCAATAGGCGATGAAGAAGTTCAAAATCTACGCAAAATTTGTGACGAGATATTTGGGGCTGAAAATTTTGAAGGCCACATCCATTGGAGAAGGAGGCACAATCAGCCAAATGATCCGACGAAAATGATTGGATTGGTAGCAGAACATATCCTTGCATTTTCAAAAGATAAATGGCGTTACAAATCCGCAGGCGTCGGGAAAATTGAATTAACAGGTAACTTTTCTAATCCTGATAATGATCCTCGTGGCGCCTGGGCTTCAAAGCCGTGGAAGGTTGGCAGCGACCAAAGTGGTTCTATATATACTATCAAGACACCAACTGGCAAAGTACTTGACGAAGAATGGATGGGAGATGAAAACACCTATCTTCGATTACTTGCCGATAACAGGATTGTTTTTCCGCACAATGGCAATGGTTCTCCAAGAAAAAAATACTTCAAATTTGAGCGAGAAGCAGAAGGTCAATGTGCTACAAATTGGTGGTCTCATGATCAATTCGGACATAATCAGGAAGGGAATACGGTTCTCACTGACTTGATGGATGGTATTAAAAATATCTTCAGCAATCCTAAACCACCACGTCTTCTGAAGAATTTAATATCAATTTCAAACTGCAAGCTGGGAGATATCGTATTAGATTTCTTCGCAGGTTCAGCCACAACAGCCCATGCCGTCATGCAACTCAATGCTGAAGATGGCGGCAACCGCAAATTTATTATGGTTCAGTTGCCGGAACTCTGCAATGAACAATCCGAAGCATTCAAAGCGGGCTACAAAACCATCGCTGAAATCAGCAAAGAGCGAATAAGGAGGGCAGGAAAGAAAATCAAGGATGAAAAAGAACAAACGGCAACAGGTCAGGGCGTCTTGCAATACGCCCCTACGCATCTTGACACCGGCTTCCGCGTCCTCAAAGTCGACTCTTCCAACATGGCCGAGGTCTATTACACACCCGATGCCGTCAAACAGGAGGAGCTTTTCAATGCCGTTGACAACATCAAACCCGACCGAACCCCGGAAGACTTGCTCTTCCAGGTACTCCTTGACTTGAGCGTTGACCTGAGCCTGCCAATCCGCAAAGAGTTGATTCAGGGTAAAACCGTCTTCTTTGTAAATCAGCCGCCATACGATCTTATTGCCTGCTTCGATACCGGCGTGAGCGAAGAGCTTGTCAAAGAGCTGGCAACGCACAAGCCTTTGCGCGTCGTGTTCCGTGATACCGGCTTTACAACCGATACGGTCAAAATCAACGTGGATCAAATCTTCAAGCAGTTGTCTCCCGGAACCGAAGTGAAATCAATCTGAGGAGGCAATGATGGATTATGAAATGACAATCGGTGGCACCCTCTTTGATCGAGTTGTCCAGATTCTTGAACACGCTCGCTCCAATGTGGTGCAGTCAGTCAATACCAATATGGTCACAGCGTATTGGCTGATTGGACGGGAAATAGTTGTAGAGATACAGGGTGGTGAAGAACGAGCAGAATACGGCAAACAGGTCATTGAAACGCTGTCATTACAACTGACCGAGCAATATGGAAAAGGCTTTTCTGCTCAGACTTTATGGAATTTTCGGCAATTTTACCAAGTCTATGCCAAGCGTCTCAACATTCTCTTCCCGACGGGAAGAGAATTCGCTGGCATATCAAAACTCTCCCTGCCAGGAAGAGAATCGCAGGGCGTTCAAAGCCCTCATGAGGAACACCGTGGATTGCAACAAGGTTTTTCACCACAACTTTCATGGTCGCACTACCGTGCTCTGATGAGAGTATCGAGACCCGCAGCTCGGGAATTTTATGAGCGGGAAGCCATTGAGTGTGGCTGGAGTAAAACGCAACTGGAAAGGCAGATACAAACCTCATACTATGACCGGATTATTGCTCATCATGGCGAACAAGGGCTGCTGGCTCCTGATCGCGAACGGTTGGCTGGTGAAAAACTCACTCCGATTGATGTGCTGAAATCGCCCATGGTGCTTGAGTTTCTTAATCTGCCTGATGACCCAAATCTGCATGAAAGCAAACTGGAGCAAGCCATTATTGGAAACCTGCAACTCTTCCTGCTGGAACTGGGTAAAGGATTTTCCTTTGTTGCCCGCCAAAAACATATCCGCTTTGACGACGATGATTTTTATGTGGATCTGGTCTTCTACAACTTCATTTTGAAGTGCTTTTTATTGATCGACCTGAAACTTGGCAAACTTACCCATCAGGATGTTGGGCAGATGGATGGCTATGTTCGCTTGTTTGAAGATCAGTTTAAAGTGCCGGGCGATAATCCAACCATAGGTCTGATTCTTTGCTCCGACAAAAGTGAGGCGGTCGCCAAATATTCGGTTTTGCACGAAAGCAAACAGATATTTGCATCGAAATATCTCAAATTCCTCCCGACGGAAGAAGAACTCAGGCTGGAGATTGAAAAGGAACGGAGGCTGATTGAAGCGAATATGGCTGACCGGAAAGAGCTCTTATCATTCGATGAAAACAGTGCGCCGAATGCAGAATAAATGCAGAAAGTCAAACTGATGCTCTCACGATAAATATCAGATAAGAATTAATAGGTGATATTTATTTGAGCCTTAACCTTAGCTATAAGAAAAATGGAAACAAGAATGAATGAAAGAACCTTGCTTGCATCGGTAGTATTATTTGGTGAATTATATGATAGTGATAAGGATGTTTACGATGTAATTGCAGAGTTTATAAAGGCGTCAATGATATTTGAAAATAAGTGGGCTTTTAATACAACTGAAGCCACTCAGCTTCTTTCAAATGTTTTTGGCTTAAGCATACCTGAGGCAGTTATCTCAACTACTCTTCGGAAGCGGCTTCTTAAAAGAGATCATCTTCTATCGCATAATAATGGCGTTTATTCACTTGCAGATGAACGCCTTAAACAATCGCGCTCAATTAATCAAGAATTTGAATCGCTTAAAAAGAAACAGAGCCACATCCTTGAAAGCCTTTATAGTTATGTTGAGAGCAAAGAAGGAGATCTTACAGATGAG
The DNA here is from genome assembly GCA_903866255.1 of uncultured Chlorobiaceae bacterium. Taxonomy (GTDB): domain Bacteria; phylum Bacteroidota; class Chlorobiia; order Chlorobiales; family Chlorobiaceae; genus Chlorobium. The sequence goes on along the minus strand of CAIPMW010000007.1, from coordinate 5,663 downwards.
GATAAAATTAGGCTTGCAAAATGCTTTTCCGACTATCTTTTTGGCAACGAGCCATTAAAACAGTACGTAAATTATGTAAGTTATTTTATCATTCAGAATCAGAATAATAGCGATTTAACTACAAGCCTTAATGCTGTTCGCGAAGGCTTTGTTATGTATAATGCAGTACGCTATACACCTAATGTAAATGACCTCGATTCTTGGAAAACAAAATTAGTGATTTTTCTGGATACTGAGTATTTACTTGGCGCAGCTGGTTTCAACGGAACACTTTATGAGCAATTATTCAAAGACTTATATAATCTCACAAACGAAGTAAAACAAAAAGGTGAACGACTAATTACACTCAAGTATTTTGATGAATCTGAAAATGAAATTGAAAAATTCTTTTATGTTGCAGAGTGTATTATTGATGGGAAAGCATCAATAGACCCATCAAAAACTGCGATGCTTTCAATTATCGATGGATGTAAATGCAAGAGTGACGTGATTGCAAAAAAAGCTCTATTCTATACTCGCCTTAAAAGCTATGGAATTACTAATGGCGAATCGTTGATTTCAAATATTGATTTTAAATATAATATTGAAGGCGGAGGATTATACTCAAAAATCGAACAAGAGATAAAAGAAAAAGGGTTTAGCTATAGTGAAGAGAAGTGCGCTAATGCACTAAGAATGTTCACAAAAATCAATTCTTTAAGAAAAGGAGAAAATACAAAGGCTTTTGAGGAAATAGGATATGTATTGGTATCAGGAAGTTCATTCACTAGATTTTTAGCTTTTAATCCATTAATTAAAAACAATACTTTTGATATTCCATTTGCGACTGATTTAGATTTTATCACAAACAGACTTTGGTTTAGATTAAAGAAAGGTCTTGCGAAGCAATTATCTACCCCGCAATCGCTTAATATTATTGCAAAAGCACAAGTTGTATTATCATCTCAAATCAATAGTTGTATTGCATCAAAATTCGATAAAATTCAATCCGATTATAATTGCGGGAAATTAGATAAAACTGAAGCACAATATCTCAGCAATGAACTTAGAACAAAAACATCGACACCTGAATCTTTAACTCCAGAAGAAATTTCGCCGACAATCGACTTTTTGAGCCAAGAAGGTTATGAATATCACTTAAGAGAAAAGAGCGCGCTTCTCGAGAAAGTCAGAGAAGGAGAAAATGCAAAGATTGAGTTAGAGAAAATCCATGTAAAAATAAAACAAAAAAAAGAAGGCTGGATATTAATAAAGTCATATTCTCGACTATCTGCTTTTGCCTTAACTTTAATTGTAGGCATAATCGGAGTTTACTATTATTTATTCTTGTTGATGGTTGAATATTCAAATGGGAAAGACTCTCCTTTGACAATACCAGGAATTATGTTGACGATAATTTTTGGTATTTTTTCGCTATTTAAATTCAAGAGTATTATTCATTGGTTTAAACAGCAGCATAATCGGTTTATTGGTGATGAATTTAAAAAACTTGTCTGATGATTGAAACAGAAAGCATAATGCTGCATAACCATGAAGCAACTACCTCATGAAATTCAAGTTTAAAGTCCAGCCCTATCAGACCAACGCGGTTGACTCCGTTGTTGACTGTTTTGCCGGGCAGGTTAGCTCGCAGCACAACACTTATACCATTGACCCTGGCAAGGCTCCCATGCCATTGGAATTCACGGGGTTTAAAAATTCTGATCTCCTTCTAACTGAGTCGCAACTGAAGGAGAATATGCGTGTGGTTCAGCAGCGGCAGAACCTTCCCTTGTCTGATAGTTTGATTTCGAGTGCAAAGTGCAGGGTAAACCTTGACGTCGAAATGGAGACAGGTACTGGTAAAACCTACTGTTACATCAAGACCATCTTTGAGTTGAACAAGCTCTATGGGTGGAGCAAGTTTATTGTTGTGGTGCCAAGTATTGCCATTCGGGAAGGTGTCTATAAATCACTGGAGATTACGGCTGACCATTTTACCGAAAGCTTTGGCAAGAAAGTTCGATTCTTCATCTACAACTCAAAGCAGTTACACCAGATTGAAAGCTTTTCGTCTGACGCGAGCATCAACGTCATGATCATCAACATTCAGGCGTTCAATGCAACCGGCAAAGATAACCGGCGCATCTATGATGAACTGGACGATTTCCAGTCGCGCAGGCCGATTGATGTTATCAGCAGCAACCGGCCAATTCTCATTCTTGATGAACCCCAGAAAATGGGAGGTGCCAAAACGCTGGATGCCGTGGCCAAGTTCAAGCCGCTGATGATTTTGCGTTATTCGGCGACCCATCGTACTGAACAAAACAGGGTTCACCGGCTTGATGCGCTGGATGCCTATAACCAGAAGCTGGTCAAAAAGATAACGGTTCGTGGCATAACGGTAAAAGGTCTTGCGGGTACGAATGCCTATCTCTATCTGGAGTCTATCGAAATATCGAAGAGCGCACCGTTGGCTCGTATCGAGATGGAGGTAAGGCAAGGCAACGGGATTAAGCGGGTCGTGAAACGGCTTGAAAAGGGGCCTGACCTGTTTGTGGAATCTGGCGAGCTGGATCAGTATCGTGGCTTTGTTCTTTCGGAGATCAATGCCATCACTGATACCGTTGAATTCAGTAATGGCCATCTCTTGAGCGCGGGTGAAGCGACCGGGGACGTTAACGAATCGACCGTCCGCCGCATTCAGATCAGGGAGACTATCAAGGCCCATCTTGACAAAGAGAAGAGCCTGTTTGCACAGGGTATCAAGGTGCTTTCGCTCTTTTTTATTGATGAGGTGGCGAAATACCGTGACTACAGCCAGGCCGACGAAAAGGGGGAATATGCGCGCATTTTCGAGCAGGAGTATGAGCTGCTCAGGGCCGAGTATCTCGGCGAACTGGCTTTGGATAATGTGCCCTACCAAAAATATCTTGAAAGAGATGAGCCGGATAAGGTACATGAGGGATATTTCTCCATTGACAAAAACAAGCGCCAGGTTAATCCGGAGACCAAGCTTGTCAAAGATGATGAGACCGGAGCTAAAACAGCGATCTCAGATGATGTGGATGCTTATGACCTGATCCTGAAAAAAAAGGAACGGCTGCTCTCTTTTGATGAGCCTGTCAGGTTCATCTTCTCGCATTCAGCGCTGCGCGAAGGGTGGGACAACCCGAATGTCTTTGTTATCTGCATGTTGAAGCATAGTGATAACACCATTTCGAGGCGGCAGGAGGTGGGTCGTGGTTTGCGTCTTGCGGTTAATCAGAGTGGTGACAGAATGGATCATCCGGCAACCGTGCATGATATTAATGTCTTAACGGTGGTTACCAGCGAAAGCTATACGGAGTTTGTGACCAACTTGCAGCGGGAGATCAGCAATTCACTCTCTGCCCGACCGAGAAAAGCCGATGAGGACTATTTTACGGGAAAAATTATCCAGACCGAAACGGGCCCGTTGGAAATTAATCCGATGATGGCAAAGCAAATCTACAGATACCTGCTCAAAAACGATTACACCGACGATGCCGACGGGATAGCTCCGGCCTACCACACCGCCAAGGCTGACGGTACTTTGGTTCCGCTGCCTCCAGAGCTTGCCCCTCAGGCCGAGCAGATTTACAGGCTGATCGACAGTGTGTTCAGTGAGTCTCAATTGCCCCAGGTTGGAGATGACCGCAAACCAAAGGCCAATCCGCTGAACGACAACTTCAACAAGAAAGAGTTCAAGGAGCTCTGGAACCGTATCAACCACAAGGCAATCTACCGGGTGGAGTTTGACTCGGCGGAACTGGTTCGCAACTGTATCCGCACTTTGGACAAGGAGCTGCGGGTCAGCCCGCTCCAGTACACCATCCATGCCGGCAGCCAAAAAGAGCAGATTACCGATAGCCAACTTCAGAGTGGCGAGAGTTTCAAGCTTGAGGAGACTACGGTTGAGAGCAATAAAGTTTTCATTCACTCGATGGTCAAGTACGACCTTTTGGGAAAGCTTGCCGGTAACACAGATCTTACCCGCAAGAGCATTGCTGAAATTCTCGGGGGTATCCAACCCGTTGTGTTCAAGAAGTTCAGTGAGAACCCGGAACATTTTATTGCGGAAGCTACCCGCCTGATAAAAGAGCAAAAAGCCACGATTATCATTGAGCGGTTGAGCTATGATGAAATTGCCGACCGGCACGATATTGAAATCTTTACCACGGGCCAGAGCAAGCAAGACTTCTCAAAGGCAAGTGAAAAGTTAAGGAACCACATCTACGATTATGTGGTCACCGACTCGAAAATCGAAAAAGCTTTTGTGCATGAGCTTGATACCAGCACAGAGGTTGTCGTCTATGCCAAACTGCCTCGCGGGTTTCTCATTCCCACACCGGTAGGCGACTACAATCCGGACTGGGCGATATCTTTCAAAGAGGGCGCTGTCAAGCACATCTACTTTGTGGCGGAGACCAAAGGCTCAATGTCGAGCATGGAACTGCGAGCCATGGAGGCCACGAAAATCGAGTGTGCACGGAAATTCTTTGAGGAGATCAATCAGCGGGTTGAACGGGATAAGGTAACGTATGATGTTGTGACTGATTTTGGGAAGCTGATGGAGATTGTTGGGGGGACGGGGAAACGTGATGCCATCTTGAAACACAAGAACTAGACCTGGCGGCGACAGGTTATGGCATGCCCACAAAATATTTTTGTATTCTGTTAACAAGGCAGAATGGGATTACATTTCCAATCAATAAACTCCAGAAAAAACTCACCATGAAATCATTTAACGGTACTGTGCTGGTAGCCGGGGCGACCGGCAGAACAGGTGCATGGGTGGTAAAACGCCTGCAACAGCATCACATTGAGTACCATCTTTTTGTCCGTTCCGGTGCAAAAGCGGTGGAGCTTTTCGGCCCGGAAATTATTGACAAGCTGACCATTGGTTCGATTGAACACCCCGAAGAGATCAAGGCCGCTTTGCACTATGTCGATGCAGTTATCTGCGCACTTGGTGGAAATGTGACCGACCCGGCCTCTCCACCACCCTCGGCGATTGACCGTGATGGTATCATACGGTTGGCTATGCTGGCAAAAGAGCAGGGTGTCAAGCGCTTTATTCTCATCAGCTCTCTTGCGGTTACCAAGCCGGAGCACCCATTAAACAAATACGGGCAAGTGCTGACCATGAAACTGGAGAGTGAACATGAGGTACGCCGACTTTATGGGGAGGATGGTTTTTCTTACACCATTCTCCGTCCTGGTGGTTTGATTGATGGAGCGCCTCTGATGCACTCGCTGATTTTCGACAGGGGCGACAGAATTGAAACCGGTTCTATCCGTCGAAGTGATGTGGCTGAAGTTGCCGTTATCTCCCTTTTTACCTCAGAAGCTCATAACCTTACGTTTGAACTTATTGAAAAAGAAAAGTCTGCACAATCCTCGCTTATTCATTTCTTCAAAGATTGTTTATAACTTATAAAGAAAAGGTATAAACAATCAATACATAATACAATACCGAGCATGTATATCGACACATTGAATTGCTTATGATATTTTAGTCATGAGCAATTCAATGATTATCTGCGTCTATCCTGTTTATTAATATAAGATTAATCGTATTATTAATTGTAATGATTTTGTTTTATTATAAAATATTTATTGCATAGATTTAGATAATTATTTAATATATGTATTCAATAATT
>CAIPMW010000006.1 GCA_903866255.1 uncultured Chlorobiaceae bacterium | reverse complement strand
GCCGTAACTGGTCAAACTTTGCTTGACGAAGAGAGTCCTGCTCTCCCATAAGGCGCAAAGCTTCACGTATAACCTCGCTTGCAGAAGTATAAAGTCCTGACTTCACTTTCTGCCGAACCATCTCTTCGAGGTGCGGGGTCAAATTAACATTAATCGGCATGGCTTCATTTTTAGGTTCTCAAGCTATCTCGGATACCTTGCAATAACTCTGCTACTGTCAATTTATGCCAATTATTGACAAAGATCAAATAACGTCAGTCCCTTTTTAAGCAGCATTAAACGTTGAAAAATAACTCATTTTTACAGAGAATTTATAGATCTATCACTATGTCTGAGCCAGACGACGTGCACTCGTTCAAGTACCCGGCATATCAATGCCAAAAAGGAGTACCCCGCCTACAGTTGGAGCTAACCTGCCTTGATTGCGAAAAACCAAACGCAAGGTTTCCGGCATACTCTTATTCCATTCACGCAACCCGGCGAACAACCCGGAGGCAACCCGGAGGGACAGTGCCTCCGGGTTGATTTCAGGCATCAATTCCTCATCGTAGGAGAGGTTCAGGGCTGAACGCCGCATTTCCGCTGTCAACGGACCATCAGCTTGCCGATTGGTGGATCCCACCCGAACAAATACACCATTCGCAATACCCTACGATTTCAGCCAATGGGGACGTAAAGCACTTGGATAAACCTCCACCATCAATAATGATTTGCCCTTCCAGTTAACCAACTCAACACTCGGCGCCAAGCGCGGTTCAAGAGAGTCGGCGATCAAGTTGCAGAGGCGTTCCTCTTCATCCAAAGGATTTTCCACACCAAGCACCGCTTTGCTACCATCCTCAATCCCGATCAATAACACCCCGCTCGTTGTATTAGGCAAAGGCTGTCAGTGTCTTGAGAATATTCTTGGGCGACGACAAATCCTGCTTCTACTCAAGCGTTTTTCCTTCTGGAAGCGTCAGAAGCTCTTCAATTTTCATATTTCAGAAGTGTTTGCACTGTTGATGGCGTAATTATTCTTCATCTGTAGGCTCTCACTGTGGATTATGGTGTGATGGCTTTTCAAGGTGCTGTTGGGTGTTTGGGTTGTATTGTTGGTGGAGCGGCTTTGGATCTCTATCCGAATGATTATTACAACTCCCTTGCTAACACAAGAATCCGACGCTTCACAACATCTGAAACCCACATTCCCACATCAGTCAAACGATTGACATACGGCTCAACCCTATTGACAAGTCCTTGCGCTTTCATTTCCAGTAGAACTTTAAGGGTACCCCAAACCTGTAAACCGGCAGCATGAACTGTTCGACGAGCAAGCATATCATTAAGCAAAACAATACAATGCGAATTTTCTAAAGCAAGCGACATAGCCGCCAATTCTCCCGGACCGAGGTCTAATGAGAGCCATTCAGAGGGCTGTGCTTTTGGGTTTATGATCCTGATCCATGAAAAACCTGACAGGTCTGGAACATCATATCCACTCTTGTCGCCAACCATTAATTCAACCTTCACCGCTTCAGGAGTCCATATTTCTCCGAAAATTTCAGGAAGTCGATCAATCAGTCCGATACGATAAAGATAGAGTAAGGGAGAAGTATTACTAATGGTTTGAAGCATGGTCGCGCTCTAAATCATCTAATTCGGAAGCCAGGGGAAAAACATTATAGCGACTGAGACTGAGTAAAAATTCAACGCGGCTCATCCCGGCAAGCTCTGAAGCACGACCAGACGACAACCGCCCCATCTCAAACAGCTTAACTGCAGCAAGAACCCTCAGTTCCCTTCCGAAAGCAAGTACATCAGTCTTCTCTGCAAGCAGTACCTTTTCGGGGATATCAAGCGTAATATGTTGAGCAGCCATGGTTCTCCTTTTTCTTTTCTTCAATTCAAGCTTTGCCTGGTTCATGCAAGCATTGTTGTAACAACACACGAAACATATCAAAAATTCGCTGCGCATCATAGTAACCCCGCCTCATCATGGAGATCAGAGCGCCGTGAAAGGGATTGTATGCGGTAAATGTCAACAAAAATGTCGCCAAAAAAAAATTACTACTAATTATCAGGGGTTAAGATAACCGTTTGAGGTAGTGACCTTCTGCCAGATCACCGCGCCCATGTAGTCGAACCCGATGGTCTCGCAGAATTTGACGATCTCCGTCCGGATGGGAATAACCTTGTACCTGCCTTAGTAGACCGAGCGGGCAAACTGGTCGCCGATGTTGATGCAGAGACGGCAGTCGGGATGCAGCACCCTTTCGCATTCGTTCCAGACAAGGTTCAGGTTGTTGATGTAGCTCTCGTAACTCTCGTGAAAGCCGATCTGGTTCTCCGTCCCGTAGTTCTTGAGCTGCCAGTACGGTGGTGAGGTGACAACAAGATGCACCGACCTGTCAGCAAGGAGGTTCATCTGTCGGCTGTCGCCGTGGATTATGGTGTGGTGGCTCTTCAAGGTGCTGTTGGGTGCTTGGGTTTTATTGTTGGCGGAGTGGTTTTGGATGCTTGAGTGAAGTATAGAGAATTTCCTTTGATTTACACTGAATGGGGGCTGGGGAAATAATCTGCTATATGTATAGTTTTCGGCCTCCTCTCATTCCATTCACGCAACCCGAAGACAACCCGGAGATCCAGAGCAGAACGCTTGAACTCATGGACAGTTTTTGAACCTCTGCAAAATATACTTGAGCAGTAAAACCTGGTTCTATATATTCAATGGTCAAAAATAATGTCAACGCATAACGGTTAAGAGTGCGGATTTTCAAAAACAGGTGGTTTGCCAAGTTCGCCAAGGATGAGGGCATCAGTGACGAAAAGCTTGGAAAATTAATTCAGACAGGAGCCTTCAAGGCTGTAACATGTTATGAGTAAAGCTACAACATATAAAAGTGATGCCCTTGCAGCGGTTCATGAAACAGCTTCAGACATGTTCGAGGCTGGCGTGATTGACAAACAGACAATGCGTCACTTCGACGAATCCTGCTTGACACCGATTCACCCATTCAGCGCCGAAGAGATCAAGGCATTGCGTGAACGTGAAGAGGTGAGCCAGAGAGTTTTTGCTCACTATCTGAACGTGACAAAGGAATCGGTAAGTCAATGGGAACGAGGACAAAAGAAACCTGCCGGAACAACCTTGAAACTTCTTTCTCTTGTAGAACGAAGAGGAATTAGCGCTATTGCCTGAGACTGCTTACAAGTACCGTCATGCACGACTACGAGTACTGACTCAACAACGCCCGGCATTCGGTGTGAACGTCTACCGGGAACCGGGCACGATCCCTGTCATGATGTTGCTCTCAATATTCACACAGCACAAATCGGGCTGAAATGCTCAAGCCAACCTTTTTTTGTCAGCACATCAACGGCAAGAATAATCTGACGCGAGGAGAACTGTCTCTTTTTCTCATTCCAGGCATAGACACCGGCAATAACATCATCAACGGTTTGAACTTGTTCATTCTTTACCACCCAATGCACTGCCGCCAACAGTTCGAGACCGAACGGTGACTCGAAACCTTCAACAAGATTGCATACCTTGTCAAAATGTTCTTGAGTGTTGGAGGTATCCTTCTCTTTAAGAAACAAGAGAGCATCATCAAGAGCGCCAGGCACCAACGTCAATTGCTTGTCGGGCTTATCCCCACCATCATCATATCCAGAAACCAAATGCCCTTCGATAGCATGTAAAACGTGCCGAAGGTTTTCAGCATAAGGTCCATAAGGGCCCTTTGTAAAGTTGAGCCGTAACTCCTGACCTGCACACTGCATGAAATACATGAGTTTATGTACCTCCAACAATGAGATAAACGGATCCAATAACCCGGCAAGATAACGATGCATCAGACCAACCAAGGCTGCCCGACCTGACGTCATCCCTGGAACATCGCTTGAAAGATTCTGTTTTTTATCCGCGAATGCCTCATCAGGCTCAAAGATGATAACCTTGACATCACTCAATTCCCGCAGGGCCGCTTCAATTCGTGGACGTACATCATTCCATCTTAATCCTCCCAATCCACTCCCAAGCGCGGGAACGGCAATTGATCGGATATTTCTTGCCTTGATCTCATCAGCCAATGCGACAAGACCCGCATCAATATCCTCCATACGACTTTTGCCTTTCCAATGGCGTTTGGTTGGGAAATTGATGATGTAGTGAGGATTGGTCAATGCACCTGTCTCAAATGCAAACATTTTTCCGGGCATGACCTCATTGCGCTTGCAGGCCGCAAGCCAGGATTTGAAATTCTCAGGGAAAACGTTCTTGAACTGAAGAGCAATACCGCGCCCCATAATACCAACACAGTTGACCGTATTGACCAAGGCTTCGGCATCTGCTGCCAGTATGTTTCCTTTCCTGAATTCGATCATGTGGCTCGCCGTATATACAGTCTGAAAATGATTTGCGGATATTGAGGCTGTTTACTGAATAACGGATGGCCATACTCCGAAAGCATATCAGCTTTTGTTGAGTTCTTTGATCACTTCATCAAGAGGTACTGATGGTTGATCCTGTCCTGCAAACTTTGCTTGCCAAAGATCAATCAGATCCATACAATCTTCCATAAACTCCTCTATTGCTCGATATTCTTCATACATACTGTGCTTCCTTATCAATACGAGCCTTCAGAAACGGGTTCATTCTTTTCCAATACCTGATCAGATCAACTTTGCTGCCCAGCATTTGCTCCAGCTCTTCCTTGAGCTGCACCCTGAGCAAAATATTCGGTTCCATTTCAACAACAATATCAATATCGCTGTCATCCCTGGCAGAATTTCTGGCGACGGAGCCGAAGATGCCGACTTTCTTCACACCATAACGCTCCTCAAGCTCTGCTTTATGGCTGCTCAGTGTGCGAAGTGCTTGATCTCGCTGCATGGTTTGGTTTGAAATTTTGAAATCATGATGTGAATGAACTCTTCCCTCGTCAACATCTTTCAAACCACGAGCTATCCCGGATTTTTGCTCATCGGTCAAGCCACACTCTACACCGTGCACCGAGTGGGCTAACCGGTTGACAATGTTGATGTCGCTCTCATGAAAGCCGATCTGGTTCTCCGTCCCGTAGTCCTTGAGCTGCCAGTAGGGTGGCGAGGTGACAACAAGATGCACCGACCTGTCAGCAAGGAGGTTCATCTTTCGGCTGTCGCCGTGGATTATGGTGTGGTGGCTCTTCAAGGTGCGGTATCATTCATTGCTTGTTATCGTGCTACACTATTTTTTCAATATCTTGTCTGCTATTAAAGAGATAAACCGAATAGTTGAGTGTGCAGTATAAGTGATTCCAAGCTTGCATCGTCAGGTTTTGTTATACCTCAATCCTGGTGTATCACCGCCCAAACTGAACCCCGAGTAACTTATTCTCCGGTCGATCACCACGAAGAGTTATGACAACACTATCCTGCAGCTCACTCCATTGAGATTCAGTTAAATACTCCTTCATCGTCTCATAATTCTCCGTATTCAGTGAGGCAATGTACTGCTTGCTATTAACGGCAGCAGTTGCCAGCACATTTGAAAACCAGGCCGTTCTTGCTTTTGGGTCAATATGGGCAAAGAGCCTGTTGTCGTGCCACAAAAAGCCACAATTATGATTGGCACCGTTGAATAACAGCTCCCAATCAAAACAGATAACCCTGGCAGCGTTGATCCCGTCGGAATCATCTCCTTCGATCTGAACAGAGAGGTTATAGCGAAGCTGATTGTAACCAGTGTTTGACTCCAGAACAATTCCGGCAGCGGTTCTGGGGTAAAGAAGTTCGGCTATGGATGAAAAGTATATATCCGCCTGCGAAAGTGGTGTTGTATCGGCATAGGTGGCCGCCTCGCGATCCTCGGCTACCATTGCCTCCTTTATACTTTGCATCTGTTTTTGAAGATTATTGGCGAACTCCAGATACTCGCCCAGCCGATCCCGCTCACTCTCGTATTGCGCTAACTGTTTGGCCAGCGATGCGTATTCATCCAACGCCCGCTTCCCATGGAGGTTGGCAAGGAGTTGATCACGCTTTTCACCAACCCTCTTGCGGTTTCCTTCAAGCTCTTTCATTTGAGCATGAAGGCGGGTTCTGTCAGATTCAAGGCGCCTTTTTCGATTAATGGCAAGGGTGTTGTGAAATGTTTCCACAGCATCAAAATGAGCCAGCATCTCTGGCCTGAATACCTCTTGCAATCCGGAGTACAGCTCTATTAACTCATCTTTCTTGATATCCGGCTGACTTTGCAGAGACTTGTTAATACCCTGCACCTGAAACTGTATAATGGAAATCTGTTTTTCAATCTCCCGCAATTCGCTGGTCAATTCACCAGCCTCAAGCTCAATACCTCTGTAATTCTCAGCAACCTGAAACCTGGAAAGATCAGCCTTTAGCCTCACGATTTCCTTGTCAAGCCATTCGGCCCGAACTTTTGGCTGGCTCCCGGCCCTGAACATGTCACGCAGAATATGATCGGTATCCCAGTTATTCAGGCTTTTTTTAAGCTCATCAATCCTGTTTTTATGCAACTTCTTGGCCGCAACCAGTTGGCAATCACCGCCAAGCAGATAGAGACTTCGCAACAGGCCGTCAAAATCCGATTCCATAGAGGTGACAATCGGATCAACACAATCCTTGAGATGTCGCCGCCCGAATCTTGTTATCAATGATCTGAATGTTAAACCGGGCAATTCGGGATCAAGACGAAATACCCCGGAGGCATTCAACCATTCCAGAAGTTTTTTTTGGGCGATCGTTTTTTCATCAAGGGCAAGCCTCTTTCCGTCAGCACTCCGCTCAATGATATGATCTGTACCGTTGATGCTGAACTCAAGAGAAAAAATCCAGTCCGGTACTCCGGCTTTCAGTTTCTTGTCCAGTGTAGCGCCAAGGCAATGATGAACCAGCTTCAGTGCAAGGGTTTTACCAACTCCGTTACTACTTCCCTCCTGATGGTCTGGAGAGCTGTCACCCACAATGAGAGTCAAACCATTGGGATTAAAACGAATCGTCTTGAATGATTTCTGACTGGACGATAGCTCAATGAGTTTCATGGGAGTTGCTCCGACATCAGGCGTCCGTCTCCTGCCTGTTGCACCGCACCGATAGCATAAAGCACATCTACTGCCAGCACCATATGCGTAAATGATGGACGGGATTTCCAGCCAGAAGAATCACGATCAATCTGCGCCCAAAGCTCGTCAAGTGTGCGAGGCTCGGAAAGAAGCTGGCGCAGATAACCAGACAAGCCGATTATTGAGTCGCTGAACCGCACATGCTTATGCGGGATTAATGCTGTTCGGATGCTCATAGGTGTCGCACGTTTCAAAATACTTTGCAATAATGACCTGCGCAGCCTGGCGGTAGGCTGCCTGACTGTGCGGATGCTTTCGCATAAACTCCGGTATCAGACTTTCCACAAGCCAGACATAGCGTTCATTCGGAGCATCTACTGAATCCGGGATAACCGTCTGACTTCGAGTGTAAAGCTCTTTGACTTCAGCGGCTATTTGTTGTGCCAGTCCAATGTCTCTGGCATTCAAAAATCTATTCACATCATCGACCTGATACGAGGAAATTCGTAATTGATCAGAAACCGGTGATGTAATTCCATTCATCACAATCTTTGTATCGAAATCAGGACTTGTAACATCAAGAAGTGCAAATCTGGAACTTGGGTTATCCGCCAGATGAGTCAATAGTTCACTGATGGCCTTCGGATCGATATAATCAGGGGTTGCGGAAGGAATACCGCCAACAATCATCATTTTGTCGGATTCATTCAGCGACATAAATCTGGCCTCAAGATCAGCAGAAGATATCGGTGTTGCCTCAATCAACCGCTCTTTCATCTTCAATTCCTGAAGGATACTGCCAATTGGAGCAGGCATTCCGACAAAACGATCATTGTAAACAAAGTGGTAACACTCAATCGATGCCCATTTCGTTTTCAGTTTATCAAAATCAGCGACCGCTTTTTTTACTGCCGATACAGGATTTGGCGCTGTTGTCGCCTCTGGACCATACACCTGAAAATAACGGTTTTCAAGTGGGCACCATCCGTCATTACCACCATCCCCCCAGTTACCCCAAGGCGCTACCGATTGAAATCCCGGAACAGAATACTGCATCAATGCACTGAAAAGCTGTTGGAATGCATTCCCTGAGGCTTCGTACAGTCTGATCTTGAACAGTTTTCTGTACCAAAAATCATCATGGGGAGAGGGCACTCTGCTTTCTTTTTTTATCAACGTGTTCAATAATGTTCACCATTCCGAATCAATTCCTTCAGCAATCATCGCCTTTCGTACGCAAGAAATTGTGTTGCAAAGATGAGCCTAACCTATTTATTAATAGCACGTAACCGCATTATCCGATGCTTCATTAAAAAAACATACAAAATTTAAAGACACCCTGTTTCTGCTTGCTGCAAACAGAAAACGACCACGAAGAGCATTGCAATTTTACGTGTGAACCCGGAATTCGTTGCTAAACATCTCTGCACTTTTCGAAAGTTCAGCAAATTAACTCGTCAAATCGCATTTACCAAACTTTACGGTACTCACAATGGCTGATTTTTCATGCTATGATCGCACCCATTTCAACCCTGAACAAGCTCGCCCATCTCCAAAAACTTCCCCCTGTACCTGTACTCATAGCTGCTGTCGATCCCGACCAGCCCGCTTTTGATCAGATGCGCATTGACAAAGGTCTTGTTCTCCAGATAGAGGTAGCAGAGCAGGACGTTTTCTTCGCCATGTTTCAGCGTGTCGTACTTCAGGAAGATACGCTTTCCCTTGATTTTATCAGTCAGATAGCCGACCGCTTTGTCGTGCGTGAAGGGTTCGCTCTTGATGCCGATCAGTTTTACTGTCAACCCGTTGGATAACCGCACTTTTTCGGGGCTGAGTATCCTGATTTCCCGGGAGAAATATAACGATGAAAGAAGTATCTTTATTAAATAAAATATGTTACAATATATTTATCCCTGATTTTCAAAAGAATACAAGTTGTAATTATAACTATTTTTCCGAGCACAAGCTTTCTGGATAGGGGTCGGAAAGGCGTAAAGCCTCCCCGCCCTCCGAACCGTGCGTGCGGTTTTCCCGCACACGGCTCTCCAGTTGAGAGTTTCAACATCGTGATTGGCTCGCAGTCAGCCACGCTTCATTCATGGTGAAAAGCCCTGCTTCTGCGAAGTACTTGTTCGGCCATAGCTTATGATCTTGCAGGCTCAAGCCCATTCCGGGGCGCTTCGCCTGTTTGCGCAGGATCGCTCGTAACCGACGACGTACAAACTGGTCAATCGGACGGAACGTCCACCACCGGGCATGTTTAAAGTATCCAAACCAACCTCTTAGCACCGGGTTCAGTTCGCCTATGATGGTTGACAGACTGGCTCCTCTGGTTCGCTTCGTTTTGCTCCGGATTTTCTCCTTCAGGGCTTGCAGACTTTTCCTGCGTACCTGTCGTTGACCGGCTTCAAACCGATACCCCAGAAATTCGAACCCCTGTCCTGGTATCCGACAGTCGCCCTTGTGGGTTTTGTCGGCATGCAGCTTCAGGCCGTTGTTTGTTACCCATTGTTCCAGTTCTGCCATGGCTTGTTCCGCTTCGACTTCTTCCCGACAAAGTACGACATAATCGTCGGCGTATCTCACCATCCGATAGCCGCATTCTTGCATCCGCTTGTCCAGATCATTGAGATAGAGGTTGGCCAGCAACGGACTGATGACTGCTCCTTGTGGTGTTCCTGACACCGGAGTCCAACCGCTCAGTCCTTTGATGATATCCTGTTTCAAATAGGCTTTTAGCAGCCTCAGCAGTCTACCGTCACTGATGTGTTCCTCGATTTTCTCCATTATCCTTTCATGCGGGATGCTACCAAAGAAGTCCTGCAGATCAGCATCCACAACATAACTGTAACCTTGCTTCAAAAGCTGGTCTACTTCCCGTAGCGCATCTTTGCAGCTTTTGCCGGGTCGAAATCCATAACTCATTGACAAGAACTCCTGCTCGAAGATCGGTTCGATCACTCGTTTTATGGCCGTCTGTACTATCCGGTCTTTTACCGTCGGGATTCCTAACGGACGGTATTTGCCGTCCCATTTCGGGATTTCTACCCGTTTGACGGCTTGCGGTTTGTAACTGCCATTGCGCAGGGATTCTGCCAACTCGTCAAGGTATTTGTCCGCGTTGACTGCAAAGCGCTCGATGGTTTGGTCATCGACTCCGGCTGACCCTTTCCTGCTCCTGACTTGCTGCCAGGCGCTTTCGAGCGTTGACCTTCGCCAGACCTTATCATTCAAGCTAAACCACTTCTTTCCTTTGACGCCGTTGCCCAGCGCCGCCAACATGCTTTCCGTCCAGATTGAACGGTCAATCCACGACGCTTTCGTCTCGACTGACGAACCTTGTTTAGTTGTTCTTTCCAACACTTTCGGTTCTTTGGGTTACCTCTCGTTCCTTCTTTCCTTCTCACATCTCTCTTCCTGCCTCCCTTCCCTCGTTGTGGGTTCTGCTTTCCACAATTTTCGCAACCTTTCGGCCACTTCGGTACTACGAAGGCTCTGACTCCTCTTCGCTGTCACCTCAGCGCAGAGGTCTCCTCGCTTACCTCGCTTACCCTTCCCAATGTTCCGCCTTCAACCACAGTGACAGCCCGTATGTCGCTTTTTCCGCCACCGCAGCGCATACGGTGTTTTTCAGGCTTCGCCATGCGTTCAGAAGCTCGCCGCTGTTTCCCGCTGAATCAAGTTCGTTTCCTGCGGACCACTGCTTCGCCTCCGGTTGCTCCCCACGATGCCTCACGACAACGCAGTTTCCATTGGCTACAGGGTTGTGGCTTTCCCTGACACGGACTTTCACCGTGCTGTGTAAGCGCCTTTACGAGCGCACGAACGCCGAGCTCCAGCTCGGCAAAGGGAGTATATAATGCCGAGCTGGAGCTCGGCGTTCCCGGGTATAAGCTCAAAGATTGCAATACATCCTTACCGAATAACCTATAATTCATGGAATTAGAAACATTGCTGTGCTGTTTGGCACTTCCTCGTTATAAGAAGAAATAAAAATCAACGACCGTATGGTTCATTTTTTTCCGAAATGAATCCAGACAACGCTTATTTCTGCGCGGGGGAGTTGGCCAATGTATTTTGCATGATCATCAGTGTGCCGGAATTCTGCGCAACACAAGAGGAGAGGGCTGAAGTTGCACAAGTCGTGGTGTATGACGTGGTGCATGACCCCGGATTGACTGAAACGATGAAGAAAATTATAGGGCTACTGATGAGCAATACCGTCTGACTGCGAAGTTCAAAGGTCAGTGTAAAAAGTGACCATGGCCTTGAACTGTTGACAAGTTGTGCAGAACCAGGAGATTCCTTCTACGGCGAATTGTGATATTGAATTCGGTTAATAATTGTATAATTACAGCAACCGCACCTTTTGGCTGTGCGTCTTACGTTTAACAGCACAATTTGACCATCACACCATGACGATGAAAGAGCGCTACATCAACCCCTTCACCGACTTCGGTTTCAAAAAGATTTTCGGATCGGAGGTGAACAAAGATCTTTTAATCGCTTTTCTGAACTCGTTGCTGCCCGATGATGCAGGCATTATTGCTGATCTCTCATTTTTGCCCACAGAACAAACAGGTCGTAGCGAATATGATCGCCGTGCTATTTTTGACCTGCATTGCACGAATGAGCAGGGCGACACGTTTATTGTAGAGATGCAGCGGGCAAAGCAGAACTATTTCAAAGATCGTTCAGTGTTTTATGCCTCGTTTCCCATTCAGCAGCAAGCCCAAAAAGGGTCATGGGATTTTCGCTTGAAACCAGTCTATATGGTAGGAATTCTTGATTTTATCTTTGATGAGGATCAAGCGTCGCATGATGTTGTTCACCATGAAGTGAAGCTCCTTGACCGTTCAACGGGCCAGGTCTTTTACAATAAACTCACCTTCATTTACCTTGAACTGCCAAAGTTTCGCAAAAGTGTTGACGAACTGATTACTGATTTTGATAAATGGTGTTATCTGCTTCGCAATCTGCCGGAACTCACTGATCGCCCACAACGACTGCAAGAAAAGGTGTTCAGCAAAGTATTTGAGATAGCAGAGATAGCAAAATACTCTCCCGCTGAAGCTGCGGCTTATGAGGATAGCCTCAAGGTATATCGTGACTTGAAAAATGTTATTGATACGGCCTATGATGAAGGTAAGGCGGAGGGGAAGCTTGAGGTTGCTCAGAGGTTGGTAGAGAGTGGGATGAGTGTTGAGCAAGCAGCAGAGATGGTTGGCGTGCCGGTTGCATTGCTGCAATCGTCTTGAACCTTGATTCGCAGGATTGTTTGATTTGTTGGATTTTCATTACAATAACACGTGAAGGTTTTTTTACGCGAACAGTTGGGAGAAGCTCTCTATCGGGTCAACATCTCAAAAAAAGGAGAATGGTTATGTTCAGGAACTTGTTTTTGGTCTTGGTCGCTCTTTGTTCTACAGCAACGGTAGCTCATGCCGGTAACTTTAAGCTGACAAGCCCAACGATTAAAGCTGGTGCTACTCTCACCGAGGAACAAGTCTTTGATGGCTTTGGTTGTACGGGGAAAAATCAATCACCGGCGTTGCAATGGACACCAGGTCCGAAAGGAACAAAAAGCTATGCAATCACGGTGTATGATCCTGATGCACCGACTGGTTCAGGCTGGTGGCATTGGGTCGTCTACAATATCCCGGCAAATGTGACCGAATTGGCTTCTGGCGCAGGAGATGCAACAGGGAAACTGCTGCCTCCAGGGGCTCTTCAAGGTCGTACCGATTATGGCAATCATGAGTTTGGTGGTGCCTGTCCCCCAAAAGGCGACAAACCCCATCGTTACATTTTTACTGTCTATGCCTTGAACATTGAAAAAATTGATGTTTCTGCAGAAGCCTCTGCGGCGTTAATCGGTTTTATGATTCATGCGAATACCTTGAACAAAGCGAGCTTTACGGCCACATACGGTCGTTAACCAGTTAATTAACCTGACCGGAGAAGGTATCTCTCGGTTGGCAGGGCAATTTTGCCACATATTACCACTAAAGAGCTATGGGGATTGGAGCTGTAAAAAAAGAGCTTGCCCGTCTGGACAAGGAGGGGCTTATCAAGTTAATTGCCGAGTTGTACAGCAAAGACAAGGCAACTCGCGAGTTTCTTGATTTTTATGTGAACCCGGATGAAGAGGCGATGCACAAGAAATGCCGGGATAAGATTTCACTTGCTTTTTTCCCGAAACGGGGTTATCAAGTACGGCTGACCGTGGGTAAAAAAGCCATTGCTGATTTCAAAAAATGTTCATCAAACGTCGAATTGCTTGCCGATCTCATGCTTTTCTATGTTGAGCAGGGGGTAGACTACACCAACGAATATGGTGATATTGACATGCCGTTTTATAACAGTGTTGCCAGTGTTTATGACCACGCATTGCAATTAATCAAACAGGAGAATCTTCTGCCAAAATTTGCAGAACGAGCGGTACAGATTGTTCATGAAACACGAGGTATTGGCTGGGGATTTCATGATGATCTTGATGGATCGTATATGCAGATCTACAAGGAAGCGTGATTGAGATGTTAAACAGGCAACAGACTTTGTTGTGCGTAACCATTGATGCCGTGAATTCCGGTATTGAAGGAGCAAAGTCGTGAGAGAACTCTTTCTTGATGCGCTTGCTGACAGCGCAGCAATGATCCCTTTTCTGTTGCTCATTTATCTTCTTGTTGAATTGTTCGAACGGCGATTGAGTGGAAGAATAACGCATGTATTGGAGAAGAGCGCAAAAGCTGGCCCGGCACTGGGTGCGGCCTTCGGTTGCATTCCCCAGTGCGGTTTTTCGGTGGTTGCCAGTGCGCTCTATGCTCGCCGACTGATTACCAAAGGTACCTTGCTGGCCGTGTTTCTGGCAACCTCGGACGAGGCCATTCCGGTGATGCTCGCGCAACCAGGCAAGGGCAAGTTTGTTGTGACTGTTCTGGTTACCAAGCTGATCATTGGACTGGTAGCCGGATATGCGATTGATCTGGCTGTTGGGAGTTCGTCACGGAAAAAAGAGGTTCATGCTCACCAACACCCTGTCGAAGCACCCCTTGATGCTGGTTGTTGCAACCATGATCTTTCAGGTACTATCGGCAAGTGGCAGTGGATCACGCATCCACTTATCCACACAGCAAAGATATTCCTTTTTATCATGGCAGTAACCTTTGCCCTCAATGTTCTGATAGCGTCTGTGGGTGAAGAGAATCTCGGTCGGGTTTTACTCAAACAGCATCTGTTGCAGCCATTCCTGGCAGCATTGATTGGCCTTATCCCCAACTGTGCCGCTTCAGTTGCAATCGCTGAATTGTTTCTGAAAGGCGGGCTGAGTTATGGTTCTGCAATTGCCGGGTTATGCAGCAGTGCAGGACTTGGCGGTCTGGTGCTGCTCAGGGAGAACCACGACCTTCGCGACACCATCCAAATTCTGCTTCTGCTCGTTGCCATCAGCACCGTCGCCGGAATTGCCATTCAGCTCGTTTATGGATAATTGCTTCGGTAGTGCTCAGTGAGCCTCGCCTTGCATTATAATGGCACATTTTTATTATAGAATACGAATAAAAATGGTAGATTTATTGCGAGCGAAGAGGCATACCCATACAAATCTAAAGAGATTCACATGTTCAGCCGACGTGCAATAGAGGAGATAAAGGGATGGTACAACCAGAGCAAACGCAAGCCACTGGTCATACGAGGTGCGCGACAGGTTGGTAAAACAACTGCGGTACGGCTGGCGGCAAGTCAGCTCTCGGTGGAAATT
>CAIPMW010000005.1 GCA_903866255.1 uncultured Chlorobiaceae bacterium | reverse complement strand
TACCTGCCGTAGTAGACCGAGCGGGCAAACTGGTCGCCGATGTTGATGCAGAGACGGCAGCCGGGATGCAGCACCCTCTCGCATTCGTTCCAGACAAGGTTCAGGTTGTTGATGTAGCTCTCGTAACTCTCATGAAAGCCGATCTGGTTCTCCGTCCCGTAGTCCTTGAGCTGCCAGTAAGGTGGTGAGGTAACAACAAGATGCACCGACCTGTCCGCGAGGAGGTTCATCTGTCGGCTGTCGCCGTGGATTATGGTGTGATGGCTCTTCAAGGTGCGCTTGGGTGTTTGGGTTGTGGGTCGTGATGAAAAATCCTGAATCAGCGCAATAGGGAGTGAAAAAAGGGAATGACTATAGATTCAATCAGGCTCAACAAAACCTTTTTCGACAAGAATTTTCTCAAATTCAGCCCTGCTGAGTGGGCAGTCAATCAGATCACGAAATTGCTTGTTGGTCAGCTTACATTGTTTGGCCATGCTCGACACAAGATTATCAGAAATATCCTTGTGTCCAGTTCCATGAGACGTTCTTGTTCTGACACGACTTTTCTGATGAGCCTCGGAATAGTAGATGAAAAATGAGTGATCGCCCTCGACCCTTTTGAATCCTTTGAGTTCAAGGGATGCTTCAATATCTCGTTTTTTAACTGGCACTGGATTCCTCCTCAAAACTGTCGAGAAGTTCATGACGCAATTGCTGTGCATCTTTGGTCAACGTCCCTGGCTCCACCTTTGCATACTCACTCCAGAGCATTGCAAGTTCTTCGTAAAGCTGTGCTTCAAGATCTGGCCGGGTAACTGAATTCAAAAGAATATCGAAAGGGCCATTCGCTTCATACAACAGGGTGTCCCGGTCATAAGAAACAGAGGATGAGAGCGCAACCTTTGGCTTAAGAACTGCTCCGTCCAGTTCGACAAAAAGAATATCAATCAGGCTCTCATCAATTTCAAGCACCTCATCGACATCTGAAATGGAATGGGGGCTTCCATCCTCATTCCAGACAATATTGCCATGAACCTGAATGAGTTCACGCGGATGAGCAAGCAGAACCAGTTCAAAATCTTCGCCATAGGTGGCCGTAAGTGAGCGGTTCGATTCGAGCAGCTTCAGGCTCAATCGACGCTCATTAAATTTCATCTCAATCAAGGTGCCGGTGACATAGCCCAAATCCGCTGGAGATATTTCGCTGCTTTGAGGCGCTAAAAGATGTTTAATTCTCTCCTGCGCCGTTCCTCCATCAAGAATTTTCTTTTGTCTGAAATCCTCAATGCTTATAACCACTCCAGAGTGTCGGACGGGTTGCATTGCATCTAATTCAGACAGAATGCTGCGACGGTAAAAAGTATCAGGAATAATTTGTGCCAGTATTTTTGATTCGCCGGAATTAACGGCATCAAGAGTTTGGCAAGTCTTTCGAGCAATGACCTCAACGGACTGTTCATCAAAAAGCTGATGGGCGGTATCTCCGATCTCGACAGGCTGGGCATATCCACCCTCTTCAGGGGGGCGGCATATTACAGGAAAGCGCCGCTCTATATCGCGTGTAACCCGGGCTCGTTGCTGAACCTCTCTGCCCTCTTCGGCCATAGCAAGAAGATGAACAACCCTTTGAAAGTGGGAGAGTGCTTGCACCAGCGCCGATGCTGGCAAGGTATGTGCGTTAGTCGCCGTTCCCTCAAAATGGAGCCTCAACTGACGCATATTTTCATCATTGATTGCCATCACACGAGCATAAAAATTACGGATTGATTA
>CAIPMW010000004.1 GCA_903866255.1 uncultured Chlorobiaceae bacterium | reverse complement strand
TCTCAAGGAGGCAAGCTGCCAGAAAATTCCCCAGTCAAAAGGACTTGCCGGGGAGTTACTTGCTGCTGCAGGAATTACACTCCCATCAATTATTGAAGCCAGAAATGTCGATGTAGTCACAAGAAAAAAACTCGCCATTAATCGTAAATAATTTTATAATAACGCCTTATGTGATTTTTCCGTTCTGTTAGTGCTGGAACTTCCGTTTCAGTAAAAAAACAGCTTGATTCTGCTCTTTCCCTGGACAAGTTTGCGCATGCTCTGGAAGAGGGCTTCAAGAAAGGAAAAGAGGTTTGGGGTTTTGAGGGAGTTTTACAAGGCAGGAGTGAAGCCTGGGGCAAATGGGAGAGTGCGTAACAGGCCGCAAGTATTGTTGATGTGGCGGTTGCGTTACGGTAATGGTCTTGAACCCTGATTCTCTTGATTGGTTTGATTTGTGGCTTCAACTATTGTTGTGCCAATGACTGATAAATTCGCAAAGATTTCTGGGGAACTGTACTCCATAGCCTCCCTGGCCGCAAGCTGTTCGGCATCCTTTTTGCGACGAGCCGTTCCTGTTCCAAGGAGCTGCTCATTGCATGTTACCGTAACAGTAAAGGTTTTTGCATGTTCGGCCCCGGCTACTGCAAGAACAGTATAGATGGGTGGGGGCAGATGGTGCAACTGGGTATACTCGATGAGGCGGCTTTTGTAGTTATGCTCTGCGGCAACGATGGAGTTGAAATCGACATGCTCAATGATATGCCGATTCACAAAATCATACGCCTTCTGGAGACCCTTGTCAAGGTATACTGCACCAATGAGCGACTCGAAGGCATCAGCCAGGGCAGATTCACTCCCTCTGATGTTCTGGTGATCAGTCGATTCCCCCAGACGGATATGGTCGCCAAGCGCAATACTGCGGGCAAATCCGGCGAGGGAGCGACTGTTGACAATTTTAGCACGGGTACTCGATAGCTCACCCTCAGCGCTCCCGGGGAAATTTTTGAAGAGGTAGTCAGAGATCAGCAGTCCAAGCACCGAATCACCAAGAAATTCAAGGCGCTGGTTTGACTCCACCTGTACTGGTGTTGCGGAGTTATGCACAAAAGATCGGTGAGTCAAAGCCGTCTGGTAAAGCATCATCGTGCAGCCAGCTTCCCCCAGTAGATTTGTCACATACTCAACCGTCTCTGCTGACAGGCTACAAGCGATGTTACAATCGCCAACAGTTCGCTCTGAATAATTAGAACCCCCAAAAGCCACGAGCTTTTGCCACAACTGCTCCAAAACCGACAATTGTAGCTTCTCAGAGCGAAGAGCCGTTTCTGAAAATGATGGAGCCGTTGTGTCCGCCAAAACCAAAGCCGTTGTTGAGCGCGTACTCTATAGTCCGTTTTTTGGCGATGTTCGGCGTTACATCCAGGTCAACCATCGGGTCAAGATTATCAAGATTGATGGTTGGAGGAACGGTCTGGTGCTGCAAGGCAAGAAGGCAGGCAATCGACTCAACAACTCCGGCGGCGCCCAACAGGTGCCCGGTCATTGATTTCGTTGCGCTTATACTCAACTTGCAAGCGTGATCACCAAAGAGCGTTTTGATGGCAGCAATCTCTGCAAGGTCGCCGAGCGGTGTAGAGGTGCCATGGGTATTAATGTAGTCGATATGTTCGGGGGTAATGCCAGCCATGGCGATGGCCGTTCTCATGGCATTGACAGCACCGAGCCCCTCAGGATGTGGTGCGGTGAGGTGGTAAGCGTCGGCGGTTGCGCCTACGCCCACGATTTCTCCGTATATTTTTGCCCCACGATCTTTCGCTGACTCAAGCGATTCAAGAATAAGTGAACCTCCACCTTCACCCATCACAAAACCGTCACGGTCGCGATCGTAGGGACGCGACGCCTGTTGTGGCCGATCATTGGCGGTTGAAAGAGCTCTGGCAGCGTTGAAACCCCCGACACTCATCCGGGTTATTGGTGCCTCTGAGCCACCACAAACCATATAATCGGCCATGCCTGCCTGAATCAGCAGGTACGCATCAATAATAGCATGCAGTGAGGTTGCGCAGGCAGAAGCTGTGGCATAATTGGGGCCCATAAGGCCGTAGCGAATGGAAATCTGCCCGGCAGCAATATCGGGGATCAGCATGGGAATAAAGAAGGGGCTGATTCGTCTGGGGCCTCGTTCGAGGAAGGTCTGGAACTGCTGTTCGTAAGTAGTCATTCCTCCAATGCCAGAGCCATGCACCACGCCGATTCTCAGCGGGTCAATCTCCTTCAGATCAAGTCCTGAATCTTTCAGCGCCTGTCCGGCAGCAATAACTGCATACTGGCAGTATGGATCCATTCTGTCGGCAGATTTTTTGTCAATATGATCTGCCGCACAAAATCCTTTTAATTCACAGGCAAAGGTAGTTGCAAAATCAGTTGTATCGAAATAGGTTATTGGCGCAGCGCCACTTCTCCCCTGATTGAGAGAGTTCCAGAACTCCTCTTTGGAAAGGCCGACAGGAGTCAAGACTCCTATTCCAGTGATGACTATTCTTTTGCGCTCCTGAGTCATAGCTTCTGATTTAACTTGTTGCCGTTTGCCTGCTTTGCGGGAATAGTGATTACTTTTTGCTGACGATGTAATCGATAGCCTGCTGGACGGTGCCAATTTTTTCAGCATCATCATCAGGAATCTGTACACCAAACTCGTTTTCGAGTTCCATGATCAGCTCAACGGTATCGAGTGAATCTGCACCGAGGTCATCTGAAAATTTGGAATCCGACCTGATCTGATCCTTGTTGACGCCCATCTTGCTTACGATAATATCATATACTTTGTCCTTGATTTCTAACTGAGTCATTGTGTGTTCTCCAGATTTAATGTTGTTGGTTGTAAGATGAAATGAGATCAAAAAGTTCGCCAATATACAAAGAAAACATGCTTACCCAAATCACATAACCATACCGCCATTCACGCTGATGACCTGGCCGGTAATGTACGAAGATTGGTCGCTGGCCAGGAATGCCACAGCATTGGCTACATCATCAGGAGTGCCGAAGCTGGCGAGCGGAATAGCTTCGAGCATTTTCTGGCGAACTTCATCGGAAAGTGCGTCGGTCATTTTTGAAGAGATAAATCCCGGAGCGACAGCGTTTGCACGAATATTCCGGGAGGCAAGCTCCTTGGCAACGGATTTGGTGAAGGCAATGACCCCACCTTTCGATGCGGCATAATTGGCCTGTCCCGCATTGCCCATAAGCCCGACGACTGATGCGATGTTGATGATTGAGCCGGAACGCTGCTTCATCATGATGCGGC
Source organism: uncultured Chlorobiaceae bacterium (assembly GCA_903866255.1). Taxonomy (GTDB): domain Bacteria; phylum Bacteroidota; class Chlorobiia; order Chlorobiales; family Chlorobiaceae; genus Chlorobium. The sequence goes on along the minus strand of CAIPMW010000004.1, from coordinate 70,605 downwards.
TGACCGCTTTGGTGCAGGCAAAAGTACCCTTCAGGTTGACCGTGAGTACGGCATCCCAATCCTCTTCGCTCATTCTCATCAGCAGACCGTCTTTGGTAATGCCGGCATTGTTGACGAGGATATCAATTCTTCCTGTCTCGGCCGCAATGTCATTAAAGGCGTTCTGTACTGCGGTGGCGTTGGTGACATCAAGCTCAAAACACCAGGCCTTTCTGCCAAGTTTTTTTACCCCTTCGGCGCTCTCTGAAAGCCACTCAGCCTTGATGTCGCCCAGCACAATATCAGCGCCTCTGGCTGCAAGATTATAAGCAATAGCCTGCCCGATTCCTCTGGCCGCTCCGGTGACAACAGCGATTTTTCCCTCAAACATAGTTTTCAGTCGGTTGATATTAAAGATTAAACCAGAGCCTGAATATCCGAAGCGGTATCAATGCCACGGATAGCGACACTTTTGTCAATTCGTTTGATCAGACCCTGCAACACTTTCTGCGGGCCAACTTCTATAAACTCTCTCACTCCGCCCAACACCATTGCCTCTATAGATTGTGACCATAGAACAGAGCTGGTCAGTTGCAGAACAAGATTATGGCGGATCTCTGCTGCGTCAGTTATCGGACGGGCTACGGCGTTCATGCAGACCGGAATCACAGCATTCTTTATCTCCATAAGATCAAGTGCGGCGGCAAGCTCTTTTTCGGCAGGTTTCATGAGAGGGGAGTGAAATGCTCCTGATACAACAAGCTCTTTTGCCATGCGGGCACCTTTGGAGGGCGCAAGCGCCACCGCTCTTTTTACAGCAGCAATATCACCGGAGAGGACAATCTGACCAGGCGAATTGAAGTTGGCTGCCTGAACAATACCATCAACTCCTGCCTCTTCAAGAAGTCCTTTGAGTGCACTGTCGGGCATACCGATGATGGCAGCCATAGTGCCGGGATTTTCCTGGCCGGCATGCTGCATCAGCTCACCCCGTTTTGCCACAATGCGCACCGCATCGTCAAAGCTGATGGCTCCGGCAAAGCAGAGAGCGGTATACTCCCCGAGGCTGTGGCCAGCGGTCATCGTAACATCTTTTCCGATGAGCAGCGTTGCAACTGCAATGCTGTGCAGAAAGATAGCCGGTTGGGTATACTTTGTTTGACGAAGTTCCTCTTCGCTGCCCGAAAACATGATATCGGTTATAGAATAGCCGAGCAACTCATTCGCTCTCTCCATCATATCGCGGGCAGCGGGGAAATTCTCGAAAATGTCCCGGCCCATGCCACAGTACTGGGAACCCTGTCCCGGAAAAACAAAAGCTTTCATGATCTCCTTATTGCCATTTTACGTAGATGCCACCCCAGGTATAACCAGCTCCAAAACTGACCAGAACCAGGTTGGAACCCGTCTGCAGTTTATGCTGTTCATCAAGCTCAGCCAGACAGATAGGAATGGTTCCTGCCGTTGTATTGCCGTAACGGGCGACGTTTGACACAACTTTTTTCCCGTCAACACCCATTCGCTCTGCCGTGGCATCAATGATGCGCTGGTTGGCCTGATGAGGAACGAGGTAATCAATATCTTCAGCCCGAAGGTGGTTGCGACTCATCATCTCTTCGGCAACTTCAGCCATGGCGATTACGGCCGCCTTGAAAACCTGCCTCCCATCCTGATGGATGTAGTGCATTCTCTTGTCGATGGTTTCGTGTGTTGAGGGATTTCTGCTGCCGCCGCCAGTCATCAGAAGATGATCTTTGCCGTTTGCTCCGTCAGAGTACATGCGTGCATCCAGAATGCCGTACCCCTCCTTCTTTGCCGGTTCAAGAATAACTCCGCCAGCGCCGTCTCCAAAAAGAATAGCGGTTGATCGATCAGTATAGTCAGTGACGGACGACATCTTGTCGGCGCCAATGACCATCACCTTTTTATGAGATCCGCTCTCGACAAGGCTCGCCCCGATGTTCAGTGCATAAAGAAATCCGGAACATGCAGCGTTGATATCAAAAGCCCAGGCATTGGTGGCACCAATGATACTTTGTGTAATACAAGCAGTAGAGGGGAAGAGCATGTCGGGTGTCATGGTAGCTACAATGATCACCTCAATATCATCTGCCGTCATTGCTCTTTTTTCCAGAAGTTGCCGGGCAACCTCTCCGCACATGTACGATGTCGCCTTTGCGGGATCCTTGAGTATTCTGCGTTCGCTTATGCCGGTCCTCGAACGAATCCATTCGTCGTTGGTCTCAAGCATGATTTCAAGCTCATGATTCGTCAGAATATCGGGAGGTAAATAGTTGGCCGTGGCCGTTATGGCAGCTTTCATGCGTTGTATGCTGGTTTTCTAATTTTCGGACAAAATTTCCGCAATATGTTCATTGACTCTTCTTTCGATCATGTGCTCAGCCATGTAGATCATGTTTTTTATCGCTCTTGAGGAAGAGCGCCCGTGACCGACGATGGAGATGCCATCCACTCCGAGAAAAGGGACACCTCCGAATTTCTCAACATCAAACGGTTCAAACATCCCCTTGAACATCCTGGTTGTCAAAGCTGCAATATCAGGAGTGAACTGACCGGACGAGAGAAGTTTTTCCAGTGATCTTTTGAACAGGGTGCCAAGAAACTCAGGAATGCTTTCACCGAATTTCAGGATGGTATTGCCAACAAGCCCGTCGCAGACAACAATTGTGGCGTTTCCCTTCAGGATGTCGTGCCCCTCTATGTTGCCGATAAATGTTATTATTCCCCTGTTGTCTGCCTCTTTCAGGAGCCGATAGGCCTGTTTGAGCACCTCAGATCCTTTCCCTTCTTCCTCTCCGATGTTGAGCAGACCGGTAACCGGTTTATCTATTCCTGCGCCGTAACGCTGGTAGATGGTCAGCATTTCGGCAAACTGAACAAGATTTTCCGGTTTGCAGTCAACATTGGCGCCTACATCAACAATGTTGGTAAGCCCCTCCTTTATACGAGGGAAATAGGCGTAAATAGTAGGGCGAAGCACTCCGGGAAGTCGGCCAAGCACAAAGAGTGAGGCTGCCATCTGCGCACCCGTATTTCCAGCGCTGACAAAAGCATCCGCCTTTTTTGCCTTGCAAAGCTGTAACCCCTTGACGAGTGATGAATTCTGCTTTGTCTTGACCGCAGTGGCAGGAATATCCTCCATGGTAACCACCTCCGATGCGTGCAGAAACTTCAGGTTAAGCGCACTGACATCATAATCGACAAGCAACGGCTCCACCTTGTCCGCCTGGCCGATAAGGATGATTTCAAACCTGTTACAACTCTCCTGTAACGCCTGAACTGTTCCCTCGATCACACAGGCGGGGGCATGGTCTCCGCCCATGGCGTCAACAACAATCGTCAACATGATGGGGTTTTTGCCTTGTTATTGGTTAATCAGCTCTTGGCCAGTTTATTGACGACACATCTGCCGCGGTAGTGCCCACAATGGCGGCATGCGCGGTGCGGAAGGGTTGGTTCGCCACAATTCGGACAGTTGACTGTTGTGGCAGGTTTCGTGCGGGCATTGAATTGGGCTCGTCTTTTATCCCGCCGGGATTTCGACATTTTGGCTTTAGGATTGGCCATGGTACTACTCTCTATTTATAAAATTCAGTTAATAATATTTTTTTTCAGTTTTTCAAGCGACTCCTGCCATGTGTTCATCTCTACGGGGTAAGCCTCCTTCATGCCAGGGATGCTCACTGTACCCTCCCTCCTCTCGTACAGCCTGCAGTCAGGATTGTCTCTACAGATCACCTTCATCGGCAGTGACAAGATCAACGCATCGCAGACATCTCCGGTAATATCAATAAATTCTGTATTTTTCGCTATCTGACGATGCTCATCTACGTTATTTATCTTGTCGTCAAGAGTTGTGCTGAACGAATAAAGAAGATCAAGCGAACCATCAAGAGCCTTTGATACCAAAGCAAGACACCGGTCGCAGGTAAAACAGGCCTCGGTCAATGTGCTGATCCCGACAGCGATCTCTTCATCACTTTTGCGGACAACAACATGAACTTTGACCGGCCCGGAAAAATCGGCGACATTGAAGTTTCGACCCTCAAAATCACTGACGTTACAGGTAAAATCGAATTCGTTGATTCCCTCCACAAGAGCACTGGTTCGAATCTCTATCAGTGGTTTCTCTTTACGCATAGAGCCATCTTTTCAATAAAAGAGAACCAATGTACAAAAATTATTATGGAAAATGAAAGTTAGTCAATTATTCAACGATATGAAGGGGTGGGTAAAAAAGCTTTTTGTGATTTGTATTTAAAAAAAACCGGTGTATATTAGCCGACGCAGATTCCGCGGTAGCTCAATGGTAGAGCATGCGACTGTTAATCGCAGGGTTGCAGGTTCGAGTCCTGCCCGCGGAGCAGAAAAAGAGAGGATTTACAATTCATCTTTTGACTATCTGGTGATCATGTATACAACGAACACGAACAACCTTCTGCTTGCCCTCAGCCTGCTCATAAGCCGTGCTGTTGGTGTGGGGGGAGTTGTCTTTTAGTTCGTTTTACTTTCAGAGAGAACATTGTAAAGCCACCACTCCCGCCAGGGTTGGTGGCTTTTTTAATTTAATTGGAGCAAAAGGAGCTATTACCATGAAAAACTATAAAAAATATGCACCATATCCGCTGGTTGCCATTTCAGGGAGAAGCTGGCCAGACAAGACTATAACCAGAGCACCGATATGGTGCAGTGTTGATCTTCGTGATGGTAACCAGGCGCTTCCTGTGCCGATGAGTGTGGACGAGAAGGTTGCCATGTTTCAGCTTCTCGTTTCAATTGGTTTTAAGGAGATTGAGGTTGGATTTCCCTCAGCATCTGCAACCGAATATGCTTTTACGCGACGCTTAATTGATGGTAACCTTATTCCCGACGATGTCACCATTCAGGTGCTGACCCAGGCACGGGAACACCTTATCCGCAGGACGTTTGATGCAATATCTGGTGCCAAAAATGCGATTGTCCATCTCTACAATTCAACATCCACCCTGCAGCGCGATGTGGTGTTCCGCAAAAACAGGGAGGAGATCAAGGCCATTGCCATCGAGGGGACAGGGCTGGTTCGCCGTCTCAGGGATGAATCAGGCAATACGGGTATCCGTTACGAATACAGTCCTGAAAGTTTTACAGGCACGGAGCTCGATTATGCGCTTGATGTCTGTCATGCGGTGATGGAGAGCTGGGGCGCTTCCGTGGATGATAAAATTATCCTCAATCTCCCCTCTACGGTTGAGATGTCGCAGCCGAATATTTATGCAGACCGCATAGAGTGGTTTTGCCAGCATATCAAGAATCGTGGTGCTGTACTGATCAGTGTTCATGCCCATAATGATCGTGGCACTGCCGTGGCAACCGCAGAATTAGCCTTGATGGCCGGTGCTGACCGCGTCGAGGGTGCCCTGTTTGGTAATGGTGAGCGATGCGGGAATATGGATATTGTCACCATGGCGCTCAATCTCTTCACGCAGGGTGTTGATCCTGAACTCAATTTTTCTGATTTGCCCCGCATCCGGGAGGTTTACCAGCGCTGTACCCGTATGGATATTCACTCACGTCATCCCTATTCGGGAGAGCTGGTCTATACCGCTTTTTCCGGTTCGCATCAGGATGCTATCAGCAAAGGGATGAAAGCTCAGCCTTCATCGCCTGGTGGTTTGTGGGCGGTACCTTATCTTCCCATTGACCCACAAGATGTTGGTTGCACGTATGAGGCTATTGTTCGTATCAACAGCCAGTCCGGAAAGGGAGGTGTTGCTTATGTGCTTGAGAAGGACTACGGGGTCCAGATTCCGAAGTGGATGCAGCCCGATTTTGCTGAAGCGGTGCAGGGTGTTGCCGATACTACAGGCAATGAACTCTCGCCGGATCAGATCCATGAGATTTTTCATTCGGAGTATATAAAGCTCAAGGAGCCGTTTGCCATTAAAAAGTGCCAGATCAGATGGGATGACAAAGATCTTGAACGTAATGACGAAGAGGCAACAGCAATAACCGCCATTGTGCAGTCGAAAGAGAGAGAACTCAGTTTTGAAGCTCAGGGCAACGGTCCGCTTGATGCTTTTGTCAAGGGATTTGTGAAAGAGAGCGGGCTTGATTTCAGTATTGACGAGTTCAGTGAACACGCCATCGGACGGAGCGCCAAGGCGCTTGCCATCGCTTACATTAAAATCAGTTGCGCTGATGGCCGAATCTCATTCGGCGCTGGAATTGACTCGAATATCAGTCTTGCGTCAATCAAGGCAACGGTCAGCGCTCTGAACAGGCTTCAGTAATCGCGTTTGTGTTTGGGCGTCAGGCAACCGCCTGGCGCTTCTCCTGCAGTATCAAGAAAATTGCAAAAGCTACCCCCGGCAGCCATCCGAACAGGGTAAGCACTCCGCTCAGCATGACGGTGCCAGCCTCCTTGTTTGTCACTGCAGCGGGCGGAAGAATAAATGCCAGAATCCATCTCCGAATATCCATTGCTTTCTCCGGTTTTTATGGTGAAACAATGACGAATTTAGTATTAAACCGGGAATAAGCAATGCAAAAACTCCTTCCAGAAGTATTAAACAGTCATTTTCACGGTTTTGCTTGTATTTTGATTCTAAAATTGTAAATTGATCTCCCTTCGGAAATAATCCTGAGTAATAGTGCTCTTGATTTGTTAGAACATAAATTGAAATAACTTGCTTAAGAAAGTTCATCCCGACGTGGTTTTGGATGATGTTGAGGTCATTGACGAGCCGAATTTCAATAACTACAATACCTCTCCAGACCCCCCAAGCCCTTATGCTGATCTTGAAAAAAAGTATCGCAAAAATCGGTTTAACAAAAGCAGACCTAAAAGCCCTTCCGACTATTTCAGTGTAAGTGGTGGCGGTCTTCATCCGCTCTCCAAAGGCCCTGATGGAAACAAACCACAGAAGAGAAAGCCGAAGAAAAAGAGTTTTTCCAAGCCATCTCGATCTCCCTCAGGCAAACGCAACCCAAATTCATAAACTGATCCAGAGGTTGACAGAGTCGTGTTTGAAATACAGGCCCATCGTGGCGCAAGAGCCTTTTTTCCTGAAAATACCATTCAGGCATTCTGTCATGCTGCGTTGCTTGGTGTGAGAGTTGTTGAGCTTGATCTGGTGGTATCGAAAGATCAACAGATCATTGTCTCTCATGATCCCTGGCTTTCAGCTCCACTCTGCTCTGATGTGTCTGGAGAGCCATTGAGTCATGAGGATCGCTGGCGCTATACGTTGTACGATATGCTCTATTCCGATATCGCGCGTTATGATTGCGGACGCTCTCACCCCTCCTTTCCGCAACAGGCCCGGATAGCCACATGCAAGCCCCTTCTTTACCAGGTTTTCAGAGAGGTTGATGCCTTTATGGTTTCTGCCGGTTTGAGTGGGAGTATGATCTATAATCTTGAACTAAAGTCATGGCCTGACAAGGATGGTCTATATCATCCACCTCCATCGCAGTATGCTGAGCTTGTTCTGGATCTTGTCGAAGCGGCAGGCCTCTCCGCTCGCGTCAGGATACAGTCTTTCGACAAAAGGGTGGTTCGCGAGGCATGGAAGCTCAATCCGGAGCTTTGCTACGGCCTGCTGATTGATCATGGTAATGAGGGTGCCGGAGATATCATGCGATTATTGTCAATGTCTGTTTTTTTGCCAGACTATCTCAATCCACACCGCTCTCTTGTTGACCGTGATTTGACAGATCGGTTGCATGAACGAGGTGTCAGGGTGATCCCCTGGACGGTTAATGATCCTGAGGAGATGCTTGCGATGCAAGACATTGGCGCGGACGGCATTATCACCGATTATCCTGAACGCGCCATTGCTCTTTTCAGCGGCAACGCTCCACCGTTTTAAGGAGAGTCAATAGCGCATTAACTTTTGCAACAATCGAAGCAGGGATTGGGCTCCCATTTTTCCCTGAAGGGCAGTAGAGAATTTTATCGAGGGAATCAAGCACTGCGGAGAGTTCCGATTGACTCTCAACAGGAATGGTGAGTTCCTGTAATGCCCGCTCCAGCTCTTTTCGTGTCATAGCTTCAGGAGTCCTGATTCCGGCTGTTTCGAGCAGGGTGAAAAGCTGTTGTTTCATCGTTTCAGCCGAGGCATCCCCTTCAGGCTGATGTTCTGATGTTGTGGCCCTGGAACTTTGCTGCAGTTTTTTCCCTTTAAGCGCCATGGCGATTATGGTGAGCAGGAACAGTATGGCGATGATGGCGCCCGTGGCTGGCACGGAAAAATTGTTCTTTCCTTCTGCGGCGGCTGGATGTTCCGCCTCCTGGCCAATTTTCCCCTGGAATGGCCCCTCCTCAACGGTTATTGTCAGTGCTTTTGAAACAAGAGTGCTGAACTTCCTTGTTTCGGGATTGAACACAACGAGGCGGAGTGCGGGGATTTTAAACGAACCTGTCACTTGAGGCCAGGCGGTAATGGTTGAGGTTATGGAGCCAGGGGAGGTTGTTCTTTCGGGTGGATTATGGCGGAAGCTTTCCGGAAGGGTTGGCCCGGGAAGCTGAAGGGTGTGCAGGTTGCCTGTACCAGTGACGATCAGCTTCAGTGTTAACGGCTCTCCGACTCTGATCTTCTGATTGTCGCTCCTGAGGTCAAGCGTGAAAGCGCCTACACCACCGGAGAAGCCTTCGGGCACTGGTTCCGGGAGGGCCAGTGAGGAGAGAATAATTGGCGGCGCGGTGATTCGAACAAAGGTTTCAGGGATCTCTTTGAGGTTTGTGGCAATCTGCTGCTGTGGCAGAATGCACTGCATCACGTATCCTGCTATGGTAAAAGTGCCAGCCTGGAGTGGTACCACTCTGAACTGCTTCACAACGGCGCTTCTCAACTCATCCCCATTCACTTTTTTCTGCATGCTTTTTATAAAGCGCTCAGGTTGGCTCTCTTTAGCCCATAGTCCTGTAAACGAAGGGTTGGTTTCGCTGGATATTTTTGGTGCAACATCCCTGAACCAGAGCGTGTAGGTCAACAGTATCTCCTGGCCTGCAAAAGGATGGGTGTTACTGGCTGATGTGGTGAGAAAGAGCCTGTTGCCCGGCATTTCCGAAGCTTCTGCAACTGCGGGAGTACAACAGGTAGCAAGCAGAAGCAGGGAGAGGAGGAGGTATCGGGCAAAGCTTCTCATCGCAGAGGGTTATTTCATAAGTTCCCTGGATCGGGCTGCAGCGGCAGCCACCGTCTCGACCAGAATCTGACGGATACCTTTCTCATCCATGATATTCAGTCCCGCCTCTGTAGTTCCGCCAGGCGTTGTAACATCCCGTTTGAGTTCATCAGGATTTTTGCTGCCGGAAAGCGCCATTTTTGCAGCGCCGAGCATGGTTTGCGCAGCAAGAAGCAGTGCCTCGTCATAAGAAAGACCGCACAACTTGCCTCCTGTCGCCAGTGCATCAAGGATATGGAACATATAGGCCGGTCCGCTGCCAGATACAGCAGTTGCAGCATCCATCTGTGATTCATCAAGAATTGCCACACGACCAATCGAACTGAAGAGTTTGCAGACAAGGGCTGTGTCCTCATCTGAAGCCATTTTTCCTCGAGAGACAGCAGCCATCCCTTCACCAACCAAGGCAGGAGTATTGGGCATGACTCTGATTACTTTCAATGAAGGTACTGTGTTTTTTGTGATAAAATCCGTCGAGATGCCTGCGGCAACACTGATCAGCAGGTGTTCCGGGTTGAGCAATGGTTTCAGTTCAGCAAGTACCTCCGCCACCTGGTATGGTTTAACAGCAAGGATGATTACCTCTGCTTGTCGGGCTATTTCGGCAATCGACAGCATTGGTTGAACAGGGTAATCTGCAGCAATTGCCCGCAGGGTAGCCAAGTCCCGGTCGAAACCTGAAATGAGAGTTTTTTCCCTGTTGCTGAGGCCTGCAACAAGGGCACGCGCAATTCTGCCTGTTCCAATAAAGCCAAGGTTAAGAGTGGTCATGGTACAACAAGTATGTGGGTATGTAGTCAAATGGAGATTCGGCGGGAAAAGTCAAAAGGCGGGAGACAAGCCCGCCTTTTCACCAGAAAGAGCGTTTACTTGCTGCCGCCCTGCTTTGCCATGTAAGCAACTGCGTTTTCTACGTCATCATTGGTCAGGCTGGCATTGCCACCCTTAGGCAACATTTTGCCCACTTTGCCCTGGAATCCATTGATGGCATTATTGACAAGAACTTTATTTCCCTGGGCGATACGGGGAGCCCATGCTGCCTTGTCACCTAATTTAGGCGCTCCCATGAGGCCTGCTTTGTGGCATGCTACACAACCGCCCTCGTAAACGGTCTGGCCTTTAGTTAAATCTGGAGCTTTTTTTGCTGCGGTTGCTGCGGTTGAACAGACAGAACTAACAAAAAGCACACAAAGTGCGGCTGAAAGAAAACGGTTCATCGCTGATTCTCCTGTTTAATTGGTGGTGTGGGTTGGGTTGTTACTGTGCGTTAAAGAACACAACCCTATTTATACAACTTTATTGGAAGCAATCCAAATATCTCCAACATTATTCTACCTCTCAGCATTTTTTTTTGCGAAGAAAGGGGAGCTGTATCTGCCAGCTCCCGCAGAAAGAGGTAAATAATGAGTATTTATTTTGACTTGTCTGCCATGAAGGCAACGGCATTGGTTATCTCTTCGTTTGTCAAGCTTGCGTTGCCGCCTTTTGCCGGCATCGCGCCCGCTTTTCCAGTAAATCCATCGATCGATTTTTTGGTCATGACCTCAATTCCCTGGGCGATACGAGCACTCCACGCAGCCTTGTCACCAGGTTTTGGAGCCCCCATCATGCCCGCTTCGTGACACGCACCGCAGTTGGCATCATAGACGGTTTTACCCGCAGCCAATTTCGGATCTGCCGGAGCCGCCGTTGCTGGCGCAGCAGTTGGCGCAGTAGCCGCAGCAGGAGCTGCCGCCTTTTTATCTTCAGGAAACTTGAGCGATGCTGGCGGTTTTTCAAGGCCGCATGCACTCAGAAATAAAAGGCCAACGGTCAGAAACGGGATAAAAGGCTTCATGGTCATTATTGATACAGGTTTAGATTGTTGTGTCGGGTGTGTGTTAAAAATCTCGACAAGCAGTTTAAAAATTAATCAGCATAAGGCAAAATGGTTTTTTATCTGCCATCCATTTCCTGTTGATGCCGCAGGTCATGACGGGAGAGAGCGTACAGATGCGTGTAAAAGAGATTGAAGAGCATCACGGCGCTTTTCGCTCTTGGAGCCGACAGGCCCCTTGTCAACGCATTTTTTACGGTAAACAGCTTTTGTGTCAGGTCAGAGTAGCTCTCAACAAAAAGATCAAGCGGAATATTTTTGGGTGAGTAGAGCATCTCCTGACCAAAAGAGTACCGGTAGGCCGTACTGTCCAGAGGATCAAAGAGCAGTCGGCCCTCCTCTCGAAGTCGTTCAAAAATTTGTGTTCCAGGGGTTGGTCGCAAAATATTGATGCCTGGGACGTCAAGTTTGGTTGCGTTCACGAAATCGAGAATGGAGGCCGGTGTATCAAGCGTATCACCGTCGAGGCCATAAATAAAGCTTCCGTAGAGGCTTATTCCAGAATCCCTTATAGAGGTAATGGCCTTCACAAGTTCACCAGCCCGATTCTGGCTTTTTTTGTGGGCGATTCTACTGGCTGGTTCAATGCTCTCTATACCAACAAGGAGTGCCTGGCACCCTGAATCGGCAAAGGTGCTCAACAACTCATGCTGCTGGCCAAGGGTTGTTGTTGCCTGACCGAACCAGCGGATCTTGAGTGGAACAAGTTTTTGGAAGAGTTCGCGGGCATACACCGGATCGGCGTTGATCGAATCGTCGACAAAAAAGAATATTCTGCGGTCATGTTCCCGAAACCGGGCAACTTCACTGACGACATCGCTGATTGCTCTCCGACGCAGGGCGCGGCCATTGAGGAGATGGACATTGCAGAAATCACAACGGTACTGGCATCCTCTTCCTGTCTGAATCAGGTTTGTAGTAAAATATCGGCTTTTGATGAGAGCTCTTTTCTGTACAGGCCGTGAAAGTCCCAGATCAGGAAAGGTGTCTGAGTGGTAGGTTGGCTTGATGGCACCTGATGCAAGGTCAATAAGCAGCTCTTTCCAGAGGTCATCAGCCTCACCATGTACAAGAACATCCGCATGTGGGCGACACGACCGGGGAAAAAGGGTAACATGCGCACCTCCCAGCACAACCGATACTCCTCTGGAGCGAAGCTGGTCAGCCAGTTCAAACGCTTTTTTTGCCATGCCAGTCTGAACGCTGATACCCACCAGATCCCATGGTTTATCAAAGGGAAATTTTTCAAAACGCATATCACAGATTGACTGCTCAACTCCCGGTACATCGACCGAGCTGAGGATCATCAGAGAGAGCGGCGGGATGGCGAACTGACTCTGTTTGATAATGGATCTCAGTGAGTGATTAAACCAATTGAAAAAAGGGTTTATCTCTTTTTCGCCGTAGAGTGACTGTGCTCCGTCAACACCACTCTCAGAAGGGAGAAAAACAAGGAGCACTTTTCTGTTCACATCTTTTTCAGCCATTGCGTCTTACCAGTCTTTATCGTTGTGGCTGTTACGACTTGCGGGTGCTTTTCGCGGCGGAGGGCGTCGCATGAGTGACGATTCATCCTGCTGCGCATTATCAAGCAGGCGTTCCGCCATGTTATTCCTGACGCTTGAGAGTGGTTGGGGAGATGATCTTTTTTCGGGTGTCTCAAGCTCACGGAGGTAACGGGAGACAATTTCATAATTGATTTTTGCGTCGCCATCTCCAGGGTCTGTTAACAGTACTGTCTTGAAGCGATTGAGCGATTGACGGAACAATACGGTTCTGTGAGCTTTTGAACTCTCACCAATCGCCATTATTGCCAACGCATCGCCTTCATTGAAGATGGCTCTTTGTCGCATGTTCCTGTTCTTGCTCCAGTGTTTGGCGCTTCTGGCAAAAAGGGCCGCGGCATCTGGAAAATTCCCCTGCATATACAGTGCACATGCAAGATTGAAACCTGCTGTGGCTCTCTCTTTTTCCTCCTGGACAACAGCGGTGATCTCCTCAAAAGCAACCTGAGCGGCATGGTAGGCGTGACGTTCATAGAGTGCATAAGCCTTCAGTTGCATTCGGTACTCCCTGAACCTCTCCTGCATTGATGTCAACAGTGCAACAGCAAGCAGGAGGGTGTGCAGGAATATCATGGTCAGATCACCGCAGGCTTCAGTTGCCGAGGAATGCTTTCTGAACAGCGCTGACCCCGGCGCCAATGTCAAAGGCGAAGTCAATCTCCTTGAGCGCCCGCTCAATGCCGCCAATAACGGTCAGCATGTCAAGCTCATCGTAAAATCCAAGATGCGAAATACGGAAAATCTTGTCTTTGTACTCATCCTGACCAGCGGCAACCGTGATGCCGTTGCTTTTTTTCAGAGCCTTATTGAATGCAGACCATTTTACCCCTTCAGGCAGCCAGACGGGCGTCACTGCATACGACGGGGAGTTGCTGAACAGTTTCATGCCAAGCGCATGACACCCCTGCCGGCAGGCGTTCGAGAGACTTTCGTGGCGTTTCCAGATATGTTCAATTCCCTCAGCCTTGATCATCTGCAACGCTTCGTCAAGGCCGATGACCAGCGATACTGCCGGTGTAAAGGGAGTATCATCGCCAGCATGCGACTTCAGCGCCTTTTTCAGGCTCAGGTAGTACTGCGCCGTACCGCTGTTTCCCTTGATGACCCCCTGAGCCCGTTCAGAGATGGCGACGAGAGCAAGTCCCGGAGGCATCATGAGCCCTTTCTGGGAACCGGTAATGCAGACATCAACACCCCACTCATCAAACTGAAATTCGTGAGCGCCAACAGCAGTAATCCCGTCAACAATCACCAGAGCTTCCGATTTTTCACGAATCAGGGCGCTGAGTGTTTTGATATCAGCGGCAGTGCCGGTAGATGTTTCAGAGTGGGTCAGGCATACTCCTTTGGCATCAGGATGCTCCTTGAGCAGCTCTGCCAGTCGTCCGGGCTGAATTGCCGTACCCCAGGCAACCTTCTCCTCAACGCAGTTGCCCGTGAAGATTTTTACCAGTTCCCCCCATCGTTCACCAAATTTACCGGCGTTGACGGTAATCACCTTCTCCCCCTGTTTGAAGAGGCTCGAAATAGTCGCCTCCATGCCACCGGTTCCCGAGCAACTGAGCACAACAACCGGCTGGGTTGTTCTGAAGAGGTACTTGAGATCGGCATGGACCCTGGTCAAAATTTCCATGAACTCGGGGTTCCTGTGATGGATAATCGGCGCAGCCATGCGGAGCATGACATTTTCTGGTACCGGGGTTGGCCCGGGAGTGAATAATCTTTTTTTCATCTCTTCAGCAAAGTTGGTTGAGTTAAATCCATAAGCGAGGTGAACTCATCAAAGAGGTAGTGTGAGTCATGGGGTCCCGGGGCGGCTTCGGGATGGTACTGCACCGAAAAGCAGGGCAATGTTTTATGCTTGACACCTTCAACAGTATTGTCGTAAAGGTTGAGGTGAGTCATCACAAGTCCTTCCGGCAGTGACTCCGGAACTACGGCAAAACCGTGGTTCTGTGACGTTATCTCTATCTGGCTGGTCGTGAGATTTTTAACTGGATGGTTGCCGCCATGGTGGCCAAATTTCAGCTTGAATGTTTCAGCGCCAAAAGCCAGTGAAAGCAACTGGTGGCCGAGGCAGATACCAAAAATCGGCAAAGCCCTTGTGGTTCGGTTATACGCGACAAGCTTGTTGATGGTCTCAATGGCATAGCCTACAGCGGCAGGATCTCCCGGGCCATTCGAGAGAAAGACTCCGTCCGGATTGAGTGCAATCACCTCATCAGCCGTTGTTGTGGCCTTCAGTACTGTCACCCTGCATCCGGCATGGTGCAGCATACGCAGAATATTGCTCTTGATGCCAAAATCAAATGCGGCAACATGGTAGCGGCCATCCGCTCGCTCAATGGTATAATTGCTGCTGGTGGTAACGGTTTTTACCAGGTCGCGCCCCGACATTGCCGGACTCTGGCGGGCTCTCTCCCCCAGCGCTTCATCTGTTTCGTCGGTCAGGGAGATAATGCCCCTCATGGCCCCTTTCTCCCGAATTTCGCGTACCAGTCTCCGGGTATCAATACCCGCCAACCCCATCACTCCAGCGTCCTTGAGACGGGACTCAAGACTCTGTGAAGCCTCAAAGTTACTGTGGATGCGCGATACCTCATGAACAATAAAGGCCGAGGCCCATATCCTGCCGGATTCGTTATCGGCTGGATTGATGCCATAGTTTCCGATCAAAGGATAGGTCATCATCACCATCTGCCCCGCATAGGAGGGGTCGGTCAAAATCTCCTGATATCCGGTCAAAGAGGTATTGAAAACCACCTCACCGGTTGCTTCCCCCTGATGACCATAAGCGGTTCCCCTGTAGACAGAGCCGTTTTCCAGCACCAGTCGTGCACGTGTTTGCTGCATTATCTCCTGTTACTCTTTGGTCGTGAGTTTATCGCCTGCATCCTGCTTTTCAATATTGGCAATAGCAGTACGGTCGAACTTGATTTTTGTGGTGTCGCTTACCTGAACCAGAACAGTTTTCTTCTCCGTATCAATACCGGCAACGGTGCCATGGGCGCCACCGATGGTGACAACCTTGTCACCTCTCTTCAGGCTGTCGAGCACCTTCTCCCGATCCTTCTGCTTTTTCTGCTGTGGACGGATCATGAAGAAATAAAAAACAACAAAGATAAGGACTAACGGGACAATCTGGATCAAAGGGTTTGGCGCCTGTCCACCAGCACCGGCAGGAGGGGAGAACAGAAACAGCGCAAGAAGGGTATTGTACATGGCAATATCAATTTTTATTATAGTGAGAGTGAATGTAATCTATTTACTGTCTTTACTGTGTATGGCAATATTTTGTACATTCTCATCGTCACAAAAGCGTCACAACGTTACAATAGTATGGTAGTACATCGTCTGTGAACATACAAAAAAGCTTGTTCATGGACACAAAAAAAAGCAATCACCCGGTCACTGTCAGGCTGGAACGTTGTCAAGTCCAATGGAGCTCTCTCTCATGAACCTGCCTCAGGCGCAGTCGCTATTGTTCTGAAAAAAAGGCTTCAGCAAGAAAAATCCAGGTTTTTATTATTAATTTTGAAAGGAAATAGCCTGGTTCACGTACCACTTGGGAGAAGCATGTTGCTTCGCCTTGCCTGCTAACAGTTAAATATCAAATAACAGATGAAAAAGAATCTTCTTTCTGGAATTATTGTCTCCCTCGCGATGACCGGATTTTTTGGTGGTGTCTCTTTTGCCGCTGATAAGGCAGCAACAGAGAAGCCTGCTGTCACAACTGAAGCAAAAGTTGCGGCGCCTGCAGCAAAGAAAAAGGCTGTGAAGAAGAAAGTGGCAAAAAAATCAAAAGCAAGGAAAAACGCCGCAAAGTAAGTCAGGGGGTCATGTTGGTATCATCGAGAGAAAAAGTTGTTGATGAAATGACGAACGTTGAGGCCAAGCTTGCCCCTATGTTTAATTTTTTTTCAGAAAAGCTCTTTTCAGGGCTTTTCTGAGTTATATATTACAGCCAGTCAGCTATCGATAACATGACTTCAGGAGATGGGAGATGTTTGGTTTGGGTGGACAAGAGTTACTGCTGATTCTGTTTATTGTTCTGTTATTTTTTGGCCCTTCGAAGCTCCCTGAACTTGCCAGGGGTCTCGGCAAAGGGATGAGAGAGTTCAAAAAAGCTCAGGCTGATCTTGAACATGAATTCAAAAAAGCAGTTGACAGCGCGGATGCTAAAGATCAATCGGTTGATGCTGTTGTATCAAAAGAGAAACAAAGTGTTTCAGAGAGTAAAGCATCGTGATTCCAACGGAACGTTTGCCGTATCAATCCGACTGAGTCATTTTTGTATAGCTCCTTTCCGCCTGCTTCTGGCATATTCCGTTTCAATCTTGTTCCGTTCAGCAGGCCTTTCATTGATTTCCCTTTAAATGACGTTATAAATGAATGTTAGAATCAGTAGTCCGCTAAGGGCGGGAGTATCAGCATGGACACTGGCTAACTCATTGTACAGATCGTCAAGTGCGGTGATGCGATGGAAAAATAAAATTCGCTGGGTGCTCCTTGCCGCACTCAGTCCTCAAGAATCATTAAGCTGGTTCGACTGGGTTTCGCGTAACGAAATCCTCCCTTTTTTTCAAAAAATACCGTATTTAATTTTTGCCCCATTGCGTGTCTTCATGTCGACAAAATGGAACATAGCACAGCGGAAAAAAGTCATATCTGATACCTATCAGTTTATTCTGGCAAAGGGTACTCTCCGTGACGCCATCCTTTGTGCAGAGGGATCGATGCTTGCGCGTATTTATCTTGAAGGATATGGTGACATTGACGTTATTCTTTGTCACAATACTGGTCTACGAAAGGAAGGGTCGCTTATGGTGTCCCTGAAATCCGTATCCTCGCAAAAATCACTTTTTAAACTGGCATTTTCTATTGAGCGGAGGTCAGGCGAAAAGTCTGTAGGGTATATAGGGTGCATACAGGGTTTTGCAAATAAAGATGAGGTTAAAGTGCTGACAAAAGCAATGCATGGGTTGAGACCAAATGCTCTGATGATACTTGTCGCCCAGGAGCTCATGGGTGCACTGGGAGTCACAAATCTGTGTGGTATCAGTAATGCAATTCACCCTCATAATCACAAACATCTTATACATATACCTTTAGTACACCTCACCACTTTTGATTATGATTCGCTTTGGATGGAATTGGGTGGAGTATTGATGACGGATGGCTGGTTCACCCTTCCCCTCAAGGCCAGCCCTCGTCTCGATCAGAAGATAAAGTCGAATAAAAGGGCGATGTACCGCAGGCGTTATGCCATGATGGATGATTTATCCGGGCAGTTGCAGGCCTCAATAGGAGATCGCAGAGAGTGACGTTTGCCCAGCATCACTAACGGATATCCGCCCCCTGTTCTTGCTCATCGCTTTGCGGCGGCAAAGCTTGCATAAGGCGTAATGTTGTAGTGGCATTCAGCTTTCATGCCGCGTGAAATTTTCAGGTTGGCCAGCGTCGCAATCATTGCGGCATTGTCTGTGGAATAGAGTGTCTTTGGAAGGTAGAGCGTCACTCCCTCGCGGTCGCATGCCTCTTGCATGGCATTCCGTAATGCGCTGTTGGCGCTGACTCCGCCAGCGATAGAGAGGGCCCTGATGCCCCTGCTGCGCACCACGGCCATGCTTTTTTCCACCAGTACGCCCACAATGGCGGCCTGGATTGAGGCGGCAATATCTGCCTTATGGAACTCAATAAACTCTGAAGTTTGTCTCTGCAACCAGGTGAGAACCGAGGTTTTCATGCCTGAAAAGCTGAAATCGAAATTTCCCAGCCAGCTTTTACTGCTTTGTGAGCGCGAAGTAAGAGCTCTGGGAAAAAGGTGAAAAGAGGGGTCTCCCTGTTCTGCCAGCTTGTCAATCACCGGGCCTGCGGGGTAGGGAAGACCAAGCATTTTGCCGGTTTTGTCGAATGCCTCGCCAGCGGCATCATCAAGTGTTCGGCCAACCACCGTGTAAGAGAGATCAGGTTCCACAACTGAAAGCAGAGTATGTCCACCGGAGACGGTCAACGAAACAAAGCAGCCTTCAGGCGCTCGGTGGCAGGCTCCTTCGCTGATAAATGGTGAAAAGATGTGTGCTTCAATATGATTGACGGGCACAAAAGGTATGCCAAGCGCCCAGGCAAGTCCCTGGGCAAAAGAGAGTCCGACCATAACGGCGCCGATCAGCCCCGGACCAGCGGTTGCCGCTATGGCATCCAGTTCATTTTTTGTTATATTGGCTTCAGTTATGGCAGCGTCGACAATCGAAACGATCAGCCGCTCATGTTCTCTGGACGCCAGTTCCGGCACAACACCACCAAAAGAGGTGTGGCAGAGTTGAGAACTGATAACGCTGGAGCAGACATGTCCGTTACGGAGTATGGCTCCCGATGTTTCGTCACAACTAGTTTCTATACCCAGAATATTCATGGTATAACACTCTTTTAAAAGATTTTATGGGTAACACTGAAAAGTCCGGTACCAAAAGCAGTCCGCAGGTCAAGGTAAGTATTTTTCATCTTCTTTTGGTTCTGGTTGGCGCAAATCTTATGATGCTGCTCACTCCTGATTTCGGGATGCTTCACAGTTTTCTCTCTATCCCCGATATCTACACATGGCCAGCGGTTATTATTGGTACTGCGCTGCTGTTTATGGGTTTTAATGGCCTTTACAAAAATCTGTAGTATGTATAACGCCTGATGCCTCGCAAAGGTAACAGACAATGTTCCATGGTAGTCCCGTAGTGGCGAAATATTGGTAGCGCAGGGCTCAAGCCCTGGGAAAAGAGGAGACAATTCCTATGCAGCATGCTGTAGAACTTGAGGAGCTTGAAGGGCAGATTATTGAAGCCTCACGATTTCTTGAACTGGCTGAGGAGCAGCTTGCCTGTCGGGTTGTCGGCCAGCTTGAGGTGATCAGGCGCGTATTTATTGCCATGCTGGTCAATGGCCATATTCTGCTTGAGGGTGTGCCTGGACTTGCCAAAACGCTGATCATCAGTACGGTTGCTTCAGTGATGAATCTGAAGTTTCAGCGGATCCAGTTTACCCCCGACATGCTGCCAGCCGACCTTATCGGCACCATGATCTACAATCCCAAGGATATGGAATTCTATCCCCGAAAGGGGCCGGTTTTTGCCAATGTCATTCTTGCGGATGAAATTAACCGCTCCCCGGCCAAAGTGCAGTCAGCGCTGCTTGAAGCCATGCAGGAGCGGCAGGTTACCATCGGCAGTCAGACCTTTCCCCTGCAGGAGCCATTTATGGTGCTCGCTACCCAGAACCCTGTTGAGCATGAAGGTACCTACGTTCTTCCTGAAGCCCAGGTTGACCGCTTTATGATGAAGGTCATTGTCGATTATCCCTCGTATGAGGAGGAGCTTGAAATTATGATTCGTTCGGCGATTACTGCCAGCAAGAGCCCGATCAGCGTGGTTGTACAGCCGGGAGATATTTTTCGGGCACGAGCCCTTATCGACCGGATTTATGTTGATCCCAGAGTTCAGCGCTATATCATTGACCTGGTTGTTGCCACAAGAAATCCGGGACTCTATGGAATGGCGGAGCTTGGATCCATGATTGAGTATGGCGCATCGCCCAGAGCCTCAATTTTTCTGTTGCTTGCAGCCAAGGCCCACGCTTTTCTGCAGCATCGGCCATACATAACCCCGGAGGATGTCAAGGCTATTGCCTGTGACACTCTCCGGCATCGGATAAGGCCTGGATACGAAGCTGAAGCTGACAATATCAAGGCTGATGATATGATTCGACAGATTCTGCAAAATGTGCAGGTGCCTTGATGATTGTGCTCGATACTACGCCCGGAGGTTACCATGGAGAGATATAAAGAACAATTGAAGGAGCTTCGGCAGAGTATCAGGCGGGTTGAGATTCGCTCGAAACGGATGGCCAGCGAGCTGTTCAGTGGCGAATATCACTCATCCTTCAAGGGTAAAGGTATTGAGTTCAGCCATGTTCGTGAATATCAATATGGTGACGATGTCCGCTCGGTCGACTGGAATACCTCTGCCCGCAAAAGCGAACTCTATGTCAAGCTTTTTACCGAGGAGCGGGAACGCAGCCTCTTGCTTGTCGTGGATGCATCGGCCTCCATGCTTTTTGGCAGCCGTGAGCGGAGCAAGAGAGATCTTGCGCTTGAGCTGAGTGCGGTGCTTGCCTTCAGCGCTCTCCAGAATAATGACAAGGTGGGGCTTCTGGTTTTTACCGATCGGGTTGAACGCTATATTCCTCCTCGTAAAGGGCGCCATCATCTGCTGATGATTCTTGAAGAGCTGTTGCGCCTGAAGCCCGAAAGCCGCAAAACCGATATCAACGCGGCACTCTCTTTTGTTCGCTATACCCGCAAACGGCAGGAGATCATCTTTCTCTTGACCGACCTTGTGGACAGTGACTATGAAAAGGGGATGAAGCTGCTGAATACTCGCCACGATTTTATTCTGGTACACATCAGCGATCCGCTCGACAAAGCTCTTCCTCTTTCCGGTTTGCTTGACCTTGAAGATCCGGAAACAGGGTTGCGATTGACCGTTGATGCCGCAAGCCGTCCCGGCATAGCCCGATACCGTGAGGAGCAGTTACGACAACACGATGAGCTTCGCCAGCGACTTCGTCGTATGCGGATCGACTCTCTCTTTCTGGAGACCGATCGCTCATTTATCGGTGACCTGAACAGCT
Organism: uncultured Chlorobiaceae bacterium; assembly: GCA_903866255.1. Lineage (GTDB taxonomy): Bacteria > Bacteroidota > Chlorobiia > Chlorobiales > Chlorobiaceae > Chlorobium. The sequence goes on along the minus strand of CAIPMW010000004.1, from coordinate 49,317 downwards.
TTTTTCGTTACCGTGAACGCAAGGTGTAACAGGCAGGCAGCAGGGTTACTCACAAAGATTTTTCTGCTGCTGTCACTTTCACTCATGCCTGCATTTTTTGATGTGGAGGGGGTGGCGCAACCTATGGTCAATGTAACGGTTACCCCCGACACACTGCTTGTTGGCGACCGTATTCACTGCACCATCAATGTCCGGCATGACAAGGGAGTGGCAGTCTCCCTTGAAGGAATCGACGCTGCTGCCGTGAAGCCCTTCGAACTTGTCAGCAGCCGACACAGCTCCTCAACAGTACGTTCAGCTTTTGGCCAGGATCTCTTTGAGCTGGAACTTGCCCTCTTTGTTCCCGGGCGGCAGGCGCTGCCCTCATTCACTGTGGCACTTCGTGATGCCAGCGGGCGACCGACCGGCAAGGTGAGCTACAAGCCATCTTCCTCAGTCTATGTACGAGAGCTTACCGACGCCTCCATGCGCGATATCAGGCCAATCAAGCCACCACTCTCTCCGCCGATACCCTATCTTATGCTTATGCCATTGCTGCTTGGAGCTTTTGGTGTTGGAGTATTGGTGCTGCTTTTGCTCTTCTTTCTGAAACGGACGGTGCGCAACAGTGCAGAAAAGGTCGATTCCAGCCAGGTTGCCCAGCGCAAGCTCCGCAAACTCGGTTCGAGTCTTTCGGCAGGAATGCCACCACACGAATGCTACGAAGAGCTCAGCAACATCATGCGCTCCTTTCTCGAAACGCACTATCGCATCAGCGCCCTTGAGGCGGTGACGCAGGAGATTGAGCGCGACCTTAAAAAGCTCGGTGTTGCAGGCTTTGAAAGTATCATGAATCTTCTCAAACAGGCCGACCTTGTAAAATTTGCTGACAGTCGCCCTGATGTTGAAGAGTCGCGTCAGTCGCTCAACAAAGCGACAGAGGTCATTCGTTCCACCCGAAAATCACACAAACCTGTTGAGTGATTATGCGATACCGGATATTTTTGTCTATTCCATTACACCATGAGCACTCCATTCGTGACAGACGAAGCCATTTTTTCAACCCTTCGCAAGGTCTTTGGTTTTCGTGAGTTTCGCCCCAATCAGGAGCAGGTTGTTCGCGCTGTTCTCGACAAGAGGGATGTTTTTGCGGTAATGCCCACCGGCGGGGGCAAATCACTTTGCTACCAGTTGCCGGCTCTGTTGCTGCCCGGGATCTGCATGGTGATCAGCCCGCTTATTGCTCTTATGAAAGACCAGGTGGATGGCGCTCGGGCTAACGGCATTCGTGCGGCTTTTCTCAACAGCTCCCAGACACCACCGGAGCGCGACGAGGTGATGCGTGACCTCTTTGCTCATGACCTCGATCTGCTCTACGTCGCTCCAGAACGCTTCACCCTCGACCACTTTCGCCAGACACTTGCCCGGCTTCCGATCAGTATGGCGGTGATTGATGAGGCGCATTGCGTCTCCGAATGGGGACACGATTTTCGCCCCGACTACCTCTCGCTCTCTGCGCTCGTCACCATTTTTCCCGACCTGCCGGTAGCCGCCTTTACCGCAACGGCCACCCACCGGGTACAGAAGGATATTCTCGATAAACTTGCCCTTCGTACCCCTCTCGTGGTCAGGGCATCATTTGATCGACCAAACCTTCTGTACGACGTTCGCTTCAAGGATAATGTTGAGGCTCAAATTGTTGCGCTGGTCAAAAGTAATCCCGGTAAAGCAGGTATCGTCTATCGTACCAGTCGAAAAAGTGTTAACGACACTGCGGCCATGCTGCAATCAAAAGGTTTCCGCGCACTGCCATACCATGCCGGACTCAGTGACGGTGATCGCAGCAGCAATCAGGAGGCCTTTATTAGAGACGAAGCGGACGTTATTGTTGCCACGATAGCCTTCGGCATGGGCATCGACAAATCAAACATCCGGTTTGTTATTCATGCTGATCTGCCGAAAAGCATTGAGAACTACTATCAGGAGACCGGTCGGGCAGGCCGCGATGGTGAGCCAGCGCAATGCACCCTGCTTTTTGCACAGGGAGATATTCCCAAAGTCCGCTTTTTTATTGATGCAATGGCTGACGAAATTGAGCGGGCAAAAGCGCTGGGAGCACTCTCAAAAGTGATCGCCTTTGCTGGCAACTCAGTGTGCCGTCGCAGAACCCTGCTCGATTATTTCGGAGAGATCTATCCTCACGCTAACTGCAACTCCTGCGATATTTGCCTTGGCACCCGTGATGTGGTTGACTGCACCCGCGAGGCACAGATGCTGCTCTCGGCTATCGTGCGTACTGAAGAGCGGTTTGGTGCCACGCATATCGTTGATATTGTCACCGGCAGCGCCAATCAAAAAATTCGTGATTTCGGCCATGATCGTCTCAAAACCTGGGGGGTAGGCAAAGAGCACGACAAAAAATACTGGCGCCAGCTTATTGATGAGTTACTTGCTCATAAGGTGGTTGAAAAATCGGAAGGGCTCTACCCGACACTTTCTCTTCTCCCGAAGGCCGTTCAGCTTCTGAAAGGTGAAGAGCGGATCGAGATTGTCAGGGTACTGGAGAAGAAAAAGGTCGCAGCGATACCGCTGAAAGCTGAGACCGCCCTTAGCCTGAAGCTTTTTGAACTGCTCAGAACACTGCGCAAGCAGATTGCCGACGAACAGGGGATTCCGCCATACATCGTTTTTTCGGACCGTACGCTGCACGACATGGCCCGACTCTGTCCGCGTGATGCAGAGAGTATGCTCTCCGTTTCCGGCGTGGGAGAGGTAAAGCTTGAGCGCTACGGGCGCCAGTTCCTCTGTCTTATTAATCGCTATTGCAATGAAAAACAATGAAATAGTTTTACGATTCATTCGGGCCATAAACTGGTACCGAGAAAAAATCGATATTTTATGGCCCGTCAGCAAGAGTTCTTTTAAATTTTTAATATTTTAGTATATTTTTCTAAGGAGTGTGTTGAAGTAGTGTTTTTTTTCGACAAAAAAGAGATGGTAAATAATGGAAAGCGTCAATATATGATGATGGTCGTGCGAAGAAAATTTATGAATCATTGCTCTTAAACTTAAAACCCTGAAAAAATGAAGCGTAGAAAAGCGAGTTATCTTATACCAGCCATGTTCGGCATGTTGGCCCTTAATTCGCCCGAGGCTGGGGCCGGGCAGTACAGTTCGGTTGTCGCCAGGACAAATAATAATGGGAAATCCGTGACGACTCCTGTTGCTTGGGGAGCCTCAAATAATGTGGTCTTTATGGGTATTGGTGGAACATCACCGTCGCCATATTCCAAAAAAAGTGATGGGGCTGCTGTGCTTGGTGCGGGTATTGGTGATCCAAAGGAGATTGGGGTGCAGGTTTCCCTGATTTCGCTTGATGTTTCCGCATGGAAAGAATATTCTACATCAGTCCACCTTTTCAGGCATCTTGAAGATGGTGACGCCATTGCGGTTGGTGTTGAAAATGTCATGCTGACCGATGGTGGAGATTCTGGCAAAAGCTTTTATATCGTCTACAGCCGGGGTGTGCAGGACGAATCTGTTGTCAATAAAGCATCAAATACCACAAAACTGCACTACAGCGTAGGGGCTGGCTCAGGGCGTTTTGGAGACAAGAGCCCTGCTGATATCCTTACAGGTAAAGGCCCACACGGAACATACGTGTTTGGCAACCTTGCCTATGAGGTGGCGGAATCGTTCAATGTTGTTACTGACTGGAACGGGCTGAACCTTAATGCTGGTGTATCGAAATCTTTCGAGATAGGCAATATCCCATTTGGTGTTACCATAGGTCTTGCTGACCTTACCGATAACTCCGGTGACGGTGTCCGTTTTGTCGGTGCAGCCGGTTTTGGCTTTAAATTGTAAAATTTTACCAGGAAAAACATCATGAATAAAACTATTATACGGGCAGGCTTGCTGACTGCCGCTCTTGTCGGTTATGCAGCCTCGCCACTTCTGGCTGTCGTGAACAATTCTGATTACTCAGCAATTGCACCTTTATCCAATTTGTCGGATGTCACGGCAAGCGCCACATTGTCAGCGACTATAGGCTCAGTAATTGGTGGCAGTGTTGGTTCAACGGTTGGTGGCAATGTTGCAGGTTCTGTTGGTGGCACAACCGGCGGAAGTGTTGGTGGTGGAACGCAGCAGGGCGGAAGCAGCCAGCAGGGTAGCGGAAACCAGCAGGGTGAAGGCTCTGGAGGTGGTGGTAATCAGCGTGATCTCAAGGATCTCAATCAGCGTGATCTTAAAGATCAAAAGTAGCAACATTTTCTCTGGTCACATCAATCATGCCCGAATGTGGCCAGAGAGCTTTTTCAGCGGTTGCCATAACTGCCCTTGCCTGGTTCTGTGCATCTCCCCTTTTCAGTGTTTTTTCTTTGATCGCAGCGTTATGCGATGTGTTATGACATCCCTGCCAGGTCAGGCACGGTCAGGAGTCTTATTACTGTTGAGAAAAACGAACATTTTTATATATTGCAGCGCATTTTGCGTCATAAAACCTGCAATTGGTTTGTGTGGGTTTGGTTTCCTCTTCAGGTGTGACTGAAGGTGGCGGAGCTTTAAATTTATTTTGAGTAACTATCATCCGGTTTATGCGTTACGCCCGTTTTTTTCTTGTTGCACTCATGTTTTTCTCTTTCCCACAGTCTGGTGGAGCTGCAGAAAGTTCCAGTGCTGGTGCCGGGTCGGCACCCTCAAAAGCAGGTGGTGCGGCACCCTCATTCTCTGCCTTACAGTCTGCATTGGGGCAAGCCTCTCTTACCAGTGCATTATCAGACGATAGCAAGTTAGCTGGTGAAACAGTCAAAGGGAAAGAGGAGCGCGATGTGGTGACGCCAGTCTCCATCTCCAGAGCAGGTCGCTTTGAATCTTATGTAGCAGGTTCCACAGGGGTAAATCTTGCTGTTTTTGGTCGGGATTTGTTTGGTAACGTGCCGAGTACCTATGCGCCTCTCAGCGGAGCCCAGGTCAATGCGGACTACGTTATCGGCCCTGGCGACGCCTTGCAGATTCGTGGTTGGGGGATGGTTGATATTGATATTAACGTTACCGTTAATCGGAGCGGCGAAATATATCTTCCACGCGTGGGTTCGGTCAATGTTGCAGGAGTTCTTTATCGCGACCTCCAGGGTCACCTGAAAAAAGCAGTCAGCAGGATATACTCCCACTTTGAACTCACCGCCAGTATAGCCCAGACCCGAAGTGTACAAATTTATATTCTCGGCCATGCGCAGCGCCCGGGTACCTATACCCTCAGTGCCATGAGCTCACTGCTCAATGCCCTTTTTGCCTCCGGCGGGCCATCTGCTACCGGTACGATGCGAGATATTCAACTGAAGCGTGGCAATGCTGCTCCGGTTTCAATTGATCTCTACGATATGTTGCTCCATGGCGATAAAAGTATGGATAGAGCCCTCCAGGATGGCGATGTTATCTATATTCCAGAGGTAGGGCCGCTTGTTGCGCTTTTTGGCAACGTCAAAAGGCCCGGAATTTTTGAATTGAATAAAAAAACCTCTCTCTCAGAAGCAGTGAACTGGGCTGGTGGGTTTGATTCATCCGCCGACCTCAAGCAGGTTATTGTTGAAAAAAGTGTAAATAACTGCTACCAGACCATTGCAGAGCTGCAGGCTGAAAAAGATGCGATAACAAAAGAGCTGTCGAACATTATGTTAAGCTCCACAGATATTATTCATGTGTTTGCCCCCGCCGCGATACCGTTTCAGGTCAAGGTGGTTCGATCCTTTGTGCTCATTGATGGCGCGGTCAAACAGCCAGGAGTCTACCAGATTGATAAAGACGAAACGCTCAAAAGCCTCCTCACTCGAGTTGGGGGCGCCAGGGATAATGGCTTTGTCTATGGTACCGTGTTCACTCGCGAAAGCGTACGTCTGGAGCAGCAGAAGCAGGTTAATGAAGCCATCGATCGCTTTGAAAAAGAAATTGACAGTAACTATAAAGAGAGGATTGCCAGTGAGTCTAATCCTGAAAAGACACAAATGATTCAGAAGCAGGCAGAGTTCCAGCGTCTTCTTATTTCAAAATTACGGGCCTTCACGGCTGATGGGCGCATCATTCTTGGTCTGAATGCCTTTGAAAGCACAATCAGTGATCTTCCGGATTTCCCTCTTGAAAATGGCGACAAAATCTATATCCCGGAAAAATCCACTACGGTCAGTGTGCTTGGCTCCGTTTTCCAGCAGAATACATTTATCTATCAGCCAGCCTACCACCTTGACGACTATCTCGAAAAGGCTGGTGGTGTAACCGCCTCTGGCGACAAATCAATAGCCTATCGAATCTGTGCTGATGGTACTGTGCAGAGCCGTGATCATGGAGGATGGCGAGGTTCCATCAATCCGGGAGATGCTATAGTTGTGCCCGAAAAAATTATTAAATCCGGACTCGGTTTGACTTCATTCCTGAAGGACTGGACCTCTATCCTTTCCCAGTTTGGTATTGGAGTGTATGGTATTAAGTTACTCTCAAAATAATGTTGTAAAATCCGTGCCTGAACCAATCGAATCCTCTCTCCCCCGGGATAAGTCAATGGACGATGAAATCAGTCTGCTTGACCTTGCCATAACTCTTGCAAAGCATAAAAAGCTTATTCTTGGGGCTCCGCTTATTGCTGCTGTTGCAGCAGTACTATTTACTCTGTTAAGCCCGAATATCTACACGGCAGACACCCAAATCATGCCGCCACAGCAGCAATCAGGTACGTCGGCAATGCTCAGTCAGCTTGGCGCCTTAAGTGGCATGGCTGGCGTTGCGGGGATGAAAAATCCCAACGACACCTATATTGCCATGCTGAAAAGCAGAACGTTGCAGGACAAGATGATCCAGCGATTCAAACTTGAGGGTGTTTATAAAACCAAAACTCCCGGTCAAACCCGCAGTAAACTTATGGGAGCAACCAGGATTACTTCTGGTAAAAATGGCCTTATTACCCTGCAGGTTGATGATCAGAGTCCAAAAAGAGCTGCAATGCTTGCCAATGGGTATATTGAGGCCTTGCAGCAACTGACACAGGATTTTGCCGTCACAGAAGCGTCACAGCGTCGTCTCTTTTTTGAAAAGCAACTGCAGCATGCAAAACAGACGCTCGGTGATGCTGAGGTAAATCTCAAACAGTTACAGGAGAAAACCGGTGTTATTCAGCTTGATGCCCAGGCGAGGGTGATTATTGAAACAGCCTCTGCTCTAAAGGGTCAGATTGCCATGAAGGAGGTTGAACTTGGCGCCATGCGTACCTTTGCTACCGCTAATAACCCTGACTATATTCGTATGCAGCAGGTGCTGGCGGGTTTGCGTGGGCAGCTCGCCAAGGTTGAAACTGGTACTGTTACCTCAAGCAAAGTTCCTGAAACAGGTCTTGAATACATACGCAAGGTGCGTGATCTGAAATACGCTGAAACAATTTATGAGCTTCTTTCCAAACAGTTTGAAATGGCTAAAATTGATGAAGCCAAAGAGAGTTCAGTCATTCAGGTGCTTGATAAAGCCGTTACACCCGAACAAAAGTCCAAACCAAACCGGAGAGTGGCGGTGCTCATTGCCGCAGTCGCCGGAGGATTTCTTGCCATCCTCTGGGCATTCATCTCTGAAGCGCTTCTGCACGCCAATAAAGATTCCGAAAGCCAGGAGCGGCTCAACAAGCTTAAACAAAATCTTCGCTGGAACTGACTCTTGTTCAAATGAGTACATATTATTGATCTGGTGAATCAACCTTTTTCTCTCTCCATGGAGCAGCTTGTTCCAGGAATCATCTCGCTTGTTATTTCGGTACTTCTTGTGATATCCAAAAAATGGCATGGCAAGCATTCTCTGGATACCACTGATGGTGTTCAAAAATTTCATGTTGCACCAACGCCTCGCATTGGTGGTGTTGCTCTTTTTCTGGGGTTGATTGGCGCCTGGTGGTTAGCTTCAGGTTCGACGGCCCACCTGCTCGGTCAAATGCTTCTTGCCGGATTACCTGCATTTGCTGCAGGTTTAACTGAAGATTTGACCAAAAAAGTTGGTGTTCGCGATCGTCTCATTGCCACCATGCTCAGCGCTGTGGCTGCGTGGTGGCTTACCGGTTACAGTCTTACCCGTGTCGATGTCCCGGGTGTCGACAGTTTGATCGCTTATCTGCCCATTGGTGTTGTTTTTACCGCTTTTGCGGTTGCGGGAGTGGCAAATGCAACAAACATTATTGATGGCTTTAATGGTTTGGCTTCGGGCACGGTTATGATATGCTTTACTGCTCTTGGCTTGATTGCCTGGCAGGTTGGGGATCTTCAGCTCGTGCAGTTATGTGTCATAATGACGGTGGTTATCAGTGGCTTTTTTGTGGTCAATTTTCCTTTCGGGAAGATATTTATGGGTGATGGGGGAGCGTATCTGCTGGGATTTCTGCTGGCATGGGTTGCCGTAATGCTTCCGATGCGCAATCCTCAAGTTTCAGTATGGGCGCCATTGTTGGTGTGTGGTTATCCTGTTATTGAAACGGTTTATAGCATTGCCCGCCGTTACTGGAACAAAACTCATGCCAGCTATCCCGATAGTGCTCATCTGCATAGTTTGATAAAAGTTAATGCGGTGAATCGTTTGGTACCATATCTTTCGCAATCCATACGTAATAGTCTGGTTGCTCCATTGTGCTGGATATTTACATTTTTTATGGCGCTCATAGCGGTCTGGTATTACAGTCATATCTCATTTCTTGTTGCGGCATGGTTTGGCAGTTTTTTTGTTTACGCCATGATTTATGATCGCTTGAGACGCGAGGTAACTTTTACGGTGCATCAAATATGAATTTACCGGATTCTGCCCAGGCAGAGCAGTTGGTAATAATGCACAACGTGGAGAGGCCAGGTCAACATAATTCCGCTCGGTAAAAAAGGGTACAACCAGGCATAAGCTCGTTTGCCGCAATAACTCCAACGTGCAAAAATCTCAATCGATATACCTTCTGTTGTTACGCCTCTGGCGGCACATTCCGCCCAGACGTCGCACCCAGTTCGCTCTGCTCCTTATCCTTATGATCGCAGCTTCATTTGCTGAAATTATAAGCATAGGCGCTGTACTTCCTTTTCTTGCCGTTTTGACAGCACCCGACAGAATATTCCAGCTCCCCGCAGCGCAACCATTAATCCGGGCGGCAGGTATGACGAATGCCAGTCAGCTCCTGTTTCCTCTCACCATCACCTTTGGCATTGCCGCCCTGTTGTCCGGTGCCATGCGGCTTATCCTCCTCTGGGCCAGCACGCGCCTCTCCTTTGCAACTGGAGCGGACCTCAGCATCAGCATCTACCGCCGCACTCTTTACCAGCCCTACGCAGTCCATGTTGCCCGCAACAGCAGCGAAGTCATTAATGGAATTTCAACAAAAGCCAACGGTGTGATTTACAGCATTATCGTGCCTGCCCTGACACTCATCAGCTCCAGCATCATGTTGACAACCATTCTTCTCGCATTGTTGTCTATCGATCCCATCATTGCTCTCGCAGCTTTTGCTGGATTTGGTCTCATTTACGCAGGGATTATCAGGCTTACACAAAATCAGCAGTTGATGAACAGCCAGTGCATCGCCCGCGAATCAACACAAGTTATAAAATCGCTGCAAGAGGGTCTTGGCGGCATACGCGATGTTCTGATCGACGGCAGCCAGGGTGCTTACTGTAAAATCTATAGCAATGCAGACCTCCCCTTGCGTAAAGCGCAGGGAAACAGTACGTTTATTGCCCAAAGCCCGCGATTCGGTATCGAGGCACTTGGCATGATGCTTATTGCCATTCTGGCCTATCTACTTGCCAAACAACCGGATGGTATCGCCAAAGCAATTCCTGTTCTTGGAGCGCTTGCTCTTGGCGCCCAGCGTCTGCTGCCCGTACTTCAGAGTGCTTACAGCTCCTGGTCAGGCATACAAGGGGGAGAGGTTTCGTTATGTGATACACTCGAGCTGCTCGACCAGCCCATGCCTGATTATGTCGATCAGCCACCCGCCCAGCCACATCTGTTTCACCAACAGATCAATGTGAACAATCTTTCTTTTCGTTATACAGGTCAAACACCCATGGTGCTCAACAACCTGAGCCTCTCTATAACCAAAGGGAGCCGAATTGGCTTCATTGGTGTCACTGGCTCCGGCAAAAGCACCCTGCTCGACATCATTATGGGGCTTCTGCAGCCAACAGCAGGCGACATCGAAATAGACTCACAACCATTGACTGCGGCCAACAATCGCGCATGGCAGGCACACATTGCCCACGTCCCACAGTCCATTTTTCTCGCCGACAGCACTATAGAAGAGAACATTGCCTTTGGCGTTCCTAAAGTAAAAATCGACCACAACCGCGTCAAGCAAGCTGCCCGCCAGGCACAAATGGCCGATATCATCGAAAGCTGGCCAAAGAATTACCAAACCTGCGTCGGCGAACGAGGCATCCGCCTCTCCGGTGGGCAACGACAGCGCATTGGCATCGCCCGGGCGCTCTACAAACAGGCAGACGTCATCATCTTTGATGAAGCGACCAGTGCCCTCGATAATGAAACTGAACAGGCCGTCATGCAGGCCATCGAAAGCCTCGGTAATGAGCTTACTATTCTTATCATTGCACACCGCCTCACAACGCTGAAAAACTGCACACTGATCGTGGAACTGGCCGATGGAGGAATCAAACGCACAGGCACCTACCAGGAGATCATATCCACTGTACGTTCCGGGTTATCCCGTCCCCTTTCTCTCAATTAATCCCGATATTCCAGAAGGTCAGTATCTCCCCTCCACTCAAATCTTGTGACTATCAGTACAAATTGTCGATAAACTTTTTCTATGCGGAACTATAAAACAGTTTTTGTAACCGGAGCAGATGGCTTTATCGGTTCTCACCTCACTGAAGCTCTTGTACGGCAAGGTTACGACGTTCGCGCCTTTGTACTCTATAATTCGTTCAATACCTGGGGTTGGCTTGACCATTGCGCATCAGATATTAGAGGAAAGTTCAGTGTATTCGCCGGTGATATACGAGATCCGCATGGGGTAAAGGAGGCAATGAAGGGTTGCGACGTGGTACTGCATCTGGCGGCACTTATAGCAATACCCTATTCATACCACTCGCCCGATACCTATGTCGATACCAACATCAAGGGTACGCTCAATGTTTTGCAGGCTGCACGGGAGCTTCGCATCAAGAGAGTCGTTCACACCTCAACCAGTGAGGTTTATGGTACTGCACGTTTTGTTCCCATTACCGAAGAGCATCCGTTGCAGGGGCAGTCACCTTACTCGGCAACAAAGATTGCTGCTGATCAGTTGGCCTACTCATTTTTCGCCTCTTTTGGTTTGCCGGTAGTTATTGTAAGACCTTTCAACACCTACGGCCCCCGTCAGTCTGCCCGAGCTGTTATTCCGACCATCATTACCCAAATTGCCAGTGGTAAACGGCAAATAAAACTTGGTGCCGTTTCGCCCACGCGTGATTTCAATTTTGTGGGAGACACGGTCGCCGGATTTATTGCGGCGATGAACTCCAATAATGGTTTGGGCGAGGTCGTCAACTTTGGCAGTAACTTTGAGATTTCTATTGGTGATACCGTTCAGTTGATTGCGGAAGTGATGAACACCGAGATTGAGATTATTACTGACGAGGATCGTTTGCGTCCAGCGAACTCTGAGGTTGAGCGGTTATGGGCTGATAATTCTAAAGCTCGTCAACTATTCGGATGGCAGCAGGTCGTGAGGGGTTCAAGCGCGGTCTTGCTGAGACTGCGGAATGGTTCATGAACCCTGCGAATTTGGCCAGTTACAAATCGGATATATACAACCTGTGAACGATGTGCGCATATCAGTAATTTCGGAAAACCATCGAGGAGATAGTTATGCTGCAAAGTTATGAAGCCATCTATGAGCACGGAGACATAAAATGGCTCGGAGATAAGCCGCCGCTCAGGCATGCATACGTTATCGTAACAATCCTTGCTGAGAAGGACGCAACAGCGGTTTCAATACAGAAACATCAGCCATCACCTCTCATTGCAGGGAAAGGTAAAATACTGGGTGATATAATCACTCCGGTGTCGCCGGCAGAAGAGTGGAGTTGCCTCAAATGATTGTGCTTGATACGCATGTCTGGGTGAAATGGATCATCAACGGCAATTCAGCTCTGTCTGAAACAATTGTCAATGCTCTCTCGGTGGACAGTCATTGGGCGGTTTCGGCAATATCCTGTTTTGAGGTCACTTTGTTGGTCAAACGAGGAAAGCTCCAGTTGTTGTTACCTGTTGAAGCTTGGATAAAGAAAGGGCTTGAAAATTCAGGTATCGAATCCCTTCCTGTTACCTGCGAAATTATGCTTCCAGAAATTCACAGGGATCCTGCAGATCGGATAATTATTGCGACGGCTCTTGTCTATGATGCAAAGCTCGCAAGTATAGATACTGTATTTCCAGATTACAGTGAACTGCAAGGAAGATTGTTCGGTAAATGAATTGCCAAAAAATTGACGGCAATGGATGTAACGATTTATCTTAAAAAAGGATAACATTATTTCCCCGGGTTTTGATAAATGTGCTATCGGCGTTGTTGTGTTTTTTTCAATTTATCGACAGGTTGAAATAAGGTAAATCTTGAACATGTTGAGTTCATCTGTCAGATTTGTCGATCAGGTCATTTCCGCTCTTCGTGCCGTTATCGGCCAGAAATCCGCTGTTTTGCATGAACCAAACTTTTCTGGCAACGAGTGGCTCTATCTCAAAGAGTGTCTCGATTCAACCTTTGTCTCGTCTGTCGGCAAGTTTGTTGACCGCTTTGAGGCCGATCTTGTAGCCTTTACTGGTGCCAAACATGCGGTTGCTGTGGTGAATGGTACAGCCGCACTGCACATTGCGTTAAAACTGGCAGGTGTGAACACTGGCGATGAAGTGCTGATTCCGGCTTTTACCTTTGTAGCTACCGCCAATGCCGTGACCTATTGCGGCGCAACACCGCATTTTGTGGATAGTGAGGAAAAAACGTTAGGTGTTGATGCTGTAAAGTTGCGTGGCTATATAGAACGCCATACAGAGCAGCGAGCAGGTCAGTGTATCAACAGCACAACAGGAAAGGTCATCCGGGCTCTCGTACCCATGCACACCTTTGGTCATCCTGTTGATTTGGATGGAGTAATGGCTGTAGCACACGATTTTAATCTTGTACTTCTTGAAGATGCTGCCGAGTCTCTTGGCAGTTACTATCACGGTCGCCATACCGGAACGTTTGGTTTGATGGGCACCTTGAGTTTTAACGGGAACAAGACCATTACAACGGGAGGCGGAGGTGCAATATTAACTGATGATGCAGAGCTTGCCCGCCATGCCAAGCATCTGACGACCACAGCTAAACTGCCGCATGCATGGGAGTACCGCCATGATGAAATCGGTTATAACTACCGTATGCCCAACATTAATGCGGCTTTGGGTTGTGCGCAGTTGGAGCAGTTGCCAGCAATTCTTGCAGCAAAAAGGGAGCTGTTTCAGCGTTACCAAGCGGCATTCGCAACAGTGTCGGGTATCAGGCTGATGGAGGAACCGGCACACTGTCAAAGCAACTACTGGTTGCAAACTCTTGTCCTTGTTTCAAACAATGCCGATCAACGCGATATTCTGCTTCAAGCCACGAACGATGCTGGCTTCATGACTCGACCTGCATGGATTTTGATGCACGACCTGGCGCCATTCAGGGGATGCCCTCGCATGGATTTGGCTGGTGCACAGTCGCTTGTGCAGAGGTTGATTAATATTCCGAGCAGTTCAAGTCTGCTTCAAGTCGTATCATGAGCAAACCAAAGATCATACTCATTGGCGCTGGCGGCCATGCACACTCCTGTATTGATGTTATTGAGCAACAAGGCCAATACCATATTACCGGGTTGGTCGGAATGGCGCATGAAATGCACGACAAGCATTTGGGCTATAAGGTGATAGCCACCGATGATGACTTACCTCAACTGGTCAAAGAGTACCACTATGCACTGATCTCTTTGGGTCAGATTCTGTCGTCAGGTCGCCGTATACGACTTTATCTTCAAGCAGTCAAGCTCGGTTTTCAACTTCCAGTTATCATAGCGCCGACCGCCTATGTGTCCCGACACGCCACTCTTGGTTCTGGCACAATAGTTATGCATGGTTCAATTGTTAATGCTGGGGTCAGGGTTGGAGATAATTGCATTATCAACAATCGCTCACTCCATGAACATGATGCTACTGTAGCCGATCACTGCCATATTTCAACAGGAGCTATCCTTAATGGTGGTGTAAAAGTTGGGGCAGGCAGCTTTATCGGAAGTGGCTCGGTGATCAAAGAAGGTGTGAACATTGGAAAGGATTGTGTGATTGGGATGGGCCTTTCGGTGCGCAGTAATCAGCCTGATCATTCACGATATACCGGGAAAAGCAGCTCATGACACAACGAACGCTCATTATCGCTGAAGCCGGGGTCAATCATAATGGTGACATGGAGTTAGCCAAACAGTTGATAGATGTTGCGGCCGAAGCGGGAGCTGATCTTGTCAAGTTTCAGACCTTCAATGCAGACCGTCTGGTTACACACTCAGCCAAAAAGGCTGACTACCAGGCAAAGACTACGGATGGAAATGAATCACAGCACGAGATGCTTCGCCGACTGGAACTCACACCTGCAATGCACAACGAAATTATCGCCCATTGTGCATTGCAAAATATCGGCTTTTTCTCCACAGGCTTTGATATCAAGAGTGTCAATCTGCTGGTGAGTCTCGGTCAGAGTCAGTTCAAAATTCCATCAGGAGAGATCACCAATCTCCCTTACTTGCGCCATATTGGTCAATTTGGTAAGCCTGTTATTCTCTCCACAGGGATGGCAACGTTGGGTGAAATTGAAGCCGCAATTGAGGTGATTGAAAAAGCCGGAACCTCCCGAGCTAATCTGACACTGCTGCATTGCACCACAGAATACCCTACGCCCATGGCAGAGGTAAATCTTAGAGTGATGCAGAGCATCCATAGTGCTTTTGGTGTAGCTGTGGGTTATTCAGACCATACGCAAGGTATAGAAGTTGCAATTGCCGCTGTTGCCTTGGGCGCAACGGTCATCGAAAAACACTTTACCCTTGATCGCAATTTGCCGGGTCCCGACCACAAGGCAAGTCTTGAACCCACAGAACTCAACGCCATGATAACAGCCATTCGCAATATCGAAGTTGCTCTTGGTGATGGCATCAAACGGCTCACTCCAGGCGAAGCAAAGAATAAGCCTGTTGCTCGTAAATCACTTGTTGCCAGCAAGTTGATTAAAGCTGGTGAACTCTTCAGTGCACAGAACGTCACAGCCAAGCGACCAGGAACAGGTATTTCACCCATGCGGTGGGATGAGATTATTGGACAAGCTGCCGTGAAAGACTACGACAAGGATGATCTGTTATGAGTGAGATCATAAAAATTGAGAATTTAAAAGAGCTGATCGTTGAGATAAGAGGTCAGAGTGTCTTGCTTGACAGTGATGTTGCTCAAATTTATGGAGTTGAGACCATGGATATTAATCAAGCAGTGACGAATAATCCGGATAAGTTCCCTCAGGGTTATATCTTAAAACTTTTAAAGCCTGAAAAAAATGAACTGGCGGAAAATTTCCACCGGTTCGACAAGCTCAAGCACTCTACGGTAAATCCCAAGGCATTTACCGAAAAAGGATTGTATATGCTTGCCACAATACTCAAAAGTCCACAAGCAATACAGGCAGCGATATCCATCATAGAGACCTTTTCTAAACACGCGGGAAGATTTCTGAGGGGAAACGGCCTTGCTGTGAGGGTTTGATCGCCCGGCACTGGTGTGTGATTATTCAGACAAAAAAAATGTTTATTATGGAAAGGGCAAGCGGATAACACAAAGAGAGGTGGTTATGATAGCGATAAGCACAACAGAGTTGCGCAGGAATCTCAAGAAGTACCTGACCATGGCCAATAATGAGCGAGTTGTTATTCAGTATGGCAAAGCTGAGACATACGAGATTATTCCGGCAAAAAAAATTAGCGGCGCGGATAAGTATTTCTCCAATCCGAGATTGTTGGCAGCGCTGAAAGAGGCTGAGGAGGATATAGCTGCAGGTCGGGTACGGGAGGTAAAAGACTCCAGCCAACTATGGAAAGGTATACAGTAAAATTTACGGCCAAGGCTGATAAAGATCTTCTCTACTGGCAAAAACATGGGGATAAGTCGATCCTGAGGAAAATTGAAAAAATCATCGATGAGCTGACTGAACATCCTGCCTTTGGTACGGGAAAAGCCGAACAGCTCAGAGGTAATTTATCTGGTTATTGGTCGAGAAGATTGAACAGAAAGGAGCGGTTGATTTACACAATCAATGATTCGGTTGTTACAGTTTATGTTCTTTCGCTACGAGGCCATTATGGTGACTCGTAGTTGTCTCTTTATTTTATATAGCCAGGGGATGTTGCTTTGGTGCCCTGCTCCAGTGAACAACGGAGAAGTTAAGCCGCGCAACTGAGCAGGAGCTTGAATCTTGGGGTGATGCACTGATAGAGTTATAATGGCAAATCTGAAATTCCACAATACGCACCAATGTCTTGAAAAAGGAGTGAGTGATGTACGCATATCGAACTCATGTTGTTATCGTCGACCCAGACAATACCGTACTCAAAGGCTTGCCCTTCCGGGTTGGACAGTGCGTGGAAGTTGTCTTGTTGGAAGAGCAGGAAGATTCTTCGAAGAATAATTTGGTAATGGATATCTCTGAAAAGGAGTGGTTGCGGGGTGTTGCAACGAACCCTGTTTTTGATTTTTTGGCGGATGCGGATGAGGATATTTATAGCTTGGCGGATGGTAAATCATTGCAGTTATGAGAGGAAAAATCGTGCTGTTGCCATTTCCGTTTGACGATTTTTCAGCAACGAAAGTGCGGCCAGCATTATGCCTGACAGATGCAATTGGGCCCCATAACCATGTTGTGGTAGCGTTTATCAGTAGCAAAATTTCCATTTGCATGGAGGTGAACTGACCGAAGGCGCTTTTGACGAGGCAATCCGGCATTCCATTACCAAAATGTCGTACCTCCATTTTGTTGCAGCCGAAACAGAGCTATATCAATCCGTCAAAATTAATGGTTACTGCTGAGTGCATGCTATTCTATTTCTAAATCTATAATAAGATTATAAACCAAGGCAGCTTAGAGCTATTGTGTAATTATGGAATATTATACTAAATCAGTAAGCGGTTTTTTTATAGTACTTTTGTTTTAGAAATGGAATTAATTGTGATTCGACCCTATTCTATAGTTCTATTCATCATGATATTCATTTTTTAATAATGCTTTACCAGATAGCTCAATATGGATGATTTTTGCGTATTTCGTTATAGTCATTTTTAAACGGCGACTAATAGCGCTGCTGCAATGGCAGCCGGGTATGGTTTTGAAAATCGGAACTAATAAATTTAAAGTGGAAGAAAGGGCGCAAATTATTATTTCTCGTCGCACATAGTAAAATGAATTCAAAAAAATAATGAGACTCCAATGACAGAAGTAAGAAGCCTCTTTGACAAGATCAAAGAGGCTGGAAGTCATACTGTCATTTATGGATTGGGTTCAGTTCTTCAGGCACTTACAGGCTTTATTCTTATTCCGCTCTATACACGGTACTATACCACCGATATGTATGGAGTGCTCTCCCTTGTCACTATTTGCGGAACACTTGTAGGAGCTATTTTTTATCTTGGAGCCTCATCAGCGTTGGCCAGATCCTACTATGATTATGACGACCCTGAAGAACGCAAGCGTGTAGTCAGTACTTCCCTCTTTGTTACCCTCTTTGGAGCGGTGGTACAGAATGCTTTGGGATTTCTGTTTGGGGGCATGGTTTCCGGGTGGCTTTTCAAATCGACAGCATACTCTCTGCATATTTCACTGATGCTCGTATCCTCAGCGATAACGTTCATCAATACACTTTTTTACATGTTGCTGCGTTTCCAGCGGCTTTCACGGCAGGTGGTGGTGCTCAATATTGTTTCGCTTCTGCTCTCCTCGTTATTGATTGTCTTCTTTCTGGTCTGGATGAAGCTGGGGGTTCTGGCTCCAATTCTTGGTGGATTGCTCAATCAGGCTGTGGTTTGTGTCGTTCTGTTTCTGATGGTTCGAAAAAATTTTGTACTGGGCTATTCACCCAAAGAGTTAAAAATTCAGATTCCATTTGGTTTGCAGGCGATTATTATCTCGCTCGCTTATTTTTCATTTGACTGGCTGAATCGTTTTTTTATCAACAAGTACTGTTCACTTGGCGACCTCGGTATCTATTCACTGGGTTATCAGATCGGAATGGTTATAAACATCATTCTTGTTTTTCCGTTTGGCCAGATCTGGTCGCCCATGAGAATGCAGTATCGAAACGATCATAATGCGGATGAGCTCTATAAAAAGGTACTGACCTATTACTTTATGATTGGATTGATGATCACGGTGTTTCTGAGTATTTTTTCCCGTGAAATCATAACGCTTCTTGCTGGCCACAAGGAATATGTCGAAGCATGCCGGGTGGTTCCTTTTGTCATGATGGGAATGCTTGTTTACGGGGCGGTCAATATTATCGATAACGGCATTTATTTCAGTCGGAAGGTGATTTATCATGCCTATATTTTCTGGTTTACATCGCTGGTTTCGCTCTTTCTCAACTATCTGCTGGTGCCCCGCTTTGGCTATCTGGCGGCTGCAGTAGTGATTTTGATTTGCTATTGTACAGTTTTTATGCTGGTTTTTCTGGTTTCAAACCGTCTTTATACTATTCCATACGAGAGAGGACGCCTGGCAGCACTCATGGGACTCAGTATAGCGGTTATTGTCGCGGGAGAGAGCCTTTCATTTTCTTCACTCTTTTCTGTGCTTCTTTATAAATCATTTTTAATCGCGATCATGTGTCTTGTTTTCTACTCGCTGATTCTTTACAGGGAGGAAAGAGATAAACTTGTTTCAATCATGGGGAAGCTGCGAAGTGGAACAGTGTAACGGTAAAAGCCTGAAAAAGGCATTGAGGGAAAAACAACTGACCATCGGTTCCTGGATAACTCTTGCTCATCCGGCTATTGCCGAGATAATGGCAGATGCAGGGTTTGACTGGTTGACTGTTGACATGGAGCACAGCGTCATCACCATTCGGGAGGCTGAAGAGTTGATCCGAATCATTGCTCTTAAAGGTAAAACAGCGCTGGTGCGTTTGACAGGAAATGATTCCAGCCAGATCAAGCGGGTAATGGATGCAGGGGCGCATGGTGTTATTGTCCCGATGGTTAATTCGCATGAACAAGCTGAGGCCGCAGTTCGGGCAGTAAAGTATCCTCCGGCAGGTACAAGGGGTGTTGGACTGGCAAGAGCGCAGAAATATGGAGCTGGTTTTGAGGAATATGTAGAGTGGCTTGAGGATGAGTCGGTAGTTATTGCCCAGATTGAGCATATAGATGCAATCAATAATATCGAGTCGATCCTCTCTGTCGAAGGTATCGATGGTACCATTATCGGCCCCTATGACCTGTCGGCATCTATGGGCAAACCCGGAAAATTCGAGGATTCAGATGTAAAGGCGGCTATTGCCCATTACGAAGAGGTTTCTGTAAAACTTCATAAACCTCTTGGCTATCATGTTGTTCCTTCAGATTACACTCAAGTCAGTGCTCGTATCGACAAAGGCTATTCATTTGTTGCATTCAGTACTGATTTTCTGTTTTTAGGAGAAACTTGTAATCAATCACTTAAGAAAATAAGATCATAGTGATAAAGGTGAGACAGTGCTAAGCGTAGTTCTATAGACCATTATTTTTTCGGTATCATGGTGTGGATTTGATAATATGTTTTTGATTCATTTAATGATTGATTTCTATGAGTATTAAAAGGCGATTTGCTGATTATTTAAAGGTAGTAATGAATAATGCTATAAATATATTACTACTTCCTGTCGGCAATAAACAGCGTGAAAGGTTTATTTTAGAGCTTGTACAAGATTTGATTCCTCTAAAAAAAATATCACTGCTTGGAAATAAATCAATGATTTTGACTTGTCCAGGCTATGATGTTCTTTTTCGTGTTGAAGAATTCTTCGTGAAGGAGCCGGAAACACTCAGATGGATTGATACATTTCAAGATGGTGACATATTTTGGGATATTGGTGCAAATATTGGGGTATATTCTCTTTATGCGGCTGTTACTAAAGGAATTCAAGTATGTGCATTTGAGCCATCCTCAGCTAATTACTGGGTTTTAAACAAAAATATCGAAATTAATCATCTTGATGAGTGTATTTCTGCATATTGCATAGCTCTTTCTGAGAGCCAAAAAATCGGTTCTTTTAATATGGGTGATACTAATTTTGGTGGGGCATACTCTCAATTTAGTGAATCAAAATTGAAGGATTTCAATTATGCTGGAGTAGTGCAGTCTAAAGTTTTGTTTAATCAAGCGATGATTAGTTTTTCTTTAGATGAATTTATAAGGATCTACAAACCCCCTTTCCCTACTCATATTAAAATTGATATAGATGGTTATGAAGACGGACTTGTAAAGGGTTGTTCTGAAGCTCTTTATGATAAGAGATTAAAATCTGTTTTGATTGAATTAAATGGTTGTGATGAAGCTATTAGTCGAATACTAGACACTTTTAAAAGAAGTGGATTTAGTATATTTGCAAAAGAGCATGCTCCTCAATTTGATGAAGGAAAAAGTAAAAATTTTTATAACTACATTTTTATTCGTGAGGAGTTGATGCGATGAACATCACAGGCATGATCCCTGCCCGCATGGCTTCTTCCCGTTATCCGGGAAAACCGATGGCCATGATAAACGGTATTCCTATGATCGGGCATGTTTATTACCGTTGCCGGATGTGCCCTGAGTTGACGGAGCTCTATGT
Source organism: uncultured Chlorobiaceae bacterium (assembly GCA_903866255.1). Classification (GTDB taxonomy): domain Bacteria; phylum Bacteroidota; class Chlorobiia; order Chlorobiales; family Chlorobiaceae; genus Chlorobium. The sequence continues at coordinate 28,423 of CAIPMW010000004.1, read as the reverse complement.
TGCTACCTGTGATCAGGAGGTGTTTGACTACATTGAGTCTATTGGCGGAAAAGCAGTCATGACCGCTGATACTCACGAGCGTGCCAGCGACCGTTGTGCGGAAGGGATGCTGAAGATTGAGGAGGAGAGCGGAACACGAATCGATATTCTTGCCATGATTCAGGGTGATGAGCCGATGGTCTATCCCGAAATGATTACCGAAGCTGTTCAACCCATGATCGATAACCCGAATCTGCTGATTACCAATCTGCTTGGCCAAATTACCTCTCAGAGTGAATTTGAGGATCCCAATCAGGTCAAGGTGGTGAATGATCTTGCTGGTAATGCTCTCTATTTTTCACGGGAACCGATTCCGTCCCGAAAAAAATACTCTGGAGAGATACCGATGTTCAAGCAGGTTCCGATCATTCCTTTTCGCCGGGACTTTCTGATTGAGTATAACGGGATGGAGCAGACGCCACTCGAAATCATAGAGTCGGTTGATATGATGCGGATTGTCGAAAACGGGATTAAAATCCGGATGATCCGAACCAGATTCGAGACGCATGCTGTTGATACTGTTGCAGATTTACAATATGTCGAGCAGCTTATGAAAAATGATAGTCTGCTGAAGTTGTATGAAAGAGCATGATATTCGTCCCAAAGAGATTTTTGATGAGTATCTGAGGCTGACAGCCGAGGATACCGCCACGTATTTCAGCGATGCTTCGAGACATGAGGTTTGCTGTCCCTCTTGTGGAGCAAACGGGGAGACAGCGTTCATCAAATCCGGATTCAGTTATGCTGAGTGTCCACAGTGTCGTACCCTTTATGTCAATCCGCGCCCTGAACGTTCAGCTTTTGATCGATACTATACCGACTCTCCTTCAACCCGCTATTGGGCTACCACGTTTTACAGAGAGACGGAAGCTGCCAGAAGAGAGAAAATATGGAAGCCCAAGGCGGAGCTTATTCGTCAAAAACTTTCCACTCTTCCGGCTGTCGATGAGATTGTCGATATTGGGGGTGGCTACGGCACCTTTGCCGAGGAGATCAGCCTTGTTTACGGCTGCAAGGTAACAGTCATCGAGCCGTCGCTTCATCTTGCCGAGGTTTGTCGAAGCAAGGGTTTTGAGGTGATTGAAAAGTTTCTGGAGGATGTTTCACCAGATGACCTGGATGATAAAACCCGTTGTTTTGTCAGTTTTGAACTTTTTGAGCATCTCTATGACCCGGCTCTCTTTCTTGGCACTCTCAACAAGCTGATGCGAATCGGAGATACCTTTATTTTCAGTACATTGAATGGCATGGGGGCTGATATACGGGTGTTGTGGGAACACTCACAGGCAGTTTCGCCGCCGCACCATCTTAATTTTTTCAATCCGCATTCTGTATCGAAACTTCTTGCACGTTGCGGCTTTAACCTCCTGGAAACAACAACTCCCGGAAGGCTGGATGTCAATATTATCGAAAACAACCTTCCGCATGTGACGGACAGGTTCTGGCAATCGTTTATGTTACAAGCATCTGAAAGAGCTAAACAAGAATTGCAGGATTTTCTGGCTCGTCATCTGTTAAGTTCACATATGATGGTTATCTGCACAAAAGATTGGGAGTTGTGAGAGCTGTAATGCAATAGATATAACTATTTTCTGAAATTCTCAATAATGGTATCAAGCAAGTTAAAAGTTGGTATTGCCGGTTTTGGTGTTGTAGGAAAAAGGCGCCGTTTGTTTATTGACCAGCATCCAGATCTGGCGACGGTTGCGGTGAGTGATATCTCTTTTGAAAAAAATGGAATCGCTGATGATGGTGTGCATTTTTTCCCCGACTTCAAGTCACTCTATTCTCAGGATATCGATATTCTTTTCGTAAGCTTGCCAAACCATTTGGCGGCTCAAGCCACAATTTCCGGAATTGAACATGGCTTTCATGTTTTTTGTGAGAAACCTCCGGGAAAAACGGTTGAGGATATTCGAAGGGTGATTGAAGCTGAAAAGCACCATCCGCAGATAAAGCTTAAATATGGTTTCAATCATCGCTATCATGCTTCTGTTATCGAAGCAAAGCGGATTATTGACAGTGGCAAGTATGGCAAGGTTATCAATATCAGGGGAATCTACGGAAAAAGCAGTGTCATTCCTTTTTCCGGCGGCTGGCGCTCTGAGCGAAAGTATGCCGGAGGTGGGATTCTTCTGGATCAGGGGATCCACATGCTCGACATGATTCTTTTTTTTGCAGGTGATTTTGAAGAGGTCAAGAGTTTTGTTTCCAATGATTACTGGAATCATGATGTGGAAGACAACGCCTACGCTATCATGAGGAATCGCTCCGGATGTGTCGCCATGATCCATTCCACGGCTACCCAGTGGCAACATCGTTTCCGCCTTGAGGTCACACTGGAAGATGCGTTGCTGGAATTGACGGGCATATTGTCGGGCTCCAAAAGCTATGGTGAGGAGAAACTGCGTTTTGTGCCCAAAAAAGATGGTTCAATCGTTGGATCATTTACAGAAGAAACTACCGCCTATCTTGAGGATAATTCGTGGCGTGATGAGGTAAGCGAGTTTGCCTCGGCCATAGTGAATGACAATCCGATAGAAAGCGGAACGAGCACCGATGCCTTAAGGGTTATGGAGCTTGTCTACAAGATATACTGCGCTGACAGTCAATGGCAGCAGCAGTTCAATATTTCTCATCCATGACAGGAGGTTACCACCCGTATGAATAACATTCAAAAGGTTTATGCATCTTCAAACAGTGCAGGAGCATTTGCACGAGGCTATTTTACCTATTTAAAGCAGGTTCTCGATTCCATTGAACCTGAAGCCATCGATCGGCTGGTTGCGGAATTTGAAGCTGCCCGTGAAAGTGGTGCTACAATTTTTATTGCAGGAAACGGCGGATCGGCTACCACGGCAAGCAGTATGGCAAATGATATCGGTTTTGATATCCTGAAAAAGACCGGTACCGACAAGCCATTCCGGGTTCTTGCGCTGACGGATAATTCTTCCGTCATCACGGCCATTGCCAATGATGTTGGTTATGAGAACATTTTTCTCAATCAGCTTAAAATACACTTCAGACCTGGCGATAAACTGCTTGCGATTTCGGCCAGCGGCAATTCACCCAATGTGGTTGCGGCGGCGGAGTGGGTACAAGAGCAGGGTGGCAGAGTCATTGGATTTCTTGGATTCGGTGGAGGCAAACTGAAGGAAATCAGCGATGTTGTTCTTCATGTTCAGTCAGAAGCCGGTGAATATGGCCCGGTCGAAGATGCCCATCTTGTACTGAACCACATTCTGGCTCACTGGTTTCAGTGCAGGCTGACCAACTAAATTTTAATTCATATGAACAGGGGAGCCTTACATGTCACGTTTTGACCATGTTGAAGTGCACGTTTCTGATATTAACCGTTATTGTGAGTTTCTTGTAGCGGTATTTGAGGGTGGCAGCTTTGAGGTTATTTCCAAAAGCGGAACCTCAATGTTTACCTCTCCTGAGGGAATCAATATTGAGGTGAAAAAGAAAAAGATTGACGATTTGCCGACCATGAGTGGCTTCTGCAATCCATGTCTGCGCAGACCTGATCCCAAAGCTCTGCTTGCCAGACTTGACTTGCATATCGAATCCGAGCAGGATGCGCCTTTTGGAAAGGTATATTTTTTCAGGGATCACGAAGGCGTAATCTGGCATATTAAAGATCTTCCCGAATAATCCAGGAATTCTTATTAAATCAATCATGACATCAAAAATTCTGCTCGGGCCCTCGTCGTTTGCTGAGACTGACAAAAGCCCGGTTATCCGACTGCAAAATGCCGGTTACGAGATAATTGACAACCCTTTCCGGCGTAAACTGACCAAATCTGAGCTTTTCGAACTGCTGACTCCGGATGTGGTCGGTATTATTGCCGGTTTGGAACCGCTTGACCGTGAGGTTCTGGAGTTTTCCAGTCTGAAGGCCATTTCCCGTGTAGGTTCCGGTATGAGCAATGTAGATCAGCCAGCGGCACGTGAACTTGGTATTGCGGTATGTTCCACTCCCAATGGCCCTGTTGAAGCTGTGGCTGAGCTTACTATTGGTGCTTTGCTCTCACTTATGCGAAAAATTGCGCAAATGGATCGCGCACTTCATTCCGGCAAATGGGAAAAACGCATTGGAGGACAACTGGAGGGCAAAACTGTTGCGATTGTTGGTTATGGAAGGATTGGTCGCCGGGTTGCTGCATTGCTTGCTCCTTTCAGGGTACGTCTTTTGGTTGTCGATCCTTTCCTTGACCAGTCAACTCTGCACGACATTGAACTTGTGTCGCTCGACGAGGCGTTGCCGCTTGCCGATATCGTCACTTTGCACAACAGTGGTGAGGCATGTTTGCTGGGTGAGCGTGAGTTTGGTCTTCTGAAAAAAGGAGCTGTTCTGCTGAACGTTGCCCGTGGAGGATTGGTTGATGAAGAAGCACTGATGGCCGCCCTTGATGCAGGTACTCTTGGTGGTGTCTGGCTTGATACCTTTGGAAGCGAGCCCTACAGTGGAGCCTTGTGCGGGCGTGACAACGCGTTGCTGACTCCGCATGTGGGCTCATACACTCTTGAATGTCGCCAGCAAATGGAGATGGAGGCTGTTGACAATTTACTTGGAGCTCTTTGGGTGTGCTGACTGATATGAAGATCGATTTTCAGGGCAAGATAGCCCTTGTTACCGGCGGTACCAAGGGAATTGGCCGACAGGTGGCCGAAGATTTGCTGAGCCTTGGTGCCGATGTTTATGTTACCGGTACATCTTCACTTCCGCCCGTTGATTTGCCCGTTGGCAATGAGCGATATCTGGCTGTTGACTTTACGGATCGTAATAAGACTGAACGTTTTTTTGAAGTTGTGGCAAAGATGGATAGGATAGATGTCTGTATCAATAATGCAGGTATTAACAGGATTAACCCGATTGATGAGACGTTGATCGAAGACTGGGATGATATCTCGGCAGTAAACCTTGATGCTCCGTTTATGATGGTGCGTTGTGTCAGCAAAATCATGAAGGCGAACAACTACGGACGGATCATTAATGTTTCATCTGTTTTCGGGGTTATCAGCAAGGCCTGGCGGGTTCTCTATTCGATGTCCAAATTTGGTTTGCGAGGTCTGACGGTTTCTAGTGCTATCGATCTTGCTCCCTTTAACATTCTCGTCAATTCAGTCTCTCCCGGCTTTGTTGTGACCGAGTTGACACAACGTATTCTCGGCAGTGCTGAAATGGAACGGATGGCTGCAGAGCTACCTATCGGTCGGTTTGCTCAACCAGAAGAGATCTCCCGTTCGATACTCTTTCTTGCCAGCGATCTCAATACCTATATAACCGGTCATAATCTCATTATCGATGGAGGTTTTGTCAATGTCTGACCTGATTATCCGATCTGCATTAAAAGAGTATGCTGTTAACTTTGTCAATGATTTCACTCTTCCGCTGAAACAGTTGACAGATGATGGAGCCTTTGTCATCTGTGACCGCACGGTATTTGATATCTACCATGATCGCCTTCATAACGCCGTTGTTGAGGAGAGGTGCCTTGTCATAGAAGCGTCGGAAACGACCAAGACGCTTGAAAAATGCAAGGAGATTATTGAAATCCTGGTAGAACGAAAGGTGCGACGCAACCAGAAGCTGATTGCGATTGGTGGCGGAGTAATCCAGGATGTGACGGCTTTTATTGCCTCCATTCTTTATCGGGGTGTCGGCTGGATTTTTTTCCCCACAACTCTCCTGGCGCAGGGCGACAGTTGCATTGGAAGCAAAACTTCCATTAATCTGGGCCACAAGAAAAATCTGCTTGGCAACTTTTATCCTCCCGATCAGATTTTTATTGATTCCCTCTTTCTGCAATCCCTTGCTGTTGAGGATATTAAATCCGGTATCGGTGAAATTCTGCATTTTTATTACTATTCAAACAGCCCGTTGATTGGAAAGCTGGTCAGTAATTATGACAATCTTATAGCTCATCGTGAGCTTCTCAAAGAGTATACACAGGAAAGCCTTGCCATCAAGAAGTCGGTTATCGAAGTTGATGAATTTGACAAGGGTGAGCGTAACAAGTTCAACTACGGCCATACCTTTGGCCATGCTATCGAGACTATCACCAACTATGGCATCCGTCATGGTCAGGCAGTTACAGTGGGTATGGATTTAGCCAATTATCTCTCATACCAGACTGGTTTGCTGTCCAGGGAGCTGTTTGATCGGATGCGCGAACAGCTTTCCGAAAATTTTCCTGACTACGATTTTAGTCTGTGTGATATTGACTCGTATTTTGATGCTCTTTCCAGTGACAAAAAAAACATTGGGAGTACTTTGGGATGTATTCTGTCTGAAGGTCCTGGCGCTCTGGTACGCAGGCAGATTCCATTTGATGATTCTCTGAAAGAGCATGTTCGAGCGTATTTTAGGCTGTACAACTTATTGGGACAGATAAGAGTAAATCATTAGGAGCCAGTTCATGACATTTTTCAAACATCCCCAATCGCTAATTGAATCAGAAACCATTGGAGATAATACCCGTCTTTGGGCTTTTTCCCATGTTCTTCCGGGGGCGCGGATTGGAACTGATTGTAATATCTGCGATCATGTTTTTATTGAAAACGATGTTGTCATCGGTGATCGTGTAACTGTTAAGTGCGGTGTACAGCTCTGGGACGGACTAAGGATCGAGGATGATGTATTTATCGGTCCCAATGCAACATTTACCAATGATCTTTTTCCGAGAAGCAAACAACATCCTGAAGAGTATACAAAGACTTTTTTGTGTAAAGGCTCTTCCATTGGTGCGAATGCAACAATTCTTGCTGGTTTGAGTGTGGGAATAAACGCTATGGTGGGTGCTGGTGCGGTTGTTACGCGCGATGTCCCTCCAAATGCAATCGTTGCAGGAAACCCGGCGGTTGTTATTGGATATGTTAATACTCATAGCCATAATAGTAATGCACAACGGAGCTCAGGGAGCGAAACAGAGTCCTCTGTTGCTGGTGTTATGTTTTGTCATTTGCCATTGATTAAAGATATGCGAGGAAATCTCTCGTTTGCTGAATATGGGCAGTTTCTGCCCTTTATTCCTAAGCGCTATTTTCTTGTTTTTGATGTGCCGAGTAAGGAAACCCGAGGAGAACATGCTCATAAAGAGGTGCATCAGTTCTTGGTATGTGTGAGGGGGAATTGCTCAGTCATGGTTGATAACGGTCAAAAACGACAGGAGTTTTTATTAAACTCCCCAGCACAGGGTCTATATATTCCGCCTATGATATGGGGTGTTCAGTATAAATACTCCACTGATGCAATACTAATGGTTCTTGCCTCCGAGGTCTATTCTTCTGAAGACTATATCAGGAGTTACGATGAATACCTAAAAGGGGTTGGAGAATGATTCCGTTTTTAAATCTAGGTAAAGTCAATGCTGAATATAGAGACGAGATTGTTTCTGCAATGGCCAGAGTGGTTGATTCCGGCTGGTATATACTTGGGAATGAAGTACGAGAGTTTGAGAGGAGGTTTGCTGATTATTGCGGAGTATCACAGGCAATCGGAGTGGCAAATGGACTGGATGCGCTGTCGCTTGTTTTCAGGGCATATATTGAGTTTGGCCAGATGGCTGAAGGCGATGAGGTCATTGTTCCTGCCAACACCTACATAGCCTCTATGCTTGCCATATCGGCAAATCGTCTCATTCCGAAACCTGTGGAACCGGAGTTGCATACCTTTAATCTGGATATTTCCAGAATTGAGGATTCGATTACGTCGAGAACAAGGGCAATTATGGTAGTCCATCTTTATGGGCAGATTGGATACTCTGACGAGCTGCAGAAACTGGCAGACAAGTATGGGCTCAAGATCATCGAGGATGCAGCCCAGGCGCATGGAGCGCTCTATCATTGCAAGCGGGCCGGTAATCTTGGTGATGCTGCCGGGTTCAGTTTTTATCCGGGAAAAAACCTGGGAGCGCTGGGCGATGGCGGGGCGGTAACCACTAATGACGCGAAACTTGCCGATACCATTCGTGCATTGGGTAATTATGGTTCGACAGTTAAATACGAGAATCTTTTTAAAGGGGTAAACAGTCGCCTTGACGAGTTGCAGGCTGCCTTGCTCTCTGTAAAACTCCAATATCTCGATCGTGACAATAGCAGTCGTCGTGCAATTGCCAGCAAATATCTGAACTTGATCACCAATCCCCGATTAATTCTTCCCGGGTGTTTATGCCAGGAGTCCCATGTGTGGCATCTGTTTGTTATCAGAACAGAATTGCGTGATCTCTTCCAGGAGCACCTTCGCCAAAGAGGCATAGGCACGGTTATTCATTATCCGGTAGCTCCGCACAAACAGCCAGCCTATGTTGAGTGGAACGACTATAGTTACCCCATAACAGAGGAAATTCACAGGACTGTACTGAGTCTGCCAATGGCTCCATGCATGACAGAGGCGGAGGTACAGGCGGTTATTGATGCGTGTAATTGTTATTAAGACAATGAATTGAATGAAAACGGTCATTCTTGCAGGCGGGTTTGGTTCACGGTTGAGCGAAGAGACCATTGTCAAACCGAAACCCATGGTGGATATCGGCGGCAAGCCGATTCTCTGGCACATTATGAATATTTACGGTCATTACGGTTTCAGGGAATTCATTATTGCCCTTGGTTACAAGGGAGAGTTCATCAAGGAATATTTTCTTAATTACTATAATTTTCAAAGTGATCTGACCATCTCCCTGAAAAATGGGGAAGTATCGGCCAAAAAAAACTGTGAAAGGGATTGGCTGGTTCATCTTGTTGATACGGGGATGAACAGCATGACTGGCGGCAGGCTCCATCGGCTGAAAAAGCATGTAGGGAACAACACCTTTATGCTGACCTATGGCGATGGCGTTTGTTCGGTCGATATCAGAAAGCTTGTGGCCTTTCACAAATCCCATGGTAAAATTGCGACGGTTACGGCGGTTCATCCTACGGCGCGATTCGGTGGTATTAATTTTGATGGAGATCGGGTAATTGAATTTACCGAGAAACCTCAGACAGGAGAAGGATGGGTCAATGGCGGTTTCTTTGTGTTTGAGTCTGGAATTTTTGACTATCTCCACGGTGATGACACCATTCTTGAGTCTGACCCAATGGAGAACCTTGTCCGTGACGGCCAGTTAATGACCTACAGGCATAATGGTTTCTGGCAGTGTATGGATACTGTGCGCGACAGAAGTCATCTTGAGGAACTCTGGAAGACAAACCCACCATGGAAAGTTTGGAGAAGTTGATGTTCAAAGGCTATTATAAAGGGAAGAGAGTACTGGTTACCGGTCATACCGGATTCAAGGGAAGCTGGCTCACCGCTTGGCTTTTGAAGCTTGGTGCTGACGTTATTGGCATTTCCAAAGATGTGCCGACCAACCCTTCGATGTTTGAGGAGACTGGACTTACCGGTCGGCTCTCCCATCACCAGGCAGATGTCCGGGATTTGGCAGTCATGCAAGAGTTGATTGCTGAAGAGCAACCGGATTGTGTGTTTCATCTGGCTGCCCAGGCCATTGTTTCTGTATCATACATTGATCCTGTTGAAACCTTTACGACCAACACAATCGGTACCATGAACGTTCTTGAGGTATTGAGGCGTTTAAACCGGAAATGCATAGCTGTTATCATAACGAGTGACAAGTGTTATGATAACGTAGAGTGGGTTTGGGGTTACCGGGAAACCGATGCTCTTGGCGGAAAAGATGTCTACAGTGGATCCAAGGGAGCTGCCGAACTGGTCGTAAAGTCTTATCTGCACTCATTTTTTCAGGGCAGTGACAATTTTGTCCGTTTGGGGGTTGGCCGGGCGGGTAATGTCATCGGTGGTGGTGACTGGGCTAGGGATCGTATCGTTGTTGATTGCATGAAAGCTTGGAATAAAGGACAAATTGTCGAAATCCGCAGTCCCAAAGCTACGCGTCCCTGGCAACATGTCCTGGAACCATTGAGTGGCTATCTTACTCTTGGAATGGCTCTTGCTGAAAACGAAACATTGCATGGCTCAACGTTCAACTTTGGTCCAAGGGCTGAACAGAACCGCACCGTTGTTGAACTCATTGGAGATCTTGGCCGCAACTGGGGCTTTGACTCTTCAGATGAAGCTTATCGCATTACTGACAACATTCCGTTCCATGAAGCAGGTTTGCTCAAGCTTAATTGCGACAAGGCGTTCTTTCATCTGAAATGGGAACCAAATCTTGATTATGCTGAAACTATCCGCATGGTCAGCGAATGGTACACTTCTTACTATCGAGGCAGTAACGATATGTATGCATTCACTCAAAAGCAGCTTGTCGAATACGAACAATTTGCCAGTGAGCGGGGCCGAGAATGGACACTCTCCTGATTGATGGGGTGCAGGTAACACCGCAAAAACGCATTGTCAATCCCAGGGGCGATATTTTGCATGCACTCAAGCGTTCAGCTCCCGGCTATGTCGATTTTGGTGAAGCATATTTTTCCATCATTCATCTGCAAACCATCAAGGGCTGGAAACGCCATCGTCGCGTTACATTGAATCTCGTTGTCCCAATTGGTGGTATCCGATTTGTTATTTATGATGACCGGACTTCAAGCACGACCACTGGATGTTGTTCGCAAATAATTCTCGGGACAGAAAATTATTCAAGATTGACTGTTGCACCAGGCCTATGGGTTGCATTCCAGGGGCTTTGTGACTTTAATCTTCTACTCAATATCGCTGATGAGGAACATGACCCTGCTGAGGCGGACAACCTTGAACTGGATAAAATACCCTTTTTCTGGTAGGAATATGTTATGAACGTTATTCGCCTTTCAAGATCTTCTGTGGGTGAGGAAGAGAAAGTTGCTCTTGCCAGTGTCATAGATGCCGGTTATCTGGGTATGGGCAAGGAGGTGCAGCAGTTTGAAGAGGAGTTGCGTGCCTTTATCGGTACCGAGAACGACGTGATTTGCGTCAACACCGGTACCGCTGCGCTGCATCTTGCACTGGAGTGTTTGGGAATTGGTCCGGGGGATGAGGTGCTGGTGCCTTCAATTACCTATGTAGCATCATTTCAGGCTGTTTCAGCAACAGGAGCAAAGCCGGTTGCCTGTGATGTGACTCTGGATCGTGTTTTTCTCGATCTGACCGATGCCGAGCGCAGGATCACTTCAAAGACCAAAGCGATCATGCCGGTGCACTATGCCAGTGACAGTACGGAAATGGATCTTGTTTACCTCTTTGCCGGGCGTTTTGGACTGAGGGTGATTGAAGATGCGGCTCATGGATTTGGCTGTTACAGGAATGGCAAGGTTATTGGCGATCAAGGGGATGTGATCTGCTTTAGTTTCGATGGTATCAAAAATATCACTGCGGGTGAAGGAGGGGCTGTTGTTACCGGAGACAAGGCTCTTGTGCAGCGTATTCGTGATGCAAGATTGCTTGGAGTGGAGCAGGATACCGAAAAGCGTTACAGCGGCCAGCGAAGCTGGTTTTTTGATGTACGCCATCAGGGTTACCGCTACCACATGAGCAACCTTATGGCTGCAATCGGCAGGGTTCAATTGACAAAAATAGGGCAGTTTGCCCTTCATCGCCAACATTGCGTTGCTCGTTACCAGCAAGAGTTGTCAGGTGTGCCGGGCATTCGATTTCTCGATTTATGCTATGAAAACCTCATTCCCCACATTTTTCCTGTTCGTGTTTCCGCTACTCATCGTGATGCGCTGATGAATCATTTGCGGGCCTCGCATATTGAGTGTGGTCTGCATTACCAGCCCAATCACCAGCTTGACTATTTTGCAACTGATTATGCGTTGCCCAATGCCGAGCTTCTGGGTGATGAATTGCTCAGTCTGCCGTTACATGCAGAGTTGAGTGAATCTGAGCAAGACCGTGTAGTGACCGGGATTCGAAATTATTTTGACAGTGCCGGGAATGTCAGGACAGTTTAAGGTTCTCGATCTTTCCGGGTATATGTTTTCCGGCAAGGCTGCCGTAAGTGATCTCCTGAGGGAGTTCAAGGGGATCCATGTTCCAAACTACCGGGTTGAATTTGATCTTTTAAGGATCAGTGGGGGGTTGATAGATCTTCGTCATGCCTTGGATGACTGGTCACCCATCCGCACCCATTCAGCGTTAAACCGTTTTGAAAAAACCATCAAAAAGCTTGCAGCAACTCCTGGTTTTCCGCAAAAGTTCTATTCCACAGGTTATGGCTATGCACGGTTGTATCCTGACATCATTGAGTGCCTTGAGAAGTTTTTGACAGAATCCGTAACACTCGAGTGGGAAACTCCCTGGCCGTATGATGATCTGGAGGATAGTGGCTTGGCAACCTTTGTCCGCAAACTTTTAGGCAGGGTGGGTCACAACAAGATGAGGCATTACAGGCTGACATTTCCTGATGCCTTTTATCCTGCAGCACAGGGATTTGTTCATCGAATATTGACCAGGGATCTGAATGTTGCTGAGTATGGTATTCTGGTTACCCACAATGCTCTTGAGCCATTTGATCCGGGAAAAAATCTTGTGCTGCTTGGCGAAAAGGCGCAATGTATTGTTGTTGATCGTGATCCACGTGATATCTATGCCACTGCAATTACAACACAACAGGGGTTTAATGACAATCTTGAATTCTACCGTCGAATAGCCGGTGCTCACGATGTCGATACCTTTATCAAACGTTATAATTTATATCGTTCGATGATCAATGATCTGTCGGATCGTGTATTGCGGGTCAATTTTGAGGATCTGGTCACCAACTACCAGGCAACGGTGGATAATGTCTGTTCTTTTCTTGAATTGGGGCGCACAGATCATCAGGAGCCATACAAGTATTTTGATCCAGAACGTTCCAGGCATAATATGGAGCTCTGGAAGCTAAAGGAGCTTGAAATATTCAAGGGGGATTTTCAGCGCATTTTTGAACATTGTATCCCAAAAAAGGCATAATGGCATTGCCTCAGGAGAGCTCGCTTGACTCCTTTTGAAAAGGCAAATATCCGGAAAATCTTTTTTTTCTTTCCCTATCATACTATTGGTGGGGTACCCGTTCTTTTTTTAAGAATGGCACATGCACTTGTCGGTGGTTATCCGGAGCTTCATATCAGTCTGATAGATTACCCCGATGGGTATATGGCAAGAAATGTTACTGACAGCCGTCTGAAAATCCTGCATCTGGTTCCCGGAAAAAGGATAATTATTGATGATGACTCCGTATGCGTTATGCAGTCACTGCCCTTATGGCGCTTACCCGAGGAAATCTCATTTGGCAATGGAACACGATTGTTGTTCTGGCATCTTCATCCCTTCAATATTTCTCCAGGATCGCATTGGCTAAGCCCTCAACAGGATAGCTTTTCTCTGTCGCTTATCATCAGAAAGATGTTGTTTGCTGCTCAAAGGCAAAAACTCAGAAAGCTGGTCGAAGAGTGCTTTCGTTGTCAGGGGATAGTCTTTATGGATCGGGCAAATCTGGAGGGAGTCAGGCTTGCAACTGGCGCACATATAGATGTTGCGACATTTGTGCCTGTTCCGGGTTCAGACAGTATAATTGATCTCGGAGAAAGGCTTAAACCTGCCGTACCACTTCGTTGCGCATGGATTGGAAGGCTTGAAGATTTCAAGATTCCGATTCTTTCCTACACTCTCAAGCGCATTGCTGCATATGCAACAAACCGCAATTGCCCGGTAGAGTTCCATATCATTGGTGATGGAGAAGAGGCAGACCAGCTTGTCATGTTTGCCAAAGAGTTGAAAAATCAATTTTTTTCAGTGATTTTTCATGGAACAGTTCCCCTGGAACGGTTGGATATGGTTCTGGTTGAACATGTTGATCTCTTGTTTGCGATGGGAACCGCTGCCCTTGAAGGCGCGAAACTCGCAATACCTGTGGTTCTCCTCGATTTCAGCTACACGCAGTTGACAGCGGATTATCAATACCGATACCTTTTTGATTCAGAAGAGTATACTCTTGGCTCAATGATTACAGACAGGCACTATTGTGCTGGTAATTCAAGTCTGGAGCTGATTCTTGATGACGCAAGAGGAAGCGAGTATGAAAAGCTCGCAATGAAAACAAGATCATATTATCGTCAATATCATAGTCTTGACAGTGTATTGAAGCTGTTTGTGTCTGCCGTTATCAGTACAAAATTAACATTTTCGATTGTAAGAAGGTTAAGACTTGCTGAACTTGATCTTCCGATGCGCGTAATCTATGCGTTAAAACGGGTTTTGACAGGTTTTGACTATCATATACCCTCCGAGTGAAATAAAAATATTAGTATTGATAAAGAGGTTAATTTTGAGTAAAGATACATTGCCGCTGGTCTCCGTTATTATTAATTGCTACAACTCAGAAGCATACCTTAAAGATGCAGTTGATTCTGTTTATTGTCAGTCTTATGGTAATTGGGAAATTATTTTATGGGATAATGCATCGATCGACAATACGGCTGCAATAGCGCAAAGCTATGACTCAAGACTTAAATATTTTTGTGGAGAAAAAAATGTTCCTCTTGGGATGGCTCGAAATTTGGCAATACAAAAGTCTCAAGGCGATCTTATAGCCATTCTTGACAGTGATGATGTATGGTTTCCTGATAAACTTGAAAAGCAGGTATTGCATTTTAAGAATCCGAAGGTAGGACTCTCCTATGCAAATACAGTTTATTTCAATAATAAGGGAAAATCATTTATTCTCTACAAAAAACAGATGCCAGAGGGCGATATATTCCGAAATTTGCTGCAATTTTATTTTCTTTGTATTTCAAGCGTTGTTGTCAGAAAAACTGCTTTGGACAATCTGCAAGAATGTTTTGATAACAGATTTGAAATGATTGAAGAGATGGATCTTTTTTGCAGGGTAGCGCATGACTGGCACTGTGCATATTGTGCAGACGTCATAACAAAATACAGGGTCCATGGTTTAAGTGATACATGGAAAAAATTTGATAAAATTGCATTTGAATATCAGTTTTTTCTGGAAAATTGCATAAATCTTTATCCCTGTTTTGAAGAATATTATCCACAGGAAATACAAAAAATAACACAAACCATTTTTTATTTTTCTTCCGTTTCTAAATTGTTATCTGGTAAATCAGCAATTCTAAGACAAAGCTTCACGTTTAGGGATCTCAACAAGAAATCGCTGATTTTGTATATAATGTCATTCTTGCCGATAAATATATTTAGATATTTGTATAATAAAAGAAAACTTCTTGAATGAGATCAACCGACCTAAGGTAGTGCGCTGTAAATAAACAGGCAGTGCTATGGGTGAGGTACTGTATTTCGCACTCAGTTGGCGGGGTAGTGTGCAAAAAAGCGGGGATGGTCAAAAGCCCTTGTCGTGAAAATTATTGACAAGTAATAAAGATGTCAGATATGAGACAAGAAAGACAAGCACAAGTCAACTACGGTAAACTTACCGAAGATTAAATATGAAATCAGAAATTAATAGATCAGTGGATTCAGGGCAAGTTTGGCAGAAAACTGTTTACGGGAAAAGCGGTTTCAGTGTGAAGATGTAACTTGCCATTCGAAATAACACAACCCATCAGGAGAAAAGTTTCATGGAAAAAGATACCTGCATTCCGCAGGAATAATAAATACGGAAATTAGCAGAAATATATCCACGTGAATAAAATAAGTATTCGGGTTCTTAATAGTATCAATATTCTAAGCATCTATTTTGCTTGTGTTTTTGATCAACCTCTTATTGTTAAGTTTATTTTTATTTCTTCTTTTATTATATATATAGTTGTTTTGCTAAACAAGGCACTAATGATTAAAAGAGTAGTGTTGTATTGTATGACCGTGGCTTGTTTGTTTTCATTTTTATTATTATATGGAGTGCTGGTCGGAAATGAATTAAGTGTTGCTTTAATATTTATTTTCCCGTTGTTTACGTTGTTTAACATATTTATTTATGTTGAGTTATCAAAATGTTATGACCTTAATCGATATATATATCATTATTATTTAGCTTCCATATTTGTTTCATTAAAAATCTTATTGCTTTGTTATTTTTTTACTAATAATATAATGACAGAATATTTGCCGATATACGATTCGGCAATAGAGAGTCAGCCATCCTGGATAGCTTTAAATGCTGGATATGTAAGAGTATTTGTGGGCCAGGCTGTAATCATACCAATAGGTCTTTTATTTTCGTATTATCTCTATGGAAAAATATCATATTCCCTTTTTCTGATATCATTTACAGCTCTACTAATCACACAGACAACTGTATTATGGATAATATTTTTATTTGTTTTTGGCTATTTGATTTGCATTCATTATAAGAGCTTTTATAAATATGTATATTTGGTTTTCGCATTGCTTTTTTTTATAACTTTTATTATCATAAGTTATGATCAGTTAGCAGATGTTATTCTTAATAAAACGATAAATTCTTCTCCAGTAAAATTTGCACAGCTCGATATTGCTGGAAAAGCAATTGCGCATAATTTATTATTCGGTTATGGATTGGGTCATATATACTCAAACGGAAGTTATAATATTGAGGTCGTTATCCTTCATGTTTTGTCTACAACGGGGATTGTTGGGTTTTTATTTTATTTATATATGCTATTTTATTGGACAGTAATTTCATTTATATATGTAAAAAATGATAGATTAATTAGAGTCTTGTTTTTGAGTTATACTTCTATTGTATTTGCATCCTTTTCCAATCCTTATTTGATAGGGGGTAATAGCGGATTGTTCTTAATTCCAATTATTGCGGCAAGGTATTTGCAGATTAAAAAGGTTAACCCATATTTTCCCTGTGGATAAAAGACTCAATTTCGTGGTGCATCTGTAAAGCAATTTAAGTGTGAAAGTAAATAATTCCCTAACGATAGGTATAGATGCTACAAACTTGCGTCGTGGTGGAGGTGTAACCCATCTGGTTGAGTTTCTGCGAGCGGCACAACCTTCAGCGTTAGGTATCGAACGCGTTGTGGTTTGGGGCAGTATGTCCACTTTGAATGCCCTTGAAAATCGTCCTTGGCTCTATAAGTGTAACCCGGTGGCTCTCGATAAAGGCTTGTTTCACCGCACTCATTGGCAACGTTACCGGTTGTCACAAGCAGCACATGATGAAGGGTGTGATGTTCTGTTTGTACCCGGTGGCAGTTACGCAGGGAATTTTCATCCTGTAGTGACTATGAGCCAAAATTTGCTGCCGTTTGAGATGCCTGAATTGCTTCGCTATGGGTTGACTTTATTTACCCTTAAATTGTTTTTGCTGCGATTTGTTCAATCTCGATCGTTTCGAAAAACCGACGGTGTCATTTTTTTAACGCAGTATGCTCGTGATGCGGTCTTGAGGGTCACTGGCAAGTTACTCGGAAAAACATGCATCATACCGCATGGGCTTAATCCTCGTTTTAACATGTCGCCCAGGGTGCAGCGCTGTATGGTTGGTTACGATCAAGATCATCCTTATCGCGTCCTGTACGTTTCAATCATAGACCAATACAAGCATCAATGGCATGTTATTGAAGCGGTTGCCGTATTGCGCAAAGAAGGGTTACCGATCGTGCTGGATTTGGTAGGGCCAGCCTATCCGCCTGCGCTGCAACGTTTAAATGAAACGATAAGCTGTTTGGACGCTGAGCGGCGTTGGGTGCATTACCATGGCCCAATCCCTTTTAATGACTTGCATCTTCGTTATGCAGAAGCTGATGCCGGGCTGTTTGCTTCAAGTTGTGAAAACATGCCTAATATTTTGCTGGAATACATGGCAGCAGGTTTACCAATTGCCTGCTCTGACCGAGGGCCGATGGCTGAAATATTGGGTGATGCTGGTGTGTACTTTGACCCGGAACAACCTGATGACATTGTTCGCGCCTTGCACAAGTTGGTTGACTCGCCGCAATTGCGTACGGACTTGGCGCAAGCAAGTTATGAGCGCGCCCGGCAATATTTATGGCCGCGCTGTGCGGATGAGACGTTAAGTTTTTTGGCTGCAGTTGCAAAACAATACCTGAAGTGGCAAGTCAATAGATATTGTTCCAGATGATAATTTAGTCATCGACCGTTCGCTTAATGCTGATCGTTTCAGATTGGCAACGGGTTACACTGCACCAGAATGGCCAGACATGATTAAGTCGATGCATGCATGCCAATAAAAAAAATTAATGATGTTCGACGGAAAGGTATTGATGATTACAGGTGGCACGGGTTCTTTTGGGAATGCCGTGTTGCGTCGCTTTCTGGATTCCGATTTACGCGAAATTCGTATCTTCAGCCGGGATGAAAAAAAGCAGGATGACATGCGCAAGCGTTATAATAACGCTAAACTCAAGTTTTATATAGGCGATGTGCGTGACCCGGACGGTGTGCGTACTGCCATGCGCGGGGTGGACTATGTGTTTCATGCCGCTGCGTTAAAGCAGGTTCCCTCCTGCGAGTTTTACCCATTACAAGCGGTTAAGACGAATGTGTTGGGCACCGAGAACGTGCTGGAGGTTGCCATTGCCCATGGCATCAAACGAGTGATTTGCCTGAGCACCGACAAGGCTGTCTATCCCATCAACGCCATGGGCATCAGCAAGGCAATGATGGAAAAGGTCGCCGTGGCGAAGTCGCGTGAAAGTGATGCTACGACCATTTGTGTGACACGCTATGGCAATGTGATGGCATCGCGTGGTTCGGTCATTCCTTTGTTTGTTGATCAGATTCGAGCCGGGCAGCCCCTTACCATTACTGACCCCGCCATGACTCGCTTCATGATGACGCTGGACGATGCCGTGGACTTGGTGCAATATGCCTTTGAACATGGCAACCCAGGCGATATTTTTGTGCAAAAGGCCCCAGCCGCTACCATTGGAACACTAACCGAGGCGGTAAAGGCTTTGCTGAATGTGCCTGAGCATCAGGTCAACACTATCGGTACTCGCCATGGTGAAAAACTATATGAGGCGCTGCTCAGCCGTGAAGAAATGGTAGCAGCGCAAGACTTGGGCAATTATTATCGCTTGCCACCAGATTTACGCGACCTGAACTATGGCAAGTTTGTGGAGCAGGGTGAGCAAAAAATATCGCAAGCTGAAGATTACAACTCGCACAACACTACCCGTCTGGATGTGGAGGGCATGAAAGCGTTGCTGATGAAGTTGCGCTTTATGCAGGCCATTGCGCGGGGGGAACAGGCTTTGGCAGAGGAATAGCATCAAGCCTATACTTTCAATGTTCTATGGTATTGTATTCTATATGTATTTCTACGATACACAGCAACACCATGTGCCTCATTTTCATGTAGAATATGCCGAATATACTGCAGTGATAGCAATTCAAAGCAGCGAAGTGCTCGAAGGTAATTTACCCCAGAACAAGATGAAATTGGTACAGGCGTGGTTAGAAATTCACCGTGATAATATTATGGCCGATTGGACCTTTGGCGGTGCGTGGATTGCCTATTCAAAGAATTAAGCCATTAGAGTAGATATGAATAAAATTGTAAACGTTACTGCGTTGCCTGATGGTTTTTTAGATGTTGCATTTGCTGATGGTCGTCAAGGAATGTTTAATGTAAAACCATTTATGGCATCTGACTATTTTGCTGTGTTGAAAAATCAACACTATTTTAATCAGGTTAGCTTATTCTTTTCGGGCGTTGGTTGGCCTGATGGACAAGATTTAAGCCCTGATACTATTTCTGCACATTTGTTCGTTAAAGAAGTAGTCGCCAATTGAGATTAGGATGAAAGTTTTGATCACCGGTGCTGACGGATTTATCGGCAAAAACTTGCAGTTACACTTGGCCGAGCGCAAAGATGTCCAGGTGGTGTGCTTTACTCGTGGCCATGACGTAGCGAAGTTGCCTGCGCTGTTGCACGGAGTGGACTTTGTGTTTCATTTGGCAGGGGTTAACCGTCACCAAGACCCTGCGGAGTTTGTGTCGGGCAATGTGGATTTTACGAAGGTGCTCTGCCAGTCCGTGGGCGCGGTGGCTGCGGTCTCTGGCAAAAAGATACCTGTCGTTTACACCTCTTCCACCCAGGCTGACCGCGACAACGCTTACGGTTCAAGCAAACTATATGCTGAAAATGCCTTGTTTGCCTTGCAGCGTGAGTACGGCGTGCTTGTGCATGTTTTTCGGCTGCCCAATGTGTTTGGCAAGTGGTGCAAGCCCAACTACAATTCGGCGGTTGCCACGTTTTGTCACAACATTGCACGGGAATTACCCATACAGGTGAACGACCCGGCTGCGCCGGTTACGCTGGTGTATGTGGATGATGTGGTTGCACGTTTTTTGCAGTTGATGGATGGCGCAGAAGCGATTGCGGATGCAGATGGTTTTGCTACAGTGGAACCGCAATACAGCACCACAGTGGGTGAGCTTGCTCGGTTGATCCGTTTTTTTAAAGATAGTCGCAACACGCTGATGACCGAGCGAGTGGGCACTGGATTGGTGCGGGCGCTTTATGCCACTTATGTGAGCTATTTGCCACCAGAGTTGTTTGCCTATACTGTGGCGCAGCATGCTGACTCGCGTGGTGTGTTTGTAGAGATGCTTAAAACGCCAGATTGCGGTCAGTTTTCATACTTTACCGTAGTGCCAGGCATTACCCGTGGAGGTCACTATCACCATAGCAAGACCGAGAAGTTTTTGGTCATTCGGGGTCAAGCACGCTTCAAATTCAGGCACATGCAAACTGGTGAGACGCATGAGCTTTTGACCAGCGGAGACAAGGCCGAGGTGGTAGAAACCGTGCCCGGTTGGACGCACGATATTACCAATATTGGTACGGATGAGATGGTGGTGATGCTCTGGGCCAACGAGATTTTTGACAGTCAACAGCCGGACACTATTGCAATGAAGGTGACATTATGAAAAAGTTGAAAGTGATGACCATTGTTGGTACCCGGCCAGAGATTATTCGTCTCTCGCGGGTGCTCGCAAAGCTTGATGAGCATACGGAACAT
This sequence comes from uncultured Chlorobiaceae bacterium, assembly GCA_903866255.1. Taxonomy (GTDB): domain Bacteria; phylum Bacteroidota; class Chlorobiia; order Chlorobiales; family Chlorobiaceae; genus Chlorobium. The sequence continues at coordinate 7,497 of CAIPMW010000004.1, read as the reverse complement.
CTGCTGGTGCATACCGGGCAGAACTACGATTATGAGCTGAACCAGATTTTTATTGATGATCTTGGCATTCGTAAGCCCTCTCATTTTCTCGAAGCAGCAGGTTCCACTGCGGCTGAAACCGTCGGGTTGATTATCGCCAAAGCTGATGCCGTGATGGCCATTGAAAAGCCGGATGCCCTTCTGATTCTTGGTGATACCAACTCTTGCCTTGCCGTTTACCCGGCCAAGCGGCGGAAGATTCCTGTCTTCCACATGGAAGCGGGGAATCGCTGTTTTGACCAAAGGGTGCCGGAGGAGATCAACCGCAAGATTGTTGATCATACGGCGGACATTAATTTGACCTACAGCGATATTGCACGGGAATATCTTTTGCGTGAAGGGTTGCCTGCAGACAGGATTATCAAGACAGGGAGCCCGATGTTTGAAGTGCTTTCGCATTATCGTGAAAAGATTGATCGATCGGATGTGTTGCGGCGGCTTGACCTTGCTTCTGGAGATTATTTTTTAGTGAGTGCTCATCGTGAGGAAAATATTGAGTCAAACAGGAATTTTGAGAAGCTTGTCGACATCCTGAACACACTTGCTGAAGAGTATGGTAAACGGGTGATTGTTTCAACCCATCCAAGAACACGCAAGCGCATTGAGACAAGTGGTGTTGTCTTTCATAATCGGGTGGAGTTGTTAAAGCCGCTCGGTTTTTTCGATTATGTCCATCTGCAGATGCAGGCCAAGGCCGTGCTTTCCGATAGTGGTACCATTAACGAAGAGTCGTCTATTCTCAATTTCCCGGCACTTAATATTCGTGAAGCCCATGAGCGCCCCGAGGGTATGGAAGAGGCTTCGGTGATGATGGTTGGCCTTGAAGTTGAGCGAGTTATCCAGGCCTTGGCGATCCTCGACAGTCAAACAAGAGGGGCTGATCGCTTGTTGAGGCAAGTAAGTGATTACAGTATGCCGAATGTATCTGACAAGGTAGTTCGTATTATTCATAGTTACACTGATTATGTGAATCGTGTTGTCTGGAAAAAATACTAACGACAGGATGGAATGCGGCTTGTATTGATTGCGGATGTCTATCCACCACTGCGTTCATCCGGTGCAGTCCAGTTGCGTGACCTCTCAATTGAGTTCGTGAGACAGGGGCATGAAGTGACGATGATGGTGGCAGCGCCAGAGTTGCATATACCGTATAAAATTGAGGTTTTGAACGGTGTTCAGGTTGTGCGCCTGAAGACTCCCAGGACGAAAGACATCGATTACATTCGCCGAACGCTTGGTGAGTTGTTGATGCCTTTTTTTATGCTGCGTAACTTGCGCAGGAGCCCACTCGGTAACCAACGGTGGGATGGCGTGGTGTGGTATTCTCCAACAATTTTTCTTGGGCCTATTGTCAGCGCCCTGAAAAAATCGAGCAACTGTAAGAGTTACCTTATTATACGCGATATTTTTCCGGAGTGGGCAGTTGATATGGGGCTTATGGGCAGGGGTTTGCCTTACCGCTTTTTTAAAAAAATAGCTCACTACCAGTATTCTGTTGCTAATGTGATTGGAATCCAGACGCAAGGCAACCGCGCTTATTTCACTGATTGGCGGGAAAAATCCTCCGTCGAAATCGAAGTCCTGCAGAACTGGTTGTCTGATGCGCCAGCTCGCGGGTGCAGTATATCAGTGAACGATACCCCATTGTCAGGACGGAAGATTTTTGTCTACGCCGGTAACATGGGTATAGCGCAGGGAATGGGGATTTTGCTTGATTTGGCTGAGCGCTTAATGGGGCGTTCCGATATTGGTTTTCTTTTCGTCGGGCGCGGCAGTGATGCTCAACGGTTGCGCGAAGATGCGATTGACCGACGACTGGAAAACGTCATCTTTTTCGATGAGATTGACCCGGACGAAATTTCTGGTCTGTATGCACAATGTCATGCAGGCCTGGTTGCGCTCGATCCTCGTCATAAAACACACAACATACCTGGTAAATTCTTGTCCTATATGCAGGCAGGGCTCCCTGTTTTGGCAAGTATCAATCCTGGAAATGATCTGGTTCACCTTATTGAGAGTGAACGGGTAGGCTATTGTTGCACAGATTCGTCAGTTGAAAATATGGCACACCATGCTCTAATGCTTGCTGATGAAATCAGGAGAGACAACACGTATGCCGCACGTTGCAAATCGTTATTTTCCAAACTGTTTTCCCCACAAACAGCGGTTGATAACATTGTCAAAGCTTTGCAGGGATGAGCGTTAATGTTTTTTTTACTGACGAATTATATGCGTTATCCTGTGAGGCGAAACAATCGTTACGTGCCCGACAGCACCGGAATATTCACGAGAGTTATGAAGACCCTTGTCAACGGCTTTTCAATGCAATTGAAGTCAATAGTTATATTCGTCCGCACAGGCACTCTGTTGATCCAAAAGTCGAAACATTGATTGCTGTTCGTGGCTTTTTCGCTCTGGTTACGTTTTGCGATGATGGAAGTCTGGATAAGATTGTTCGCTTTGGTACTGAAAACTATCAAAATGACAAGAGGAACAGTGTTGGTGTAGAACTTGAACCCGGAACCTGGCATACCATTCTTGCTTTGGTATCAGATTCAATCTTGTTTGAACTTAAAGCAGGCCCGTTCGATCCTCATGCTGCAAAAGAGTTTGCGCCATGGGCCCCGGAAGAAGATTCTATAGCAGAAGCTCAAGCGTACTTACAAAAATTGCGTTTTATGGTATAGCTCTTGAGCCGTGATCTTGGCTTTTCACCCATTGACCGAACAGAGAAGGTCTGTCGTTTGGGCTCTCAGTAGAGTAGTAAAATGAGACCATCAGTGTCACATAAAATCTACATAGCAGGCCATCGAGGCATGGCAGGCTCAGCTATCTTGCGGAACCTTCAGGCTAAAGTGCTTGATATCCAGGTTGTTGTTGTCAGAACACACCGTGAGCTTGATCTGACCAACCAGTCAGACGTCCGAGCATTTTTTGAACAGGAAAAGCCTGATCAGGTTTATCTGGCAGCAGCTAAAGTGGGAGGTATTCATGCCAATAACACTTATCCGGCAGAGTTCATCTACGAGAACCTGATGATGGAGGTCAACATTATCCACGAGGCATGGCAGGCAGGTGTCAAAAAACTTCTGTTTCTTGGTTCAAGTTGTATCTATCCCAAGCATGCGCCACAGCCCATGAGTGAAAGTGCTCTGTTGACCGGTACGCTTGAGGCAACCAATGAGCCTTATGCCATCGCTAAAATTGCAGGGATTAAACTCTGCGAATGCTACAACCGCCAATATGGTACCGACTACCGGAGCGTTATGCCCACCAACCTCTACGGCATCGGCGACAACTACCATCCCAAAAACAGCCACGTTATCCCTGCGCTGATACGTCGCGTTCATGAAGCGAAAAGCAAGAGTGCTCCTGTCGTCACTATTTGGGGCACAGGCACTCCTCGTCGTGAGTTTCTGTATATCGACGATATGGCAGAAGCTTGTGTTCATGTCATGAATTTGGATCAGGAGACGTATAACGCCTCTATCACACCAATGCAGAGCCACGTTAACGTCGGCTCAGGCGAGGATATTACCATTAAAGAGCTGGCGCTGACCATCGCAAAGGTTATCGGCTACGAGGGCAGCATAGAATTTGATCCCACAAAACCCGACGGGACTCCAAGAAAACTGATGGACAGTGCCCGCCTCAACAACCTCGGCTGGCAACCCAGTGTCTCTCTTGAAGAGGGGCTGCGGCTTGCCTACAGCGATTTTTTGAAAAACCATACCAACATCCAATGAAGGTTGCGCTTATAACCGGAATTACCGGCCAGGATGGATCGTATCTGGCCGAATTCCTTCTTGAAAAAGGTTACGAAGTACACGGTATAAAACGCCGATCCAGTAGTCTGAATACCCAACGGATCGATCATCTCTACCGTGATCGCCACGATATCGAAAAAGAGTCAGCACCCAGCATTCAGCACTCTATTTACATTACGGCGACCTGACCGACAGCAGTAACTTGACCCGCATTATTGCCGAAGTACAGCCCGATGAAGTTTATAATCTTGGTGCGCAAAGCCATGTTGCGGTCAGCTTTGAGTCACCTGAATATACCGCTGATGTTGATGGCATGGGCACGTTGCGCCTGCTCGAAGCCATTCGTTTTCTTGGATTCGAAAAGAAAACAAGATTTTACCAGGCATCGACCTCCGAACTCTACGGACTGGTGCAGGAGATTCCCCAGCGGGAGACAACACCCTTCTACCCCCGCAGCCCCTATGCTGTAGCCAAGCTCTACGCCTACTGGATGACGGTCAACTATCGTGAAGCTTATGGCATGTACGCCTGTAATGGCATCCTCTTTAACCACGAATCATCGCGACGCGGCGAAACATTTGTGACCCGTAAAATCACTCGCAGTCTTGCGAACATATCGCAGGGGCTTGAAGAGTGCTTCTACATCGGCAACATGAACGCCCTTCGTGACTGGGGCCACGCGAAAGATTACGTCCGTATGCAGTGGATGATGCTCCAGCAGGAGGAGCCGAAAGACTACGTTATTGCCACCGGGGTTCAATATTCAGTGCGCCAGTTCATTGAAAAATCAGCACAACAGCTTGGTATAACCATTCGCTGGGAGGGGGCTGCTCTTCAGGAAGTTGGCATTATTGCCGCTATCAGCTCTCCCCAATCTTACCCATCGCTGAGCACAGGGCAAATTATCGTTCGGATTGATCCGAGGTACTTCCGTCCCGCAGAAGTAGAGACCCTGCTCGGTGACCCCTCCAAAGCAAAAGCCGACCTCAGTTGGGTCCCCGAAATAACCCTCGACGAAATGTTTGCCGAAATGGTAACCCACGACCTTGACCTCGCCAAACAGCACGCCCTCACTCAAAGCCAATGGCTACAACGTTGATGTGAGTAAAGAGTAGTCCTCGTCACTCCATAACTCTTCCGCATTCCGCATAACATCTCCCGGGAACGCCGAGCTCCAGCTCGGCAGAAAGAGAGACGAATATTCGGTGAGTATTCCGGTCACTGAGTAGGGCGCCAGCCCGTATCGAAGTGTTCTGTCAAAAAGTATTATATTCCCCTATGTAGTAAAAAAAGTGTGGAGAGGCATCGGTGTGTTACCGTACAGATGCCTCTGATGGGCTAACGAGTTACAATGAGGTTGACGATGAAAAAGCTGCCGATAGGGATACAGACCTTCAGCGAGATCATAAACGAGGATTACCTCTATATCGACAAAACGGGGATAGCCTATAGCCTGATCGACAGGTTTAAATACGTTTTTCTGTCGCGTCCCCGGCGATTCGGGAAGAGCCTGTTTCTCGACACGCTGAAAAATATTTTTGAGGGACATCGGGAGCTGTTCCGGGGGCTGCTGATTGAGGAGCAGTGGAATTGGGAGGTGAAATATCCGGTTATCAAAATCAGCTTCAGTGGCGGGATTCACTCGAAAGCCGATCTGGAGGAGGATTTGTTGTACATCCTTAAATCGAATGAGAAGCGACTTGGGCTGGAGTGTGAAAACAGAGCTCGGGCAAATTACTTCTTCGCAGAATTAATCGAGAAAGCCTGGGAGAAATATCACCAGAAGGTTGTGATTTTGGTTGACGAGTACGACAAGCCGATTCTCGACAATATTGAGAATATTCCCGAGGCCCTTGTTATTCGTGATGGAATGCGTGATTTCTACACAAAAATCAAGGAAAATGACGAGTATCTGCGCTTTGTGTTTCTCACCGGTGTGAGCAAATTTTCCAAAGTGTCGCTTTTCAGCGGTCTGAACAATCTTGAAGATATCAGCCTGAACCCTGCTTTTGGCAACATCTGCGGGTACACCCAGTTTGACCTCGACACCACTTTTGCCCCCTATCTCGAAGGGGTGGATATGGAGCAGGTCAAACGGTGGTACAACGGTTATAACTTTTTGGGTGACAGTGTTTATAACCCTTTCGATATCCTGCTGTTTATCAAAAACGATTATGAGTTTGATAATTACTGGTTTGAAACCGGTACGCCGCGCTTCCTGGTTGAGTTGATCAAAAAAAACAGCTATTTCATCCCTGATTTATTGAATATCAACGTTGAAAAAAGTCTGGTCAACAGCTTTGATATTGAACATCTTAACCTGGAGAGCATTCTGTTCCAGACTGGCTATTTGACCATCAAGCGCTTGATACGATCGGGCAGGGGAGTTCGCTACGAGTTGGGGTTTCCCAACATGGAGGTGCAGATCAGTTTTCACGAGTATATTTTGCAATCGATGATCAGTGGTTCACAAAAAGAGCTGATCCGCAATGAGCTGCTTGATCTTCTGGAGGCCGGAGATGCTGGAGGTCTGGAACCTGTCATCAAACGTCTTTTTGCGAGCATCGCCTATAATAATTACACCAACAATGATATTGAGCGTTACGAGGGATTTTACGCCAGCGTACTCTATGCCTTTTTTGCCAGCTTCGGGGTGGTCATCATCGCCGAGGGTGTGAGCAACAAGGGGAGGGTTGACCTGACGCTGCAGGTCGGAGGGAGAACCTTTCTCTTTGAATTCAAGGTGAGCGACGGGGAGCCACTTGAGCAGATCAAGACGATGAAATATTATGAGAAATATGGTGGCGAACGCTATCTGATTGGCATAGTCTTCGACCCGAAAGCGAGAAACGTCAGCAGGTTTGAGGTTGAGAGGGTGTGATGCTCTGCTCCAGAGTGGGAGGGACTGTATGAATGCAACGTTGATAAAGAGAGATGACAAGTGCGATATATGACCAGTGCAGAGAAAATTGTGCTCGACAAAGACAATAACACGGGCGGCGGTGTGACACAATTTCAGTTTGGGGAAAGATGCGTCGAGCAAGAGTTCAAAGCAATTGGTATGGCCAGCTTTTTTGATACCAGCGAAGACAATAATGTTGACTGGGAGGATCTGTTTGATGATCGAGGAGATGGGTTTACAATTTCCAGGATCTGATTTTTGATGTATCAATTTACAACGAAAAGTATTGTTATTGTAAAAGATATACATAGCAGGCCATCGAGGGATGGCAGGATCAGCGATCTTGCGGAATCTTCAGGCCAAAGAGGCTTGGTGCACAGGATGTTGTCGTCAGAACACACAAGGAGCTTGAGCTGACCAACCAATCAGCAGTCCGTTCATTCTTTCAACAGGAAAAGCCTGATCAGCTCTATCTGGCAGCGGCCAAAGTGGGAGGAATTCATGCCAACAACAGCTATCCGGCAGAATTCATCTACCAGAACCTGATGGTCGAGGCGAACGTTATCCATGAAGCATGGCGGGCTGGGGTCAAAAAACTCTTGTTTCTTGGTTCAACCTGATTTCCCGATAATATTATAACGAGGAAGCACCAAACAGCACAGCAATGTTTCTAATTCCATGAATTATAGGTTATTCGGTAAGGATGTATTGCAATCTTTGAGCTTATACCCGGGAACGCCGGGCTCCAGCTCGGCATTATATACTCCCTTTGCCGAGCTGGAGCTCGGC
>CAIPMW010000003.1 GCA_903866255.1 uncultured Chlorobiaceae bacterium | reverse complement strand
GAAACGGTCAATTTTACTGAACCACCGGCAAAATTACTGGAACGCCTTTATTCGCTCCATACACATCGTTCATACAAAAAGGTTGTTCATGGCAGAGAGCTTTTTGGTAAACTCAATCCTGAAATCGCCAGTCAAAAATGCTCCAGGCTTCGAGAACTGTTGGATAAAATGCTGGAGTTGGCAAGAGAGGCGGAATAATTGTTGGCGTTGCCTCGCATGGCCGATGTGGAAATTATAGCCGCGTCAGGAGTAACAGGCAATCAAGGAAATGAATATAAGTTGTAGTAACTTGCTGGCAATAAAACGATATCAGGCTCTACTGAAGCATCATGAAAATTACCGAACTCATCCATCAACCGGAAGGTCGCAGAATCGAGTTTAAAGAGTCACTGCCAACGGTTTCCGACCTTGCCAAAACCATTGTGGCATTCGCCAACGATGCGGGCGGAGAGCTGTTTATCGGGATAAAAAATGAGCCGAGAGAGATCACCGGTATTGCAGAAGATGAGGTCATGGCTCTTGAAGAGCAGATAAGCAACCTCATTCACGACCACTGTCATCCGGTCATTATCCCTGAAATCTCTTTCCACGGTATTGAAGGCAAGCGATTCATCAAAGTTCAGATTTATCGGGGCAGCAATCTGCCCTATTACCTCAAATCAAAAGGCAAAGTAGCTGGCACCTACATTCGTGTCGGCTCCTCCAATCGTCCTGCTGATGCGGAAATCATCGCAGCACTTGAACGGCAGCGCAGGAATATCTCGTTCGACAGTGAGCTGGTGCATGACAAAGCGCTTACCGACATCTCTCTGGAGCCATTTCAGGAATTCTTCATGGAAAAAACAGGCGAAGTATTGACTGAAACCACACTGCGGAAACTGGAATTACTGAAAGAATTTCAGGGTTCACCATTGCCGACGAACGCTTATGTGCTTTTTTCAGACAGTTCGGTAAAACAAGAGCTGTTTCCTTACGCCAAAATTGAGTGTGCACGCTTTAAAGGAAGATCCCCTCACGAGTTTATTGACCAGAAAACCGCCGCTGGAAATATTGCCATTCAGGCTGAAGGCGCTTATGATTTTGTACTTCGCCATATCAACAAAGGGTCAACGGTAACAGGGGTATACACCAAAAGCCGCTGGGAATATCCTGTGGTTGCCATCAGGGAAGCCATTCGCAATGCGGTGGTTCATCGTGATTACTCCCTTGCTGGCAAGGATATCAAGGTTGCCATTTATGATGACATGCTTGAAATCACCAGCCCCGGCAAGTTGCTGCCTTCCATCGACTTTAATGAAATGGATGCCCGCCAGTCCGATATCCGCAACAAGGTTATCGCTCCTGTTTTTAAAAAGCTTGGTATCATCGATCAATGGGGCAATGGATTGAAGCTGATTGCTGATGAACTGAAAGAGTACCCGGAAATCGAGTTCAAATGGTTTGAAAGAGGACTTCAGTTTCAGGTTCAGTTTACCAAAAAGGATTACAAGCCTTATGGAACCACTGGGATGATTGGAGAATCAGTATGGGATCAAGCAGGGGCCAAGTCGGGACCAAGTCGGGACCAAGTCGGGACCAAGTTGGGACTAAGTCGGGAGCAGGTCAGACTAATGCTGATTGCTTGTGACAAACCGGTGATGATTCAGGAATTGATGACGGTCATGGTTTTGAAAAACCGGAGCAAGTTCAGGAAAAAATATCTCACTCCGCTTTTGGAGGAAGATATTCTGGCCATGACTATCCCGGATAAACCGACCAGCTCCCGTCAGCACTACTGCCTGACCGAAAAAGGCAAACTATTGCTGGCGGATATTCGCCAGACATCCTGAATCGAAATATTTCACAACCAACGGTGCGGAGAACGGAAGCTGTGCGATGCTGAAAATTTCTCTATGGAGGAGTGGCATTGGGCAACACCATCTGGATGACCAGTTTCATGCCGCATGCGTCTGCGTATCGGCGCAAGGTATTGAGTGATGGAGAGTGATCCTGTTTACCAAGGCTGGCCTCAATGCGTGCCAGAACAGGCTGCGAAACTCCCATACGTGAAGCAACTTCAGCCTGGGTAAGGCCTGCCTGCGTACGGGCATGCAAGACTGCCCGAAGAGTCGCAAACTCATCTTCAAGTCTCAAGTTTTTTCGCGTTTGAGCTTCCGTTCATTGACAGGCTCTTCTGCCAACCCTTTTTCTCTTCCACAAATGCGGGATTCGGTGCCAGCGCAATCGGTCATGCTGTTTTGAGGGTAATCGGTAAAACGGTGCGCCCGCACTGCGGTAATAGTAACGGTTGAGTTATATTCTTGAACGAGAAATGGCAGCCGAATGTTCAACAACGAACAAGGCTGTCACAGGGTAATGTTTCAAATCATCGCCTTATCATGGTACATGCATTTCTGAAAGAAGAAGCAAGGGTCGCAGTATGAACATTCAGCATCTTGATTCTGCGTCAAAACTTGACGCATTGCTTGCCTTAACTGCTGAGAGCGAGGTGGTAGAATTCAAGGAGGCTAAAAACAGCTATGATTTTTCCCATCTCGGAAAATATTTTTCTGCATTGAGCAATGAGGCCAATCTGAATCATCACTCAGTGGCCTGGCTGGTGCTTGGCGTTAATAATCAACGCCAGGTTGTTGGCTCAAACTATTGCCGTGAGCAGCACTATCTTGACCGATTGAAAAAGGGGATTGCCGACAAAACTACCAGCCGTATTACGTTTATCAACATTCATGAAGTGCAGCATCATGATGGTCGAGTGCTTTTGTTCGAAATTCCTGCAGCACCAAAGGGTGTCCCGATTGCGTTTGACGGGCACTATTATGGACGAGAAGGTGAGTCACTCTCGCCACTCAATCTGGAAGAGATCGAACGTATTCGGGCTCAGGCAACTCTGGAGGACTGGAGTGCGGCAATAGTGCCTGATGCCGGGCTGGATGATCTGGATGACGAGGCTCTGCGGGTTGCTCGCAACAACTTCAAGAGCAAGTTCCATGACAAAGCGGATGACGTTGACGAGTGGGACAATGCGACCTTTTTGAACAAGGCCAAATTATCCATCAAAGGAAAGTTAACCCGTACCGCTCTGATATTGCTGGGCAACAATGAAGCTGAACATTTTTTGTTGCCTGCTGATGTCAAAATCCGCTGGATACTCAAAGATCATCAGGGCAATGATCGTGACTATGCCTTGTTCGGCTTGCCGATGCTGCTTGCTGTTGACAAGGTCTATGCCAAAATCCGCAATCTGAAATACCGCTATCTCCCTGAAGGAACGCTTTTTCCTGAAGAGATTGACCAATATGAGCCTTATGCAATTCGTGAGGCTGTAAATAATTGCCTTGCCCATCAGGATTATTCTCTGGCCGGGCGCATCAATGTGATCGAAGGAGATGAGACGCTTACCTTTACCAACCGTGGCAGTTTTGCGCCTGGCGATGTGCAGCGTGTGGTGATGGAAGATGCACCGGAGGAGTATTACCGGAACCGATTTTTAGCGACGGCTATGTTTAACCTGAAGATGGTGGACACGGCAGGTGGCGGAATCCGGAAGTTGTTTCTACTGCAGAGTGCGCGATTTTTTCCGTTGCCCGATTATGAGCTGTCAAGCAATCGGGTAAAATTGAAACTTACCGGCAAGGTGCTGAATATGGACTATGCCCGTCTGCTTGCCAGCTCTGGCGACTTGACTCTCAGCGAAATCATGGCGCTCGACAAGGTGCAGAAGAAGCTTCCACTGAATACCGATGAAGAAAAGCTGCTTAAAGCGAAATCCCTTATCGAAGGGCGCAAGCCAAACTTTTATATCTCTCAAAAGGTGGCGCAGAAGATTGGTAAAAAAGCATCATACAGTAAAAACAGGGCTTTTGACAAACAGTACTACCTTGATATGGTTTGCAAAGCGATTGGCGAACATGGTTCATTGACTCGCAAAGATATTAATGAACTCTTGTGGAATAAATTGCCTGATTGGATGACTGATAAGCAGAGGATGTATAAGATAGGTAATCTGATGGGAGAGCTTCGCAGGAATCAAGTGATTGTCAATAAAGGTAGCACGGCTACTCCTCAGTGGGTTCTCGTAAAATAGAGCTTGAAAGAAAAATTAAGAAAGGAAATACGTAACAATATCTTTTTAAGTCGTATTAAATTAATAGTTTACATTCTCGTAAAATGTTGAGTTTCATAAGCGTTTTACGAGACGATCAAATAACTGATAGGTCTGAATGTTTAAACTAATAGTCTGTGCAGCAGAGTTGTGGATTAACAGTTTTGCTCGTTCACAAAAAGCGGGTAGTTGTATGTAACTCAAACTAAAAATTAGTTTTAACGGCGATTAATCGGTACAGCGGAGTGCCCGTAATGCGGTAATAGTAATGGTTGAGTTATATTCTTTCATGAGAAATGGTTGCCAAGTTTTCATCATCGAAAAATGCAGTCATCCCGTAACGTTTTAGGTAACTATTAAGCCATGATGAAAATCCAGACACTCACTCTGCAAAACTTCAGAGGTATTGAGAACATGAGCCTTTCTCTCCAGCCAAGCCTGACGGTTATTGCTGCAGTCAATGGTGGTGGGAAAACAACTACGCTTGATGCACTGGCCATGTTGCTTTCATGGCTGACTGCCCGAACAAAACGTGACTCAGGAAATGGGCGTCATATTGCTGATTCTGATATTAAAAGTGGCACAAAATATTCCGAGTTGGTACTTCAGACTTCTTTTGGCGAGTGGTCAATTTCCAAACTCCGTAAAGGAAAAAATAAAGAGGTAAAAAACAACCTTGCAACACTTGCCGGTATTGTTTCCGAGTATCGGCATCATTTGGAGGCAGCATCTTCACTACCTGTTTTTGCGAGCTATTCTGTTGATCGTGCAGTGCATTCAGATGATTTTCCGAAACGCACCAGAATAAAACATGAATTCGATCCGATCTCATTGTATGATGAATTTCCTTCCGCTACAGCAAAGTTTCGTCTGTTTTTTGAATGGTTCAGAGAACGTGAAGATATTGAAAATGAGAACCGTCGATTCATTCGTGGCATGTCTGAAACGGACCCCGTTGAATTTCTTGATCGGCAGTTGCAGTCTGTACGCACTGCTTTAGAGCAATTTCTTCCTGAGTACCGTGATTTCAGGATAAAGCGGCAACCGCTCGGTATGGTGGTGACCAAAGAGCATCAGGAGTTGAGCATTGATTCGCTCTCTATGGGCGAAACCTGCTTTATTGCGCTTGTGGGCGATATTGCCCGCCGATTGGCCATTGCAAATCCCCAAAGCCACAATCCGCTTAAAGGCGAAGGGATTATCCTGATTGATGAAATAGATCTTCATCTCCATCCTGCATGGCAGAGAAGAGCAATCACAAAGCTCACCGAGGTGTTTCCTAACGTGCAGTTTGTGGTTACGACCCACTCACCTCAGATTCTTAGTGAGGTTTCACCCGACTCCATTCGTCTCCTTTATCAGGACAATAACGTCACCAAATTTACCATTCCCAAGCAGTCCATCGGTTTGAACTCGGCAGAAATTCTACGGGAGTTGATGGATGATCCGGGAATCAACAGCACTGTTCCAAAGCGTCTTGAAGAGATTGCAGTAAAAATCGACCATGACGAATTTGATGCAGCAAAAGAGCTTATCCAAAAGCTGAAAGTCGATTTGAAAGGATCTATTCCCGACATTGTGGAAGCCGAAGCGACCATTGCAATGCTTGAGCCCGATAGGGGAGCTGGTGAATGATTCCAATTACAAAAAGTACGGAACCACAATCTTTGCAGCACTATCGGTTGCAAAAAAGTACAGTTTTTGACGGGGAGAATTTTACGCCGGTAAAACAGGATATACGAAATCAACTTGTTTCAGAACAGGGATATCTTTGTGCTTACTGCATGAGTCGCATTGAGCCAGATGAAAGCTCAATGAAAGTAGAACATTGGCATTCCCGCAAGATATATCCTGCCCAACAACTCACCTACGCCAATCTACTCGGCTGCTGTTGTGGTAATGAGGGGTTCCCTGATTCTCATGCTCACTGTGATACCAAAAAACGTAAAGTTGATCTTCTTTTCAGCCCAGCAGAACCCGGCCATCATCAACGTCTGAAGATTCATTACGAGTTTAATGGAACAATCAAGTCTGAAAATGCTCTGTTTGATCGCCAACTCAATGAAATACTCAATCTCAATTATTCCCGGTTGATGGATAACAGAAAATCAGTCTGGAGTTCTGTTACCAAAACCCTCTCCAGAATTACCGGCAAAGCCACCAGAGTGCAAATTGAAGAATTGCTGTTAAAATGGTGCCGAAAAGATGGTGAAGGGAAACTGGAGGAGTTCAGCGGTGTTGCGATTTACTACCTGAATAAAAAATTACAGCGTGTTGGGTAGTTTTGATTGTCACAAAGAAGCCACTAAACCTTTTCAATTGTATTTGCTTGACTTTTGCCTCATGGCTTCTCTTAAAACAAGTATGAAGACCAAGATTAAAAAGAAGAGTTAAAGAGAAGCTTCAAGAGAGATGTCCTACAACTATTTATAAAGAAGTTAGTTAAGATCTCTTTAATTGTGAACAACAAGAGAATAAGACAGAAGAACTGGTGGGAGTGCTGACACAGTAAGTACGATACCGTCAAACTTATGACGACAGTGCTTACATCAAACTAACAGACAAATTAGACAAACTATGTGGCATATTTTACCGACAGAACAGTGGATTGATGGAGTCGTGAAATTCATTAACGAAAATCAATTAAAGCCCAAAGACAGCAAGTTTATGATGGCTTTCTTTTCTTCTATGGACACCGAGTTTGTGGACTATTTTCAAAAGAACAAAAAACAGATTTCTTCTTTTAGTGGTTACAACTTTCACATTTTTACTCCTTTGATTTGTGAGGACAAAGTAATTCCTGACGAACATTGGCGATACATGAGAAGCGAATTTAATTCGCTTGGAATTCCCGTTAAGACAGAACCAACTTTTGTATTCTTTAATCTGGACAACAGGCGACACGACACATACGAACCAACTTTCTTTGCAGGTTTTGAATGTACCTCATTCAATGACTTTCCGAGAAAGTTGAAGAACGCTATTGATAAATCCATTGAAACAAAAGACACAAGACAGCTTGCAGACAAACTTTCCGAGATTTTTCTAACTCAAAATATTATACCGTTTGACAAAGTTAATAATCAACTGAAACAAACGATAACAAGTAAACTGCCGACTTCAACAATTTTCATTAGTCATTCAAGCGTTGACAAGCCGTTTGTAAAAAGATTAAAGGCAGAACTATCAAAAGATAAATCATTGAAATTTTGGATTGACGAGAACGAAATCTTGGCTGGTGACGACATTCAAAAATCAATTTCAAAATCTTTAAGCAAAAGCGATTATTTACTTCTTGTTATTTCTGACAATTCAACCAAATCAAGTTGGGTAAACTTTGAAGTTTCCCAATTCATGGGTTTTGCAGACGGCAAAAACATAATTCCAATTGTGGTTTCCAAAGGACAAAAATTCTTTGAACCAATTGACAGTCTTATCAGACGACTAAAATATCTTGACTTTTCAAACGAAAGCAACTGGGACAAAAACATTGCAGCAATTAAGCGAGCATTGGCTGGAGCAGGTATTGACATTCAAATTGAGAATAAGACCATAAACTTTAACAGTAAAGTTGAGAACGCCATCGTTGGCGACAACAACAAAATCACAATTAAGCAAACCAAGAAAACAGTAAAGGAAAAATATCCGCCTGACTGTATCGGCTACGACACAATCAAAGCGAACTACATCGGACACCTGATAAACCGTTACAACGAGTATAAGGAATACGAAGTTAGCAAAGGACAAGTGAAGTATGCTGTTTTTGCAGGACACTTAAAAAAACAATTTAAAATAGCACCGACACGGACTTTGTATAATCTGCACATTGACAAGTTTGACGAATTGGTTGATTACATTCATTCAAGAATTGACGGAACAAAACTTGCAAAATTCAAAGGACGTGGACACAAAAATTATTCAACTTATGACGAGTTTGCCGCAGGACAGAAATAGAAAGGCAGGCGGTAACAGCACCTATCCAAAAGTGCCGGTTCAGTGGTTAAATCAAGCTTTGTGCTTCTATCAAAGTTTGTGCTTGGTTGACAGTGAAGTGCTCCGAAATCGCCACCTTCGGGTAGCTGCGAACCGTTAAAAAACTGGACGATCAAGGAAAAACTCGACCTGTTGCTGTTGCTTTTTGAGGTATCAAGTCAGCATGAGGAGACGAAAAATGAAGATGTTACGTACGAGTGACCAGAATGAGATAGCGAGACTGCTTGACCGGAAAAGGCAAGCGATTGCTGGCGGATATTCGCCGGACGTCCTGAAGAAAATTTCACTACAAAACCACATGGGAACCAAATAAATGCCGTCACTTGACTGGATTGGGAAGAAAGCTGTTGTAAACCACCACAAGCAGGTGCCGTTTCATTTATTGCGTCAGAATATGGAGTTGTCGGCTGGTGACCTTGATTCAAAAAATCTTCTTGTGCAGGGGGATAATCTTGTCGCCTTGAAGGCATTGCTGCCATACTATGCCGGGCAGGTGAAGTGCATTGTTATTGACCCGCCATACAATACTGGTGAGCAAAATTGGGCGTACAACGATAGCGTAAATTCGCCTGAAATGAAGAATTGGCTTGGGAAAGTCGTAGGTAAAGAGATGGAAGACCTTACCCGGCATGATAAATGGCTTTGCATGATGTATCCACGAATGCAGTTGCTGGTTCAGTTTTTGCGTCCGGATGGCTTTTTGTTTGTCTGCCTTGACGATGTTGAAATTGCCCGGTTTCGGCTCATGATGGAAGAAATTTTGCCTCCGAAAAATTACATCACCACCCTGATATGGAAATCACGCCGAAATCTTGATAACAGGAGTCTCCACAATGTCTCTTCAGACCACGAATATGTTGTTGCCTATCGAATGGGTGACAATGCTTTTCGAGGTCAGGAAAAGGACATGGATAAGTACAGTAATCCAGACAATGACCCGCGTGGCCCGTGGATGTCAGATAATCTGGTTGGGCTTGCAACCAAAGACCGGCGCCCAAACCTTCATTATGATCTTATAAATCCAGAAACCGGAGTCGTCTATCCTTGCCACCAAAAAGGCTGGCGGTATTCAAAGGAGACAATTGAACAGAAAATCAGTGAAGGTAGGATTCTCTGGCCAGCCAGTAAGACCGGACGCCCTCGACACAAGAAGTTTGCCGAAGATCTTAAAAGTGAGTTTGCCGGGTTTTCATCTTTCATAAACTGTGGAAACACCAACGAGGGAACTGAAGAGGTCTCAAGGATAATGGGCAGTGAGCAGTTCATTTTTCCGAAGCCAAGGACGCTTGTTCAGACCTTATTGCAGCAAACCACTTCCACCGATGACTTGATTCTTGATTCATTTGGCGGTACAGGAACAACGGCACATGCAGTACTGGCGCAAAACGCCGCAGATGGTGGGAATAGAAGATTCATCCTCATCGAAATGGATGAGAGCATCTGCAAAACAGTAACCAGTGAACGGCTGAAAAGGGTTATGAGCGGATACAGCTATGTCAATAACACAGGCAAAACGATTGACGTTGAAGGGATTCATGGCGGTTTCCGCTTCTGCGAACTCGGCGAACCCCTCTTCTCCGCAGATGGCTCCATCAACAAGGCGGTCACCTTCAAGGAGCTGGCGCACCACATCTTTTTCATAGCAACAGGGGAGCCT
>CAIPMW010000002.1 GCA_903866255.1 uncultured Chlorobiaceae bacterium | reverse complement strand
TACAATTTATAATAATAAAAAATATAGTAATGCATTCTATAAATCTTAAAATATTTTTTGTATAACTTATATAAGTAATTATTTTAAATGAATTTATGATTCTTTATCTCATATTCTTTGTGAAGTTCTCTTATGATAATTTATATATGAAAAACTAATAATACTTTAATGTTATATAAGAATTTTATTTCATTTGATAACAATATAGATGTCAGAGAATCATTATTCAGTGGACAATCATTTCTTTGGAATACTCTTGATTATAACGGTAGTTATTACGCATCAATTCTTGGTGGTGTTATTATTTTAATCAGGCAAGTATCTTGTCGTGAGATAGAGGTAATAGCATCTGATAACTTAATTAATGGATATGTTATTAATGATTTTATATCTCAATATTTTTCAATTGATGTTGATATAAAATCATCATTAACTGATTGTATTGAATATAGATATACAGGATTATGGAGTGTATTGCAGGGATATTTTTCAATAAAAGTATTGAGGCAAAACCCTTATGAAACTTTGATTACATTTATGTGTGCCCAGGGTATTGGGATGCACTTAATCAGGAGACAGGTGTCAATACTTACTCATATTTATGGTGAAAAAAAATCAATAACTCTTTTTGGCAAAGAGATTATCCTCCATTCATTCCCAACTCCTGAAAGGCTTTCTTCTGTCGATCCGCTCGTGCTCAGCGCCTGCACCAATAACAATCGGATCAGGGCAACCAACATTGTGCTCGCGGCTCAGGCTGTGGCTGATGGAAAAATTGATCTGCAGGCTCTTGCCAATCCGGCCATTCCTCTGGCCGAGCTTCGCAATACGCTTTGCCGGAACAGGGGCATAGGATATAAAATTGCCGACTGCATTGCTCTTTTCGGTCTTGGCCGTTTTGATGCTTTTCCGATTGATACCCATGTTCAACAATACCTTGCAACATGGTTCAACAGCACAACCGCCCTCAGGCCGTTAACCCCGGCGAGGTATCTTCTGCTTGATGCCGAGGCACGCACTTTTCTGAATCCGGAGCTTGCCGGTTATGCGGGACATATTCTCTTCCATTGCTGGCGCAAGGAGGTAAAAAAACTTCGTTCCTTCTGATTGTTACAAGAGTGGATCAGAACAGCCTGACAGGAGGTTTAGTGGCCATTTTTGCGTCCTGTGCTGATAAAGAGCGCGGCAAGTCGCAAGCCGAAGCGCAGGATTTCTGTGTCGGTAAGGATGGAGAGGATCTGGCCCGTCATCCGACCGGGGTTGTTGCGCAACCATTCGTTGCGATAGAGGGCGCTCATGAGTGTCTCCATGGAGAGGGAACAGGCGCAGTCGACCAGCTTGTCGAGACTGATCTCAGTGCCTGAACGTAAAGAGAGAGGTTCTCCCTCTTTCTGGGCATTCATGGTGAGTACCCGGGTGTGGCCCCGCTGAAGCAGGCTAAAGGTGATGCTTTTCGCGGGTGAACGGCGGATGCGAAGAATGAGTGGCTGCGGTAATGGTTTGCACGAGGGAAGTGCGGGCTGCTCTATCTCTCCATGCTCGTGCTCAAGCATTCGTTGAAGTGCATTGTAAACAAGGTCGGTGATTTGCTCCGTTTTGAGGTTTTTGTTGACCCGCATGAGAAAGCAGAGCTGGAAGAGGTCGATCATGAAATTGAGCAGCAACTCTTTCTGGCTGTTGCGTTTCATGACGGAGCGATAGCGGTTGAAGGCGACGTTGCAGTAGGCCAGCATGTCGACCAGGGTGGCGCTGTCCATGGTGCGGGTTTCGATGACCGGGCAGTAGTTGTTGTAGAAGTCCCAGTCAAATGAGCAGATCTTCCCCTCCTTTTTGTACTCTTTAAAGATTCCTGTTCCAGGGTAGGGGGTCATCACCATAAAGAGTGCCTGGCGGAGACCGAGCGATCGGGCAACGTCGGGGTAGACAATGGTATCCTCAATGGTTTCGGTGTAGTGGCCGATAATGAAGTATCCTTCGGCTCCGATATGGTGCTCACGGCAAAGCGCAATGGCCTGAGAAACATCCCCAAGAGTGTTTTTCTTGTTCATGAGGGCAAGGGTGGCTTCATTCGGGCTTTCGATGCCGAGACCGACCTTGCTGAGTCCTATGTTGTGCAGTTTACCCAGAATCCGTTCAGCGCGGACAAGATCCCTGGCCCTCGTTTCGGTCATGACACGGAAGTTGGTCAGCCCCCTTTCGATCATGAGGTCGCAGATCTTTTCGGCCCGTCCGATGTTGGTCAAAAAGTTGGCATCCCAGATTTTAAGCAGTTTTTTGTTTTTGGGGTCGTGCAAAAGGGCGATCTCTTCGACCACATTTTCGGCGCTTCGTCCTCTCCATCCTTTGTGCATCTGGTCGTTGGCGCAAAAAGAACAGCTCCAGGGACATCCACGGGAGGTGTAGATGGTGTCTATGGAGTAGGCGTTGCCTTTTTCGCCATAACGGCTGGGGCGAAGGGAGCGCATCGGAAAGCGGATGGAGTCGATATTCTGGATGGTGGGCCTCGGTTCAGTGTAAACAATACCACCACCTTCTCTGTAAGCAAGTCCCTTGACCTCTCGTGAGGGGCCATTGAGCACCAGCTCGCGGAAGGTCTCTTCGCCCTCCCCGATCACGACAACATCCACACAGGAGAGTTTCAGTACCTCTTCGGGGAGCGCCGTGGGGTGAAAGCCGCCCATGACAACAAAAGCGCCAGCCTCTTTGGCAATTTTCGCAAGCCGCTCAGCCTGCTTGAAGGCGCCGGTCATGGAGGAGATGGCAACCAGATCAACGGGATTTTTTTTCAACAGCGCACGGAGGCTGTCAAAAATCCCGTTGTTGTAGTAATTGTCGGGCATGACAAGAGTTTCAACATCATGCTCAACAGCGGCAGCCAGATAGCAGACACCGATACAATCGGTAATGAAGCGGGGAAAAGGGGCTATGATGGTCTGGGGAGCCTCCACAAGACAGAGGTGGTTGAAATATGCCATGAAATTATATACGAGAATCGTTGACCGTCAAAGGGAAAGCCTACCAAAGATACATATAAATTGGGAATTATTTTGCAGGGATGCGCCATGGGGCGGCCCTGCAAAATAAGCAGCAGTGAATTACTTCGTGGCATGTATCTGGCTGAATGTCTTTAATCCAAGGCCATAGAGGTGGATAAAGCCGGCCGCAGCCTTGTGGTTGAAGGTGTCGGCTTCGGTATAAGTGGCAAGCTCCTCGTTGTAGAGTGAGTATGGTGAGTTTCTGCCAAGCAGGGAGACTCCACCTTTGTAGAGTTTCAGGCGGACAAGGCCGGTCACCGGGTTCTGCGTCTCGTTCACAAAGGCATCAAGCGCTGTTCTCATTGGTGAGAACCATGTGCCGTTATAGATGATGTTGGCATAATCCTGACTGATGTTCTTCTTGTACTGGAAGACCGATTTTTCGAGAGTGAGGCGTTCCAGTTCGCGATGGGCAAAGTGGAGGATGGTTGCTGCCGGAGCTTCATAGATTTCACGTGATTTGATGCCGACGACGCGGTTCTCAATCATGTCGAGCCTTCCGACACCATTGGCGGCACCGATCTCGTTCAGGCGGATGATCATGTCGAGCCCGCTCATCTTTTTGCCGTCAAGAGCAACAGGCACACCTTTTTCAAACTCAATATCAACTACTGAAGGGGTGTCAGGTGCCTTTTCCGGTGAGGTGGTTATCTGGTATGCATCTTCGGGTGGTGCAACCATTGGATCTTCCAGAACACCGCATTCAATACTGATTCCCCAGATATTTTCATCAATGGAGTAGGGGCTTTTTTTTGTGGCTGAGACCGGAATGTTGTGCTCAAGGGCGTAGGCAATTTCAGCCTCTCTTGAGGTGAACTCCCACTCACGCAGGGGGGCGAGCACCTTCAAATGCGGTGCCAGTGAGGCAAAGGTGACCTCAAAGCGGACCTGGTCGTTGCCTTTGCCGGTGCAGCCGTGGGCGAGCATCGTGCAGTCTTCTGCGAGAGCGACATCAACAAGAGCCTTGGCAAGCAGAGGACGTCCCAGCGCAGTGGCAAGAGGGTAAACATCTTCATAGAGTGCTCCGGCCTTGAGTGCGCGCCAGATATACTCTTCAACAAACTCATGGCGAAGGTCAACAAACTGGAACTTTGATGCCCCGGTAAAGAGTGCTTTCGATTCGAGGTTTTCGATCTCTTTCTGCTGACCGAGGTTGCCGGTAACGGCTACGATTTCAGCGTCGTACTTGTCTTTCAGCCACTTGATCATGATGGAGGTATCAAGTCCACCGGAATAGGCTATTGCAATTTTTTCCTTGCTCATAGGTCGTAATGAATTATCAGTTTTTAGAAAGATTTTTATGAATATATGATATCAATGCAGAAATATTTTGTACAGAGGATGGAATTACCAGAACAGTATCATCTCCGGCGATGGTGCCGAGAACGAGGGGGCTTCTCAATTGGTCGAGGTAGGAACCAACACCATGTGCCCTGCCCGGAAGCGTTCTGATAATGATCGTCGTTTCATTGGAATTAACGGCAAGCACCTCAATCCCGACCAGACCCTGGATGATTCTTCCTGTATTATCGTCGGGGTAGAGCATCCTGTAACTTCCGTTGACGCGCGAACGGATAATGCTGAGTTCGGCACAGTCGCGGGAGAGGGTGGCCTGCGCAACACTCATACCGGAATCCCGGAGCAGTTGCAGAAGGTCGTGCTGATTTTCAACCGTATGGTGCTGAAGAATTTCTCTGATTTTCAGTTGTCGTGCATGTTTGTTCATTATTCCGCTATCCTTCAGGCCTTGATTTTTTTCGCAGCATTCAGCAGGCGGTGGGTCAGGTGAAATTTCCTGTACTCTTCATGGTTGAGTAATTTGACCAGAAGTGCTTTCTGTACGTGGAGGCGGTTTTCGGCCTGATCAAGGATGATGGATTGTGGGCCGTCCATCACCTCAGCGCTTATCTCCTGTCCGCGATGTGCGGGCATACAGTGCATCACCACGGCTGATGGTTTTGCTGCGGCAAGCAAGGCGCTGTTGATCTGAAAGGGTTTGAAGATCTGCAGACGTTCGGCCATTTCATCTTCCCGTCCCATGCTTGTCCATACATCGGTATAGAGGACATCAGCGTTGGCGACGGCCTCTATTGGGTCATGCATAATCTCAATCTGGCTGATCCCTTTCTCTCTTGCAGCATTGAGCAGCTCCTGGTTTGGTGTATACCCTTCCGGGCAGGCAAGCACAAAATGGAAGGGGAGAAGAGCTGCCAGTTCAATCCATGAATTGGCGACATTGTTGCCGTCACCAACAAAAACAACCTTGATTCCCTCTCTCCAGAGTGATTTTTCGTAAAGGGTAAAGGCATCAGCCAGCACCTGGCAAGGGTGCGACAGATCGGTCAGTGCGTTGACCACTGGAATTGATGCGTGCTCAGCCAACCCCTCAATAACAGCATGCTCATGAAGACGGGCAACAATGGCATCATTGTATCGGGCTAAAAGTCTGGCGATATCTTCTACAGATTCGCGCGTGCCAAGACCGATTGATTGTCCATCAAGAGTGATGGAGTAGCCTCCAAGCTCATGTATGCCAAGCTCAAAAGAGACCCGTGTCCGGAGTGAGGGTTTGCTGAAAATCATGGCAACCGTTTTGTCGCGCAACGGCAGAAAGCCTGATGCGGAAGAGCTCTCTTTTCTCTTGTTCTTGATATACAGAGAATAGTCGAAAAGCTCAATAATTTTCCCTGCATCAAGCGATGAAAAGCCAAGAAAATCTCTTTTTGTGTGCATGTTATGGTGTAATACTTTTGTCATTTTAATAGTGGTCGCTTTCCTGTTCTGCAATAAACTGCGTTCCAACCCCTTCGTGAGTGAAAATTTCAAGCAAAAGAGAGTGTGTCGCTTTGCCATCAATGAGGTGAATTTTACCCACTCCACTATCAAGCGTCTTGAAGGCTGAGAGCACTTTTGGAATCATTCCGCCGGAGATAATGCCCTGTTCAATAAAATCAGCGGCCTCTCTTTTGCTTATGGTTTTCAGGATTCTTTCGCCGACGTGAATACCTTCAACATCGCTGACATAGATGAGCTTTTCAGCTTTCAGGGCAATGGCGATACTGCTGGCGGCATCATCCGCATTAATATTATAAATGTTTCCGTTATCATCGAACCCAATGGGAGCAATAACCGGAATCAGACCGGTACGGCAGAGCAGGTCGATGTAGGAGGTATTGATCTGTTCCACATCTCCAACAAGCCCCAGAGTGACTGCATTTGGATGGGGACGCGCCTTGATGGTATCGGCATCAAGACCACTTACTCCCACAGCCTTGCCGCCATGCTCACTGATGAGCTGCACAATATCCTGGTTGACTTTTCCGGCAAGAGTCATTTGGATGACAGAAATCATCTCTTTGTCAGTGACCCGACGCCCATGCAGAAAACGCGATGTCAGCCCCATCTTTTCTGCTGTTTTGGTGATGGCATCTCCCCCGCCGTGCACCAATACAATCCTTATGCCAACTTTGCGCAGAAGGGTGACGTTCTGGGCAAAAATATTTTTAAGGCAGGAATCCTTCATGGCCGCACCGCCATATTTAATGACAAAAGTTTTGCCCTCAAATTTGCGGATATAGGGCAAGGCTTCAATCAGCACCTGTCCGATAGCGGCGTGAGGGGCTTTTCTTGTCTGATTCACTTTATTGCAAGGTGAATGCTCCATTGGAGGGTATTATTCCTGGTTTTATTGGTTGTGTAAAGTATCAGCTTCTGTAGCTGCCGTTGATATCAACATACTCCTTGCTCAAGTCGCAGCTCCATATTGTAGCCTCACCCGGGCCGTTACCAAGGCGAAGGGTGATGGTGTAGGCATCTTTTGTAAGGATCGCACTTGCTGCCTCTTCAGAGAAGTCGGCAAGCAGACCTGGTTTAAGGATGGAGAGGTCATTGAAGTGTAGTTCAAGATCTTCCTGATTAAAGAGTGCTCCTGAGCGTCCTGCTGCAGCAATAATTCTGCCCCAGTTGGCATCCTCTCCGTGAATGGCGGTTTTGACAAGGCTTGAGTGGGCGATGGTTCTTGCAGCAAGTTCTGCTTCACGGTCATCAACAGCTCCATTCACGGTTATCCCGACAAGTTTTGTGGCTCCTTCTCCATCAATGACAATAAGTTTGGCCAGAAAGGTCATCAACGCTTCGAGCGCATCACAAAACAGGGTATAATCTTCGCTTCCTGCCGTAATCTCCGGCCCGGTGCCGCTGGCGATAATAGATACCATGTCGTTGGTACTGGTGTCACCATCGACAGTTATGGCATTAAAGCTGTGGCGATTACCCTTTTTGAGCGCTGTATGGAGGAGGTCGGGCGTTATGGCAGCATCAGTCGTCAAAAAAGCGAGCATGGTGGCCATATTCGGGCAGATCATCCCCGATCCTTTGGCTATGCCGCTCAGACGAACAGAACCGCCAGAAAGCAGAAGCTCAAGGGTGAAAAATTTCGGAAAGGTATCGGTGGTCATAATGGCTCCGGCAGCATCCAGCACTGAGTCACGCTGCAGTGTGGCAACAAGAGAGGAGATTCCGTCAAGCACCCTCTCCATTGGCAACAGTTGACCGATAACGCCGGTAGAGGCGACAAGCACCTCTTCAGGGTTTATCGAAAGCTCTTGTGCAACGGCTTCAGCCATGACGAGTGCATCATCAAGTCCCTTTTTTCCCGTAGCAGCATTGGCATTCCCGCTGTTGCACACCAGAGCGCGAATTGAGGATGATGAACGGTTCAGATGTTCACGCGAAAGTACAATGGGTGCCGCAACACAACGATTCAGGGTAAAAAGGGCTGCCGCACTGGCGGGAGCATCAGTGACAAGCAGCATCAGGTCTCTCCTGTTGCTGTATTTGATGTTAGCCGATACTGCGCCCGCTGAAAAGCCTGCTGGCCAGAATTCTGTGGTACCGTCAGATTCTGCTGTCATTGGGGTAACCGATGCTGGCCATTGAGTTTCGGCAGACAGTTGATGAATGACGTTGAGCCCTTTGGAGAGTTGTTCCACGTGCAGTAGATAAGGTTAAAGATTATAGAAGCCCGGTCTCTTCATTAATTCCGAGCATCAGATTCATATTCTGAATAGCTTGACCGGCAGCGCCCTTCAGCAGGTTGTCGAGAGCGGTGATAATGGTCAGCGATCCTTTTTTTGTTATACTGGCAATATGCACATCGCAAAAATTGGTATGCACCACATGCCTGATTTCGGTCATGGTGTCACGAACCCGAACAAAGTGGGCTGTCTGGTAAAAGCTGCGGTAGAGTTTAAGGATCTCTTCTGTATCAGCAGGTTGTACAAGCTGAACATTAAGGATACTGTAGATGCCCCGCACCAGTGACCCTATCATTGGTGTAAAGGTAAAGTCAAACGATGGGTCGGTTGCAGAGGTACCGAGAGCCTGCATGATTTCAGGAATATGCTGATGAATGCCAACCTTGTATGCCCTGATATTTTCACTCATCTCCGAAAATGAGAGTTCTGTTTTGCTGCTGCGCCCGGCACCGGAAATACCGGATGTTGAGGTGCAGTTGATGGCCCGAACATCCAAACTATGCTCCTTGCTGTGAAAAAGGGGAGCAACTCCAAGAATAATACTGGTTGCATAACATCCGGGATTACTGATTGCCCTGGTCTTGATGATCTGATCGAGATTCAGCTCCGGCATACCGTAGGTCATAAAGGCATCGGGTGATTTGAGCTGTTTGTAGAACTCGTTATGTTCCGAGCAATTTTTCAGTCTGAAATCACCCGAGAGATCAATGACAATTTTTCCAGCCTGCACAAGAGATGGAACAAGCTGAAGCGCCTCGCCATGGGGTAGCGCAAGGAAGTAGATATCGCTTTCTCTCTCGCCCTTGTATTGCTTATACATGCTGTTACAGCCGAGAGCAGGATAGAGATCGGAAACGTTGTTGCCAACCTGCGAAAAAGCATACAGATCCTGAAGTTCAACACAAGGATGACGAAGCAATAACCGCGTCAGTTCTGCTCCGGAATAGCCCGAAGCGCCAATGATGGATACTGAATATTTTTTCAAACTATCTGATAGGCCCGAACTCATTAGGTGAATAATTTTATGCAGAAGTTTTCAGAAAAAAGGATATAATCTGAATAAATATCCAATATTGCGGAAATAATAAGCTTTTTTACCTGATTTTCAAGGAGTGGAATAATCTTTTTTCTTTGTTCACCGCTTAAATCATGAACCTGCTGATACCCATGACCTGCAAGTCATGTCATCGGATACCTCTCAAGGTGATTAACACCCTTTTGCCGGTGTTTCTAATCGTGCTTATGCAGAGCTGCTCACCGCGACAGGTTGATGATACCGCTCGAAGTGGCCAGATGACTCTTGCCGTTGACAAGCAGCTTGCCGATATCGCTGACAGTCAGGTCAAGATGTTCCGTGGCTACTACCCGGATGCACATATTTCACTTATGCCGGTCAGCTCAAACGAAAGTCTGAAACTTCTCCTTGATCACAGAGTGAGGGGGGCATTGATCGGAGGCACGCCTGAAGCTGCAGAAGAGGCACTTTTTGCAACACAGTCGTCATCATTACGCCGGGAAGCTGTTGCGCACGATGCGATTGTCTGCATTGTTAACTCTCGCAATCCATTGAGGAGTATCTCTCTCGAAGAGCTTAAAAATCTGTTTACCGGGCAACGTGAGCATGGCATGACCGCTCTGGTAAAAGCAGATGATTTTCGTCTTCAATCCAATTTTGCTGCAACGACGGGTATAAAAAGGGAGAATATAAGGGCATGGGGATGCAGCAGTGACTCAACGCTGATCATGAGGATTGCTGCAGACGAAAGTGCTCTTGGACTTCTTTTCCAGTCATCACCCGAAGTAAGGCGAGTATTGGAGAGGGCCACAGGCAACATCAGAATTCTGCCCATTGCAAACAAGTTAAATGGTGCCGCAGCTCTATTTCCAACTCAGCAAACTATTTTTGACGGGAGCTATCCTCTTGTTACCTCTGTATACTATTTATATTTTTCTGGCGATCCGCTCGCTGCCGGGTTTGGCGCATGGTTGGGAAGCGGAGGGCAAAAAGCATTTGAAAGAAGTTCATATGCTCCCTTCAAACTCGTTGAAAGAACAATTATTCTGCATTAATTAATATGAGTAGAGCCAGTCGGGCCATAAGCAATATTTCTCCGTTACGGGTCATTGTTTTCACTGGAACAATCAGCATGATCATTGTCATCGCTGGAATTGCAGGATTTGTTGTTACACAGCAGAGCTTGCTCGAAGCTGTGGAAAAAAAGCAGGCATGTTACCTTGATCTTGTTGATTTCAGGGGGAAGCTTCTTGAGTTCAGGGTTGCACGAAACCAGGAAAAAAGTGAAATCAGAGGTGAAGAAGTGGTGGAGAGCGAGTTTAAGGCTCGGTGCGACAATATTCTTGTACACCATCAACAACTTGTTGCCAGGATGCAGGGTGCAGGATTACCCCCGTTTCCTTCGGTGCAGACCACGTTGCAGCAATGGCCAGTAATGCTTGCCGAAGAAAATCTGGAAATTTTTGGTATTGAACTGGACAAAAGTATAGAAAAAGCCAAAGTGGCATCAAAAGAGGCCTCGGTACGACTTGTTGTGATCAATGAGTTTTTTCTGTTGTTCATTCTTGCTGTTCTGCTCACCCTGAGTATTATCGCAGGATGGATGTTACACAATAATTACCGTCAGACACTCATTCCGCTTGCGCAGCTTGTTGGGCAGTTGAAGCTGCTTAACAGAAATATTCCGGAGAGTATTCGTGATACTGCGGAAGAGATGAAAAAGGATTTGACGATAACTGGACACTCAAGTGATATAGCGCAGATTACTGAGTCGATTATGAAGTTTTGCAGTGATATTGATGCGAAAAATAAAAAACTTGATGAGATTTATGTTCGGGATGAAAAGACAAATCTCTACAACTATCGCCATTTCAAGGAGCATCTCATTATTGATATTGAGCGTGCCAAGCGCCTTAATGACAGGGTCTCTCTTGCAATGATTGATATTGACAATTTCAAGCTTTATAATGATGCCAACGGCCATCTTGCCGGGGATAAGGCCCTTAAAATTCTGGCCGACCTCATCAGCAGTCAATGCAGGGCTTATGATGTCCCCTCAAGATTTGGAGGAGAAGAGTTTGCGTTACTGTTTCCGAAAACTGATACGGGAACAACGCGTGACATAGCCGAACGTCTGCGCAAGATTATCAGTGAACATCCTTTTCCTCATGAGGAGAATCAGCCAGTTGGTGAACTTACCGTCAGTATCGGAGTGGCCACCTTTCCGGATGATGCCCTTGACTGGCCCTCCCTCATTACCAATGCCGACAGGGCTCTCTACAGAGCTAAAGCTGAGGGAAGAGATAAAGTTGTCGTTTTTGCATCAATGGAGAGTCAGGTTACTCCCGGATGAAGCCCGAGTTCTATATCGCAAGCCGCTTTGCTTTCAAACAGCGTTCGACCTCAAAACCAACCTTTATTATTATGGTTGCCGTGGCTGGAATTGCTGTAGGAACTGCAGCCCTTATTCTGACCCTTTCGATAGTCAACGGATTTGCTGGCAGTATTGAAAAAAAGCTGATCAGCTTCAGCGCCCACATTCAGGTTCGTCAACCCGATGAGCAGCTCTTTCAGGAGCGCCGTTCAACCATTGCCGCAATTGCAGATCAGGATAATATAGCGGGGGTCTCGCCATTTCTTGAAAAAAGTTTTGTTCTTCGCAGCCGCATAAGTGGTCAAGATGGGGGCTGGAAGAGTAAACCGGTGTTAGTCAAGGGGGTAAAGGAGGAGCAGCGGAGAGCTTTTCTGCATAAATTCTTCCGGCAGGGGAGTCTCGCAATTCCTGATCGGCAAGATGGAATTTCGCTCTATGTCGGGCAAACACTTGCCGACAATCTCAGGCTCAGAGTTGGCCAGAAGGTTATGCTGGCAGGGCTTGGAGCTGGCGGATCCGGTCAAAAATTTTATGTTCAGAATTCAGGTATTGTTGATCTCTTCTCTTCTCTGAATCTTGAAGTTGGCTACATCAGTGGAATCTATGACACTGGATTGCAGGAGGGATTTGATGATTTTGTTGTGCTCTCTGATTTGGCAGCGCTTCAACAGCGATATAATCCCTCGATGATCAGTGGCTATGATATCAATGTGCACAATCTTGCCCAACTTCAGGGCACGGTCAAAAAAGTAATTGATACCCTTGGAACTCCATTTTATGGGTATACCGTTTTTGAACGGTATGCAAATCTTTTCGAGTGGCTGAAACTCCAGAAAAACATGACCCCTCTGCTGATTGTTACCATTACCATTGTGGCTGTTTTCAATATTATCTCTACTCTTCTGGTGTTGATTATCGAAAAAACCCGTGAGATAGGAATGCTGGCTGCACTTGGTTTTGAACCCGGAAAAATCAGAAGGGTTTTTATGCTTCAGGCGTTTCTAATTTCGCTTTGCGGGATTAGTGCCGGAAATATTCTTGCACTCTCACTCTCACTCATTGAATTGCGCTTTCATTTTATTACCCTCCCTGAAAAAAGTTATTTCCTCACCCATATTCCTCTGTTGATCAATCCGACGGATTACGCGATGGTCTCAATGGCTGTTTTGGCGTTCACCCTGTTTTTTGCTTTTATTCCGGCCCGTATTGCATCAGGGCTCAAACCGGGGAGAGCCCTGGCTACATGAAATCAAAGTTACTGTCGATTGTATGAAACCTGGTTTATGGATTGCGCAACGATTCAGCTTTGCCCGCAAACGTTTCCGGATTATCAATATTATTTCGGCAATCAGTCTTGTCGGAATTATTGTTGGGGTCAGCACTCTGCTGGTTGTCATGAGCGTTTTGAACGGGTTTCAAAAACTTGCGCTAGATCTTTTTATGACCATTGACAGTCCGGTTCAGTGTATTCCTTATGATGGACGATCGATTGCTGTTTCAGACAGCCTTTTGCACGCAATAAGAGCGCTGGATGGAGTTGCATCTGCCGAGCCTTATGCCGAAGGTGAGGCAATTTTAGCCACCGAAAAGAAAAGCGAACTTGTTATCCTCAAAGGACTCACTGATGCCTCACAACGTCACCTGATGGTCCAGACCAGGGCAAAGAGCCCTTTGTTCACCTCTGAAGCCATAGCCGTCGGTGAACTTCTTGCCTACCGGACAAATCTCTATCGTTCACGGCGGGTAAAGATCTTCAGTCCGGAACTGATCTCTCTGGGGCTGGAATCGCTCTCGGAACCCTGGCTGCTTCCTGCACTCGGTATACCCGAAACAACAGTCGCATCAATTTTTTCTCTCCAGAAGCTTTTTGATGATCGTTATGTGCTCACCTCAGACCGGTTTGCCCAAAAAGTGCTGTTGCTTGGAAAGGGGGAATTTTCAGGCATTGATATCAGGATAAAGGATGGTCACTCTCGAGAAACGGTTACCAGTCAACTCAGAACCTGGCTGGCAGCGAGTTCACTCAAATCAACAGGTAGGTTGAGAACTCTTGAAGAACACTACAGCAATATGTTTGCGGTGATGCAGCTTGAAAAATGGGCCAGTTTCAGTATTCTCATGCTTATTGTTCTGGTGGCTTCGCTCAGCCTGACCGGATCTCTTGCGATGACTGCAATTGACAAACAGCAAGAGCTTTTTTACCTTCGCTGTCTTGGTATGGAGCGGCCGCAGTTCATGGCTATCTTTATTGCCCAGGGAGGCGCGACTGGACTGGTTGGAACTCTTGTCGGAATCAGCATTGCCTGGAGTATCTGCAAACTCCAGGAGCTCTATGGCATAGTACAGCTTCCCTCAAAAAGCGCCTTTATTATTGATGCATATCCGGTCAGCATGCAAACTATTGACTTCATAGCCGTTGGGATAACGGCCATAGTGCTCTCTTTTGTTGTCAGCCTCTATCCTGCACGGAAGGCAGCCCTGATTGCAACTCATCGCTCTCCTGATCCGAAGACGAATTGAGCAGATTCCTGAACACAACCATCTCTGACCTGGTAAAGCTTTTTGAGGTATACAACCGCTGAGCCGTTTCATTGTCCCGATCGGTCAGCAGGGTTATCCGGCCAAACCCTTCCCTTCGGGCGAAATCGAGAGCCTGATCAAGCAAAAGCGAACCAAGACCGTGTCCCCGCCATGCAGGATCAACAACCATATCTTCAAGCAGAGCAACCCTTTGGCCGAGAAACGTGCTGACGGTGAACAGCAACAATACCATGCCCTGGATCACCCCGTCAACTTCAGCAACAAATATTTGCCCAAGCTCTGGATTGTGGATAATCATTGAGAGCCCTCTCGACTGCCGTTCAGCATCAGGGGTAAAATCCTGCTCCTGGCTGAAGAGGATTCCAAGGAGCTCGGCGCATCTCGGCACATCGCCCTCAACCGCTACTCTTACAGAAATTTGTTGTTGGCCCATTGAATTTTTATAATTTCATCGGCAAAATCGATACAATAACTCCCTGGCTCAATTCGGGCAGCATAAAGGATTTCTCGTGCAAGATCAAACTATAATAAAACTACAAAACCTGGCTCATTATTCGCGATACTCCTGCGGAATTATTTTCCATTTTATGTAAATTCTCACCCGAATATTATCGGTGTAAACTTTGACAAGAAGTTTGTGAAGGTCGAAACGCAATGCCCACCATCAAAAAACCTGAAGCAGCAGTAATATGCAAAACAAACTTTTCGACATCCGTCTTCCTCTTGAAGGTCATCTTGACCTCACCTACCGCTGTAACAACAACTGCCTGCACTGCTGGCTAAGAATTCCCCCCACAGATCCTGAACAGAACAGGGAACTCTCCTTTGACGAAATCAAGCGTATTGTTGATGAAGCCCGTGCTTTAGGCACACGCCGCTGGTCAATATCCGGAGGAGAACCAATGCTGCGCCCAGATTTTGCGGAGATCTTTGACTATATCACCTCCAAAGCTGTCTCTTATACCATCAACACCAACGGCACCCTCATCACCCCCGAGCTTGCTCAACTCCTCAAGCGCAAGGGCACCAAAATGGTGGCACTGTACGGCGCCACCAAAGAGACGTACGACCACGTCACCCGCCATCCCGGCGGATTTGAAAAGGTGATGCAGGGGTTCCGTTACCTCAAGGAGGCTGGCGCCGGCTTTATTGTCCAGCTCATTCCCATGAAGGCCAACTGGCATGAATGGGATAAAATGGAGGAACTTGCCAGGTCACTGAGTGCCCATTGGCGTGTTGGTGCCCCATGGCTCTACCTCTCTTCGTGCCAAAATTCAGAGAGCAACGACGAAATTTTACGACAGCGTCTTGACCCTCGTGATGTGGTTGAGCTCGACAAGCCTGACCTCTCCTACGAAGAGTCGCACGCGCACGGGTGCGGCTACACCGAGGGCGATGGTCGTCTCTTTGCCAGTTGCATTGCAGGCCGACGCGACTTCCATATTGACCCCTACGGCGGCATGACCTTCTGTTCCTTCCTCAAAGAGCCCTCCATGCGTTACGACCTCCGCAAAGGCACCGTTCGTGAGGGTTGGGAGGAGTTTATCCCCTCGCTTGCAAACCGTGAATTCGACAGTCAGGAACACAAAGAAAACTGCGGCTCCTGTGATCTTCGCAAAGATTGTCGCTGGTGTGCCGTCTATGGCTGGCTGGAGCATGGCCGCTTTTCAGCACCCGTTGAACACCTCTGCGACGTTGCACGGGAAAACCGGCGCTTCAAGGATGCGTGGCAGGTGAACCATCGTCGCTACTTCAAAATCGCAGGAATCACCATCCGTGTCGAGAGTGACCTGCCGATTGACGACACCACGTTTCACAGCAAGTTTGCTTCATTCCGTGTTGATGGCCCGGGAGAGGATACCGTCACCATTCGCCACCACTTCGGGATGCCCGACCTCAAGGGGCAGAACCTCGGCACGGAGCTCTATCGCAAGGCACCATGGGCTATTTCCCGACAAAACGGCTCCTGGATTTATCTTGGCATATCACCCCAGGCCGACGACCCCTCCCTGCACCGCGTAGCCACTTTTACAGCCGACCACACCAAAGCAAGGATTTACAACGACGAAGTTCGTGAAGAGAGCTGGCGCAAGGGCGACCTCCACTCCCTGACCATGTTCCCCTCCGACCAGATTCTTGTTGCGAGGCTTCTCGCCGACCGTGAAGGTTGCTACCTCCATTCGGCAGGTGCCATCATCAATGGAGCGGGTATACTCTTTGTCGGCCACTCCGAAGCAGGCAAATCCACCACCACCAACTTTCTGATTGAAGCTGGAGAAAAGGGTGCTATGGAGGTCGAAATTCTCTGCGACGACCGCAACATTGTTCGCCGTCATGGCGACAACTGGCAGGTCTACGGCACCTGGAGCCACGGCGATGTGCCACTGGTCTCCTCTGCCGACGCCCCGCTTAGGGCTATCTGCTTTATCGAACAGGCACAGGAAAACACCATCACGCACCTCACCGATCGCAAGGAAATTCTTCGTCGTTTACTCGCCTGCCTCATCAGGCCCTTCCTCACCGCCGAATGGTGGGAAAAAACCCTCGACCTTCTTGAACCAATGGCACAGCAGGTACCCTGTTACGTCATGCGCTTCGACAAGAGCGGCGCCATTGTAACTGAAATAGAAAAAGTGGTGGCAACCGTAAATCCACTGCAGTCAAGCTCCATACCATCATGAGCGAACAAGGGACGTACGTACAAAAGCTCAGGCCGCATGAGTTCAGGATCTGGAAAAACAAAAAACCGCTTCTGGGCCAGATAGACATTGAACTCACCGAGCGCTGCAACAACAACTGCCTGCACTGCTGCATCAACCAGCCGGAGCACGACGTCGATGCCCTCAGCCGTGAAATGAGCACGGATTTTGTCAAAGGCCTTCTCACCGAGGCCGCGAACCTTGGTTGCCTCACCGTCCGGTTTACCGGTGGCGAACCACTGCTCCGTCCCGATCTGGCGGAACTCTACCTCTTTTCCCGTCGTCTTGGAATGCAGGTGATTCTCTTTACCAACGCCCGCCTTATCACCGAGGAGCTGGCTCTGCTGCTCGCCAAATATCCCCCCGGCAGGGTGGTGGAGGTCTCCGTCTATGGCATGAGCCCTGACACCTACGACCGCGTAGCATGTTCTAACGGAGCATTCGTCGAATTCCGCCGTGGCGTTGACCTGCTCTTGCAGCACAAGATTCCCTTTATCGTCAAGGGGCCAAAGCTTAATTTTCTTAAAGAGGAGCAGGCAGCATTCGAAGCGTGGGCCGCGACCATCCCCTCGATGGAGAAAATGCCGGGTTACTCCATGAACTTCGACCTTCGCTCACGCCGCGATGATCAGTTGAAGAACGAACGCATAGCAAAGCTCAGGGCCACGCCGGAGGAGACCGTTGCCATGCTCTCCCGCTCTCCACTCTACCTCAAGGATATGGGGCAGTTCTGCTGCAAGTTCATGGGTCCTCCGGGCGAAAAGCTTTTCAGTTGTGGCGCTGGCCATGGTACCTGCGTCGACGCCTACGGCAATGCGCAGCTCTGCCTCCCTTTGCGAAATAAAGAGAGTGTTGTTAATCTGCATGAAGTGACCCTGAAAAGAGCACTTGAAGAGTCGTTTCCCGCCATGCGTGAAATCAAGGCAACAAACCCCGACTACCTCCGCCGCTGTGCCCGCTGTTTCCTTAAAGGACTTTGTGAACAGTGCCCGGCAAAATCATGGATGGAGTACGGCACCCTCGACACGCCGGTAGAGTACCTCTGCGATGTAGCCCATGCACAGGCGCGCTTTCTTGGCCTTCTTAATGAAGAGGAGAGCGCCTGGGAGGTCGAGGATTGGAAAGAGCGCGTCGCCAGGTTTGTGGAAGAAAACTGGCCTGAAGGCAAGCGGACAGCATAAAAGTTTAAAAAATCAATTATTAACCACCAAAAAAAAAGAGTTACCCATGGATATTACCCTTGATCAAACCTGCGTCACCTCTGAAGATGTTGTTGCCCGTATTATTGAAGATGAGCTGATTATTGTGCCCCTTGTCTCAGGTATCGGCGATATGGACGACGAGCTCTACACCATGAATGAGACCGGCCGGGCAATATGGTCGCGCCTTACCGGCGAAAAAACCCTGCGAGGTATTGCCAATGACCTTGCTGAAGAGTTCAGTGCACCGCAAGAGGTGATCGAAAAAGACCTGCTTGGCCTCATCACCGAGCTGGTGCGCCGCAAAATGGTGGTTGTACAATAGAGAAGGGGATGAACTGCCAAAAAAGCGAATGTCCATTCCACGTAATGGAGAAGGAAATCTGCGGGTTGTCGGACTCTGGGGCAGGAGCGCCCGATCCACGAATGGGTAAACAATCCCCAAACAGCCTCGTCGTCGAGTCACTCGATATAGGTCGTGCCCTGGCCGATCGCGGGCGGGTTTCATTCCGTGCGCAGGGTACTTGCATGTATCCCTGCGTCCGGCAGGGAGATACTCTTCATATCGAATCACGCACCATAGAAGAGGTCATGGTCGGTGATATAGCTGTTGTACGTCGTAATGGCCTTCTTTTCGGTCACCGAACTATTGCCAAAGGGAGTGACGCATTCGGCGCCTATATTGTAACCCGACCTGACCGGAGTCAACAAGGAAGCGATGGCCCGACCTATGCCGACAATATTCTTGGTATTATAGCGAGGATTGATCGAAGTGGAAGTGATGTTTCTCTTGAACCAAAACTTCTGAAAGGGTACACAAAAATACGTGTTTCCCTTTGGGAATGGTGGAACTGGGAGGCCCGGCAACTTCTGATACAACAAGTTGAAGTGATTCAGCGAAAGCCACTCTATACCCTCATCGCTTCGCGTTATCTTCAGGCCCGGTATCGCAATCCTCGTTATGAGGTACAGTTACCATTAAAACCGATGTCGGCGTATGACCTCTACCGTCGGGTTCCACCCGATCAGTTCGATGTAACCATGCCACTCCAAAAAGGAATGCCGGTTAAGGAATGGACATTGACCATCTCTCTTGAAGGGCAAAAAACCCCGGTTGCCTCGTTAACCTTGACGCACAGACCGGAGCATTGCCCCAAAGGAGATGGCTGGCATAGTGAAAACTCATGGGTTCGCATCCGTTATCGCGGAGCAGGTTTTGAGGAGAGGCTTATGCGGGAAGCAGGAAAAATTTTAGCCCGAAGCAGAGCCGTACTACAGTGTAGCAAAGTATAATAACCAATTCAGCCCTATGACACATCTCTCCACCATCGAAATTCAGGACTTTCCGCTCTGGGATAAAATGAAGGAACAGCGCAAACTTTTCTCCTTCGACCTTGAAATCACGGCCCGCTGCAATAACGACTGCCGCCACTGCTACATCAATCTGCCAGCCGGTGACCAGGAGGCTCAATCAAAAGAGTTGACGATTCAGGAAATCAACTCTATCGCCGACCAGGCGGTGGCGCTTGGAGCCGTATGGGTTCTGCTTTCGGGTGGCGAACCCCTGTTGCGTGATGACTTTGAAGAGATCTACATGCTCCTGAAACGCAAAGGGTTGCTGGTCTCTCTCTTTACCAATGCCACCCTGATTCGTGACGAACACATCGCACTCTTCAAAAAATACCCGCCCCGTGATATCGAAATCACCGTCTATGGCGCAACAAAAGAGAGCTATGAACGCGTCACCGGTCGAGCTGGCTCATTCGCCGCGTTTACCAATGGTCTCAACCGCCTTCTTGACGCAGGGGTCAAGGTTCGCCTCAAGGCTATGGCCATCCGTTCCAACTTCCACGAACTTCCCGCCATTGCGGCCTTTTGCCGTGTCCATACCAAAGACTACTTCCGTTTTGATCCCCAGCTTCACCTCCGTTTTGACGGCAACAAAGAGCGCAACCAGCTCATCAAGTCGGAACGCCTGACACCCGAAGAGATTGTGATTCTGGAAAAGGCGGACGAAGAGCGCTTTGCCTCCCTGCAAAAGGGTTGCGATACACTTATTAACGATAACTTCGCCCACGTCGGTTGTGACCATCTTTTTCATTGCGGGCTTGGCAATGGCAGCTTCAATATCGGCTACGACGGCACCTTCCGGCTCTGCTCTTCGCTCTGGGCAAAAGAGACTATTTACGATCTGCGGCAAGGGACGCTTCGTGAAGCATGGGAGGAGTTTGTGCCGAAAGTGCGCGACATGCGCTCCCGGCGCCAGGAGTATCTCGATAATTGCCGCAGTTGCACCATCGTCAATCTCTGCCTCTGGTGCCCTGCACATTCACACCTCGAAACCGGTGAACTTGATTCTCCCATAGAGTATTTCTGCCAGGTAGCCCGCGCCAGGGCTGATGCGATTCAGGAGGTGCCCCAACTTGAGAACATGAAAACCCTATGATCAACAACCCTGCATCGGCACCCTCTCCTCCTGTTGAATATTACTGGAAATGGAGGGGAAAGCGGTGGAGTCACACCACTCTTGCTTTTGGTTTCATTGCTCTTGCCGGAAGCCATATATTGGGGTACTACACAGAATCATATCTGTGGGGAGCTGGATTTATTGTCATCCTCCTGTTTGCTGTGGGTGTTTTCTCCTTTAAAACTGAGCGGGAGTGGTCTCTGAAAAAACGTATCCTCTGGCTCTGTGAGCTGCCGATTATCTACTATTTTCTGCAATTCATTCCATTCGGCATGATAACCGGGTTAATGCGCATTCCCGTGGGAGGCGATGTTATCAGTGCCATGCTGCTGGTTATCCTCACCTTGCGGCGTTCGACCTGGTTTGTTGAGCCCGGAGACCCCGTGCTGCCGGTAAAAGAGGAAATACCGTGACGAAAATCCTTGTTGAAGTAAAGAAGGGATCACTATGAAAAAAAGTTCTGAGGGAGTGCTGACTGATGATGCCAGCCGCCTTGTCGCACTGTTATCCGGTCGGGGTGAAACACCTGGCTCGCTCGCGGAGAGTGAGTGGGGACGGCTGATTGATTTGGCGTTGAAAAATGGTGTCTCCCAAATGCTCTTTACGGTACTGAAAAGAGAGGGAATCGCAGCGCCCGAAGCTGCTGCTGAACGATTGCGTGCACTTCACCTTGCCAGCACCGTTAACAACACAAAACGAGTACACGAACTTGAGAAAATTCTTGCCGCCTTTGAGAGAGAGCGTATTACCGTTATTCCTGTAAAAGGCGCCTGGCTTGGTGATGCCATATACAACAACATCGCCCTCAGGGGCATGGCCGATACCGATTTCTGGGTGCAGCGTTCCGAAATCGAAGCGGCCAAAAGCCTGATGGCCTCACTTGGCTACTCAACGAACGACTCCCGAAAAGATCGACCGCAGGCGATGCAGGACGAGCTGATGGGCGAAACCTGCCTTTTTAAAAAAGGATCGCCGATGGTGGAGCTTCACTGGAAAATTTTTGCCGGCGAATGGCTTCGCCATACCTCCCGAATTGATGAATTGCTCATTCTGCAACGCACGCTTCCCCTCAAGGGTGAGTGGGTGCGTCAGCTCTCCCCGGAAGATGCCATTATCCATATCAGTATTCACCTCGCCATTAACCACCAGATGTCGATGTCGGGACTGCGGGCGCTGCTTGACCTTGATGCCGTCCGAAAAAAGATGGATGTCGATTGGTCGCTTGTTGCCCTTCGAGCTGGCGAGTGGCACGTCGCAACGCCAATGTGGCTCGTGCTCACCATGCTCCAGTGCCTCTTTGGTGACCCGAAACAAGAGCTTCCCCTGCAACTGCTTCAGCCTTCACTTGTGCGGCGCCGGGTTATAGACCGCTTTGTCTCCCCCCGGGGTTTGGCAGAGGGGCTCGAAATCAAAGGGCCAAAACGCTTTCTTTTTCTCTTCATCATGGTAGACAAACCGCTTGACGCCCTCAAACTTGTCTGGCGCGCCCTGGTTCCCGACCGTACCTGGCTTACGCTCCGCTATGGTATGCAGGAGGCCCCACGCTGGAGAGTTTTTGCTCAACGGCTCTGGCACCCCTTGTCGATCGTCTGGCACCGGGAGATTTGAGATGGGTTTTCTCCCCACGTGGCACCCTTTACTGAACGATCTCCGTTCCAAAGTCACCCGATTGCGCCAGCAGGCACCCTACATTCCAAAAACGCTCAAGCTTGTCTGGCAAGCATCAGGGATATGGATGGTTGTCTGGCTTCTCTTGCTCCTCATCCAGGGAGTCCTGCCGGTTGCCATTGTCTCAATGACAAGGCAGGTCGTCAACTCACTGTCCGGAATTGCCAGGTCAGGTGGTGGCACTCTTCAGCTTCAACTGAGTTACACCGTTGCACCTCCTCTTGCGCTTCTCGGTCTGCTTCTCGTTGCCGACCAGGTGCTCCGAAGCGCCGCTCAGTGGGTACGAACCATCCAGAGTGAACGTATTCAGGATTACATGACCGGATTGATTCACCAGAAGGCGCTCGAAGTCGATCTCAGCTTTTACGACTCTCCCGCCTCTTATGACCGTCTGCACCGGGCACGTATTGACGCCATGAACCGCCCCCTTGCCCTCCTTGAAGGGATGGGCAGCCTCGGCCAGAACAGCATCACCCTTGCCGGTATGGCAGGGCTGCTTTTCTTCTACTCCCCCTGGATTCCCTTGCTGCTGCTTGCGGGTACCATTCCTGCGCTCTGGGTCGGTGTCAGTTATGCCGTCCGTTTCAACCAGTGGCGCCTCCGCAATACGACGGAGGAGCGCCGTTGCCACTACTTCGACTGGCTGCTCACCATGCGCGAATCGGCACAGGAGCTGCGGCTCTTTGACCTTGGTAACCACTACCGGGCCTCATACCAGCAACTGCGCTCCCACCTCCGGGGCGAAAAAGTTTCCCTCGAAAAACAGAAACTCCTCACTGAACTTGCCGCAGGTACCCTCGCTCTCGTCACCACAGCCCTTGCCATGCTCTGGATGATCGTGCAAAAAATAAAGGGAGTGGCAAGCATGGGCGACATTGTGCTCTTCTACCAGGCCTTCGGGCAAGGGCAACGGCTCATGGCAACCCTGCTGCGCAACACCGGTGACATCTATCAGAATATCCTCTTTCTCGAAAACCTCTTTGACCTGCTCAACACTGAGCCAAACGTCTGTGACCCCCCAAGCCCGCTTCCCGTTCCGCCCCTCAAAGAGTCGCTCCGGCTCGAAGAGGTCGATTTCAGCTATCCAGGAAGTGAACGCCCGATTTTGCAACGCTTCAACCTCACCCTCAACGCTGGCAAAATTGCCGCCATCGTCGGTGAAAATGGCGAAGGTAAAACAACCCTCATCAAGCTGCTCTGCCGCTTTTACGATCCAGTCAAGGGGCGCGTGACAGTCGATGGCGTTGACCTCCGTGACCTCAGCCAACAGGCTTGGCGCCGCGAGATTACCGTCCTCTTTCAGGAACCCGTCCGCTACCATGTCACCGCATCACAAAACATCGCACATGGCGATATTGCAGGAAATCCGGATGATGCATCAATCGAAGCTGCGGCAACCGCCGCTGGAGCGCACGAAGTTATCACGCGTTTGCCTGAAGGTTTTGAGACGGTGCTCGGCAAATGGTTTGGAGGGGCAGAACTCAGCGCAGGGGAGTGGCAACGGGTAGCACTTGCCAGAGCATTTCTCCGTCGGGCAAAGCTCATCATTCTCGATGAACCCACCAGCATGCTCGATGTCTGGGCCGAAGCCCGATGGTTCTCCCGCTTCCGCGACCTTGCCAAAGGCTGCACCGTTCTCATCATCAGCCACCGCCTCACCACCACCATGCAGGCCGACGTGATCCACATTATGCAGCACGGGCACATCATCGAATCAGGAAGTCACGAAGAGCTTTTGAAGCAGCATGGGCGTTATAGTGAGGCGTGGGAGAGCAGGAGAAGAGAGAAGCCGGGGTGAAATAATTGACTTTCAAAACCAGACAAAAGTTCAGGCAGGCGATATGGCAGATGAATCAGGTGCTCGCTATCTTGAAGCTGAGCCTGCATACGGTAAAACGATATATCGGCAGAACCGAAAAAGGATTTGATTTTCTCGGCTACCAAATCCATCCCAACCGTAAACTGCGCCCTTCGGCAGTCAGCCTGCAACGCCTCACCCAACGTGCCCGCCAGCTTTATGAGCGCGGAGTCTCTGTCGAGAGACTCTGGCAGTACGTCAAAAGATGGTATCGTTGGCTGCACGGCAATCTTGCGGATTTGGTAACAACCAAAGGCGACATCAACAGATACTGGGTCTATGTTCTGAAACATCTCAACATCACCGGGGCCACAATAAAAACCTGAGGTTCGGGCGGTTTACGACCACCTGAACCGGGGCAAGGTTTATGCGAGGTAAAGCCCGGGTTGGAACGTCCAAAGGTGCTTATCTTTTTACATGTGTACGATTTGTCAGGAGGGTG
Organism: uncultured Chlorobiaceae bacterium; assembly: GCA_903866255.1. Classification (GTDB taxonomy): domain Bacteria; phylum Bacteroidota; class Chlorobiia; order Chlorobiales; family Chlorobiaceae; genus Chlorobium. The sequence continues at coordinate 1,352 of CAIPMW010000002.1, read as the reverse complement.
AGGGGCTATCACAGTTGATACAGCTACACTACTGTCCGGTTGTTGAAAAATCCAATACGACTTAAAAGCTTATAATGTAACAATTTATGATGCCTTTTTGATCGTAATCGATTTGAAATTTAAATGTTATCATTCATCATTTCATAACTATTCAAAAAGGAATGACTGATGAACACCGGAAAAACTGTTTTCGCTCAGCTTCAAGAACATTTACCTCTTTACCAATTTCGGCGTTGTGTGAGGCGTTATGATGGCAATTATAAGGTGCAATCATTCACTTGTCTTGATCAATATCTTTGCTTGTTCTTTGCACAATTGACTTATAGAGAAAGTCTTCGGGATATCACAACTTGTTTGCTTGGTATGCAGAATAAACTCTATCACATGGGCATACGAGGAACGATTGCGCGAAGCACATTAGCTGATGCCAATGAAAATCGAGACTGGAGAATTTATCAGGATTTTGCACATATTTTGATTCATCATGCACGAAAATTGTACTGTAAAGATCCTTTTGGAGTAACACTGGAAAATACTGTTTATGCGTTAGATTCGACAACGATTGATTTATGTCTTGCTTTGTTTCCATGGGCAAAGTTCCGTACACACAAGGGTGCTGTTAAAATGCATAAATTATTAGACTTACGTGGTAATATCCCATCATTTATAGCCATTACTAATGGCAAGGTTCATGATGTAAATATCCTTGATATGCTCATTATTGAACCGGGCTCTTTTTACATTATGGATCGTGGATATATCGATTTTGAGCGGTTACATCATATTCATAAATCACAAGGATTTTTTGTGATCAGAGGAAAGTCAAATTTAAGTTTTAAACGACAATATTCTCATCCAGTTGATAAATCTACCAATATCCGATGTGATCAGACCATAACGCTTGCAAGTGACAAATCCGCCAAAGAATACCCAGATAAAATGAGAAGAGTCAAGTATGCTGATCCAGAAACAGGAAAACTTTATGTGTATTTAACCAATAACTTTTTGCTACCTGCTGAGGTCATAGCACAGCTTTATAAAAGCAGATGGCAGATTGAGCTTTTCTTCAAATGGATTAAACAACATTTACGAATTAAAGCGTTTTTTGGGACTTCTGAAAATGCAGTTAAAACACAAATCTGGACAGCAATATCAGCTTATGTGCTTATAGCTCTGATTAAAAAGCGCATGAATTTGGATATAACTCTCTACACTTTCCTACAAATCTTGAGTGTCAGTGTTTTTGAGAAAGTCGATATTTTACAATTAGTTAAGAATTCTGCTGGCCCAGCTCAGGAGACCAATACCTGTAACCAGTTAAATTTGTTTGACTTATAACCGGACAGTAGTGG
>CAIPMW010000001.1 GCA_903866255.1 uncultured Chlorobiaceae bacterium | reverse complement strand
TGCCGAGCTGGAGCTCGGCGTTCCCGGGTATAAGCTCAAAGATTGCAATACATCCTTACCGAATAACCTATAATTCATGGAATTAGAAACATTGCTGTGCTGTTTGGCACTTCCTCGTTATAATATTATCGGGAAATCAGGGTTCAAGGCAACTCACTCATTCTCACGCAACAAAGATCGGCAATGAGATCGGCAATTATTATGGATTATTTCTTATAAAATCTTATTCTCAAAGAGAAAGCGCCATCACATAATCGGCAATTAAATGATCACTGAAACACCTCCACCTCTTGAGCCTTGCCTGCCGGAATCGTTAGAGCCTGAGATTGTTGATCTTATTGCTGCACTCTCAACCGCTGCTGAACGGCTCGGAAACCGGCTGCACCCTAAAACGGCGGCAAGTCTGGCCGATCTTGTACGGGTGATGAACTGCTACTACTCCAACCTTATTGAGGGGCACAACACCATGCCTCGCGATATTGAGCGAGCGCTGCAGAACCTGTTTGACAGCAACGATGAGCGGAGAGATCTCCAGAGAGAGGCGGTGGCCCATATTCGTGTGCAGCAGAACATAGATGCGCTCTACGCTGCCGGAACACTTGATGATGCTGCATCATGCCGGTTTATCTCCTGGCTTCATCGGGAGTTTTACAGGGATCTTCCTGAAGCGATGTGTTATCTGCAAAAAAAAGAGGTGCGAATTCCAATTATTCCAGGCACTTTCAGAAATCAACCGGAACATGATGTTGCTGTAGGCCGTCACCTCCCGCCTGAGAGCAGTGCCGTTGCAGCATTTATGGCTTATTTCGAAAAGCGGTATTCGTTTGGGAATCTTGGAAAAGGAATGCGTTTGGCAGCAATGGCTGCGGCGCATCATCGGTTCAATTATATCCACCCCTTTCTTGATGGTAACGGACGGGTAAGTCGTCTCATGAGTCATGCCATGGCGCTCCATGCAGGTATCGGCGCTCATGGGCTCTGGTCAGTATCACGAGGTCTTGCTCGCGGACTGGAGAGTCGGCAGGATTATATGAGGCTGATGGATCACGCCGATATGCCGCGTCAGGGTGATCTTGATGGCAGAGGCAATCTCTCCCTCCGAGCGTTGAATGCCTTCATTGTCTGGTTCCTGAAGATATCGCTTGATCAGATAACCTTTATGGAGAGTCTGTTTGAGTTTGATGCCCTTGCAAAACGATTGCACTTTTACGGTGAGCAGCAGGGGTGGAGGGCGGAGGCCTTCTCAATTATTGAAATGGTGTTGCTGAAAGGCGAAATCTCTCGTGGTGATGCCTGCCGTATCACCGGCCTCAATGAAAGAACGGCAAGAACGCTCCTCTCCTCGTTAACCAGCAATGGGATTCTTGGATCAAATACACCGAAAGGCGCTTTATCCCTCCGTTTTCCGGTTAGTGCGGTTGAAATATTATTTCCGAACCTCTTCCCTGTGTTATAACTCTCGATATAAATGATATGTCACCGATAAGAGCTTATTTCCAGCCTACGTCCTCTTTTTTTATTCAAAAAGAAGAAGAAAAGATGTATTCTTCAGATTGTCCTACTCAATTGAAAAGAATACCAAGACTACTGACGCATAAGCCATGAAGCTGCGAGACGCATATTATGAGCAAAAATTTGAGAATATGTTTCTCCGGGCAAAAGGGGACGAGTTTCAGACATTCTTTGAGCGGCTGATGGGTTTTGCCTACAAGGCTGATTTCATGGCCTGCCGTCCGTGGGGCAATATTGGAGACCGCAAAAATGATGGTTTTCTCAAATCGGATCGCCGTCTCTTTCAGGTTTATGCTCCCAACGAGATGGACGCAGCTAAAGCGATTACAAAGATCAATGAAGATTTTGAAGGTGCAAAAAAGCATTGGGGCAAGTACTTCGACAAATGGGCTTTTGTCCATAACGCTATAGATGGGCTTCCTCCTCATGTTCAAGAGCTGTTGCTGAAGTTTGAGGATGTCAATGCAGGCATTACTCTGGAGCCTTGGGGTTTTGAGGAATTGCGACAGATTTTTCATAACCTTTCTCTTGACGACCACATCTCTTGGTTTGGTCATGCTCCTGACGAAGAAACAATGGCGCAACTTGGCTTCAAAGAGATTCAAATTGTGTTGGAGTCGCTGGAATGCAAGGCACTACCATCCAGTTCTACCGTGAAAGCCATTCCGCCGGGCAAAATTGAGGCTAACGATCTGACCGAAAGCGTCAGTACCTTAATCAAAAGTGGCTTGACAAAATCTCCATTGGTTTCTGCATTCCTTGACACATGGTATGATGAATCCGTGGGTGAACGTCTGGCTGTTTCCTTTCGCAAAAAATACGAGGAGTTACGTGGAACAATGCACCCGAACAAGATATTCACTGAGCTACAAACATGGACTGGCGGAACCCAGGTCGGGACACCGGAACATCAGATGGCAGTATTAACTGTTCTGGCATACTATTTTGAGCGTTGCGATATTTTTGAAGAACCTATAGCTGTTTTCAAATGATTCTGCCAACCAAACACTTATCGCAAGAACGGGCACTGCTCACCGTCGGAGCCCGATTGCTCACTCATTTGGCACAGCCGAGGACAGTATCTTCACTCTGGGAAGAGATCACCCGTTCGGTCATGAGCGCAGAGAGCAAGAGACCTGCCCTGCGTTACGATGCCTACGTCCTTACTCTTGACCTCCTGTTTCTCATGGGAGCGATTGAACTTCAAGATGGCCTCATAAGCCGGAAACAGCCATGATTTACCGTATGTACAGCAGTCTGGCCAGCTTCAAGGAGCTCGAGTTTCATCAAGGCCTGAATGTTCTCATCGCCAAGAAGGAAGCTGGAGCCACAGACAAGCAAACCAGAAACAGGGCAGGCAAGAGCAGCCTTGTGGAAATCATCGATTTTCTTTCCGGCGCAAAGGCAGGACGAGACTCCCTTTTTCGTTCTGAAGCTCTTGTCAATGAAAACTTCGGAATCACTCTTGATCTCGGCAATGAAAAAATCACTACTGAACGTACCGGAAAAAAATGGTTACAAATTTACCTTGAAGGCGAAAATGTTCTGAACAATAAGAGCGCCCTGAGCAACACTGAGTGGACGACATTGCTTGGTGAAAAAATGTTTGAGTTCCATAAGCTTCCAGATATTGAGGGGCGCAAACCAACCTTTCGTTCACTTTTTACCTATTTCATTCGTCGGCAACGAAGCGGTGCCTTCACAACTCCGGAAAAACAAGCCACTGATCAGCAAGAGGGTGACATACAGGTTGCATTACTCTATCTTCTGGGTCTTGATTGGCAAATTGCCAGCGAATGGCAGAGGGTTCGTGACCGCGAAAAAACATTGAGGGAACTCAAAAAGGCAGCCGGAAGCGGGGCATTTGGCAGTATCATCGGAAAGAGTTCCGAACTGCGTACTCAAGTGACCATTGCCGAGGCTCGTCTCAAAGAGATGCAGTCCCAATTGGCGTTATTCCGTGTTCTGCCTCAATATTCCGAGCTTGAATCGGAAGCAGACCAACTCACCCATCAGATCAGCGATCTGTCAAACGCCAATGTCATTGATACAGGCTCTATCCGTGATTTGGAGACCGCGATGCATTCAGAATCTCCGCCACCAATCGGAGAACTGGAGAGCATCTATGCCGAGGCGGGCATCGCACTACCAGGATTTGCTGTCAAGCGCTACAATGAGGTACGACTCTTCCACGAATCCGTCATTCGCAACCGTCGCGACTACCTCTTCGTTGAACTCGATTCTGCCAAGCAGCGCATTCTTGCACGGGATCAGGAAAAACAACAGCTCGACGAACGCCGTTCCGTGGTTATGAATCTCCTGAAAAGTCATGGTGCCCTCGACCAGTTTGCCAAGCTTCAGTCGGAAACTGGCCGCAAAGAGGTTGAAGTTGAATCACTACGCCAGCGCTTCTCCGCTGCCGAGCAACTGGAAGGCACAAAAAACGAGCTTGATATTGAGCGCAATCGTCTTACCCTCCGTCTCCGCAGGGACTTTTCAGAGCAAAAAGAACGTCTCTCCAATGCCATTCTTGCCTTCGAGGAGACCTCTAAACACCTTTACGAATCAGCAGGGAGCATGACTGTGGATGAAACATCCAACGGCCCTCAATTTCAGTTCCCCATGCAAGGCTCTCGCAGTAAGGGAATAAAAAATATGCAGATCTTTTGTTTCGACATGATGCTTATGCGGCTTTGTGCCAAACGCGGCATCGGCCCCGGCTTTCTCATTCACGACAGCCACCTTTTTGACGGTGTCGATGGTCGCCAGATTGCAAGTGCGCTCAAAGTTGGAGCAGAAACGGCTGAAGAGCTTGGATTCCAATACATTGTTACCATGAACGAAGACGACGCATTCAAGGAAACCATGCCCGGGTTCAATATTCACGATTATACCCTTCCGGTCGTGCTCACTGACGCACAGGATGATGGTGGGCTGTTTGGGTTCCGGTTTTGAAGCATAAATTCACTCTTCTGCTTCAAAAAAATTATTGATATCCATGGCACAATCTCACATAGAATGGACAGAAATGACCTGGAACCCGGTAACGGGATGCGACAAGGTTTCTGACGGGTGCAGGTTTTGCTATGCTGAGGCATTCTCAAAGCGCTTGCAAGTAATGGGAGTTGAGAAGTATCGCAACGGTTTTGGGCTTACCCTGCATCCAGAAACACTTCAGGAGCCATTCAGATGGAAAAAGCCGCGAGTTGTTTTTGTTAACTCCATGAGCGACCTCTTCCACAAGAATATTCCGCTCGACTATATTCAGCAGGTGTTCAACGTCATGAAGCAGAATCCGCATCATGTGTTTCAGGTTCTGACCAAGCGGGCTGATGTTTTAAAATATTACGACAGTGAAGAATGGCTCGATTGGTCGCACAATATCTGGATGGGTGTATCGGTGGAAAATCAGCATGCCATGCCGCGAATTGACAGGCTTCGGGAAACTGGTGCACGGGTAAAATTTTTATCTTGTGAGCCTCTGCTTGGGTCATTGCCGGAGCTGAACCTGCAAGGGATAGACTGGGTTATTGTCGGTGGTGAAAGCGGCAGAAATGCACGACCGATGCAGCCTGAATGGGTGCAGGAGATTCGTGAACAATGCCTTGCGGCAAACGTACCGTTTTTCTTCAAGCAATGGGGCGGGTTCAAAAAGAAAGCTGGCCGTACGCTCGACGGGTTAATATGGGATCAGAAGCCGGTAATGCCGGAATTGTTTGTGGGTTAATCAAGTGGTAATTCGTAATAGCAAATGAGTCTGTATAGATCGGATTGGAAGGTTGAACGACTTGGGGATTTTGCCCTGCATGAAAAAGGGACGAAACCAAAACGATCACAAAAAAACGCAGATGATGTTTTTACCTGCTCATACGTGGACATTCAGGCTTTTGAAAAAGGTATTGTTAAGGAATACACTGACGGACACAAGTGTGTACTGTGTGAAGAGAATGATTTTCTCATGGTTTGGGATGGTTCCCGTTCAGGGTATGTTGGCAAAGCAATAAAAGGTGCTTTGGGTAGTACACTGATGAAAATTTCGTTTCCGGGAATTGAGACTGATTACGCTTACTATTTTTTGCAATCGAAATACCTTGAAATCAATACAAGGGCAAAAGGGACTGGAACGCCTCATGTTGACCCTGGAATACTATGGAATTATCAATTTGCTATCCCCCCACTCCCTGAACAACGAGCCATTGTTGCAAAACTGGAGCAGCTTTTCAGTGAACTTGATAACGGGATTGCCTGTCTGAAAAAGGCGCAGGAGCAACTCAAGGTTTATCGTCAAGCCGTTCTGAAACAAGCCTTTGAAGGTGAACTCACCAAAGCATGGCGTGAGCAGCAAACCATTCTCCCGTCAGCGCAGGAGCTGCTTGAAACCATTAAAGTCGAGCGGGAGCAAGCTGCAAAACTTCAGGGCAAAAAACTCAAACCGGTTATTCCGCTTACGCAAGCTGAGCTTGATGACTTGCCTGAACTGCCGGTTGGGTGGGTATGGATTTACATTGATCGCGTATGTGAAAATAATAAAAACAGTCTCAAAGCTGGCCCATTTGGTTCTTTATTAAAAAAGGATGTCTTTGTTGAAAACGGGTATAAGGTATACGGTCAAGAGCAGGTTATTAAAGAAAATGCTTTTTATGGCAATTATTTTATAGATGAGGCAAAATATCATGAACTCGTTTCTTACAAAGTCAAGCAATATGACATCCTTATTTCTTTGGTTGGAACAGTAGGAAAAGTTTTGATTGTACCTGAAAATTTTCAACCAGGGGTGATAAATCCGCGTTTGATTAAAATTTCATTGGACAAAGAAAAATATGGGCCTCGATATTTCAAGTACTACTTTGAAAGTTCTTTTTTAAAAGGGATCTACTCGGAAAAAACTCAGGGTACCACTATGGATATCCTGAACATGCAAATTATAAAATCACTTCCTTTTCCCTTTTGCTCCCCACAAGAACAATCCCAAATCGTGCAGGAAATCGAAACGCGCCTCTCGGTTTGCGATAACATGGAAGCGACCATCCGTGAATCACTTGAAAAAGCGGAAGCGCTGCGGCAAAGCGTCCTGAAAAAAGCTTTTGAGGGAAAACTGCTCAGCAAGGAGGAACTTCAGATAACCCGCAACGCCCCTGACTGGGAGCCTGCCGACAAGCTTCTTGAGCGCATCATGACTGGAAAACGAACTGCCAGGTAACAAGCTTTAAAATTTGTACTTATGACCAATACCCCGTCAGCCATTATCTCGAAAGTCTGGTCGTTCTGCCACGTGCTGCGCGACAGCGGCGTGAGCTATGGCGATTATCTCGAACAGTTGACCTTTCTCATCTTTCTGAAAATGGCTGATGAATACAGCAAACCGCCCTACAGCCGCACCATCGACATCCCGCAGGAGTACACCTGGCCGAAGCTCAAGGAGAAGCGAGGTGCAGAGCTTGAAGTGCTCTACGCCAGCTTGCTCCGCGATCTTGGCAAAAAGCCGGGGATGCTCGGGCAGATATTCCTGAAAGCGCAGAACAAGATTGCCGACCCGGCGATGCTCTACAAGGTGGTTGACATGATCGACAAGGAGAGCTGGGTGATGATGGGCGCTGATGTCAAGGGCGAAATCTACGAAGGGCTGCTTGAAAAGAATGCTGAAGATACCAAAAGCGGAGCTGGACAGTACTTCACGCCCCGTGCCCTGATTGAGGTGATGGTGGAGTGCATCCGCCCGGAGCCCATGAAAACCATTGTTGATCCGGCATGTGGCACCGGTGGATTTTTCCTGAAGGCGTACGATTTTATCACCAACCGCTACAGTCTCGACCGGAGCCAGAAGGAGTTTCTGAAACATCGCACCTTCGGCGGAAATGAAATTGTGCCCGGCACGCGCAGGCTCTGCCTGATGAACATGTTCCTGCACAACATCGGCGAACTCGACGGCATTGCCGCAGTCTCATCCGCTGATGCGCTGCTTTCGGATGGTGGCATCCGGTACGATTACGTGCTCACCAATCCCCCTTTCGGCAAAAAGAGCAGCATGACCTTCACCAACGACAACGAGGAGCAGGAGAAAGAGAGCCTTGTCTATAACCGGCAGGATTTCTGGGCCATAACATCCAACAAGCAGCTCAACTTTTTGCAGCATATCCACACCATCCTGAAAGTTCACGGTCAGGCTGCCGTGGTGCTGCCCGACAACGTCCTCTTTGAAGGCGGCGCCGGAGAGCTTGTCCGAAAAAAGCTCCTCGAAACGACCGAACTCCACACCATTCTGAGGCTGCCAACCGGCATATTTTACGCGCAAGGCGTGAAAGCCAACGTCCTCTTTTTCGACGTGATGCCCGCCCACAAAGATCCCTGGACACGCGAAGTGTGGTTCTACGACTACCGCACCAACGTGCACCACACCCTGAAAAAGAGCCCGCTGAAGGCATCTGACCTGCAAGAGTTTGTCGAGTGCTACAACCCTGAAAACCGCCATAAACGCAAGGAGAGCTTCACACCCGAAACCCCCGAAGGGCGCTGGCGGAAGTACACCTACGAAGAGATTGCCCTACGCGACAAAACCAACCTCGACATCTTCTGGCTCAAAGACAAAAGCCTTGCCGACCTTGATAATCTGCCCGATCCTGATCTACTGGCCGGTGAGATCATCGAAAACCTCGAAGCCGGACTGGCAAGCTTTCAGGAGATTCTGGGGGTGCTGGGCAGGGGAGGATGAAATTCAATGTAACTTAAACTTCATAAAATGTCACTGCTGTCCGGTTGTTGAAAAAATCAACACCGCTTAAACTATTATTAAATAATGATTTATGATATGTTTTTTAGCGTCACCGACTTGAACAGAGCTTGTTATCTTTATCGTTCCATAATGGAATTGTATAACCACTATGGTTGCCAATTTATTAATCATCATATCATCTTCAACAAAGAATGATCAAGTCAATAACCCTTGAGAACTTTATGGGCTACAGCAAATTCGAGAGCAAAGAATTTGCCTCCGTAAATGTCATTATCGGGAAAAATGATACCGGCAAAACGGCTCTGCTGAAATTGCTGTACGGCGCAGCAAAAACCGTTGATATTTACAGCCGACGATCACAAAACAGCGATGTTGAACTCAAAAAGCTGTTAGCTGAAAAATTGTTGGATACTTTTCAGCCGGGCAAGAAAGGGTTGGGTGAGCTGGTGAGTAAAATCACAAAAGAAAAACTCTCCGTGGATATTGAGTTTAAACATGCTGAGTTGTCTTATGAAGACCGCCTGCATTTCACTTTTGGCGACTCTACAACCAACACCATTGTGGATTGCCAGAAAAGTATAAAGCCGATTTCAGAATACTTTCGCTGTTTGTTTATTCCGGCAAAAGAGGTGCTTACCTCGTTAAAAGCCATAAGAGCAACGCGGGATAATTTGGAAATGCCAGGCTTTGACGATACCTATCTTGATTTAATCAGGGCATTAGTGATTCCTGCACAACGAGGGAATATTACTGCAGAACTCAAGGATGTCAATAAACGGCTGGAAGATCTTTTTGAGGGGCAGATTGAGCAGCAAAGTGATGATGATTTCCTCTTCAAAAAAGGGAACACCGAGTTTCCTATCCAGCTCACCGCAGAGGGAGTCAAAAAGATCGGGATACTGACCACCCTGATTCGTAATCGGCAACTCAATGCAAACTCGTTGCTGTTTTTGGATGAACCAGAAACGACACTGCATCCTGAAGCTGCAAGAGAACTGGTTGAAATGCTGATGCTGATGGCAAAATCAGGTATCCAGATATTTCTTGCCACCCACAACTATTTTGTTTTAAAACAACTGCATCTTTCTGCAAGACGGGATAACGTAACAACAAACTGCTATTCACTGAGTCGCGAGAGGGGGCGGTCACTTGCTTATGCTGTGTATGATCTGAAAAATGAGTTCCCGGAGAATCCTATTTCTGATGAAGCGATCAGGATGTCAGACGAAGAGGCGAAGCTTGATTTAGCATTTGATTATGCCAAAATTTCCTTTTGTTCCTGATGATCACACCAAATTTAATGTGGCCACTATTGTGCATTGTGACAGAGCACAGAAACCTGATATCCAGTTATTGAATGAGCAGTTCAGGCGGAAATTCAAACCTTATGCAGTATTGTTTGGCATTACCAGTTATTCAGTTGTGGAACATTCCGCCGCCAGCAGATGTATTCCGAACAATATGGTGGTGTAAATGAGCTGCCATGGGGGCTATATTTGCACCGCCGTTAATCATGAGTACGAAGAGGAATGAACTTTTCATAATCCGAACATTTGGAGAATTCACATGACGACACTTTCCAATGTTACACATCGCGACACTGAAATACTCAGTGGGGCTGTCGTGTTTATGGGTACTCGTGTTCCTGTTCGTTCCCTGTTAGACTATCTTGAAGGTGGCGACACGTTCGAAGAATTTTTGCGTCAATTTCCCTCGGTTACTCGCAAGCAAGCCATTACTGTTCTTGATGATACCTGTGAATTCGTGACAAACTATGCGCATACTGCTTGATGAAAATTTTTCGGTGGACTTTGCGAAAATGCTTGCAGGGCATGAGATCGCAACGATCCATAGCCTTGGTTGGTCAGGTATTAAAAATGGCGATCTGCTTCGTCGCGCACATCGTGTCTGTGATGTATTTGTCACATTTGACCGAAGTCAATCCTCTCTGGCAGGCTGTAACTGGTGGTGCGACCTCGACCGGGGTTTTGAGCAAGAATGCCGCGCGCCGTTAAATCATGAATATCCCTCAGAGCCGTATCATTCGAACACTTGCTCAGCTTTGCATATTTGGAGGTCTGGATATGCCCCTTGAAATCATCTTCCAACATGTGGTTGATAACAGTTCGTTGTCTTTCATTGACAGGGTTTTGGTTGATCTTATCCCAAAGCTGCGCTTTAAAGAGGACGTTGCCAAGTGTTTTTTCGGCACTTGATATCGCCCGTCCAAAGCAATCCAGAAACCATGCAAGCCAGTCAGTGATTTCCGGCGTGCTGCGCTGTTGTCTTTCCAGTTGGTTATAATACTCTTTCCGTTCAGCTCCAATTTGGCTTGAGAGGCTGTAAAAGCGATCCGGCATGCCGTCGGCACGTGCAAGCGCCATGTCACCAAGAGCTCTGGCCATACGTCCATTACCATCCTCAAAAGGGTGAATGGTTACAAACCAAAGATGGGCAATGCCTGCTTTAAGTACCGGATCAAGCCTGTTCCGTTGATTGAACCATGCCAGAAATGTCGCCATTTCGGCATTGAGTCTCTCCGCGCCCGGAGCTTCAAAATGTATATTCTCACGCCCCATGGGTCCTGAAATAACTTGCATTGGATCAGCATCCCTTGTGCGCCAACTGCCAACGGAAATACGGTGCATGCCGCTTCGGCCTGTTGGAAATAATGTTGCATGCCAGCCAAACAGTCGCTCTCTGGTCAGTGGTCTGGAGTAACCTTGTGTAGCATCCAGCATCATCTCAACAATGCCTTCAACCCTGCGACTTGCTGGAACAAGTCCGGCGACAGCAATACCCAGACGACGCGCAATCGATGAGCGAACTTCTTCGGTCTCAAGGCTTTCCCCTTCGATAGCAGAGGAGGTGATAACATCATTGGTGAGCGTCTTGAGGCTTGCTTCTTGTTTCAGTTCAAAGCCAAGAGCTTCCATACGGCCAATCAGGCGGCCTTGGCGATAGCGTAAATCTGCCAATTTGAAAGCGAGTGCTTCAATATCCCAGGTGAAGTTTGGCCAGTGTTGATATTCGTATATCCACATAGTAATCACTGTATTATTGAGAGTGATTATAACTTTTATTCAGCGCAATGGCAAGATAAATCGCCGCATATTATGCGGTGAATGACGCTGCTATTTACCGCATGATGATGTCTCTGACACCCCTATGAAAATTGATTGCCCCGCGAGGCTCATGCCTTGCGTTTTATCAATGCCCACTTGATTGCAGCCTGGAGTTCTCCCTTTAATCTCTTCCGTGAATCTCGCGTTGCGGTCAGTCAGAGCAAGATCGCAATCCTGTTGCTAATGGTCTCCTCAATTTTGCGTTTCCATGCAGGAGCTTCATGCTGATGTCGCGATTTTCCGCAGAGGTCGAGTAACTCACGAATCAAGCCGACATCAATGTTGCCAGATTTGAAGAGTGCTTCAAAAAAGCTTTTGAATTGGAGTAGTGTCACCGGAATAATATCCAGCCGCATTTTATCATCGGTTCGAGTAAACCAACTGCCGATACGAAATGTCTCCGCAGTGTTCGAATCTATCCGATTTGCGATAAAGAGCCCGTAAACAGGTTTGGTCGATTGTATCGCAATCTCTGCAATATGCCGACGTACTGGTTCTCCCTCGGCGGCTTCCTGTCTTGAGTTGTCGGTCAAGGTCACCTCGACCACAACAATGAAGTCATGAAACTCAAAGATCAGGTCAGGGCCATTGCCGGGAGCAGTGCCAACGGGTAAAAAATCCTGGTCGATGTTAAAGCGCCTCGCATCATAGGGTTTGTTGTTGAGGCTGTTGATGGCAAGAAAAGCTCTCCATAAAATCCATTCAAAATATGCGGGAGCCTCTGATTGTGGTATCTCGATCTCCTCTCCGTTTGCCAACGTTTTCTTGCCTCGGCGATTCATGGCGAGAAGTTCCATGTACAACGCAATTTCTTGCCATTCAAGTGCCTGTCGTGTCGCGTATTCTTCTTCATTCAGCTTTGCAATTATCGATTCAATCTGGTGCCGAATGATGGCAATATCAGCCGGGGTAGTGGTTGGTTTTCCGGTTGTATCGAATGGAATCCCGCGTCTTTCAAGCTGTTGCAGAAGATCATCCAGCACGATCAATGCTGAATCCTGATTGTCGGTAGGTAATGTTGCGCCTCTGCATAAGGTGATAAAGTATGATCTTCCAGAATCAGGGATTGTGCGATCCCTGACCAACGCCTCAATAAAAACATGTTTTTCCTGGACCAGAGAAACTCCTCGTCCCTTACTTTGGACAAGTCCGGTCGCTTTGAGATAGCGTAGATTGGTGTCGGCATAGTCATTGAATGTGGGCGCTTTATAGTTGTGCAGTTCAGCGGCGGCCTCTCTCTCCTGCCTGTCGAATTGCCGCTTGTTTGTCGCCTCCATTCGTCGTTCCCGTAATGCCAGTACCTGTGAAACTATGCTCTCAATGTTGTCGTCACTGTTGGTTAGTTGTACGACAAGTGCCATTTCTATGAAGTTGATGCGACTTTCGCCGGTCTTCGTCTCCAGTGCCAGCATGATAGCCAGTGTGTGCCGAAGTGGTGAGAAAACCGGGAAGTGGTATTTTTGCTCCAATGCCGAAGGGATGTAATGTGCGGCCAATGAACGCAAAAAGCACTCCTGCATGGCGGGGACGGTGTCTGCACGGATCAGCCGCCAGCCATTTGGGGTAATCATATCAATGAGGCCGATTTCACTTTGAGGAACACCAGCGGCTAAAGGTATTTCAGGATAAAGAAAGCCAAGCTTGTTCAGGGCCGAGCGCCATTTACGTCCGACACTATATGTTTCATCAGTGCCAAGCTCGACAATTTCATGTTCCCCCAGCAATCGCCGAAAGGCAATTTCCTGTTCTTGTCCCCGCAAGTTTCCCTGAAGCGATGATGATGACAATGCCACCAAGCCATCACGCAATCGGAACGGGCTGCGAACTGTTGTGTTCCCCAAACACCATGGTCTCATTGGATATGTTCCCTTTAATAGCCCACAAAAATATATTCCTGGACATCGTTCTTGTTCTTGCCGACCTTGTTTCCCTGATTACCAAAGGAGTACTTGTAATTGACCGGCACGACTTCGACGTGAGGCTTATGCTTTGCCAGAATTGTCACCATCTCATCAAGAGTCGGGAGGCTGTTGGAGGAGTAGGAGACCATGATGACGCTGTTGCGGAAATGTTTGAATAACTTGTCGAACGCATCTGCCGCACCATTCCGTGACGAAAATGGCGTTGGGTATGACTTGAATTTTTTTGTGACCGTGTGTTCCTGAATCTCTACACCTTGCCAGTCACGCGCCAACCCCTCAATAAAATGGTAACGGCGCACGTATTCATTATCCGATAAAGGAGAATAATAGGGTGGGTCAATATAGACCAGCCCTGATTCCTGGTTCTGCATTGTCATGGCATCACCGTGACGTGCTTTGTTCTGTCTGCCATTATCAAAGACCGCAGCATTGACACTCTCAACCGCCTCAAGAAACTGGGCTTGAAACGTCATGAGCAGATCTTTGCGCCCATCATCATAGCGATGGCCGATATAGGTGAAGATGCCGCGAGGGCGTTTTTTCAGGCAAGCACGAATCAAGGCGGTCATGGCGATTGCTCTTTTGCAAGGGTTTCTCACCGCCTTGATGTTTGAGCGGATAATATCGATCAGGCGGTTATCATCATCGCTGTAGTAGAGTCCCTGAAATCGTGTTTCGACAAAGTGATCAATCGGTTCGACCGGTTCAAGCAGAGCTGTGGCTTCAGCCTGCGACAGGGTAATGTCGCTGTTTTCGATCATCGCTTTGGCAAACGTGTACGACATTGCCATATAATCGTTGCTGACAACCGTTTTGCCCTGCGATTTCAACATATATCCGACAACCCCGGAGCCGGAAAAGAGGTCTATTGCCGTCTCAAATTCAAATTGCGAGGCAACGGCCCAGATTTCAGTGAGCAGCTTCTGTTTTGAGCCCATGTACCGGGTCGATGGATATGTCGCGACCTGTGGAGGCAGGGCGTGGGAGAGCAGGTGAAGATTAAACCCCTTTTTCGGCGGAATGGTGACAATCATATCTTCGCCTGTTCGCCCTTTGCCATTGCAGGAGATGTACCGTTTTGTCTGCACCACTTCCATGGGAAACATTTCGTACTGCTCGTTGACCAGTGGATGGTTTGAGTTGGTGAGCACCACATGGCAACCCAGCTCATGCAGACGTTTTACCTCAGCGGCCAGCTCAATATGGTCCTCTTCGTAGAACTGTTCTTTGGTATATCGTTTGAAATCGGAGTACTCAGAGACTGGCAGATAAGGTGGATCAAGAAAAATAAAGTCTCCTGGCCGGGCATTTTCTTGTAGCACCCTCTTGTAATCACCGCAAATAATGGTGCTCCTCCTCAATAGCGCTGATGCAGCATAAAGAGAGACTTCATCGGCTATTTTAGGGTTCTTGTATCCGCCGAAAGGCACATTGAACCCGCCGGATTTATTGACGCGATAAAGGCCGTTATAACAGGTTTTGTTCAGAAAGATGGTGCGTGCTGATGCCTCGGCGCAAGGGAGCTTCGTCCAATCCTGGGCCCGGACAGCATAAAAAGAGTCCTCGGTATTTTCATACTGGCGAAGCTGCGCGATAACCCCGTCAACATCATCAGCAACTGTTTGGTAGAGGTTGATAAGCTCAGGGTTGTTATCGGCAATAATTGCTTGCTCAGGGCGAAGTGAAAAGAAAACTGCTCCCCCACCGAAGAATGGCTCAATATAACGGGAATAGTTTTGCGGGATTTTTGGAATTATTTCGCCTAAAAGCTGAGTTTTTCCGCCAGCCCATTTCAGGAGTGGTTTTGGGGCGACCTGATGAGCTGGAGATGGGACGAGCGCAGCTTTCATTACCTTGGGGAGTAATTTTTTGTTAAAAAGTGAATTTACAATCTATGGGAGTTCTTTCATAATAGTAACGGCTGATTGATGGATTGATGGAGAAAATCTGATTGGAAGTCATTTATCTGGAATCAAACCGGACTATCTCTTTTTAACATAGGGGGAGATCTGAGATAAAAATTTAATCGGATGTGATTCCGGGCGGATATAATGAATTATCCAGTCCTGCTTGAACTATCAAATTGTTATCTTTTTTGTGATCCCTGATTACGTAAACAGTTGAGCGGGCAAGGACGTTGAAAAAAATTATTATCATTGCCGGGCCGAACGGAGCGGGCAAAACAACATTTGCCAGAGATTTTCTGCCCCATGAGGCTCAAACCTTGCGTTTTATCACAATCTTTTCCGCCAACTCTTTCAGGGCTCTGGCATCCTTACTGGTGGTCTTGCCCCCTTTGCCATAAATCTCCCGCTTCCACTCCAGATCCCATTTCCCATGCAGTGCCTCGGGATCAGAAATGGAACCTTTTGCCGCAACCGAGACGGGATACTGGGGCAATGGAACGGGATTTTCGCTCTGTTTGCTGTATTCGATACGGATATCTTCCTCTCTGATATGCCGTGAATCGTAGCCCTTCACACCCAATAAAAAGCTCCCGGCGGCAACAGCTAACGCATCAAGCAAGCTGCTCTTGCCGCTCCCGTTTTCACCAACGATCAAATTGAAGTCATCGTCGAAGTCAATGCTCGTCTCTTTGAATCCCTTATAGTTCGATAAATCGAGGTGGTTGATTTTCATGACATTTTTTTGTCTTGTTCAAGGGTTGCCATAAAGCTTTTCGATTCGCCGAAAATTTCAGGGAGCCCGAGCCAGCCAATGCAAGCCTTGCCGCCAAGTAAATTTACACTCTATGGCAGTTCTTTCATAACAGTAACGGCTTCTTTGAAGATGGAGGAAATCTGTCCTGAAGTCTGCTTCCATTATTTGGGAGTATTCAGCCAGAGAGGCTCTATTGGAAACGGATAGTTTTACCTCAGCTTATCCGGTTGAGAGGGTTCCCATAGAGGAAAAGATGGGGTTGCGTTGGCTCAAAACATAAGGAGATTGACATCTCTCGTAAAGCGTGAGGTTTTCTGAATTTTTCGTTCAGGCGATAAAATCTTCAAAGGTCGTAACCTCCTTTATCTGCTCATTCTGTACATCGGCAACAGCTTCATGGAGTCCCTGAAGAAACTTTGTCTGATACAATTCATTTGGGGAGAGGATTTTTTCCATAAAGAGTTGTAATGTTTGGTAAGCCTGACAAACATGTTGTAACTCCTCTTCCGATATGTCAATAGCAATATTCCTCATATATCTCCCTCTCTTTACACAAACAATGCGGATGATGGTGAATACAAATAACAAATTATAAACAATTCTGGTGTAGCGCCAAGATACAATCAAGTATCAAATTATCTGAATTTTCGAATGGAAATATTTTGCCACCAGTTATGAACCTAAACTGAGCGATGTGCGCTGTAGATAAGCAGTGCAAGAGATGAGGGTCGGCCCCTCGCATTCGGCTTGCAGGAGCAGGATGCAAACCACCGTAAGCGGCGTTTGTCAAAAGCTCTCGTCGTGAGCATTACGGA